>JAVBND010000103.1:0-9767 GCA_031551775.1 Eubacteriales bacterium | reverse complement strand
CTTGTCAAGCAACAGCGTCGCTGCGCCCATCACGACCAGCGCCAGCAGCTTGAAGGAGATCTCATATGCCAGCGAGGGGAACTCGCCATTGTTTTCAAAGTACCACACCGTATTGATCATCACCGAGAACAGCGCGTGCAGCGTGAGCGCCAGCGCCGCGCCGCGCAGGAACGGCTTGGGATAGGGCTCTGTGAGCAGCACCGGGGCGGCGTAAGCGCCCCCGTCTTTCAGCCGCAGACGCGCCACAAGCGCCGCGATCAGCACGCCCGCGAACAGCGCGGTCGCAACCGCCAGATACACAAACGGGTTGCCCGTCAAAAACAGCGTGTAGTATTGTACATAGTCAAACACGTAGTACAGGATATGCGCGCCCCCGACGTACAGCGCCGCGCGACCCGGATCCCACAGCAGCGCGCCCCGCCGCAGCGCCAGGCCCATGGCGGTGGATGCGGCCAGGTTCAGCAGGTACAGCAGCACCAGCGGCACCGCAAATCCCGGTGTGAACCACAGCGCCGCCATCAGCGCGAGGCTGAACAACATCAACCCCGCAAACACCAGCCGGTCCGCGCGCGGCTTGTTTGAAAGGCCCAGCCGGTCAAGCAGCCACGGAACCACGCAGACCCCCAGAATCTGCACCGGGTACTCGAAGAACCCCACCGCCATGAACTGGGTGTGCAGGTCGCTCTGGATCAGCAGGAACGCGCCGCCCGACCGGAACGCGTACACCCACATGGACATCAGGCAGAACAGCAGCAGCCAACCGCGCGACACGGCCCGGTCATCGCCTTGCATTTCCCGCGCCTCAACAGCGCCAACCACCATTGTGCCCTCGTCCATGTGTGCGCACTTCCCTTCAGTTGTTGCGAGACTTTAGCTGGGCGACCAGCCAGATCAGGCCCACAACCATCGCCGCGCCGAATGCGGCGGCAAGCAAGCCACCCGCTTCGCCCTTGTCAAAGAAACCCCGAATCCCGATCACCACTGCGTAGCAGCCCGCCACAAGGATAGCGACGAGGATCACAACCACGAACACGATATTCCATTTCGCGTCTTTGGCAATCTCTTCCTGGCTCCGCTCCCTAGCGCGACCCGAAAAGGCCCAATCGACACCGATGTTGCCCAGGGCCTCCATGATCAGCTCAAGCAGATCGCCCATGTCAGCCGCCCTGAATCATCGAGAGCAGCTCGGGCGGCAGCACGGCCATCGCGCTCATGAGCGCCTGCGCCATTCCGGTTTGCAGTTCCGTGAGCAGCGCCTGTTGCTCCGCCTCGGTCGCTTTGGACAGGTCAAGCACGGCGTTGCCCGATATATCATTCGGCACGTATTCGCCGGATGTGAGCTTCACCGATACCGCGCCCATCTCCATGCCCATGAAGCTCAACGTCACGGTCGTGTCCGAATCAAAACCGCCGCCCGATTCGGCATTGGTAACGCTCACGGTGTTCAGCGCCGCGCTCATGGGCATCGCGCCCTCGACCGCACTGCCGTCGGGCGCGAACTGCTCCATCGTCAGCGTCAGTGCGTCCTCCATTTGCTCTTGCTCATCGCCCTCCACCGTGTGGCGCTTGTCGGTCAACGTGATCTGACTGACCGGATCGGCTTGCGTTTCCTGAACCATGCCCAGCAGCAGCAGGTCCGTGTCGAGCGTGGGCTCCACGTGGGATTCGAGCGCGCTGTAGCTGAACTTGGCCGCAGCCATGCCGCCGTCCGCGAGGCCCAGCCTGCCCTGGAACGCGTACGCATCATGGCCGTCCTCGATCAGCCGGTCGTACTGCGCGAACGCGGTCTGATCCATGCCCTCGAACAGCGGGTCCATCGTAAAGTCCACCCCCACCAGCTCGGCGTTCTCGTCCTGGTAGAGATCCAGCTTCAGCGCGCCGTCCGCCGTGGGCACCAGGTCCCGCATGCCCTGCGACAGCGCCGCCGCCAAGTCTTCAATGTCCACCGACTGGCCGCTTGCCGCGAGGTATTGGCCCAGCATGGCCTTGAGCTCCTCGTCCTTCTCAAACTCGTCCGCCACCGCCATCAGCAGTTCCTGCAACTGGTCGCCCCGCACCACCAGGTGGTCGGCGCGCACCGAGCCGCCGCGCGCGTCGGTCGGGGCGGTCTCCAACACGCTTTCCGAGTATACCCCCTCGGCCCGCTGCGCCCAGGCGGCAAAGATCGCCAGATAACGCTCGCCTGCCTGTGCCAGCATGTCCATCGTCTGCTCGTCCAGGTCCACCGGCAACTGCGGCTGCTCGACCACCTCGCCCAAGCCGCTGAGCGGCAGCGCAAGCGTCTTGCCCGGCAGCCAGTTGCTCGTTACCAGCGCGCTCTCCCCGGCTATCCGCGCCTCGCCCTCCAGCAGTTTTACGTCCTGAATGGCGATTTCAAGCCCCATCACCGGCTGGCCCGCGTCATCCTTGACCCAGCGCGCCACGATGCGGGTATCGTTCAGCAGTTTTTGAACCGCGTTAAAAGTCTCCTGCGGCAGGAACAGCGCCCCACCACTGCCCAACTGGACGGACACCGCGGCCTCGACCTGCCGCCCCGATTCGTATGCCTCCCCCATGCGCTCCGAGAGCAAGTCCGCCGCCTGTGCGGGCATCGCCAAGACCATCACCATCGCCAGCACCAGGCACAAACCCTTCAAAAACCGCTTCATTCCGCTTCCTCCTCGCATTCTTCCCTTTGTTTCTTTCCCGGCTGCGCGTACTGGATAAACAGTTGCGCCCGGTCGTGGATACCCAGCTTCCTGTACAGCGACTGGATGTGGAAGCTGACCGTCGTGGGCCTGACAGACAGCGACTCCGCGATCTCGCGCTGCTTCCTGCCCTGCAAAAGCAACGCGAACACCTCCCGCTCCCGCCTGGTCAGGCCCAAAAGCCTGTCGCAAGGCGCCACATCCGGCACGGCGCTCGCCACCGCGACGCGCTCCGCCGGACGCAGCGCCGCCCTCAGCCTCCCGAACCATTTCATGCGCCCATCACCTCGCCTTCGCCCTCAAAGTACCCCTTTTCAGTGCGTTTGTCTAGCTATATGATCGCATAGGTCCCCCTTTACAGCCCCATTTTGGCCGATTCTCGCCCCAACCGCGTCATCATTTCCCTCAACGCGCGTTTATTTTCCGCCAAGACTCACCCCGGCATTGTCCTCCTCCTCAGCCGTGGACGGATATTTCAGTTTCAACGCCTTGATCAGCGCATCCATCAAGGCGGCGTTGCGCCTGAAGGACCACTTGCCGGTCTGGCTGGCCCACATCTCGCTGATGGCCAAGCGATTTCGCACCCAGCCATCGCGCACCAACGTCCCGGGGTGGGTCGGGTACGGCGTCGGCGTAGGGGCGGCCATCCGCGCCTCGGCTTGCTTTTTCACCTCGTCCGTATCCGGGCTGGCATCCGGTGTCAGCAGCACATCGAGCGGATCACTGGTCCCCTCTTCCTCCATGTAGCCTTTTTGCATGTAGTACGTGAGCGCCCCATTCAGCTCTTCGTCCGTGATGCCCAGCGCCTCCGCTTCGGCTTCCAGCAGCATCCGCTCCACCAGCAGGTCCTCCACGTAGGCTTCGCTGGGCTCGACGATCTTCGAGTCCGGCTCGCCCGCGTGCCGCTTCAGCTCTGCGCCCACGCGCATGAGCGCCAGGTAGCCCTCTACATCCTCCCGGGACACGAACCGCGCCCCGTCGATCCGGTAGATGGGCGTGTCGCCGCTGCGGTCGCGTTCTGCTATCTGTTTTTGCAGCCGATATACCTCGCGCGTCAGCTCGATATACGGCATCGGCGTGGGTGCTGTTTCCGGTGTGCTCCGCGCGCCCTCCAATTGCGGATACTTCGCCCTCAGCGTTTCAATGAGATCGTCAATCTGCGCGGCGCTGCCCTCAAAGGGCATGGGGGCACTGGTCGTGTTGACCAGGTCGTTCAGCCAGGAATGCACGCGGATCAGCCCTCTCAACACCAGCACGTCCGGGTCCGACGGCGTCGCCCCGTCCGGCACGATGTCCGCCCATTCTTCCCGCCGGTGGTAGCGCATCATCAGCTCATGAACCTCGTCTCCGGTAATGCCCCGCTCGTCGGCCTCAGCCCACAGCAGCATCAGACCCAGCAGCAGTTCCCGCGCGCCTTCCTCGTCCGGCTCGACCATCGATTCGCGCACCAGCGCCAGGCGGGCCTCGTCCGTCTCGTTGTCAAGCTCCCAGCGCTGGAGCGCCTTGCGGGCCTCGAGCACCGCCATCAGCGCGGCCACATCCTGATCGGACACGGTTCGCTGTTCGGTGATCCGATAGATGGGCACATCGTTCGCCGCGTCCCGATACCACATGTCCCAATCGGCCTGGTTCAGCGCCGACGTCAGCCGCCTCCACTGCTCGACGCTCGTCTCCTCCTGCGCCAGTGCAGCGCCCATGTTAAGCGCCAGTAGCGCGGCTGCCATCAGCGCCGCCAAGCGCGCAACCCACCCCGATCGGTTCATCCTTTCATCCTCCCCCGTCCGCTTGTGCGCGCTCAGGCCCCTTCATGCCGTCCTGCGAAAAGCGCACCTCGCGCGCGGTCGCGCGCGACAGATCCATCCGAACCGGTCAGCGTCAGGTCGATCTACCTGAATGACGTTCCGATCCGATCCGCGATGGCGCTCACCTGCTCCATGTCAACGCCCCGGTCCGGGAAGACCGTGAACGTGAGAATGTACAGCATCGTACCCTTCATGGTGTATGCCTGGTTGAGCATCACCTGCTCGCCGCCGGCATCGGCCTGAACAAACACAATGGCATACTCCACATCCCCGGCAGTCCATTTCGAGCCGCCGTCCAGTACCTCCATCGACTGGAACATCGCCCGAAAGCTCTCGATGGCTGAGGGACATGCCGCAGAGACCAACGCTTCCGCCGTCAGCTCCGCGCCGATGTCCTCAAACATCACATTGAAATTGAACGCGCCGCTAGGCGCCACGAACAGCGCCACGCCGCCCTCGCGCACCATCTGCTCGTTGCCCTCAATCGTGGCCGGGTCCAAGCCCTTGATCTTGCCCGCCGTGACGTCGTCCCAGATCTTGTCGATGCTGTCCGCGTCCATGGCCGTCCAATCAGATGGATAATCGATGCTGTAATCCCCCACCGGGTGGGTATACGTCGTCCAGTCCGCGCCCTCCGCCAGCGCGCCCATAGGCAGCAGCGTAAGAACCAACAGCCAAACCAAAGCGATCCTCTTCATGAAATCCATTCCCCTCTCCTTCATTTGTCCCCGATACTGATCACCTCGAGCGGCGATAGCCCCCCGCCGTCCAAAACCCGCGCCTCGAACGAAACCCTGTAGAGCGACTCGCGCCGGCTCCCACCCGGCGGAAGCACGCTGACCTCCACCGTTACCTGGGTGCCAACGGGCAGCGCTGCCGCGTCCGCTGCATCCAGCTTCTCTTGGGTGTAAGCTATGGCCGCAGTGAGAGACGCCGCATCGTCCGTATCCCAGCCGGAAGGCAGCGCTGAAGGGGCGACGGTCCAGCGATAGTCGGCCAATTGCGCGGCTTGTCCAGCGCCAGCAATGATTTGGCCCTCGTTGTCAATGACGATTCGCCCCTCGCCATCCGCGGTCGCGCTCACGCACTGCCACTCGCCCCGCGATTCGATCACGCCGTTTGCGCCGTTTCGCACAATCAGACTGACATCGCTTTTCGATGAACCTTCTATGGCGATTCCTCGATACGCATCCGAGCGGATGCTCCCATGGTTTTCAACCGTCAGCTCCGCCCCGCCCGCGTCGGCCCACACGCTCGCATGCACAGCGGCCAGCTCGCGGGACTCGATGACACCCGTGTTGACGATCTTGACGCGCGAACCCGCGCCGCTCAAGAGATCCGTGAGCATCACGCCAAACTCGGTTGCCTCAATGCGCCCGCTGTTGCACAGCTCCACCTCGTAGCCGCAGTCGTCGTTCACCCGTATCGCGAGGCCATTATTGCCTCGCAGCACGCCCGCATTGTCGATGAACAGCCGCGCGCCGTCCTGAATGTCCCTAAGGTTCACCGTGAACGCAGTGCCATACGACCCATGCCCTCCCCGCACCACACAGCGCTCGTCCAGCGCGATGGACAGGCTGACCGCGCCGGTCGGCTGTGCGAGGATCGGGCCGCCGTCTTCCTCACTGCCTATGGCCACGTTTTGAAGCCGGAAATCGCCGTTGTCAATCCACAGCGCGTCCATGTCCCCATCTGCCCGCCCGGTGCCCACGATGGTCACGGATTGCCCCGCCCCGCAGCGCAGCAGGCGCCCCCCGTCGCCTTCGCCCGGCTCCAGCACGCGCTGCCGAAGCGCGATGGCCGGGTGATCCTCCTTTGCAAGCGCCGCATCCACCAGCCACACGAACCGGCTCCAGCTGATCGTGGGCGACAGCAGCGGCCACACCAGGAAGTAACCCGCCAGCAATACCGCCACGGCGGCAACCGCGATCAAAACCCATCGCCTCTTCACGCCGATTCCTGCCTTTCGATCGCTTCCAGCGGTCCCAGAACCCCGCCGGCCAGCACGCGCGCGCCGAAGAGGAACGCGGCGGCGTTTTCGGGCGCGTCCTGCGGGCTCACCGCGGACGCAACCATCTTCACCTCGACCGCCGTACCCACGGGCAGCGCTGCGGCATTCGCAGTCGCCAGCCACTTAAGCGCATGCGTGCGCAGCGCCTCGCGCAGCACCGCCTCATCCTCTGCCCAATCAGGCGGCAGCGCTGAGGGGGCAACCGACCAGTTCAAGTTCACAATGACCGGCGCGCTTGCGGCCTGAGCGCGCATGGACCCTTCGTTCCGGATGGCGATCCCGGCCTCGCAAGCAGACACAGCGATGCACGCGCCCGCCGATTCCAGCGCACCACGCGGCCCATTGATGACGGTCACGCGCCCGCCACTCCCTGTCCTCGCCAGGATGGTGTTATCGCTGCTTGAGCGGATGGCGCCGTCGTTTTGAATCTCGATCTCCGTGTCCGTATCATCTCCAACCTCCCAAGGAAGTAGATCCGCGATCACGCCGTATCTGCGCGATTCGATCGTGCCGGTATTGATCACACTTACCCGGTCGGGCCCAGTGTTGTTTATATGAATGCCAGCATAGTCGCCGCGCAGCTCACCCGCGTTGAGGATGGCGAGCTGCGAGCCCTCCTTCATGTGCCGCATGCGCACTTGTATCGCTATGTCCTCGCTGGTCACCCGGCAATGCTCGTCCAGTTTAAGCGACAGACTACCTGCATCTCTGGGTTCCGCACAGATCGCCACGCCTTCGCAGCGCACGCTCATGTTCACGAGCCGGAAATCGCCGCCTTCAAGCAGCAACTGCTCGCAATCGCCCGACGCCCGCCCGGTGCCGACGATCGTCAGCGACTGATTCTCATCGCAGTGCAGGAACAGTTCGTCTTCCTCCTCGCGTGGCGCAAGCACGCGCTGCCGAAGCGCGATGACCGCGTGGTCCTGCTCACGCAGAGCGGCTTGTACCAGAGCGGCAAACCGCGACCAACTCATCGCAGGCGAGACCAGCGGCCACACGGTGAAATAACCCAGCGCCAGCAACGCCGCAAGCGAGATACCGCCCAACAAAATGGTACGCTTCTTCATGCCAACCTCTGCCTCCGCACCGCTCGCGTTCCGTGATAAGACCATCATAGCGGTTTTTTCACAGTTGACCAGCTGTACAGTCGCATAGGAAGCGAATCAATTGCCTATGTAAATGCACAGGTTTTCGTATTTTTTTGCGCTTCTGCCTGTGTCCGCGCCGGAGTTCGCCGCCATTCACTTCACCAAGTTACCACTCTTTCATGCTATCTTAATATACAGCAAATGTCAAGCAAAAGCGTTTTTAATCAGTCATGCGCTTACTCGGATCGAAGGCGAAGAGAAAATCGCCGAAATCAACGCGTAATATTCCGCGAGATGGGGCAACGGCTGATATGGGTTTTCGTATTGGCAGGTTTATCTTAAACAGGAACTCTATTGGAAACTGACAAAACCACGCAAGCGCCAACCTTTCAGTTCCGCTTTGTTGAACCGGCGCATCTATCCGCCGCGCGCCACTTGCGCCGTCTTTCCGCTTGCGCGCTTTCCGCTTCGCGCGCCGCTGTCTTTTCTAGCCCAGCGTGGCATCATTATACCACAAAACGGCCTGAAAGTCCAAGAAACCAAGGACTTTCAGGCCGTTTTCAGGCGTCTCTTTCGGTGCTGTTTGTTCAGGTTTTATTTCCGTATGGCTCGTCTAGTTTTTGACTCTAATAATGACGCTATTCAACCGCGGACAAATCCTCATCGCCCGCGCCCAAGTCGTCAAAGGCCATGCTGTTCTCCTCAGCCACGCGCATCTTCTTGACCGCCGCCTTGATCTCTTCAATGTCCACTTCGTAGCCCTTGCTGCGCAGGTAGGTTTGCGCGTACTTAAGTTTCTCCGCGCCGTGGCCTTCGCGGTAGATTTCCTCCGCCGCGTAAACCGCCACGTTCACCGCCGCCATCGTCCGCGCAAATTGGGAATCGGTCATCTTTTCTTTGAGGTAGGGGATTACGCGGTAGGTCAGGATTGCCCCGATCAGCGCGATGGCCGCGTTGATGATGGCCGTCAGGTCGATGCCCTTTGCCGCGCCCGCTTCCTCGGCCAGTGCCGGGACGCACAGCGTCAGCACCAGAATCGCCATGATCCAGATTCGTTTCTTCATGTTCTTCTTCTCCTTTACTTGAGTCCCGACGCCGTAAGCGCGTAGGTGATGACTGCCGTCGCGATGGCGGTGATCACCACGCCGACAACGCCCTCCCAGCGCTTTGCGGGCTTCTCTTTGAGTTCATCCACGTCGTGCCGGAGGTCGGCAATCGTATCGGTGTTGTTCTTCTGAGCATTGGTCAGATCTCGTACCGATAGCGCCAGCGTGTTGACTGATTCCGCCAGTTGCTTTTGTTCGTCGATCCGCTTCCAGGTCGATTTCAGTTCGCTCTTGAGAGACGCGATGTCGTTTGTGATTTGCATCAGCATTTGCTGAATTTGTTGGTCGTCCATTTTCATCCTTCCTTACTCGGGCCAATAGGCAAACATGCGCTTGCACTGCTTGCCAAAGGCCGCGATTTCCTGTTTCTTTCGCGTCTTGCTGCCCGGATCGAGCGCGTAGACGCAGGTATCGTCCATCTTGTGCGCAACGATGAAGTGCCCGCCCTTGGTCCAGTAACCGGGACCCATCGAACAGATCACCAGAGCGCCTTGGTCGAGCGCCGATTTGAGCGCCTTCAAGCTCTTGCCTGCCGCGTACTTCTTGAGGCCGTGACCTTTGAAGCGCTTGAACAGCCAAGGGAACGCCTTGTAAGCCGTGCCGCTATTCTTGGTGCGGAAGCCGAACTTCACGAACCACTCGGCCACATCGACCGGCGTGATGGTTTTATCGCAAAAGGTGGCGATCACGTCCGCCGCCGAGGTCGGCCCACACCCGGTCTTTCCGATGGTCTGGCTCTTGTCGCCGGTGATGGTGTAGGGCTTGTTTTTCCAGCGGGTATCGGTCATTTTATAGTCTACTGCCATGTGTTTTCACCTCCTCGTCGTATGCCCTGTTGTTTGATCGACCGGCGTTGCAAGCAACGCCTGCGGGCCTCTCAATTCGCAATAGTCGCCCCAGCCCATTCAGGCTGGATGCTTCTTTGCTCATTGGCCTGGCCCCCTCCCTTTTTCCGCCACTGGCGGCGGTCAGGGGCGGCCTCCCTTCAGTTTGATCATATCGCCCAGTTTCTTGTTGACTTCGAGGGGCAGGAAGTCTCGGAAGCCCGCCGAATCGAAGAAGGTCAGTTCCGA
>JAVBND010000087.1:0-22875 GCA_031551775.1 Eubacteriales bacterium | reverse complement strand
GCCAAGCTCGCCAAGGAACTGGGCTATGACGCGGTGCACGACACCGTCCACGAGATGGCCAAGGATGAAGCCCGCCACGGCAAGGCGTTTGAAGGCCTGCTCAAACGGTACTTCTAATTCAGAAAAAAGCCGGAGCCGCCGGCGACCTGTGCGCCGGGGGTGAATGGGATTTTGACAAAGGGGAGGCTGTACCGCCTCCCCGACTCAAAATCCCTACCCGTCCAAATTGCGCCCGGAAAATCCCGCAGGATTTTCAGCAATTTGGCCCCGTTTCCCACTCATCGAAAATCTTTTGCCCAGGCAAAAGATTTTCGATGACGGCGTATCGACTTTGTCGATACGCTGACCAATCCGGGGACTGTCCCCGGATTGGTCACTGTCCCCGGATTGGTCGGAAAATGTCAAAGCCCCCGGGGCTGGCGTTATTTCGCGGCTTCGCGGCCTGCGATACGGCCCATGGCCATGTAGCTCTGGATCGCGGAACCGGAGCACGGGTATTCGCGGTAGAAGATTTCGCCGTTGGCGACTTCGCCCGCGGCGTACAGGCCGGGGATGATCTCGCCCTGGGCGCCGACGACACGGCAGCCATCGTCCACCTGCGGGCCGCCAAACGAACCGGAATTGGAATTGAATGTCGTGGGCAATGCGTAATAAGGCGGCGTGTCAAGCGCGATCAGCTTCTCGGCGTCCTTGCCAAACAGGGCATCTTCCTTCGCCGCACAACTCTCGTTGTACTGGTTCACGCTCCCCGCCAGCGTTTGGGCGTTAATGCCGGTGAGGGCCGCAAGTTCCTCGATGGTATCGGCCTTGTAACCGCCGCCGCCGGCAACCGCGTCTTCAAACCGGGCGCCGGAGGCCAGCGCTTTTTGATCCGCCAGCACGTAGTACATACGGCCCGGCATGTCGAGCAGCAAGCGCGAACGGTTGAACCAATAGTTGGCTTCGTTCATGAAGCGTTCGCCGTTTGCATTGACATACATGTAGATGCCGTAGGGATCATAGTCCGCGGAGGTGATCAGCGCGTAATTGATGGTCAGCACGATGCCGCTGTCGCCCGCGATGATGGGGCTGCCCAGTTCCCGCGCCCAGATCAGGCCGTCGCCCGCGTGCGCTTCGCCCACATGGGAGGGGAGGTTACCGATCGAGGGTGAATACGCCTCCATCAGCGCCAGGTTGTTCTCGTAGCCGCCGGTGGCGAGTATGACGTTCTTGGCGCGCACGGTGAGCTTGCCGCCGGTGGCGGTTGTTCCTTCAATGCCGACGACCGCGCCCTCTTCCACGATCAAGCCGGTCGCGGGGGAGCTTAAGAGAATGTTGACGCCCTTTTGCTTTGCCGATTCGGTCAGAGGCTCGGTAAAGCCGGTGCCCGCGCCGTTTGCCGCCTTGTGCGTCCTGCGCGGATTCTGCCACGGCATGGAAGTGGGCGTTTGCATCGTATCCATAAATTGTACGCCGTTTTTCTGCATCCACTCGATATTCTCCGGCGCCATCATGGCAATTGAACGCACCATTTCCTCGTTGATCTTGCCCTCGCCCTTCATGACCCAATAATCGGCAAGCGCTTGCGCGGAATCCTCAATGCCTTCCTTGGCCTGCATTTCTGTGCCCGCCGCGAGGCATTCGCCGCCGGACAACGCGCTCGCGCCGCCGGTCGCCGCCATTTTTTCCACCAGGACGACGCTCGCGCCGTTGTCCCGCGCTTCAATCGCGGCGCTCAGCCCGGCGACGCCGCCGCCGACGACCACGACGTCGCACGTGAGATCGGCGTCTTCTTTCTCGATTTCAACCGCCGTCTTGAGCGCCTCGGCATCGCCGCCCGCCTGCGTGACGCAGTCTTCCACCGCGGATAAAATCGCGCCGGAAGTGATGCTCGCACCCGCGACCGCGTCCACGCCCAGCGACTGGCGCTCGACGATCGATACGGGGATTTGGGCGATGGCGGGGTCTGCGATGCCGGGGGTCTCGTTGTGCGCCGTGACGTTGACCGATTGGATGTGATCGGCGTCAAACACCACTTCAACGCTCACGTCTCCGCCCATGCCTTGGGCCTTGGCCTGGTAGGCGCCCGCAGTGTAGCTTTGCGCGCCCGCGCCGACCGCGGCCAACAGGACGAGCGCCGCCGCCAGCAACAAGATAAAGGTCCGGTTCCGGTTCGACATGGTTACTTCCTCCTTATATAGCAGGCCCTTTGCCCATCCTGTTCGCATGGGTATCGGGCCCAACTTTACGCGCGCGCCGCCAGACAATCCACCACCGACTGGCGGCAGGTTTGCCATAGCGCCTGGTCCTGAAGCAATCGGGGATCGTTCAAAAAATAAAAATAGTACGCGCTGACCACGCCAAAAAACACTTCGCCCAAAAGCGTTGAGGGCAAGTTCTTCAGTTCCCCGTCGGCTATGCCCTGCCTGATGATGGGATCGACCGTGCCAAAGTGCGCTTGCCGGCTGTAGCCGCTGCGGTCGAGGCTATAGCGCGAGGGGTGGTTTAAGTACATGCGGTCAACAAGCGCTTCCCTGGGGTGTTCAATGGCCCAGCGAATGGCGTTTTCCATGCGCAGGCACAGCTTGCCGATGGCGGTCGGTTCGCGGTCGAGGCCCAGGTCGCAAGCCTCGACATTTTGCCGGTGGCAGAAGGCAAAGACCTGCTCGACGAGGTCTTCCTTGTCTTTGAAATGCACGTACAACGTGCCTTTGGCCACATCCGCGCGCTGGGTGATGTCCTTGACAGAGGCCGCGTCAAAACCCTTTTCGGCGAACAATTGAATGGCCGCCTCAATGAGGCTGTCGCGCTTGGCTGAGTCCATCGGCTTCATGAAAGTACCTTCTTTCTATAATGACCGACCGTTCAGTCGTTTATATTATAACGAATCGTTCAATGTTTGTCAATCGCTTTGTTCGGGTCTGTGCGCGGATGTCCTTGTACCAAAAAAAGAACGGCCGCCCCGGTTGGCATTCGCGTTCCGGGCAGCCGGTTTGATTGGTTTTTCAATCAATTCAGATGTGACATTTCATCAACGCGCGCTTCCATATCAAGCAGCAGCGCCGCCTGCGCGCGCGAGCGGACGAGGTTGTGTTTCTCGTAATCGACCTTGAAGTAGGGATCGCCCACCAGGTAATCGGCCAGGAAGCGCAGGACCATCTCGTAGGTCATCATCCACGCGCCGACGGGCAGCATCTTTTTTTCGGTTTCGGTGAGGAAAGAACCCACCTCGCGCAGGAACCCGCGCGTGAAGAGGCGGTACTTCTCAATGTCAAGCTTCATCTTGCCCGTATCCTCTTCGTCCTCGACGGCGGTTGCCGCGCCAAAGCGGATCGCGTCGCCAAAATCGTAGAGCGCGCTGCCCGGCATCACGGTGTCCAGGTCGATCACGGCGAGCGCCTCGCCGGTCGTATCGTCGAGCATGGCGTTGTTGATCTTGGTATCGTTGTGGGTGACGCGAAGCGGCATCTCATCGGTCCCGAGCAGGCGCGTAATTTCGTCCGCGCGGTTTTTGCGCGCGAGCACGAACGCGATGTCGTCTGCGGCAATCCCGGCTCGTTCGGGCAGTGCCTCTTGAACCGCGCGCTCAAAGGAGCGGATGCGGTATGGCGTATCGTGAAAATGCGGGATGGTCTCGTTCAGTTCGCGCGCCGGAAAATCGCTCAGCCGCCGTTGGAATTCGCCAAACGCCCGGCCCGCTTCGTAGAGCTGATTGGGATCGGTGACCTGGTTGTACGCGGTCGCGTTTTCGATAAAGTCATATGCGCGCCAGAAGTTGCCCCCGCCGTCAAGCACATACAGCCCGCCCGCCTTGGCCGGGATCGGTTCGAGCACGCGCCTCTCGGGGCTCAGCCCGTCGGATATCAGGCTGTTTTTCAGGTGCGCCGTCACGCGCTCGATGTTGCTCATCACGGCTACCGGATCCTTGAACACATACCCGTTCACGCGCTGAAGCAGGTAGGATCTCCCGCTGTCGGTAAGTACGCGGTAGGTCTGGTTGATGTGGCCGCTCAGCAATTCCTCCAAGCCGGTGACCGATCCCGCGCATTCGAATTCAAGCGCCTCAATGCGCGCCTCTTCCATATACTGGTCCATTCCCTACACCTCTGATGTACAATGTGGGCAGCGCGTCGCGCCATCCGCCAGCGCCCCTTTGCAATACGGGCAGATCCGCGCGGGCGCGGCAGGCTCTTCGTCCCCGGGGGCAAGCCGCTTGAGGCGGTTGACCATCTTGACGAACAAGAACACGCAAACGGCAATCAGCAGGAAATTGAGCACCGCCTGCAAGAACGAGCCGTAGCGGACGGAGGCCGCGCCTTCGCCCGTGCCGAGCTTGACGGCAAGATTGGTAAAATCAAGGCTGCCGGTAAAGATCGACAATATGGGCATGAACATGTCGCTCACGAGCGATGTGACGATGGCCGAAAACGCCGTGCCGATCATGACGCCGACCGCCATGTCGATGACGTTGCCCTTGAACGCGAATTCCCTAAATTCCTTCCACAGTGATTTCATGTGCGCCGCTCCCCGCTCCCTTTGTTTTCGACAGTATACCATATGCATATCGCGAATTCAACCGTGCGCTTCTTCGTAGATTTTCCGCATGGTCAAGGCGTCGTCCGCCTGCGTGCCGCGCGACTCGCAGATGATCGTTGGGCAAAGACCGTACTCGATCAGGAGCGGGGCCAGGTGCGAAAAATCCGGACCGTAGCCTTCGTCGCGAAAGGTCATGTGCCGCCGCTCGCCCTTTAAGGTAAACTCGATGCGCGAAAAATGCGCGTGGAACGCGCGGCATCGCCCGTGGCCCAGGGCCTCGAGCATCGCATCCAGCACGCGCCGAAAATCGTCCGGCGTGTTCAGCGCGCCGAGCTTCACCGTGTGCAGGTGCCCAAAGTCGAGCGTCGGGATCAGGCGCCCGTCAAGCGCGCACAGCCTGAGCGTTTCCTCAAGCGAGCCCAACTGGCTTTCGCGGCCCATGGTTTCGGGGCACAGGCGGATGTGGCCAAGGCCCTCGGCGTCAAGGCGCGAAAGCGCATCGAGCACGGTTTTTTCGCTCAGGCGCACCGCTTCCCGGCGGCTGAGCTTTCCGGGGCTGCCCACGTGGAATACCACGCGCTCCCCGCCCATGAAGTCGCACGCGCGCGCGGCGCTGAGCAGGTATTCGATCGACCGGTCTCGCTTTTCGCACTCGGGCGACGCGCAATTGATGAAGTAGGGCGCGTGGATGGACATGGTGACGCCGTGAAGCGCCGCTTCGCGCCCGATCGCGCGCGCGGTTTCCTCGCCGACCGTCACGCCGCGCCCGGCGGAATATTCAAAGGCGGTGAGCCCCTGCGCCGCAAGCCAGCGCGGCGCGTCCACACTTGATTTAAAACCTTCTTCGTGAAACCGGTCACTTGAGCCCGCCGGACCAAACAGCGCCTTTGCCCTCTCCATTGAGCGCCTCCCTCAGTTTCTCAATCGCGCGCTTTTCAATGCGCGAGACATAGCTTCTTGAAATATCGAGCGCCTTGGCCACCTCATGCTGAGCGCGCGGCATACCGTCGATCAGGCCGTAGCGAAGCAGCACCACCGTGCGTTCACGCGGGTCGAGCACCTTGGCGAGCAGGCGCATGGCGCGCGCCGACTCAATGTTGACCTCGGCCTGGTGCGGGACCAGGTCGGCGTCGGTGCCCAAGATATCCGAAAGCATGACTTCGTTGCCCTCACGGTCGGCGCCGATGGGCTCGGAGAGCGAGAAATTGCCCTTGAGCTTCTTGCCCGCCCGCAGCGCCATGAGGATCTCGTTTTCGACGCAGCGCGAGGCGTAGCTGGTCAGCTTGCCCGCCTCCGGCTTAAACGAGGAAACCGCCTTGATCAGGCCGATCGAGCCGATCGAGACCAGGTCGTCCGGGTCCACGCCCGAGCGCTGGTACTTCTTGGCGATGTGCGCAACCAGGCGCAGGTTGTGCTCGATCAATTCCTTCGCGGCGTCGGCGTCGCCCGCGATCATGCGCTCAATGGCCGCCTTCTCCTCGTCGGGTTTGAGCGGCTGGGGGAACGACGAGCGCGACGATACGTGCGCGATCAGCAGGAATGTCGTGTCGAGAAGGCCCAGTAAGGTAGCCAGAAACAGCATAAGGCATCCCTCCTTTTCGGGTGTGCCTTTAATGCTATGCTGACGCGGGACTCAAAAGCTCCGCTTTGCGGATCTTTCGAGTCGGGGGAGACGGGGCCGGATTCCTGAAAAGTCTGCGGACTTTTCCGGGCGGAATCCGGGCGGGTAAGGATTTTGAGTCGGGCGGGCGATAAAGCCCGCCCTTGGTCAAAATCCCATTCACCCCCGGCGCGCAGGTCGCCGGGGGCGTTGTTGCGGGAGGGCTTTGGCCCTCCCCGTTCCCTCCCGGGGAGGCGGTTGCGCGGCTTTGGTTTTCGCGTTGCTGGTTTCGGGAGGGCTTTGGGCCCTCCCGGGGGGGGTTAGGCTTGTGTCAGGCACCGGTAGGCGCGGCGGACCACCATCAGTTCTTCGTTCGCGGGGATCACCCAAATTTTGACCTTGGAGCTTTCCGTGCTGACCTCATCTTCGCCCCGGACGGCGCGGTTTTTCTCTTCATCAAGCGACAGGCCGAGGTAGTCGAGCCCTTGGCAGACCGCGCTTCTCAGCCGCGCGCTCTTTTCGCCCATGCCGCCGGTGAACGCCAATTGGTCAAGGCCATTCAGCTGCGCCGCATACGCGCCGATCGTGCGCTTGACCGAGTCTACCAGCATGTCAAAAGCCAGCTTCGCGCGCCCGCTTCCCGCGTCCATCGCCTTTTCAATGTCGCGCAGGTCGCCCGTCGTGTTTGATATTCCTTTCAGACCCGCGTCCTTCGTGAGCGCGCGCTCGATTTCCTTGATGCTCAGCCCCTCGCCCATCATGAACGGGATCACAAACGCGTCGAGTTCCCCCACGCGGTTGTTGTGCGGGATGCCCGCCTGCAGGGAAAATCCAAAGCTGTTGTCTTGGCTTGCGCCATCCAGGATCGCGCAAATTGAACTCGACCCGCCGAGATGGCATGAGATCACGCGGCCCGTTTTGCCGGTTTTTTCGGCGACATAGCTGTGCGACGCGCCGTGATACCCCATCTTTTGAACGCCCTTTTCCTCGTACCAGCTGTACGGCGTCGCGTACAGCCGCCGGTAGAGCGGGATCGTACGGTGAAAATCGGTCTCGAACGCGCCGATCAGCGCCGCTTTTGGCGTCAGGCGCTCAAACACGCCGATGGCCTCAAGGTACGGACCGTTGTGCGCGGGCGCGACCGTCATATAATCGCGCATGCCCTGTTTCACGCCCTCGTCGAGCACGTGCGTGCCCAGGTACCCCTTGCTGAGCACCGTCTTGAACGCCACGGCGTCAAGCGCGTCAAGCGAGGATAAAACGCCCGTGCCCTGTCCGGTCATGAGGCGCAAAAAGCGGGCAATGCCTTCGGTATAGGTGTCGATCGTCAAATCGTCCTCATAGACGTTCGCGCCGCTGATGCGCGCGTTGTACGCGAAAATCGCGCCGCCCATCCCAATGCGCTCGACCTTGCCCTCGCACAGCATGTCTTCGCCCGGCATCTCAAAGAGCCTGAACTTAAGCGACGTGCTGCCCGCGTTCGCAATCAGAATTTTCATATGCTCGTCCCCTTGCCTACATGCTTAAGATCATGAAAGAATTTGCGCGGCGCAGCTCCTTCATGATGGTATCCATCTCAAACGCCTGCCCGCTGCGCTCGCGGCTGCCGGGGTCGTTGACCAAGATGCGCCCGTCCTCGCTGACGCCGATCAAGAGAATGTAGTGCCCGTTCTGCGTGAACGTGCCCGGTCCCATGTGCGCGATCACGGGGTAGCCCTCCATCAGCGCTTGAATCACGGGGTCCGCGTCGTTTTCTATCCACTCGCCCTTGACGCCGTGCTCCAGGGCCATGTCGGTCAGCGCCTCATGGCCTAGGCCGTCGCCGAAGTACAGGTTGTTCTCAACCGCCCACGCAAAGAGCGCGTCCGGCGAGACGCCTTCCCCGGTCAGGTAATTGACCGCCATCGCGACGCACACCGCGCCGCAGCCGCTCGACTGGACCGATTTGCTTTCGCCCGCGAACACCGCGACCGGCTCCTGATAGTCGCCCTGCGAAACCGCGGGGATCGCCGCCAGGCGTTCAGGGCTGATGATTTGGACCGGCTTCCTAGGGCCAAGCAGCATAAAGAGCAAGGCCGCGAGCGCGAGCGCCAGGACAACCGTCAAAATCAGCTTTCGTGTCGGTTTGCGGGGCATCTCCTGCATATCTTCTATCCTTCCATTTCACGCATCGCGGGAATAAATTCTTCTACACGGTCGATCACGCGTTCCGCGCCCGCCTGAACCAGGCTTTCGCGGGGGCGGAACCCCCAACTGACCGCGAGGCACGGGATTCCCGCGTTTTTCGCCGTCAGCACGTCCACGTCCGAATCGCCCGCGTACAGCGCCATGCCCGGCTTTACGCCCATCAGGCGGAGCACCTCAAACACCGAGTCCGGCGCGGGCTTCTTTTTGACGCCCTCTTTTTCGCGCTCGCCCACCGCCACATCGACGAGGCGCCCAAAGTATTTTTGCACGAGCGGGCGCACCGCCGAATCGGGCTTGTTGGACACCACGCCAATCTTGACGCCGTCCCGTTTAAGGTCAGACAGCAAGTCCGTCACGCCCGGATACGGACAGGTTTTGTTCTCCATATTGCCAGCGTAATGGGCGCCAAACAACCGGCGGCACGCCTCGTGCGCCTCGGCGGGCGCGCCGTTTCCCAGCGCGCGCCCGATCAACTGGTTTGCGCCGTTGCCCACAAAGGCGCGCACTTCGTCAAGCGTCCGCTCAGGATACCCCAGATGCGTGAGTGCGTGGTTCACACTGTCCGCAAGATCGTCCAGGGTGTTGAGCAGCGTGCCGTCTAGGTCAAAGAGTATCGCTTCAAATTTCATGTTCCGCTCCATGTGTTTTCCCTTATGATACCACGGCAAAGCGTTCAAGTAAACGGGAAAAGGGTAAACCTTGACCGCTTCACCCCATAAAACGCCGGGGCATAGGATGAACGGGAAAGGATGAGAGCCTATGATGAATTGGGATTTACCCAGTTGGTTCCCCATGCCCCCGATCTATCCCGGCCCCGGGCATCGGCCCCGGCCGTGTTCGCCGTGCGATTGTCCCCCGCCGCGCCCGCGACCGTGCCCGCCGCCCTGCCCACCGCCGTGTCCGAAACCCTGCCCGCCGCCATGCCCACCGCCCAAGCCGCCATGCCTCGAAAGCGAGGAATATACCGTGCGCGTGCTGGGCACAGACAATTGCGGCAACCTGATCCTGTCGGTCAAGCGCCCGAAATTCTGTGAAGTCAACGGCGATTTCGTGCCCTGCAGGCGATGGAAGTAACGTAAATCCTACACAACGGGCCGCCCGCCATTCGCGGGCGGCCCCAGCTCATCCACAAACCCCGAAATCAACGCCCACGCGGGCGTGTACCGCGCGGGTCAGCTTATCGACAACGTCGATAAGCTGAGGCCAGCAACAACCCCTGAAATCAACGCCCCCGGCGACCTGTGCGCCGGGGGTGAATGGGATTTTGACCAAGGAGGGGCTTTACCGCCCGCCCGACTCAAAATCCCTACCCGCCCAAATTCCGCCCGGAAATTCCCGCAGGAATTTCAGGAATTTGGCCCCGTACCCCCACTCATCGAAAAGATTTGGCAAAGCCAAAGATTTTCGATGACGGTTCAGGGCGCGATCTCAGGCAATCCTGCCCACATGCCCCCGCCGCTTGCGGGCCTTTCTTCGAATAGCCCCTCCCACATGTCGGCATAGGGCGTGGGCGCGGGCGCGGTTGGAGCGTCATTCGCGGACGCGAACGCGTCCGCGAGCTGGCCGAGGATGTCCAGGACCCCGCCGCCCGCGCTTGCCTTTTGGGGGGCGTCAAGACCCAATTCGTATTGGCCGCTTGTCATTTCTTCCGAAAACGCCCTGAGGAAACCGGTAAAGCCCGAAAACGCTTGATTTTTCTCGAGCACGGGCAGGAAAACTTTTGAATTGTTTAAGGTGGCATAGGGGAAGAACACCGACAGGCCGCTCAAACCGGGTGTGAGCGGGCTGTTTTTTTTGTAGAGGACGCACGCTTTGACGGCTGCTATGAGTTTTTCCGCTTCTGCGGGCGCAATGCGGGAAAAGGCGCTTGACAATTGACCGGCATCGATCAGGTCGCTCGCCTCGCCGTCCGCTTCCCCGAATGATGAGATGCTTGCGCGGGCGCGCGCGACCGCGCTCAAAGCGCCCGCCTCCATGCGCGCGTCAAGCGCGCCGCCCAGGTCGCTCAGCGCCGCAGCCACGCCGTCAATTTTCCCAAGGTCGATCACGGCCAGGGACGCCGCGCTCCCGCGCGACGCGCGAAAAGCATCCCGCACAAAGTCGCCCGCAATCTCCTTGCCAAGCTTGGCGATATCACAATCGGGATTCTGGTTCAATGTCCCGGCAAAGCCGGTGTAATTCCAGCCGCGCCCCGGCTCGAGTTCCTGGCTGGCAATCATGACATCCGCGACGGGGCTTAAGGCCCCGGCGCATTCCGCCGCGCTCATCAGGCAGGCGTCAAAGCCGATAAAGGCGAGTTTTTGACCGTTCAATCCCGCCTCAAGCGCCAGCGCCATTTCGTGAAGCCCCATGCCCGGCCCCCGGTAGCGCTCATCGTAGCCAAAACCGTTGACCGGACCGTCGCCGTGGTCCCACATGACGAGCGCCATGCGCTCGGCGGGCGCGTAATGAACCGCGAAGGCGACAAAATCCCGAAGCGTCCCGGCGTCGCACATGTCGCGCGCGCCGACGTCCTTGATGAGCGTCAGACCGTTTTGATCGGCTAAGAAGTATTGATTGGACCCGGCGTCAATGCCCGGCGTGTGCCACACATTGGCCGCGCCGGTCGCGACGAGTACGGTGAGGCCGTTTTCCGTAATGCCCGCGTCAACCAATTCCCGCAAATCGCGCGTGGCCGCGCGGTCACGCGTCTCAAGGTCGGCGGCGCACATGTAGATCATGAGCGTAAAGCGCGGACCCACCGCACGGCAAGGCAGCGCTCCAAGCAAAAGCGCCAGCGCGAGTGAACACAGCAAGCATCTCTTCATCGTCCCCATCAGCTTACCGGGACAAAGGACGCGACCACGGCCTTGAGGCGCGCCGTGACCGCCTCGTCGATCGCGCCCCCGTCGGGCGAGAGGGAAAAGCGGATCTCGTTCCCGCCCGCGATGGTCACCGCTTCCAGGTATTCAACCCCGTCCTGGGTCAGTTTGAGGATCATGAACGGTATGCGCTCGGACGCTTCGTACCAGGTATCCACGTACTGCCCCCCGTACGCTTTCAAATCGCCGAGCAAGTCGCGTTTATAATCGGAAGCCTCCGCCGCGCTCGCCGAAAACAGGCTGAACCCGTCCCAGCCGTCGATTTTCTCAATGGAGACCACCATGTACATATGATCGCCCGATACATCGACCAGCCACGTATAGTCGCGCGTGGAATCGGAGGTGTAGCTCAGATCATCGTGCGTCCAATGGTCCGGATACGCAAACGAGAACCGCCCCTGGGCCGTATACGTGCTGGCCAAGGCCGGCAGGCACAGGATGAAAAGCAGCAAAACACAAAGGAGCGCCTTCCCGCGCACACAAACCGCCTCCCTTTCTTTTCCCCATCATACCACGCCCCGCCTCGGGATTCAATACCAATGCCGTTTCACCCGAAATAGGCTTGCGCGCGCCATCAAAACATTGTAGAATAAACGAAATGATTGAATGTGTAAACGGAGGGGTATATATGGGTAAGGGTATCGCCGTTGCGGGCGATATGATCCTTGACATCATCAAGGTCATCGCCCGGTTTCCCGAGCGCCACGGCCTTGTGCGCATCATCGATAAATCTTACTCGCTCGGCGGCGCGGTCAACAACACCGGGCGCGACTTGGCGGTCCTCGACCCCGACATGAAGGTCAAGGTCATCGGCATGATCGGGGAGGACGGCGAGGGAGACGAAATGCTCAGGCAGCTCGCGGAATACAAAAACATCGATACCGCGATGGTGCTCAGAGGCGGCCAGACCTCCTTTACCGATGTGCTCACCGAGGAAGACTCGCGCGCGCGCAGCTTCCTTTTTTATGGCGGAGCGAACGGCGTGTTCGACTGCCAGCATGTGGACATCGCTCATCTCGACTGCGACCTGTTCCACGTGGGGTACATCCTGCTGCTGGACGCGCTTGACGCTGAGGACGGCGAGTACGGAACCCGCATGGCGCGCCTGCTCCATGACGTTCAGGCTGCGGGGATCCTGACATCGGTCGATGTGGTCAGCGAAGTGGGCGAGCGGTACCAAAAGCTGGTGCCCCCATCGCTCAAGTACGCCGATTACTTCATCGTCAACGAGATTGAGTCGGGCAAGACCGTGGGGATTGACCTCAGGGACGACAACGGCCGCCTGCTCACGGGCAGGATTCCCGAAGCGCTGAGGCGCCTCAAGGCAATGGGCGTCAAGCGCTGGGCGGTGATCCACGCGCCGGAGGGCGGGTTCGGGCTTGACGAAAAAAACGCGTATGTGGCCCTTCCGTCGCTGAAACTCCCCGACGGGTTCATCGTGGGCACGGTGGGCGCGGGCGACGCGTTCTGCGCGGGCGTTTTGCACGCGGCGTACAAGGGCGAGTCGCTTCATCAGGCCATTGCGGACGGCATCGCGGCGGCGGCCATGTCGCTTCAGGCGGCGGGTGCGTCGGAAGCCATGCGCGGGATCGATGAGGTGAGGGCGCTGTACAAATCAATGCCCAAGCAGGTCTTATCATAAAAGAGAGGCGCGCCCGGCGCGCCCGGAGGCGGCAATTTGGCAAGCGAAGTGCTGAGGCTTGAGGGCCTCACAAAAACATTTGACAATACGCAGGTTCTGGGCGGTGTATCGCTCAGCATACAAAAAGGCGAGTTCGTCACGCTGCTCGGGCCGTCGGGCTGCGGAAAGACCACCACCCTGCGCATCATCGCGGGGCTGACGGCGCCCGATTCCGGGCGCGTGTTTCTCGACGGGCGCGACGTGACGCTTCTTCCGCCCGAGAAGCGCCCGGTCAATACGGTGTTTCAAAACTACGCGTTGTTTCCGCACATGACGGTGGAGAAGAACATCGGCTACGCGCTTCGCATTCGCGGGGTGAGCCGCCGCGAGACCCGTGAGCGCACCCAGGAAATGCTTGAGCTCGTAAAGCTACCCGGCTACGGCCAGAGGCGGCCGGCCCAGCTTTCGGGCGGACAGAGGCAACGCGTCGCCATCGCGCGCGCGGTCATTTCCAATCCCCTGGTGCTGCTGCTCGACGAACCGCTCGGCGCGCTCGACCTAAAGCTCAGGCAGCAGATGCAGGAGGAGCTCAAGTCGCTTCAGCAGCGCCTGGGCATCACCTTCGTCTACATCACCCACGATCAGGAAGAGGCGCTCAACATGTCCGACCGCATCGCCGTGATGAACGGCGGGCTTCTCGAGCAGGTGGGCACACCGGAGGACGTGTACGAGCGGCCAAGCACCCGCTTTGTCGCCGGGTTCGTGGGATCCGGATCGCTCTTTGAAGGCGTGATTCATTGTGTTGACGAAGGCGGCGTCACCGTCGTCTCGCCTTGCGGCACCATGCGCGCCCCGCTTCGCGAAGGCGCGCGCGCGGGCCTTGCCGCCGCAGTCAGCGTGCATGCCGAGCGCATCCATTATTCACTTAATCCCCAATCGGGCTTTGACATGCCCGCCATTGTGCGCTCGCACCGCTACGCGGGATCGACCCTGCGCACGGAGCTGACGCTTTGCACAGGCGAAGTGGTGCGCTGCACGGGCACCGAGGCGATCAAGAGCCTGCCGCCGATCGGCCGGAAGGTCTTCCTGTCCTGGACGGAAGGCGGCGCGGCGCTGATCACCGGGGGGGATGCCAAATGAAAAAACGCGGCTTTTTGGGGCTCTTGCCGCTCTACCTTTGGACTCTCCTGCTGGTCGCGCTGCCCATGCTCTACGTGCTGGCGCTCTCGCTGATGCGCCAGGGCGAGCGGTTCGGCGTGGCGTACGAGTTCACGCTCGGCAATTATGCGCGGCTGTTTGACGAGGGCAACGTGCAAATTTTCCTGCGCTCGCTGAGGGTGGCGCTTTCGACCACGGCGCTGACGCTCCTCATCGGTTACCCCTTCGCAGGCGCCATGGCCGCGCAGCCCAAGCGCCGCCAGCGGCTTTTGATGCTCCTGATCGTGGTGCCGTTTTGGACAAGCGCGCTCCTTCGCACCTATGGCTGGATGGTCTTCCTGCGCTCAAACGGCATCCTGAACGCACTTTTGCAGTCGGTTGGGCTCGACCCGCTCAAGCTGCTCTACACCGAGGGCGCGACGCTCTTTGGCATGGCCTACACCTTCCTGCCCTTCATGATCCTGCCGATCTATACTTCCCTTGAGAAGCAGGATCTCTCGCTCCGGGAAGCGGCGCGGGACTTGGGCGCGAGTCCGTTCAAGGCGTTTATTTCGGTGGTGCTGCCGCTGTCCATGCCGGGCGTGGCTTCGGGCGCGACCATGGTGCTGGTGCCCTCGGTCGGCATGTTCTTCATCTCCGACCTCATGGGCGGGGGCACAGAGATGCTGCTGGGCAACCTGATCAACCACTACCTGCACGCCGGGCGCAACTGGCCGCTGGGCGCGGCGCTTTCGATGGTGATGGTGGTCTTGACCTTCCTGACCGTCGGCGTCTACCGGCGCGTGTCGGGCGGCGAAGGGCTGGGGGTGTACTAGATGAACACGCTTAGGCGCTTAAGCCGCGCCGTGCCGGGGCTGTACCTCTTCCTCGTGCTGCTTGTGATCTACCTGCCGGTCGTCGTGGTGATCGCCTTTTCGTTCAACCAGCAGCCCAAGGGCCTCATGTGGACAGGCTTTACCACCGAGTGGTACCCGAAGCTCTTTCAAAACCGCCAGATCATGGAATCCTTCCGCAACTCCCTGACGGTTGCCTCCTTGAGCTCCGCCATCGCGGCGGTGATCGGGACGCTTGGCGCGGTTGGGCTCGCGCGCTCACAGTTCAGAAGCGCGGCGGTGTTCGAAGGCATCGCGACGCTGCCGATCATGGTGCCCGAGATCGTGCTGGGCCTGGCGTTCATGACCACGTTCGCGCTCTTTGGGATCCCCTCCGGCATGCTGACGCTGGTGCTCGCGCACGCGACGTTTTGCATTCCCTACGTGCTGATCAACGTGCGCTCGCGCTTAAACGGGCTCGATCCGTCCTATGAGGAAGCGGCGCGGGACCTCGGCGCAAGCCCGATGCGCTCCTTCATGACCATCGTCTTGCCGCTGATCGTGCCCGCGGTGATCTCGGGCGTGCTGCTGGCCTTTGCGATGTCGCTCGACGACGTGGTGATCAGCTACTATGTATCGGGCGTCGAGTCCATGACCTTCCCCGTGTACGTGTTTTCCAAGATCAAGACCGACGTCCCCCCCACCATCAACGCGATGGCCACGGTGACCCTGGGCGTAACCTTTGTGGCGGTCGCGCTGTCAAGCCTCTTAAGGACAAGATCTATCAACAAGGAGGAACACCCATGAAACGCATCCTGTCTCTCATCCTGTCCCTGGCGCTCATCTTCGCCCTGGCGGTCCCGGCGCTGGCCGACAAGGCATCGGCCGCAGAAAAAGCCAAGGCGCGCGCCGACCAGTTGGCGGACGATCAGAAGACGCTCAACATCTTCACCTGGACATACTATGTGCCCGACGAAGTGGTATCCGAGTTTGAGCAGGCCACCGGCATCCGCGTCAATTACTCGGCGATGCTGGGCAATGAGGACGTTTTGCCCAAGCTCAGCGCGGGCGGCGCGCAGTACGACATCGTGGTCTGCTCGGACTACATCATCGGCGACCTGGCCGCGATGGATCTTTTGACCAAGATCGACCGGACGAAGATCGCAACCTATGAAAACATCGCCCCGGCCTACCAGGGCCAATACTACGATCCCGCCGACGAGTATTCGATCCCCTACACCAACACGGTGCCGCTGATCGTGTACAACCCGAGCAAGGTGGATTTTGAGGTAGAGGGCTTTGCCGACCTTTGGCGCGATGCGTTCAAGGGCGGCCTGGCGCTGGTCAGCGAATGGCGCGGCGTCATCGGCATGGCGCAAAAGAAGCTGGGCTATTCCTACAACGATACCGATCCTGGGCACATCCAGGAAGTGGGCGAGGAACTTAAAAAGCTCAAGGACAACATCTGTGTCATGACCGACGACGTGCCGCACAACGCACTGATCTCGGGCGACGCGATTGCCGGCTTCATGTACGGCTCGCAGATCGTCGCCGCGCGCGAACTCGTGCCGGAACTCAAGGTGGTCTATCCGGGAGAAGGCCTTGGCTTTGGCATTGACTGTCTCGTAATGCCCAAGGACGCCCCGCATTCGCAGGCCGCGTACATCTTCCTCGAATACCTGCTCGACGGCGAAGTGAGCGCCTACGCGTCCGAACTCATCCAGTACGGCAACTGCAACAGCGCCGCGCGCGAATTCATGTCGGAAGAATACGTAAACAACGACACGGTCAACATCCCCGCCGAAAAGGTGGCCACCGCCGAAATGATGCGCCCGCTGACCAACGACGTATTGGCGCTCTACGACCAGATCTGGACCGCGTTCATGCAATAAACAAAAGAACAAAAACGATAAGGAGACCGGTTCATGCGGAAACTTACGATTACCGCCCTGGCCCTGGCGCTGTTCATTTGCGCCTTTGCCCTGCCCGCGCGGGCGGCGCACACGCCTGAAACGCTGCTCAAGTCCATCGAGGCGCTGGCCGAAGAGGGCGGCATCCTCAACTGCGATTTTACGCTCAGGGACAGCTACGACGACGTGGTGGACGAATACGGCGCGCCCGACCGCGACAACTACGTCAAATCCGCGCACGGCTCTTATGCCACCTTCTCGCACCACGCGGTCGTGGTGGGCTACGGCAACGGCGGGGAAATTTTTGAACTGCGCTCCTACGCAAGGCGCCTTAATGCCATCACCGAGCGGGACGTGCGCGAGATGCTCGGCGCGCCCGACCACACCACCTCCCTTGACGGCGACCGCATCACGAGCTACGTACTGGACGGCGGCTATCACCTCAAGTTCGTCTTTGACGGCGAAGAGGCCGACGCCGAACTCAACCACTACAACGTGATCTGGATGGAGGGCACCGAAAACAAGCGCGCCGACGACCACGGCCGCAAGTGGTAAGCGATCGTCCAGTCGCCGCCGAAAAGCCTGACGGCAATCAGGTCCACCGGTATACGCAAACAGGCCTCCGCGCAAACGGGGCCTGTTTTCTACATCTTTTGCCTATGCCTTTTTCCGGCTTTTCAAAGCAGCCCTTGCTGTATTTCTCGCCTACGGTTCGGGATTTTCCTCAAGATCCTGAAGCAACTTGTCCAGTTGGTCGCCATCGCCGGATGCGTGGCCCGCTCTTGTCGGGGCGGGACCGCGCTCGGTTTCTATGATGTCCAAAGCCCCTTCCTCCGCGCCCGGGAGCGCGCCCCCGGTGAGCTCCATGGAGGTTTCATAGTCCAGCTCCTCGCCCTTCTCGTCCTCTTCCGCTTCGTCCTCCTCCGGCTCCGCGCGGGCCACGCACACCACGCGCGCGCCTTCGCCCACGCGCATGAGCCTGACGCCCTGGGTGTTGCGGCCCTGAACGGTGATCGACGATGCGGGCGTGCGGATAACCGTGCCGTCGTCGGTGATCATCAGCAGGTCCTCGTCCTCGTGAACCAGCAACTGCCCGGCGAGAAGGCCGGTCTTTTCGGTCAGGTTCATCGCCTTGATGCCCTTGCCGCCGCGCGTCTGCACGCGGTATTCCTCGATCTCGGTGCGCTTGCCGTAGCCGTTTTCGGTCAGCGACAAAACTTGCGCGCCCTCTTCCAGCACCGCCATCGCCACCACTTCGTCGCCGTCGTCCAGCTCGATCGACTTGACGCCGGTCGCGGCGCGGCCCATGGAGCGCGCGTCGGTCTCGTGGAAGCGGATCGCCATGCCCTTCTTTGTGCCGAGGAAAATTTCCTTGTCGCCGTCGGTCAACTGCACGCCGATCAGGTCGTCTTCCTCCCTAAGGATCAGCGCGATCAGGCCGGTCTTGCGCATGTTGACGAAATCGGAGAGCTCAGTCCGCTTGATGACGCCGTTCTTGGTCGCCATCACGAGGTAGTGCCCCGGAACCTTCTCGGCGGGGATGGGGATGATGGCCGTCACCTTTTCGCCCGCGTCGAGGTTTAACAAATTCACCATCGCGGTGCCGCGCGCCGTGCGCCCGGCCTCGGGAATTTCGTAGCAGGTCAGCTGGTACGCGCGCCCGCGGTTGGTGAAGAACATCAGCGGGTCGTGGGTGGAGGTGACGTAGAGCTGCTCCACGAAGTCCTCCTCGCGCGTGGAGGTGCCCACGATGCCCTTGCCGCCGCGCCGCTGGGCGCGCTAGGTGGCCTTGGGCAGGCGTTTGACGTAGCCGTAATGGGTCAGCGTCACCACCATGTCCTCTTCCTGGATGAGGTCGAGCATGTCGATCTCGCCTTCAAGCGCGGTGATCTCGGTGCGGCGGGGATCGGCGTACTTGCGCTTTATCTCGGTCAGCTCGTCCTTGATGATCGCGCGAACCATGCCTTCGTCTTGAAGCACGGCCTTGAAATAGGCGATTTGTTTGAGCAGCTCTTCGTATTCGGCCTGTATCTTGTCGCGCTCAAGGCCGGTTAAGCGGCGCATGCGCATGTCGAGAATGGCGACCGCCTGCTTCTCGGTCAGGCCAAACGCCTCCATCAGGCCGAGCTTGGCTTCGCTGTCGGTGCGCGAGGCGCGGATGAGCGAAATGACCTCGTCGATCCTGTCAAGCGCGATGAGCAACCCTTCCAGGATGTGCGCGCGCGCCTCGGCCTTGTTCAGGTCGTAGCGCGTCCGGCGCGTTATGACGTCGATCTGATGTTCCACGTAGTGGTGCAGCGCCTGCCTAAGCGAGAGGATCTTCGGCTCGCCGTCCACCAGCGCCAGCATGTTCGCGCCAAAGGTCTCCTGAAGCTGCGTGTGCTTGTATAGCGTATTGAGCACGACGCTCGCGTTGACGTCCCGCTTGAGTTCGATGACCACGCGCATGCCGTTGCGGTCGGACTCGTCGCGGATGTCGCTGATGCCCTCGACGCGCTTTTCATGCACAAGCTCCGCGATCTTCTCAACCAGGCGCGCCTTGTTGACCATGTAGGGGATCTCGTGTACCACGATGCGCTGGCGGCCGAGCGGCATTTCCTCTATTTCGGACTTGGCGCGCGTGATGATGCGGCCGCGCCCGGTCAAGTAGGCCTCGCGGATGCCCGCGTGGCCCAGGATCGCGCCGCCGGTGGGAAAGTCCGGCCCCTTGATGAAGCCCATCAGGTCCTCGGTCGTCGCCTCCGGGTGCTCGAGCATGTGAATCGCGCCATCGATCACCTCGCCCAGGTTGTGCGGGGGGATGTTGGTCGCCATGCCGACCGCGATGCCGCTCGAGCCGTTGACCAAGAGGTTCGGGAAGCGCGAGGGCATGACCGCGGGCTGCATCAGCGTCTCGTCGAAGTTGGGGTAGAACTCGACGGTTTCCTTGTCGATGTCGCTGACCATCTCCATGGCAAGCTTGGTGAGTTTTGCTTCGGTATAACGCATGGCCGCCGCGCCGTCGCCGTCAACCGAGCCGAAGTTGCCCTGCCCGTCTACCAGCATGTAGCGCGTGGAGAAGTCCTGTGCCAAGCGCACCATGGCGTCATAGACCGACGAGTCGCCGTGCGGGTGGTACTTACCCAGGCAGTCGCCCACGATGCGCGCGGACTTCCTGTAGGGCTTGTCGGGCGTTACGCCCAGCTCCACCATGGAGTAAAGGATTCTGCGGTGAACCGGCTTAAGCCCGTCCCTGACGTCCGGCAGCGCGCGGCTGACGATGACCGCCATGGCGTAGCTGATGAATGATTTTTTGAGTTCGTCCTCAATGTCTATCGGCGTCAGATGGCCGATGTTGGTATCAATCGTATCGCTCAAGGGACTGCCCTCCCGTTACTATATGTCCAGATCCGCCACCAGCTTGGCGTTTTCCTCGATGAACTCGCGCCTCGGTTCCACCAGGTCGCCCATCAATATCGACAGCATTTCGTCGGCGGCGATGGCGTCCTTGATCTCAACTTTGAACATCGAGCGGGTCTCGGGATTCATGGTGGTTTCCCAGAGCTGCTCGGCGCTCATCTCACCCAAGCCCTTGTAGCGCTGGATGTCGGGCTTGACATCGCGGCCCATTTCGACGAGGAGCTTTTGAAGCTGCTCGTCGGTGTAGACGTAGCGGTGGGACTTGCCGCGCGAGACCTTGTACAGCGGCGGCTGCGCGATGTAGACGTACCCTTCCTCGATCAGGCGCGGCATGTGCCGGTAGAAGAAGGTGAGGAGCAGGATCCGGATGTGGCTTCCATCGACATCGGCGTCGGTCATGCAGACGATGCGGTGATATCTGAGCTTCTCCGGGTCAAAATCCGCTCCGAACCCGCCGCCGAAGGCGGTGATCATAGCCTTGATCTCGGCGTTGGCCAGCACCTTGTCCATGCGCGTCTTTTCGACGTTCAGGATCTTCCCGCGCAGCGGCAGGATGGCCTGAAAGTGCCGGTCGCGCCCGGTCTTGGCCGAGCCGCCGGCCGAGTCGCCCTCGACCAAAAAGATTTCACACTTGGACGGATCGCGCTCGGAGCAGTCGGCAAGTTTCCCGGGCAGCGCGCCCGACTCGAGCGCGGTCTTGCGGCGCGTCAAATCGCGCGCCTTGCGGGCCGCCTCGCGCGCGCGCGCGGCGGAGAGGCACTTGTCGAGCACCTGCCGCGCGACCGCCGGGTTTTCCTCAAAGAAGGTGGCCAGCTTTTCCGCGACCATGTTGTCAACCAGCGTTCTGACTTCGCTGTTTCCGAGCTTGGTCTTGGTCTGGCCCTCGAACTGCGGCTCCATCAGCTTGACCGAGATGATCGCGGTCATGCCCTCGCGGATGTCCTCGCCCGTCAGGTTCTGATCGTTGTTCTTGAGGATGCCGTTCTTGCGCCCGTAGTCGTTGACCACGCGGGTCAGCGCCGAGCGGAAGCCCGCCAGATGTGTGCCGCCCTCGGGCGTGTGGATGTTGTTGGCGAAGGAAAGCGTCATTTCATTGAACCCGTCGTTCCACTGAAGCGCGATCTCGACCGAAGTGCCGCCTTTGACGCCCTCGATCATGACCGGCGGTTTGTGCAGCGGGTCCTTGTGACGGTTTAAATATTCAACGAAGGACACAATGCCGCCCTCGTAGTGGTATTCCTTGGTCAGGACAGGCTCCACGCGCTCGTCGATCAGCTCAATTCGGATGCCCTTGTTGAGGAAGGCCATCTCGCGAAGACGGGTTTTCAGTGTATCGAACTCAAACGCGCCGGTCTCAAAGATGCCGGGTTCCGGATCCTCGCCCGTCTTGACATCGGGCCAAAAGGTGATGGTGGTTCCGGTCCTTTCACTCTCGCCTATGACCTTCAAATCGTAGAGGATCTTGCCGCGCGAATACTCCTGGGTGTAGATCTTGCCGTCCTGATAGACGGTGACCTGCATATGCTTAGACAGCGCGTTGACCACCGAAGCGCCCACGCCGTGCAGCCCGCCCGAGACCTTGTATCCCTCGCCGCCGAACTTGCCGCCCGCGTGCAGAACCGTCAGGCACACTTCGACCGCAGGACGGCCCATCTTGGGGTGAATGCCCACCGGAAATCCGCGCCCGTTGTCCTGGACTTCCACCGATCCGTCCTTTTTGAGCGTCACCAAAATTTTGTCGCAATAGCCGGCCAACGCCTCGTCCACCGCGTTGTCCACAATTTCGTATACCAGGTGGTGAAGCCCGCGCTCATCGGTGGAACCGATGTACATACCCGGGCGCTTGCGCACCGCTTCGAGCCCTTCCAGCACCTGGATTTGACTCTCGTCATAGTGGTTGTTTGCCATGAAACCGCCCTTTCCATGCCTGCGGCGCGGCGGTAAAAAACCGCGCCCAACGGCCGCTTCGAAAACATTTCCTTCTATATATTATATCACTTTTCGGGCTGTATATCCAGCCCCGGAAAAAGCGTTGCATAATTTTACAACGCCTGACGGCGTGACTTGAAATTTCCGCCTTTGGCGGATATTTCAAGTCGTTTGGGTTACGGGGCACAGCGCCTGAAACCCTGCGGGGTTTCCGGGCGGCGCTGATCGCGGGTTTGCATTCCTCCGGCCTCACCGCCTACGGACTACCGCCCGCCCCGGCGCGCAGGTCGCCGGGACGATTTAATGGGGGCCGCGGCCTCGGGGAGTGCGCTTTGGGGGGAGGAAATGCGGGTGTCGGTTACATTGCAACCTGAACACCTGCGCCAAAATTCAAAAACAACCCCGAAATACACGGGGTTTTTACAAAATAACTTGCCATTTCCAAGATATGTAACTCTTCGAGTAATCGTCGCGCGCTATAATGTGTACATAAGATCAAGCAAACGAACCGCAAGAAGGAGGCCGCCACAATGAAGAAAATCATCACCAGCGCCCTGTTCACCCTGATCGTTCTGGCCGCCCTGCTCGCGGGTTCGAACGCGGCCCTTGCCCAGGGAAATGCCCGGACCGTCAAGGAGCCCAAGAAGATCACCGCCAAGGTCAAGATCCAGAACAAGGGCAAGATCGCCCTCGGCGACAAAGTCACCCTCAAGGCCACCGTCAAGGGCGTCAAGAACGTCGAGCACGAAATCAAGTGGCAGGTCAAGGTGGACGGCGAGTGGAAGGACATCGAAGGCGAAACCCATGCCGCCTACTCCTTCACCGTGACCGAGGACAACGCCAACTGCGAATGGCGCGTCGCCGTGGTGACCGAATAAAGGAC
>JAVBND010000036.1:0-4518 GCA_031551775.1 Eubacteriales bacterium | reverse complement strand
TGTCTGAAAACTAGCGTTTTCAGACAAATTGTGGTGGAGCATAGGGGAGTCGAACCCCTGACCTTTTGAATGCCATTCAAACGCGCTACCAACTGCGCTAATGCCCCTTGCTCGATCAGTTTCCTTACGAACAGAATGTATTATATCAGATCACGGGGGGATTGTAAAGCCTGTGATCCCGGAAACAAATGTTAATTGTTCTGATGGGGCTGTTCACCAAGCCAGCTCCAATCATCCTCTTCGCCCCATAGGTCTTTGCGCCCACCGCCTTGTTCCGCGTCTACCGCGCTCCAATCGTCGCCGCGCGCTTGTTCTACCGCCTTCCGCCTCATCCAAGTACCTGCGGCGTAGCAGCGCAACATCGACTGTTTTGCAGGGGCACATGGATGCTTAACCTGCGGCACTTTGCCAAAGGGAAAGGGTGTTTTTCATATAGCCTACGACGTCCATGCCGTACACGTCCTCGAGAAACTCGCGCTTGGCAACCTCCGGGAATGTGCCCTGTCCGGCGATTTGCCCATCCTTCATGAAGACCATCTTGCCCGACAGGTTGAGCGCCAGGTTCACATCGTGAAACACGCCGATCACCGCGTGTTCACCCGTCTTGACCCACGCCTTGAGGTATTCGATCAACTCCACTTGGTTCTTCATGTCCAGGTGATTGGTCGGCTCGTCAAGCAAAATCACGCGTGGCTGCTGCGCAAGCGCCTTGGCCAGGAAAACCCGCTGCAATTGCCCGCCGGATAAGCGATTGATGGGGCTTTGGCGGATATCCCATAGACCGGTTGCGCCTAAGCATTCCTTGACCACCGCACGGTCCGCCTGCGAAAGGGCTCTAAATATGCCGCCCGCAATGTGCTGATAGCGCCCCAGCATCACCGTGTCGTACACCGAATAACCAAAGTAGACGCTTGAAACCTGGCTCATCACGGCCACTTCCCGGGCCATATCGCGCCGGGTCATGTCCCTTGTGCTCTTGCCCTCAAGCGTCACTTCGCCTGAAAAATCGATCAGCCGCGCGATCGCGCGCAACAGCGTCGTCTTGCCGCACCCGTTTGGGCCCAGCACCGAAAGGCTCTCCCCCAACCTCAACGAGAGCGAGACATCCTTTACCACCATATCCCCGCCGTAGCCCGCGCTCAGGTTTTTAACCTTTAGCATCCCGCCGCCTCCTCGCAAAGTACACATAGGTGAAAAACGGCGCGCCAACCAACGCGGTCACCGCGCCGACCGGCAGTTCCCGGGGCGACATGATCGTGCGCGCCAAGAGGTCCGACACCACCATGAACGCGCCGCCCATGACCGCCGCCATCGGCAGGACAATTTTATGCCTGGCCCCAAACACCTTGCGCACAAGGTGCGGCGCGATCAGATCAATGAACCCGATGGTGCCCGTAAACGCCACCGCCACGCCGGTGAGCAGCGCCGATACCGCAATCATCAGAAGTTTCACCCCTTTGAGCGCAACGCCGCTTGAGAGCGCCTGTTCCTCGCCAAATGTCATGAGGTCGAGTTCCCAATTGAAGCGCATCAGCATGAGCAGTCCGAGCGCCGTAACCAACGCGACAATCGCCGTTTCGCCAAATCCGCGCCCGGAAAACGAACCCATCTGCCAGAAGACCAATTCCTTCAGGTGCTCCGCCGAGAGCGAGGTCACAAGCGTCAATACCGAATCGACAAACAGCGAAAATACCATGCCGACCAAGACAATCGTATTGTTTTCCATGCTCTGGTCGAGCGCCGCCGTCAGGCCCATCGCCAAAAACACCGTGCCCATCCCAAAGCCAAACCCCATGAGCGGGCGCGCGAGGAGGCCGAGGTACGCAAATCCGCCCAGCGTCGCAAGCGCCGCGCCGAGCGACGCACCGCTTGACACGCCCAGCGTAAATGACGATGCCAGCGGATTGCGCAGGACCGACTGCATCACGGTGCCGCTGACCGACAACGCCGCGCCCACGACAAAGGCAAGCAGCACGCGCGGCAGGCGAATTTTGAGGACGATTGAGCGCATCACATCGCTCACGCCCTCGCCCCGCCCCATCAGCACCATCAGCGCATCAGCGGGACTTAGCGAAGCGCTGCCCAGGCTTACGCCCAGGAGCAGCGCCAGAATCGCCAACATCAACGCAATCAGCGCCTTTGTTCCGTTTTTCATTGCGCGTCATCGCCCGGCCAGGCAAAGTCCGCGTACTGGTCGGGATACACCCATTTCGCCATTTCCACCAGCGCGTCAGCCACGTGGTGGTTGGGAAGGGAACTGGCCGCATTGTCAATATAATAAACCTGCCCGCTGCGAATGGCCTTCATGCCGCCCCAACCCGCGCGGTTCATGATCTCTCCGATGGGATCGGGAATGTAGTTGACATTGGTCAGGATCACATCGGGGTCGGCCGCGACCGCCGATTCTTCGCTGATCGAAATCCAGCTGTTCTCTTCGCCAAACGCGTTCACGGCGCCGATCAGTTCGATCATCTCGTGAAGATAGGTACCATGCCCGAATGTGTACAGGTATGGCAGCGAACCAATCTCAAAGGTCACGCGCTTCTTTTCTGACTCCGGAATCGACAGGCCGACCGCCTTGACGCGCTCAATCGCCCCAAGCATGTCGCTCACGAGATGTTCGCTCGCGTCAAATTCGCCCAGGACATTCGCCACGAACGCAACGTCGTCGGCCACACTTTGAAGGTTGTCGCTTGAGGGAATGACGGCGACCTGAATGCCGAGCTGCCTGAGCGTATCGAAGGGGTTGTCGTTGTCCACATAGCTCATACCGGTGACCAGCACCAAGTCCGGTTCTAACTGCGCCATGGCTTCACAGTCGGGGTTCATCATGTCAAACTGCGGAAGATCCGACAGGCCTTCGGTATACAGCGGGCTTTGCGTATCGACGGCGACCAACCGTCCGATAAGCCCCAAATCATCCATCACCTGCGTGGTCGAGGGCGCGAGCGAGATCACGCGCGCGGGCACATGCTGAAGCGTGAGCGGGGTGCCCTCGCGGTCGGTTGCGGGGAGCGATCCCTCCGCAAGCACACACACAGAAGCAAGCAGGAACAGCACAGACAAACTCATGGCAACAATTTTCCTCATGGTTTCCTTCCTTTCGCGGGGCGTCTCGCCCTCCATAGCTTTCACCGCAGAACACACAAACGCCGCACAGCCAATCTGGCTATGCGGCGACGCCATGCCTGCTCGAGCGCTTCAGCGCGAACGGATGGGCGGCGCCGCCTTAGCATCGAAGGCGTACCTGTGCGCCCGCGCCTGGACCGGCATTCTGACTTAGGCGGTTCCCCACCCTCACAGCAGCGGGTCTGTCGAGGATTTGCACCTCGTTCCCCGGATCCATGCGCGCATCTATCGGTTATAGAGGTATCATAGCACGCGGCCCGCCGCGTGTCAAGGTGTATGATCGCGGATAGAAAAAGCTCCTGTCCCGTTCGGACAAGAGCTTAATCGGATTGAACTTACAAAAGCCCTGCCTTGGTCAGCGCTTCGATGGCCTTTTGCGGGTCCACCTTCTTTTCCTTGAGTTGACTGGTCAAAGTGTTGATACCCGGCTTCCGGTTACGGGTTGCGGGGCGCGACGCCTTTTCTTTTTTCTCCTCTAACTTTTGTATCGCGTTCTTGTGATATTTAATCTTCGAATCCAAGTCCGCAATGATTTGCTCTTTTGTTCTTCTGTTTCTCTTCCCCTCAGGCATAATAACACCTCCTTATTTCATTCTCATATAATATACCACGCAGAGCCGATTTAATCAAGATCAATGTGCATCGGGGTTTTTTACTTGTAAGCTTGTTTTTTTGATGCACATTGCAATTTAATATACAATTAGAGCGATTGCAACATATACGCAACATTGAACGCGACAAATCTTTTTGCCGGCATCATGAAGCGGCAATTTGATTGGCCGCGCGCGTCGGCATAGAAAGGCCGCCGCGCATCCGCGCAGCGGCCTCGCGCAGCGGCCTTATGGCAAACCGTCAGATGATGGCCAATACCACAAAGTTCAGAATAAAAAGGAGCGTTGATGCCCACAAGATGGGATGGACTTCCCGGGCTTTGCCGCGCATCAGCTTGATCAGGCAATAGAAGATAAAGCCCGCCGCGATGCCGTAGGAGATCGAGTAGCACATCGCCATGAAGATGCCCGCAAAAAACGCCGGTACCGCCTCGTCGAGGTCGTCCCACTTGATATCGGCAAACGCGGAGAGCATCATGACGCCCACGATGATCAGCGCCGGAGCGGTCGCCTGCGCGGGGATGATGCCCACGACCGGCGCCAGGAAGATGCGCAAGAGGAACATGATGGCGGTAACCACGGTGGGAAGGCCGGTGCGCCCGCCCGCTCCGATGCCCGCGGCGCTCTCGACATAGGTGGTGGTGTTTGAGGTACCGAAGACCGCGCAGACCGAAGTCGCAACCGAGTCGGCGAAGAGCTCCTTGTCAAGGCGCGTAGAGAAGCCGCTTGAGGTCTCAAGCTTCTTCTGTTCCTCCTCCGAGAAAATGCCGCTCTTGCG
>JAVBND010000027.1:0-16371 GCA_031551775.1 Eubacteriales bacterium | reverse complement strand
CCACATCCGGTCGTACATCTCCATGTCGCCTGAGATATCGTGGAAGAACTCGCAGCGCTCGATCATCTCGGGGGTGGGGTTGAGCGTCAGGTTGTTTTTCTCCTCCTCGTCCATCCCGTCGATGACCGCCTGGTTGGGCGTAGAGTAGTAGATGTATTCCATGTTCTTGCGCGCGATGTCGGGGCGGCACAGGAAATCGATGAACTTCTCCGCCGCTTCCTTGTTCTTGCTGGTGGTGGGCACGCACATGCCGTCCACCCATACGTTCGAGCCTTCTTCCGGCAGGCAGTAGGCAAGTTCTTCCGCTTCGCTCATGGCGTAGAGCGCGTCGCCCGACCACATGAGCGCCATCGGCGCTTCGCCCGAGATCATCTTGTCCTTGACCTCGTCCACGAGGTACCCTTTGACGATGCCGTCGGCCTTCTGCTTGATCAGCGCCTGCTTGGCCGCTTCGAGCTCAGCCGTATCGCGCGTGTTCATTGAGTACCCGAGGTACTTGAGCGTAACGCCCAGCGCGTCGCGGATCGAGTCGAGCATGAACACGCCCTTCTTGTATTCGGGGTTGAAGATGCTGCCCCAGCTGGTGACTTCTTCGTCGATCATGTCGGTGTTATAGAGGATGCCGACGGTTCCCCACATGTAGGGCACCGAGTATTCGCCGGTCGGGTCGTAGTCGGGCGTTTTGAGCCAGTCCACGGTGTTGCGGACGTTGGGCATGTTGTCAAGGTTGAGCTTCATCAGCGTGCCTTCCTTGATCATGCGCTCGATGATGTAATCCGACGGGAAGATCACGTCGTAGTCGCCCGCGCCCGCGGACATCTTGGCGAACATCTCTTCATTGGTGGTAAAGTTGGAGTATTTCACGTCGATGCCGGTTTCGCTCTCAAACTGGCTGATGACCGATTCGTCGATATAATCGTACCAGTTGAACACGGTGATCGATTCACTCGCGAGCGACGTGACCGGGAAACACAACAAAACCAGCGCCAACGCGAGCAACCAGGCAGTCTTTTTCATGAAACAAACCCCCTTCGAGTGTAGTTAGGATACATTCTCAAGCGCGGAGCGCTTGTTAATGACGAGCAGCAGCGCGAGCACGACCAGGAACATGATGGTCGATAGCGCGTAGATCGAGGGCTCGACGCCCCGCCGCGCCGCCGAATAGATCACCATGGAAAGGTTTTTCGCGGTCGAGCCCGCTGTAAAATAGCTGATGACGAAGTCGTCAAGCGACATGGTAAACGACAGAAGCGCCCCGGTCACCACCGAGGGCATGATCTGCGGTACGATCACCCGCGTCACGCCCTGGATGGGCGTGCAGCCGAGGTCGAGCGCCGCTTCGTACATGTTGACGTTCAGCTGGCGAAGCTTTGGCAAAACCGAAAACAGCACGTATGGCGTGTCAAAGGCGATGTGCGCCATGAGCATGGTGGCAAAACCCATCGGAAGGCGGATGAACACGAACATCAGCATCAGCGACACGCCGGTCACGATGTCGGGCGTGGTCATCGGCAGGTAGGAGATGTTCATGATGAGCGAGGCGGGCCGCCGCTTCATGGCGTCGATGCCGATTGCGGCGAGCGTCCCGAGCACCGTCGCCACCACCGTCGCGATGATCGCCACCTCTAGCGTCAGCCACAGCGCTTCCATGATGTCCGGCCGCTCGAACAGCTTCTGGTACCACTTGATGGAGAATCCGCCCCACTTGGCGCGCGACTTGCTTTCATTGAAGGACAAGAGGATCATGACCGCGATCGGCGCGTAGAGGAAGGCCAGGAGCAGCCCCAGGTACGTGCCCTTGAAAAACTTTCTCACGTTCATCAGACCACACCGCTTCCTTCCTTTTTGGGATCGGCCCGGTTGAGCATCGAGATCGAAATCAGGATCAGCCCCATCATCACGAGGGAGAGCATGGAGCCGAAGTTCCAGTCGTTGGCCTCGAGGAACTGCCGCTCGATCACGTCGCCGAACAGCCAGAAGTTGCCGCTGCCAAGCAGCCTGGATATGGCAAAGGTCGTAACCGCGGGCATGAACACCATGGTAATTCCGCTGATGACGCCCGGGATTGAGAGCGGCAGCACCACGCGCCTGAAAACGTTCAATGGGTTCGCGCCCAGGTCCTCCGCCGCTTCGATCACGCGCTGATCCATCTTCTTAAGCGCCGTGTGGATCGGCAGGATCATGAAGGGCACGAAGTTGTACACCATCCCCAGCAGCACCGAGCCTTCCGTGCCGATCAGCTCGAGCGGTTCAAGCCCCAGGCTTCTCAGAAAATTGTTGATGATGCCCGAATCCTCAAGCAAGCTCATCATGGCGTAGGTGCGCAAGAGGAAGTTCATCCACATGGGCAGCAGGATCAGGACAAACAGCGCCTGGTTTTTGGAAAAATCACGGCTGGCCAGAAAATACGCCGCGGGGTATCCGACCAGCAGGCAGATGATCGTGCAGTAAAACGCCAGGTACAGGCTGCGCCACAGGACCGACAGGTACGCGGGATCAAAGAACTTGACCAGGTTCCCCGCCGTAAACGCGCCGCCCTTGTCTGTCAGGGCAAAGTACACCACGAAGATCAGCGGCGCGATGGTGAACAGGATCATCCACAGGATGTAGGGCGACGCAAAAAAACTGCGCTTCATCGAATCACCCTTCCTTGCGCGCGTCGGGCTGCGTGGATTTGTGCATGATGTGGATGTTGAAGGGCACGATGGAAAGCCCGACGCGGCTGCCCTCGGGCTGCATGGCGGTCGAATGCACCTTCCAGGTGAAGCCGCCCGCGTCCACCATCATTTCGTAGTGAACGCCCTTGAAGAGGGTTGACTTGACCACCCCCGTCAGCATCCCAACATCCTCGCCCACCAGCATGATGTCTTCCGGCCGCACCACCACATCGACCGGCTTCATCTCGCCGAAACCCGCGTCCACGCACGGGAATTTCTTGCCCGCGAAGACCACCAGCTCGTCCTCGATCATGGTGCCTTCTATGATGTTGCTCTCGCCGATGAAGTCGGCCACGAAGGCGTTCTTCGGTTCATCGTAAATGCGCTTGCTGTCCCCCACCTGCTGGATGCGCCCGTCCTTCATGACCACAATGGTGTCCGACATCGTCAGCGCTTCTTCCTGGTCGTGGGTGACATAGATGAAGGTGATGCCGAGCTGCTGCTGCATGGTTTTGAGCTCAAGCTGCATTTCCTTCCTGAGCTTGAGGTCAAGCGCGCCCAGCGGCTCGTCGAGCAGGAGCACTTCCGGCTCGTTGACCAGCGCGCGCGCGATGGCGATGCGCTGCTGCTGGCCGCCGGACAGTTGGTCCACGTAGCGCTTCTCATACCCTTCCATCTTGACGAGTTTGAGCATCCTGAGCACGCGCTTTCGGATCTCGTCCTTGTTCATCTTCTTGAGTTTTAACCCGAAGGCGATGTTGTCGTACACGTTCAGGTGCGTAAACAGCGCATATTTTTGAAACACCGTATTGACGCGCCGCTTGTAGGGCGGTACGTCCTGTATGTCCCTGCCTTCAAAGAGGAGCTTCCCTTCGGAGGGATATTCAAAGCCCGCGATGATGCGCAGCATGGTGGTCTTCCCGCAGCCCGACGGCCCGAGCAGCGTAATGAATTCCTTCTTGCGGATATACAGGTTGATGTCGGTGAGCGCGTGGGTTTCGCCGTCAAATTCTTTGGAGATCCCCTGAAGCTCAATCAGACGCGTATCTTCGACCATCCGCGTACCCTCCATGTATGTATGATTGCCTGAACCAAAATCCTTTCCCGCCCGGTTTCCGCCCGGAAATTCCCGCAGGAATTTCAGGAAATCGGTCCCGTTCCCTTCTCTATCTAAAAGATTTGGCGAAAGCCAAGGATTTTCGATGACCGTCAGAATGTCGGCGGGGATGAAATCCACAGCACCTTGCAGGGCGCCTTGCCGGAGTTGATCAGCTTGTGCGGCGCGCTCGGTTCAAAGCAAAAGCTCTCGTTCTTGCGCGCGCGAACGCGTGTCTCGCCAAGCGCCACCGTCACTTGCCCCGAAAGCACATAGCCGAATTCCTCGCCCTCGTGCGGATCGTCCTCGTCGGTCTCGCCGCCCGGTTCCATTTCAACCAAGATCGGCTCCATGCGCCCCGCCTGCGCGCCCGGCACCAGCCAGCGTATCGAGCCTTTCAGGCCCTCGCCGTCTTCCTTGACCGATGTGTCGCCCTCGGTAAAGACGATCTTGCGCTCGGCCGTGGTGGAGAAAAACTGCGAGAGGTCTGTGCCCAGGCACTCGAGAATGTCAACCAGCGTCGCGATCGACGGCGACGCCTGGTCGCGCTCAAGCTGTGAGATAAACCCCTTGGTCAGCTCGCACCGGTCGGCCAGCTCTTCTTGCGTAAGGCCCAGTTTCAGCCTCAGCCGCTTGATCTTCGCGCCCAGTTCCATCCGCTGAACCTCCCCTCGACCCAAATACAAAGTTCAGGTATACTAAACCACGAAACGGTTCATATTAAACCACATACGCCGCGCGCATGTCAATCGTTTTGGTCCGCCGACCGATGTTAAATTTAGCTATACGGGACTAAAAGTTTAGTACGAGCATACTGCCCGGGGCCGCGCCCCCGGGCGAACGCCAGGCTAAATGTGCGAACATACGTGCGTACTTTCCCCAAAAGTGGTTTACAATTAAAATGATTTGCGCTATCATATGTGAGCACTACAGTATGGAGGCCCTTCTATTATTATGAGAGACAGTATCGTGATCCGCGGCGCGCGCGAGCACAACCTCAAAAACATCGACTTGGTCCTTCCGCGCGACAAGCTGATCGTGCTGACCGGCCTTTCGGGTTCGGGCAAATCATCCCTTGCGTTTGACACCATTTACGCGGAGGGACAAAGGCGGTATGTGGAATCACTGTCGAGCTATGCGCGTTTGTTCCTGGGTCAAATGGACAAGCCCGATGTCGATCAGATCGAAGGCCTTTCGCCCGCGATATCCATCGACCAAAAGACCACGTCGAGAAACCCGCGATCGACGGTCGGCACGGTGACCGAAATTCACGACTACCTGCGCCTGCTTTACGCGCGCGCGGGCACGCCGCATTGCCCCCAGTGCCAAAAAGAGATCCGCCAACAAACGGTGGATCAGGTGGTGGACCAGGTGGGCGCCCTTGGCGAGGGCACGCGCATTCAGGTGCTGGCCCCGCTCATTCGCTTGAGAAAGGGCGAGCATGTCAAGCTCCTTGAGGACATGGCCAAGCAGGGCTATGTGCGCGTTCGCGTGGACGGCGAGCTCTACGAAATCACCGAAGTGCCGCCGATGGACAAGAACAAGAAGCACACGGTCGAAGTGGTGGTTGACCGCCTGGTCGTGCGCGAAAACATGAACCGCCGGCTGACCGATTCGCTTGAAACCGCGATGCGTTTGGCGGGGGGGCTGGCCGTCATCAATGTACTCGACGGAACCGATTTGATGTTCTCGCAAAACTACGCCTGCACGGACTGCGGCATTTCCATTGAGGAACTGACGCCGCGCATGTTCTCCTTCAACAACCCCTACGGCGCGTGCCCGACCTGCACGGGCCTTGGGACGCTGCTCAAGGTCGATCCGGAGTTGGTCGTGCCCGACCCGTCCCTTTCACTAAACCAGGGCGCGCTTCGGGTCAGCGGCTGGAACTCCGCCGAGGACGGCAGCGCCATGGCGCGGATGTACCTGGACGCCTTGGCGGACCACTTTCACTTTTCGCTCGACACGCCCGTCAGGGACCTGCCGGAGGGCGTGCTCGATAAAATTCTCTACGGCACCGGCAGTGAAAAGCTCAAAATTCATTACGAGCGCGAGCACGGCTCGGGTTCGTTCACCGCGCCCTTTGAAGGGATCATCACGAACCTTGAACGGCGCTACCGCGAGACCCAGTCCGACGCCGCCAAGGAGGACCTTGAAAGCTACATGGCCGCCATCCCCTGCCCGACCTGCAAGGGCAAGCGCCTTAAGGGCGAATCGCTCGCGGTGACGGTCGGCGGCAAATCCATTGCGGATTTGAGCGAAATGCCGGTGCGCGATTGCCAGAAGTTCTTTGAGGGACTTGCCCTCACCGAAAAACAGCAGATCATCGCCCGCCAGATCTTGAAGGAACTGGGCGACCGGCTCGGGTTTTTGGTGGACGTGGGGCTTGACTACCTGACGCTTGCGCGCGCGGCGGGCACGCTGTCGGGCGGCGAGGCGCAGCGCATCAGGCTTGCCACGCAGATCGGGTCGATGCTGGTCGGCGTGCTCTACATCCTCGACGAGCCCTCCATCGGGCTTCACCAGAGAGACAACCGGAAACTGCTTCAAACGCTCAAGCACCTGCGCGACCTGGGCAACACGCTGATCGTGGTCGAGCACGACGAGGAAACCATGATGGAGGCCGACTACATCGTGGACATCGGTCCGGGCGCGGGCTCGGAAGGCGGGCGCGTGGTGGCGCAGGGCACGGCGCGTGAACTGATGCAAAACCCCGATTCGGTCACCGGCGCGTACCTCTCGGGCGCAAAGTCAATCCCGGTGCCGGACGTGAGGCGGAGGCCCACCGGTTTCATCGAGATTGTGGGCGCGCGCGCGAACAACCTCAGGGGTGTCAGCGTCAAGATTCCGCTCGGCGTGATCACTTGCATCACCGGCGTATCGGGCTCGGGCAAGAGCTCGCTCGTCAACGAGATATTGTTTAAGTCGCTGGCCCGCACGCTCAACCGCGCCAAGACCCGTCCGGGTGCTCACGACTCGATCGAAGGCGTTCATCAGCTCGACAAGATCATCCAGATCGACCAATCGCCCATCGGGCGCACGCCGCGCTCAAACCCGGCCACCTACACCGGCGTGTTCTCGCTGATCCGCGACGTGTTTGCCGAAACGGGTGACGCCAAGGCGCGCGGGTACAAGGCCAACCGCTTCTCCTTTAACGTCAAGGGCGGGCGGTGCGAGGCGTGCTCGGGCGACGGCATCATCAAGATTGAGATGCACTTCTTGCCGGATGTGTACGTGCCGTGCGAAGTGTGCAAGGGCAAGCGCTACAACCGCGAGACGCTCGAGGTCAAGTACAAGGGCAAGTCGATCTACGAAGTGCTCGATATGACGATTGACGAGGCGATGGAGTTTTTTGCGCCCATCCCAAAGATCGCTGGCAAGATCGCGACCATGAAGGACGTGGGGCTTGGCTATGTCAAGCTCGGGCAACCATCGACCACGCTCTCGGGCGGCGAGGCGCAGCGCATCAAGCTGGCCACCGAGCTTTCGCGCCGCGCGACCGGCCGGACGATTTACGTGCTCGACGAGCCGACGACGGGGCTGCACATGGCGGACGTAGACCGGCTCAACCAGGTGCTCCAGCAACTGGCCGAGAGCGGGAACACGCTGGTGATCATCGAGCACAACCTGGATGTGATCAAGACTTGTGATTACGTTATCGACATGGGGCCGGAAGGCGGCGACAAGGGCGGCATGGTGGTGGCGACCGGAACGCCGGAGGATGTGGCCAGCGCCGAGGGCAGCTATACCGGCGCGTACTTGAAAAAGGCGCTTGAGGATGCCAAGGCGCGCAAGTAGGCGGCCGTTGCCCTGACGCTTGCGCATTTGGATTGCACTTGCCCCCTTGATCCGGTACAACATTGTAAGCGAATCTTTCGGAATCTATTTACAAGAACTGCTTTAGGAGGACGGACCCATGAGCCGATTGGGTGATACGATCAGGGCTGCGCGCTTGGGCAGCCAAATGAGCGAAAAAGCGCTGGCGAAAAAGTGCGGGCTCAGCGAAGGCGTCGTCAAGGACATCGAAGCGGGGCGCAGGATTGCCTCCGACGCCCAGGCGCAGCAGATCCTCAAGGTGCTGGGCGTCAAAAACCCGGTCTCGACAGAGCTTGAGGTGGCCGCGGAGGGGCCGGTGGAGCTTCGGCCCAGGCCGCGCCCCTACGTGCTGCCGCTGCCCAAGGAAGAACCCAAGGAAGTGGAAAATCAGCAGGAAACCTTCGCCGAGGCCAACGACGCGTGGCGCGACGCGTTGGGCGGCGTGGTCAAGCGCGTGCCAATCACCGGCCCCGACGGCGTGGTGATCGACCATGAGCTCACCCCAATCATCTCCGGCAAGATCGAAGGCGGCGCGCCCGACAAGGTGTTTTACTACCGCTGTCCGGACGACGCGCTGCGCGGCTACCGCGTGCACGCGGGCGACTTGCTGCTGACCGTGCCGGTGGGGGCGGTGAGCGATGAGGCGATCATGGTCATTCAATATCAGGGCGAGCGCATCGCGCGCAAGGTGATGAAGCTCGACGGCGGAAAGCTCCTGCTCCAGTCCTACGACCGCGAATTCGAGCAAAAGAAAATTGAGCTCAGGGAAGCGCTGATCGTCGGGCGCTGCGTCAAGCTCGTGCGCAGGTTGTAATGCGGATACCAGTATAAATATGCAATTCTTTACGGCGCGCCCGCTCGCAGATGACGGCGCGCCGCCGTTTCTTTAACCGGACTTAACTTGTTTCATTCATAACAAAGGAATAATATAAAACGATAAATGATAGGGGGGATTGGCATGTCTTCTCAAACGTGGCAAATCCTGATCGCAATGGCGCTGTACATGCTGGTGGTCATCGGAATCGGGCTGTACTTCGCCAAGCGCGCGCAGCAATCGAGCGAAAACTACTTCCTGGGCGGGCGCGGGCTCGGCCCGTGGGTGGCGGCCATGAGCGCCGAGGCCTCGGACATGAGCGGATGGTTGCTCATGGGCCTGCCGGGCGTGGCCTACTTTCTGGGCCTTGCCGACGCGTTCTGGACGGCGCTGGGCCTGGCGTTGGGCACCTACATCAACTGGCTGATCGTGGCCAAGCGCTTACGGCGCTATTCCTATATTTCGGGCGACGCGATCACGGTGCCCGACTTTTTGAGCAACCGCTTCCACGAAAAGAAAAAGCTGATCCTGGGCATCTCGGCCACGTTCATTTTGGTGTTCTTCACCGTCTACGCGGCCAGCTGCTTTGTGACGTGCGGAAAGCTGTTCTCGGCGCTCTTTGGCCTTTCCTACCACTCGATGATGATCGCGGGCGCGATCTTCGTGATCGTGTACACGCTTCTGGGCGGGTTCCTGGCCGAGAGCGCGTCGGACTTCATGCAGGCCATCGTGATGATCGTCGCATTGGTGGTGATCCTGACGCTGGGCACGGTCGCCGCGGGCGGCATCGGCGCGGTGCTGACCAATGCAAGGGCGATTCCCGGCTACTTCTCGCTCACCAGCATGGCGTCGCCGACCCTTGGCGCGGACGGGCTGCAAGTGGTGACGGAGGGCGTGGCGCAGTTCGGGGCGCCTCAGAGTTACGGCCTTCTGACCATCATCTCGACCATGTCGTGGGGGCTTGGGTACTTCGGCATGCCGCAGGTGCTGTTGCGCTTCATGGCGATCCGCAGGGAAGAGGAGCTGGCCCATTCGCGCCGCATCGCGACGGTGTGGGTGGTGATCTCGCTGTTCGCGGCGGTCGCGATCGGCATCATCGGCCGCGCGATGTTCCCGGCTGCGGCGACGCTTGGCAGCGCGTCGCTGGCCGAAAACGTATTTGTCGAGCTCTCGCAGTCGCTGCTCCCGGCGCTGCTGGCCGGCATCATCATGGCGGGCATCCTCGCCGCGACGATCAGTTCCTCCGACTCCTACCTCCTGATCGCGGCATCGGCGGTATCGAAGAACCTGTACGAGGGCATCCTCAAGAAGGACGCGACCGACAAGCAGGTCATGAGCGTTTCGCGCATCATGCTGATCGTCATTTCGCTCGTGGGCATGGTGATCGCTTGGGATGACAAGAGCGTGATCTTCACCATCGTGTCCTTTGCCTGGGCCGGGTTCGGCGCGACGTTTGGGCCCGTCATGCTGCTCTCGCTGTTCTGGAAGCGCACCAACCGCCAAGGCGCGATCGCGGGCATGCTCGCGGGCGGCGGCATGGTCTTTTTGTGGAAGTTGGTCATCAAGCCCATGGGCGGGCTGCTGGGCATCTATGAGCTGTTCCCGGCGTTCGTATTCTCGCTGATCGCGATTGTCGTGGTGTCGCTCGTGACCGCGCCGCCATCAAAGGAGATTTGCCAGGAGTTCGACAGGGTAAAGCAGGGCGCTTAGCGCCGTTCTAAGGCAACACCGCAGAATCGACCAATTCGATCAAAGCTGCTGAGCAAATGCTAAAAAGGCAGAGGTACACCCATCCGTTTGCCCCCGAAGGAACCCGAATCAGGCCGTCAAGCAGCGCTTGTCAGCCAGATACAGGTTCGCCAGGGCGAGGAGCATATTCAGTTTGGCCGCCTGTTTTCCCAAGCCTCGGTATCGCGTCTTGCGAAACTTGAACAGACACTTGACCACGCCGAAAACATGCTCCACCTTGGCCCTGACCGAGGATTTGTTGTGCTCCGCCTTCTTCGTCCGTCAGCAGCTTCGGCGTCATCGTCACGTCCGCCGTGACGCCACCCATTCCGCCCATGGAACGATCCGTTCCATGGGCGTAAGGAATTCCTTTTTCTTCGTCTTTGCCTGCGCCAGCTCATCTTGGAGTGCGCTCAGCGTTATCTGCTTGTTCATGTTCCTGTTATATCATGGTTTCGTGGGTTTGGGTTGTGCGGTGTTTAAGGATATTGATGGTTGAAAACAACGTAGCGCCGCCCGTGCCTCCAGGGGGGAGGAGACGGGCGGCGCTGTTCAAAGGGGCATTGTTACGGATTGGTTTGGACAGACTTCATGGTCCCTGCTGAGCCAAACGTGCTGGACTTGGCTTGGACCGCGCCCTTTGTGGAAGCGATCAGCGGCACCGCGCTGTCGCCACGGATGACCGCCTGATATCGATTGCTGCCCAGGTCGAAGGCTTTGGCGCTCACGCCGGGCAGTAAGTCATTGGTGAGGGTCAGCTTGTAGACGCCGTACTTCTTGTTCTTCAGCGTGAAGGTCATGGGGCCAATGGGCTTCGAGTAGACCAGCGTTTCGCCGTCGTACAGCTCGAGGATGAACCCTGCCGAGTTGTTGATCGTCTGGCCGGTCGTGTTTGCCACGAACACCTCGGCCTTCAGCACGCCCTTCTCGTAGGACAGCCGTTTGGTGCTGGTGTACAGGCCGGGCACGCCCTTGAGGTGCAGCGGCCTTGACCGGCTGAAGCTGTTGGAAACCACGGTCAGCTTGCATTTGAGCGTGCCGCCGTCCTGGTCCTTGATGGAGATCGTGGCGGTGCCGGACCGCTTGGCGGTCAGCACGCCGGAGGTGTCGATGGTGGCGATCTTCTTGTTGCCGGACTTGACCGTCAGTTCGGGCAGGACGTTGCCGTCGGCCAGCGGCTTGACCAACTGGTATTGCTGGCCCACGGATACGCGCAGTGTCTGCGGGATCGTCCAACCAACCGGCTCCTTCTCCGCCGCCACGACCTGAACGGTCGCCAGGTTCAGCTTGCCCGTGCTTTGGGATTCGATGCTGAACCGGTACAGGCCGGGGTCGAGCCGCGCCATCTCCTGGTCGGTGAAGCTGAATGTGGCCAGCTTCTTGGCCTTGCTCAGCGTGCCATCGGCCACGAGGACTTGCTTGCCGGGCACGGGCTGGGCGGATTTTTGGCCGAAGCGGCTGGCGTTGACCGTCTCGATCCGGGCGGTGACGGACCCTTTGCCGCCAAAGTTGATGACGGATTTCACGCCTTCGCCGATCTTGATGGTCACCGTGCCGTCCAGCGGGTTGTAGCGCAGCCCCGCGCCCTGCAGCGCGACCGACACGCCGTCCGCGATTTCGATGATGGACCAGCCTTCGCCCAGCTTCCCGGCCAGGTCGCCTGCGAGCAGGCTGCCGAGGGAGGCGACCGTCACGCTGCCGATGGGCGTCTCGGGGATGGCCTCGCTGGTGGGCGTCTCGGGAGCGAAGGCGATCACCGGCACCGTGCCGGACGCGGCAGGGTCCATGGCGCAGCGCAGTTGCAGCGCGCCGTCGCCGGTTTGGTTGAGGGCGCCGGACTTGCCGCCCAGCTTCACCGTCAGTGGGGTGGCGTTCTTCGGGTCGCTGCCACTGAGCGTCGCGCCAAAGCTCAGCTCGCCCAGGTAGCCGGGGAGGGTGACCAGGGTGTTGTTGCCGGTGAGGGTCGGCTTGTACTTGACCCGCAGCGTGCCGATCTGCTGGGCCTCAAACCCCTTGTTCAAATCATTGCCGGGGCTGGACACATGAATCGTATACTGGCCCGGCGGCAGGTCGCCCGGGATGTCCACGTGCAGCTTGCCGTCCGCGCCGGTGGTGCCCGTGATGGTTTTAGCGACGTTGCCGTTCTCGTCCCTGATCTCGATCAATACCGGCGTGCCGTCACCTCTGACGTTGTCGATCTTGATGTCGAGGCCCTGGCCGGGCTCCACAACGGTGTTGGGGTTGGCGTTGGGCTTGGGATCTTGGGGCGTGGGCGGATTCGGGCCTTTGGCGATCGTGACGGCAGGCGCGTTCTCGCTCTTGAAATTGCCACTGGCACCGGCGACCGCCTTGACCCGGACCAGGTAGCTGCCCGGCGCGAGTCCGCGAATCTCTGTCCCAGTGCAGTCCGTCCAGTTCGTGCCGTTGTCGGCGCTCCATTCCATTTTCGTGTCAACGCCCGTGATCTTACCATCCCGCCGCCCGGCAACGGATTCGTCTACGTGGTTCACGGAGGGCGCAGTTGGACGTGACGGGATTCGCAGGTCTTGTGCCGCACTATCCCATATTGTTGTGCCATCGCCCTTCTTAATGATGGCGAGGACCGCATTGGCCATCCAGCTTTCTTCAATCCTTTGGGTTGTGCTGGAGATCGTTACTTTTGCACCACCTCCAAAGGTGTAGTCACCCGCCACAAGCCCGGTTAGCGTCTCAGCAACATAGTCGATCCCCACATTGGGTGTGGTAGCCAGCGGCACTACGTGAAGATTAATGGTTTTTTGGTCTGCCGCGGTGTAACTGCTCGTCGCGTCTGCATTGATGTTGATCGTAGTATTCCCCGCTGCGCCGGGAGTTACTAACCCGGAACTGCCATCGACAGTAGCTGTGCCTCCGCCAATTGAGAAACGAAGTGTCGGCGCATTGAGCGTCCATCCACCTGTTCCAAGCTTATCTCCATTCCCGTTCTTTGCGTAGGCGTCCAGTTTGAATGCGGCTGTGCCGACAGGTACGTAGATATGATCCACATTCTTGTTGGCACCATAATCCACCGCAATGGTTTGAGGACCAGGTGTAATGGTAATATTCACATCGAGTTTATTACTATCGGTGCATTGGCATGATATCTCAACTGCCTTGGATACTGCGTTTGGCGTAGCGGTTCCACTGATATACAATGCTCCGTCTTGATAATCGAAGAAACCCAATCCATCGGGGAGTTGTGACCCACAAGTTAGAGATTTGCGTATAGAACACTCATAGATCACACTCTTATATATGCCCACCTGAAATGTTGGCGTTGACGTTCCAGCGGGCGTTGCCAGCGCTGAGGGCGCGGCAATCATGACGACAAAGAGCGTGGCGAACGCCAATAATCCACGTCTGAATAGAATGCTGTGCCGACTCATCATCGTGCCTCCTTTTCACTCGGTTATGGACATATGCTCACTAGATTCCCCGTTGCGAAATCGCTGGGGATCTTTGAAGATGGTTTCGAGCGCAATGGTCGAAACTCCGTTTCCTCCTCGACGGAATATCGCGATATAGTCTTCATTTCCATCTGTGCACCTGCATGCAAGTTCGTTGGATTTGGTTGTAGAACAATGTATCCCTCCTCTTTCCTCTATCGCAGAAATGCTGTGCCTCAACGGATGCCATCCAGTCGATTCTACTCACGATGGTGCCCTCCCCCTCTCCCAAAACACATCCTACTACTTACTTAGAGTCCACAAAACCCAAAAACTCGCAGCGTCAAGCGAGGAAATTTTCATAAAAAATCGCCCCAAACGGCGCGTTGCGTTCGGGGCGGGCGACCGCCTGTTTGAACGGTCAGTCTGCGGCGCGGCGCGGGTTTTTGCTCCATGCGTAGATGAGGATCACGACGACGAACGGCAGCGCGGTGCCGGCCGACAGCCAGGCTCCGCCCGCCTGCACCAGCAGGTTGTAGGTGGAGTGGAAAATCGAAGTGACGCACAGCAGCGAGAACGCGCCGGGAACCAGCAGATATTCCAGCTTTCGGAAAAAGGCCAGCCCATAGCCCAGGAACGCGGCATAGCCGGTGTGCATCACGCCCACGGAAAAGCCGCGAACCAGCGCGTAGGGCAGCTCGGACGCGCCGTTCTGCAGGATCAGGCACACGTTTTCCAGCGTCGCGAAACCCAGGCCGACGGCGATGGCGCTCGCGGTCAGGTTGCGGTCGTCCGGTTGAAACACCGAAAGATACAGCAAGACCGGCAGCGCCTTGAGCACTTCCTCGCACATGGGCGTCAGTCGAATCAGGCTGTCCTCGGTGGTCAAATCGGAGAGGGAGACGACAAAGCCGTTGATGTACGCCGCCAGCAGGCAGGTCAAAAGGCCGATGGCAAAGAAGCCGACGAATCGCCGCGCCTCGCCCCTGAGCAGAATGATCCCGGCCAACAGCGGAGCGATCAGGCACACAAAGATATTCTCCGCATAGATCATCGAGTCGCCCCCTTTTTTGCCGACAGGAACAGGAAGAACAGGGCGGGGATCTCCAGATACAGCACCACATAATAGGCCCCGTCCCAGCCGAGGGATGAAACCAGAAACAGCGTAAGTTCCAGCATCAGATAGACCAGCCGCGCGAAGTGGTAGCGCAAAAACGGCGCTTGTACCCCCTTGCGGGCCGCCAGATACAGCCTGAGCGACCAGTAGCCGGTCAGCGACAAGAACAGGCCGTATGAGGTGTTGTTGACCCAGCCCTCGAACTCGTAGGGGTACCCGATGACGTAGATGTTGAGATAGGCGATATGAAACGCGACGACCACCAGCGGCGCCAGCAGCGCGACCGCGCGATAGCGGTTGGTGACGCCGCGCTCTGCCTGCGTCTGCACGCCCAAAAGGCCCAGATCCGCCGACAGGAAGAATCCGTACAGGCCCAGCAGGCAGAAATCCGAGGAGGAAAAAGAGCCGGGCCAGCCACCGATGCTGAGCAGATGGATGATGATGAACAAGGTGCACAGGAAATAACAGATGAACGCCCCGCCCAGCATCCGGAAGAGCCACGAAAAATCCCCGCGGATCGAGCATTTCAACGACCACGCGGACAACACGCCCAAGGCGGCCAACTGCGCCGACAGCGATAGATAATCAGCCATGCTTGCTCCTCATTTTTTGCAGGAACAAAGTCACCGCCACGCCCATGATGAAGGCGGCGACGGCGACAATGACATAGGCGCCGACCGTGCCGGACGAGAGCAACGTCGCGGTGTAAACCCCATTTTTTGATGGAGCAGACGCCTGCGGCGTCACGAGCGGCATGGCGAACGCCAGGCCCACCACGGCCAACAGGCAGGCGGCCATCGCAGTCGCGGAAACAAAGACGCGCTTGCGGTCAGCAGCCTTTGTCCTTTGTTCGTCGGCGCGGCGCAGCGCTTCCTCCGCCATTTCTTTGTTACTCTTCATACGTGAATCCCTCCCCTTCAAGAACCTTTTTCAGTGCCGCCTTCGCGTGGTAGGCCAGGTTGGCAATCTGCCGCTCGCTCTTTTTGAGGACTTTGCCCGCGTCGGCGTAGCTCATCTCTTCGAAGTACAACAGATGCAGCACGGTCCTGTAGCCGGCGTTGAGCTTTTTCATCGCTTCCAGCAGTTGGCGCTTTCTCTCTTCGAGGTACAGCGCGTCTTCCGGCTGGTTGGCCTTTTGCGCAGCGGCATGATACATGATATCGTCGAAGGGCAAATGCGCGTGACGCCGATTCTTTTTCAGGTGCCGCATGGCCAAGTTGCGCGCGATGGCGTAGAGATAGGTTTTTAGACTCGCGTGTCCGCGATACCCGCCAAGCGCCAGCCGCGCAAACGCATCGATGACAATTTCTTCGGCGTCGTGTGGATTGTACACAAAGTGCTGTATAAACAGCATAAGACCGTCGCCGTACAGCTCAACGAGGCCCTCCATCGCGTTGCGGTCGCCGTGCAGCAGTTGATCATATAGCGCTTCGCCAGACAGAGGCATTTCCTGCTCGATGCGCATGTTCGCTATCTCCGTTCATCCAACGTGTTTCGCGGATCTACACTGTATCTTATTATACATGATGGTCACACCGCAGAATCGACCAATTCGATCAAAGCTGCTGAGCAAATGCTAAAAAGGCAGAGGAACACCCATCCGTTTGCCCCCGAAGGAACCCGAATCAGGCCGTCAAGCAGCGCTTGTCAGCCAGATACAGGTTCGCCAGGGCGCAGAGCATATTCAGTTTGGCCGCCTGTTTTATGAGGCCTCGGTATCGCGTCTTGCGAAACTTGAACAG
>JAVBND010000024.1:0-26158 GCA_031551775.1 Eubacteriales bacterium | reverse complement strand
TCCCGGACCGCAGGTCAACGAAAAGACTGAACTGCTGAATTCCAAAGGCGAAGTCGTGCCCAATCTCTATGTTTGCGGCGAGATGATGTATGGTAACATCTTCAGCAAATGGTACCCGGCTTCCGGCACGGGCGTTGGCGGTGCCATTTATACCGGCGCAGTTAGCGGCATTAATGCGCGCATTGCGTTGAACAAATAAGAATTCATACTGCCTTTGAACAGTTGGGGGGGAGCCGAATGTCGGCTCCCCCCCAACTCATCAGCAAAGCGGGGAAATTCCGCAATAGCGTTTTCCCAGGCATTGTCTGTTTTTCGGTGGCAGCAGAGTGAACGGGCCTGTTACGAAGTCTGAGGGAGGATCAACACATGGTCCGCGGGCGCATATCTTGTTGTTGACGGTTTTTTTTGGCTTTCGAAAACGACACAGAGGAGTTGTGTTTATGCGAAAGTACGCTTGCAATAACAATTGTTCGGCCCCTGGGTGCGTGTCACCATTTGCGATGGGTCCATGCCGGATGACGCCTCAGCGGGCGCCTTGCCGCTGTTCCCCTGTTTGCACACATTGCCGACCATGCCCCGATCCCACGCCTTGCCCGCCATGTCCGACTCCCGTATTCCCGGCGGTGGTTTGCACGCCTGCTTTTGAATCGTTTTCAGATCAATTGTTACAGATTCCCAGTACTGCCGTCGTCATTCCAAACGCCGTCAATGCGAGCGAAGGGCCTGCTCCCTACACAGCGCTCGAAGCAGCATTTATAAACCTGCAGCTTCCGCTGCAAGAGCTTCAATTCACACCGCTTGGGGGAAGCGACTATGTCCTGTCTTCCCGCGTTACGCCAATGGTGCAATTGACCTACCTCGACGGCAATGGCGCGCAGCGCTCCAAAATCGTTCAGGCGCCCATGCAACTGACGGGTACCGTGACTTCGTCGGTTGATCCGAACACCGTGACCTGGTGGGCATTCATGGAAAACGGCAGCATCAGCTCTCCCGCGTTTTCCGGTACGACGCTTGGCTTTGTGGCCACATCCGCCATTGACGTCATCGCGATTCCGAGCGAACCGAACAACTTCCCGGTGCTCAAGGACTTTGCTTGCGCGCAGCAACCGCCTGTTGAGGCACAATGCAGGACCTTGTATCCGCTGGAAAGCTACTGCCTGCAATCGAGCATCATACCGGATTCGTCGTCGATTCCGCTTGCCCCGCAGGGGCCGACGCCTTATACCGACACCAGCGCCACCCCACTCGGCGGTCAGCCCTACGTGCTGCGCGTCATTGCGCAAACGGCCGATGTGTCGTTGATTGATTTGGCCTTCCCGATTCTATTTCGCTACACCGATGGTAGCGGCCAGCTACAGACACAGGCGACAAACTTGTTTATGCCTCTGTTGGTGAGCGGCGTGGCCAGCGCGCCAAACGCGCGAATCATCGCAAACCTGGCGGTCTCTGGCATCATACCATCCTTGAGCGCAGCCCCGCCGGCGCTTACGGTCCAGACAGTTGTGCTCACGGGCAGCATTGCGGCGATTGAAGATAAGATTCAGGTGTTGACCATCGATTCGGTTCAGTGCGGCGGTCCGCCGACCATCTCATGTCGGCCGATTCTTCCGCCGCCTACGATGGAGATCACTGGATAGCGCGGGAGGAAACGCCATGCTTTTGTCGGCTTCAATCGTTATGTCCAGCCGCAATGAAGGTATTCTGCTTTCGCGAACACTGGCCAGCATGATGAACGCTGCCTGCGAAATGCCGCATGAAATTATCGTGGTGGACGACGGCTCCACCGATGGAAGCGTTTCGGCCGTTCCATTTGTTGGCGCCGCCCCGGTGCGCACGGTTCGCACACCGGGGCTTGGCGTAGCGCCCGCCCGCAATGCCGGAGCGCTGCTTGCCACCGGGGATATGCTGGTCTTTTGCGACGCCCATATTTCTGTATGCGACGGCTGGTTGGATGCCATGGCGCGCACGCTAGAGGAGGAGCGCTCAGACGCTGTCACGCCGGGGATCGGTCCGCTGGACCCCATGGACTTTATCCCGCTGTACAAGCTCGCCTTTTCCGCACCGCTGAGCGCGGTGGGCTGCGGGCGCGTTTTTCGAACGCTGATCGAGAACACCTGGCTGCCTATGCATACTTGCCCCATGGAATGTCCGATACTGAGCGGAGGCTGTTTTGCGGTGCGCAGCGACGCCTGGCGGCATATCGGAGGCTATGAGGATGCCTTTCGCGGCTATGGTTACGATGAGGAAGAGATTTCCCTCAAACTATGGCTGTTCGGCTACCGCCTGATGACCGCGCCGAGCGCGGTTATCCTGCACAAATTCCGTTCTGCCGCCCCCTACCGGATTGTCAGCGAAGACATGATGTTCAACCGGATGTACGCGGCGCTGTGCCATATGGGCAGCGAGCGGACGGAGCGACTTCTGGACACGATGCGCAATCTGCCTGGATTTGAGAGCATCCGGCGGACAGTGTTTACAGAGGACAACTTGAAGATGAAACGAGAAACCTATCGTGCCGCCCGCGTATATGACGACGACTGGTATTTTCGCAAATTCTCACCGCATCTATAAGATCGTGCCGACGACCGTTATGCGGCAGCGGAGGCCCAAGCGGCGTCGCGGCGAATTCGCACAGCAACAAAGGCCGCGGTGTTCTTGGCGAAACGGGCGACAATACCTCGCCAACATTTGAGATGCGGGGAACTTGACTGTTGTGCGCGCGATGCACCGCGCTACCCGCGCGTGGTTTCCGTGCGCAAGTCTTCGCGCGCGTCCAGCAGCACTTCGAATTTTTCCCGTAACGCCTTTTTCAGATTATAGCTCCCGTCCATGAAGCACCAGTTGAGGTACGATCCAATCACGATGCGGTCGATGAGGCGTGCCAATTGAACGGGGGCGCTCATGTTGTATACTTCGCCAGCCTGTTGGGCTTTCCCGATTGTGCGGATCATGGCATCCTTGAAGCGGTCAAAGGGCTTTTTCATGTGCTCCCTGGGGCCGATGGTTCCCTGTGCGTTCTTGGTCAGGGTGAGCCTGAAATAAGCACGCATAATGTCTGGGCCCAGTTCAAGGGCATAGTTGGTGGATGTGAAAATCATGGCCAGCAGACGCTCAAAACTCGTGTCGCAATCGAGTATTTCAGTGACCACCGCTTCGCCGAGTGCAAATGGGTCCATGACCAATGTGCGGATGAGCGCGTCTTTTGTGGGAAAATGATAGTAAAACGTGCCCTCGGCAACGCCCGCCTCCTGGCAGATGCGCGCGATGGAGACCGACTCATAACCATCTTCCCGAAACAGGCGTACCGCGTGGCGTTGAATCAGGTCGCGCTTGGACGATGATTTCTTCATAAAAAACCCCCGGTATGATAAAAAACTATTGACAAACGGCAGACTATCCTGTAATTTTATAGTATACTACAAAATTTATGATGCATACCGCAATGAGACGGCCTTATGTCCTGAACCATTATATCAAATCAGCGTATTAAGGCAAGCGCCTTGATATAAGAAAAAAGCGGAGGTAAGGAAAAATGGTGAAAACCAGATGCGCTCGGTTGCTCTCGGTGCTGATTTGCGCGGCACTGCTCTTGGGCATGGTGAGCGGCGCGGCCTACGCAAGCGCGGCGTATGCCGACGGTGTGTACGCGGGCAGTGCGCTCGGTATGGGCGGCGCGGTCGAGGTTTCAGTCACAGTCGAAGGCGGCGCGATTCAGGCGATTGAAATCACCAAGCATCAGGAGACTCCCGGCATATCCGATGCGGCGATCAAGGCGGTTCCTCAGGCGATCCTTGACGCACAATCGACCGATGTGGACGGGGTCTCGGGCGCGACGCTGACCTCTGGCGCGATCAAAGAGGCGGTTCGAAAAGCGCTCAGCGGCGTGGCGCCCGAAGCGGCCGCGCCGGTTGTCATGCCCTTTGAAAAGCCCGACGTGATCGTCATTGGCGCGGGTTTTGCGGGCCTTGCGGCCTCGGTGCGCGCGGCTCAGTTGGGCGCGAACGTGCTGGTGATCGAGCAATCGGCGTCTGTCGGCGGTTCGGCGAAGCTGGCCGGCGGCTCGCTCGTAGGCGTCAACACCATCATCGAAGGCGAGAACGGAACTTCCGACAGCCCGGAGCTTTTATATGAGGACTTCATCCGCCTTGGCGGCGCGGGCAACTTCAACGAAGCGCTCGCCCGTAAATTTGCAGAATCCTGCGGCGCGGCGGTCGATTGGCTCGATACCTTTGTGGGGGTAAACTTTGGCGAGCGTGTGCCGACCACGGGCGGCTACATCGCGCTCAACGTGCCGCGCGTGCATTTCGCGGTGCCGGAAAACGGCGATGTGTCGCTCTCAAGCGGCAAGGGTGGCACCGGCTTTGTCCTGGCGCTTTCGAAGAAGCTTGACGAGTTTATCGCGGCGGGCAATGTCTGCCTGATGCTCGACACCCGTGTGACCGAGGTGCTGAGTGAAGGTGGCGCGGCAACCGGCGTCAAGTGCGTGGGCCCATTGGGTGAAGGTGTCTACAATGCGCCTTCGACCATCATCGCCACCGGCGGTTATGGCGGAAATGAAGCCTGGCTCAAAGAATACAACTTTGCCAACGTGGTTTCAAGCGCGCCCGCGACGGCGACCGGCGACGGCTATGATTTCGCTCGCTCGCTGGGCGCGGCGTTCAGCGGCATGGACTGGTGCTCCGCATATGCGGGCGCGATTCCGGTTTCCGGTTTTACCCGTACGCTCGCTGCGGACCTCTACACCAACCTGACGCCCATCTGGGTGACGCTTGACGGAACGCGTATGCTCAATGAGACGAAGGCCGATTCCACCCAGAAGTCGGACGCGTGGACCGACGCAAGGGAAAACAAGGTGTTCGTCGTGTTCAACGAGAAAATGATGCCCGAACCCGAGAAGATCATCTACGGCGCGGCCGACCAGGCGGCGGCGCTTCAAGAACTGCTTGAGAAAGGCGAATACGCCTTTAAGGCCGATACCATTGATGAACTGGCTGTGCGCGCGGGGATTGACGCCGAAGCCTTTAACGCGACTGTCGCATCGTACAACGAAGGCGTCCAAGCGGGCAAGGATAGCTTTGGCCGCGTGGACAACCTGATTGCGCTTGACGAAGGACCGTACTACGCGGTGATGACCGTGCCCTACGTGCTCTTGACCGCAGGCGGTCCGGCCATGGACGTGAACGCGCAGCTTCTGCGCGAAGACGGCACCGCGATTCCCGGCGCATACATCTGCGGCGAGATCGTAGGCAGCAACAACATCGCCGGTCATTCCTCCGTCGGCGGCATGGCGCACGGCAATTGTGCCACGTGGGGCATGATCGCGGCCCAAAGCGCGGTAGCGGGCGCGAAGGTCAAGTAAGCAGACAGGCTGGTACAAAAAATCCGCCCGAAGGCGGATTTTTTGTTACGTTGGTGGCGGAACTGGGGCCGAAAGATCCACGAACCAGGTCAATTCACCGCGCCAGCCCAGGTTCACCGTGCCCAGCGCACCGTTTCTCTGCTTGGCGATGATGACTTCGGCCATGTTCTTGACCTCGGTCTCCTTGTCGTAATAATCCTCCCTGTGAAGGAACATCACCACGTCCGCGTCCTGCTCAATCGCGCCGGAATCGCGGATGTCGGAGAGGATCGGGCGGTGATTCGCGCGGCCCGACGGCGCGCGGGAAAGCTGGGACAGCGCGATGACCGGCACGCCCAGTTCCTGCGCCAGGCCCTTGAGCTGGCGCGAGATGCCCGATACCTCTTCCTGGCGGCTGCCAAATTTCCCCGAGCCGCTCATGAGCTGAAGGTAGTCGATCATGATCAGGTCGAGGCCCTGCTCCATTTGAAGCCGCCGCGCCTTCGAGCGGATCTCCGGCACCGTTATGCCACTGGTCGCGTCGATGTGAATGTTTGCCTGCCCGACCACGCCCATCGCTTCGCAGAGCCTGAGCCATTCGTCGTCCGCCAACACGCCGCGCCGGACGTTTTGCATGTTGACGCGCGCTTCGGTGCACAGCATGCGCATCGCAAGCTGCTCGGCGGGCATTTCTAGGGAGAAGATCGCCGATTTCGCCCCCGCGCGGATCGAAGCGTTCTCCACGATGTTCATGCCAAAGCTGGTCTTGCCCATCGAAGGGCGCGCGGCAATTAAGATCAATTCGCCGCCGTGCATGCCGGTCAACAGGTCGTCGAGCTCGCGGTAGCCTGTCGGCACGCCCTCGATCTTGCCCTTGTTCTTGACCAGGCGGTCGATCATTTCGTAGGTGTCGAGCAGGACCGGCTGGATGGGCTTGAGCATTTCACCGCCCTTGCGCATCGTGATGTCATAGATCAGTTTTTCGCTCGACGCCAGGATTTGCTCGGTCTCCTCATCGCCCGAATAGCTCATCTGCGCGATTTCACCGGAGGCTGAAATGAGCTTTCTGAGCGTCGATTTTTCATCGACGATGCGAATGTATGCCGACACGTTCGCCGCCGACGGCACGAAGCGCGAAAGCTCAATCAAGAAGTCCCAGCCGCCTATGCCGTCGAGCTTTCCGCGCCGGGTCAGTTCCTCGTCAAGCGTCACCAAGTCTACCGGGCGCGCATGGTCGGCCAGGTAGGTCATGGCGTCAAATATTTCGCGGTGCGCGGGGTGATAAAAATCATCCGCCGCCAGCATCTCGTGCGAAAGCAGCACCGCTTCTGATGAAATCAGCATCGCGCCCAGCACCGATTTCTCGGCGTCTGAATGGTGCGGCGGTATGCGGTCGCCCGGCATCCTCTGTTCCATAGATTGGCGAAACTCCTTATTTACCTAGGTAAACGCTGATTCATTCGATCGCGGATGGCGCGATGATTTTCTGTTCAGGCGTGCTTGCACAAACCGAAGGCGTAGCAGCGCTACGTCGAGTGTTTCTGCAAGTGCGCCTGAACAGAAAAGCAGCCGCCATGCCGTGATCGAATTGATCAGCGGTTACCTACAACTACGTTTAGGATCATGCGCGTTGTGACGCCCGCGACCAGCTTGACGGTGAACAGCGTCTGTCCGGCGGTGCGCACCGGCTCGTCCAAATCGATTTTGCGCTTGTCGATCTCAACGCCGTGCTGCGCCTTGAGCGCGTCCACGATCTCCTGCGCGGTGATCGATCCGTACAACCGCCCGCCTTCGCCGCCGCGCGCGTTAACCACGACCACCTTGCCCTTGAGTTCGCGCGCCTTTGATTCGGCTTCGGCTTTCTTTACGTCCTCGCGGTGCTTCTCGGCGGACTTGGATTTCTCAATGGAGTTGAGCGCCTCGCTGGTCGCTTCCCGCGCGAGCTTTCTCGGCAGCAAGTAGTTGCGCCCAAACCCGTCGCTGACCTCGATGATCTGATCCTTCTTGCCTGTGCCCTTGATGTCCTGGAGCAGAATCACTTTCATTCGTCGTCATCTCCTTTGCCGTTTTGGCCGGCACGCCTCTTGATGTATTCCGTTATGAGTCCGTTCTTCCCAAACAGCGCCGATAGCACCCCTACGATGCGCAAAAGGTATGCGCCGACCACTACGAGGAAGCAGAGCGTAAACGCGCGATACCCACCCGGCGCGCCCGAAGCGTGAATGCGCCGGTCGATCGCGCCCAAACCCTGCACGGCAAACAGCACAAGGCTCAGGCTCATAAACGCCTGGAATGCCGCGTCCGCACCCGACAAGCCCAGGCTATAGGCGATGTAGCAAACCAGCGCGCAAGCGCTCGGTCCGATGATGAGGCTTTTGCTTAAGCGCCATTCGTACACGTGCCGGTAATCGACCGTCGGTTCATCGCCTCTTCGGCTGAGAACCCTGGCCGACAGCCAATAGCTCACCGCGCCGGTCGTCACGCCGCCGGTCAGCAGAAGTCCCGCAAAGTTGAGCTGCAAGTAGCCTGTCAGCATACGGGCGATGTCGCTCGTGAGTTGCGCTTGTTCCGCGCTGGTCAGGGCGCGTGAAAAATCGATCCCGGTGCTTGTGCCAAACAGCCCAGCCTGTCCCCATGCGCCAAGCGCCATACCGATGATCTCCTGCCCCAGAGCATCAACCATTGCGCCCATCTGCTTCATAAAATAGTCGATCAAGTCCCCGCGCACCACCAGCCATGCGCATACGACCAGCATGAACAGCGCGCCAAGCGACATGATGGCCGACCACTTGACGCCCTCAAAGAACAGGGGCCGCCTTGAAATCAAAACGATCACGCCCCACGCGGGCAATAGCATCGCTTCAAGGACCAAAAGAAAGAGCATGGCCCCGCCCATTTCAAAGGCTACGACCAAATGAACGACGCTCGCCGCCAGCGCCGCCACCAGGCCCGACCAAACGCCGAGCAGGGCCACGATCACGGTTGACAGCATAAGAACCGGCGCCAAACCCAATGTAAACGGCAATAGCATCCCCGACAGTACGCCAAGGGCGATGCCCAATGCCGGATGCCGACCAAGCAATTTGCCCATTATTCCTCCCGAAAATTCAAGGTCGCTTCGATGGTTCAGTATACCACAACGGGCGGCGTGATGCAATGTTTCCGCGCGCCAAGCGGCGCGCGGAAGTTGAATTAACAGTAGTTTCGGTTGCAATCCGCGTGATCTCGCGCTATACTATAATGGCTCTTAGATCTGCGCCCGTAGCTCAGCGGATAGAGTGTCCGACTCCGACTCGGAAGACCGTGGGTTCGAACCCCGCCGGGCGCGCCAAGGAAAAAAGCCCCGTAAACGCTGGAAACCCAGCATTTATGGGGCATTTCTTATGTTCGGCCTTATATGCCCGTTGGTAAATTTGTTTCCGCTTATTCCGCTTTTTACTCTGTTTTCGTGTGTCTGGCAGTCAAAGTGGCAGTCAAACTGCATGTCAAATGGCAGTCAAGTGCACCTCAGACATGCAGGATGTATCAAGCATCCTTCTTCTCGCTCAGTTTTTCAAGCGCCTCTTGTAGCTTCCCAGGCAGCTTGACCCCCATCAGCCCCACATTTTCGAGGATGCTCAACCCTTCATTGGCGATGAAGAAGAAGATTGTGCAGGAACGCAGCAGCGCTTCCTGGCCGATCAGCTTGTCAAGTAGCACGGCGACCACGACGATCATCAGCATGAGAAATTTCTTGACGATCCCCATCAGTCCGACGCCGCTGTCCAGACCACCGTTCTCGGTCTTCTTGCTGTGTCCGGTAAAGCCCACAATCAGGCCGGTGATGTAGTCGATGATCATAAACGCTACCAGCACCTGCAAACTGACATCCCAGCCGCCCAGCAATCCCACAATCACGCCCGTCACCATCCCCACCCCGCGCACGATTTTTTCGAAGATATGTTCCATTTACTCCACCGCCTTTTGAATTTTCTCTTCGACCGCGCCCTGCAACCTGGGTAGCAGGTGCAGGATTCGGCCCTTGAGCTCGCTGTCAGGCAGTGACTTGAGCCTTTCCTTCTCCGTAATCTCGACCGCCTGTTTCGAGTTCACGTCGCTCTTGTTCGCGTACCCCAGGCTGTTCTGCGCCAGGAACTCAATACCCTTGGTGCTGCCCTTGGTCGTGAACAATTGATTCACCGTATACGCCTCGATCCGCTGCAAGGCAAAGTCGGTGATCCGGCGATATTCCTCCAATTCATCGCCCGGATCGTAGTTCATGAGCACACGGCTGCGCAGGCCGAGGAAAAGCGCCAGCCCCGGCACCGTGTAGTGCTCATGTTTGTTGTCGCAGATTTCAAAATACTGCGACACGCGCCGCCTGTACAGCGACGGGCGCACAAACGCCTGATCGGGCGTGTCGGCCTTGAAATTCGCACCGGTGCGCATCTGCCTTTCCAGCGCGTCCAGCTTCCCTTGTTTGTCCCTAGCCACGTCAATCACCTCGGTAATTTCGCTTGATATACGCATCCTTCGCCGCCGTGTACGCCTTGTTGATCATCCGCTTGACCTCGCTGAGCGCGGCCCCCTCCGGCAGGCGCTCTAAGGCGTCGCGGTAGTAGCGCATGTACAGATTTTCAAGCTCCGCGCGGTCCTCCGGCGCGACGTCCACGCGCCTGTTGTCGCCGTCCAGCGTGTCGGGAATGATCTTGGGTAGGATTTCGCTCGCGCCGTGCTCCTGCCAGAGCGCAATCGCCTTTTGCATATACGGCTCCTGGCTCGCGTGCGTCGCCCAGGACGGCATGCCGCTGGGCACGCTGATCTTGGCGCGCTCATCGGCGCTCTCCGCAAGTTTCTGGGCGTAGGTTTCGGCGTCGCCACGCTTCTGCGCGTCGGCCACTTCGCTCATGAGTTCCTTGGCCTTTTGCGTGCTCCTGACGTTTGCCTCAGCTTCGGACGGTGGGAGTCCTGCTGCCATTTGCTCGCGCACAGCAGCGTCCTGTGTCTTGGTCATGGGCTTGCCGCCCACGTCGCGCAATGCCTTGCCCTGACTGGTGCTGTTCTCGCCCATGGTCAGCGCCAGCGCCACATCAGCGGCGCTCGGATCGTCAAAAGCATAACGGTAATATCCTTCCTTACTCTCGCTGTACTGCTTGAAAATCATCTTCGCTCCGCGTGCTGTGCGCTCGATCTGAGCACCACCGGGTGTCCAGTTCAAGGAAGCGGACAGTAGCTTTTCCCAACTCGTATCGTCGCCGGGCTGTTCGATCACCGATCCGAGCGCGCCGACTGCATTGGTGATGCCCGATACCATGGGCAACGTTTCACCGACCGGCCAACCGGTGTTCCACAGATTGCCCGCGACTTCCTTGGCAACATCGACGGGCGCGTCGCCTTCGGTCTTTCCCATGACCGCCTTTTCTGTCGCGCCGATTGGGTCAAGCGCGGTTTCCTTCCCAGTCACCTTGTTGAACAGCCAGTTGAAGAGAAGGGTAATCGCGACTCCGAGCAGCTTGGGTACTGCTCCTTTAAGGGCCTTGGCATCGTGAAAGATGTAGAACAAGTTGTTGATCGGCTCGCGCGCGAACTGTAAAACCATGCCGCCCACCTGGGAACTCTGTGCGCTACCCGATTCGCCGCGCAGACTGCTCGCCATCATGCGATATGCAATGTCGTCGGCGCGCACCATCGCCACGTCTTCGGTATAGCCCCGGCTGATGCCCTGCTCGTAGATCGCCCGGACGACGACGTTTGCCGCCAACCGGTCGAGTACGATTGCCGGTACTTGGGCGGTATTCTGGAATTTCTCAAGCCAGCTCGTATCCATCGCCTTGCCTTGGAAGCGCCTGGTCAGAAATGAGCTGCGCGCTTCAAACCCGTCCACGCCGAAATAATCCTTGCCGTGCAGCGTATTGCGCAACATGGTCCCCATCGCGCCCAGTGTTTGCTTTGGCGCAAAACCGAGCGCCTGTCCGATGGGAATGATGTTGCTGACTGCAACCGAGAGGTTTCCGACGACCAGCGCCGCGCCGCGCATCGACCGCAACGAACTCATCGCCGTATATACCTGCCGCTTAAGCACGCTTTCAGCCGCGTAATCGACAGTGCCTTTCTTTCCGGACAAGGTGTTCGCGTACTCCTGCACCCAGCGCGTGAAATTGCCCATCCGCGTCTTGCTGATGCTATTTTCGTCGATGTCGAAAGCGGCGCGCAATTCACTTTCGAGTTGCCTGAGCCTTAAGATATTGTCGGTCTGGTGAATCACGTTCAGCGCCCCGTCGATGTAATGTTCGTACCCACGCAGCAAGTCGTACACGGTTTCATTGCCCTGGCGTCGCAGAAAATGCGCGTTGAATGGCTTGCCCGGCCTAAACTCTCCGGTTCTGCCATACAGCGATGTCTTGAGTGTGTATTCGTCGATGTCCTGGCCCAGCACAACGTCGATAGTGCTGGCGTCCTCCCGGAAATGTGGGAAGTAGTTCTCGCGCTTGGGCACCGGCTCATAGCCGTTCTTGGTCAGCGTAGCGTTGACTTGGTCCAGCAAGTCGTCATACGCTTCCCTGAACACCTGCACCCCACGCACAATTTGCTCGTGATCGTCGGCCCGCGCGCCGCGCAGTTCGTAGTCTGAGATAATCCCCTCTGCGTATTTGTGCGCGATTTCAGAATTGTCTTTGGTGATGCCGCTGTTTTTGATCCGTTCGTTAAACGTCGCGCGCGCCGCGGCGATCTTCGTATTGGCGTCGATCACCGGCTGGACGTACAGCTTGTTCATGATGGGCGCATACTCCCCAAAGTAGGACTCGACTATCTGCTTGGCGTTGCCCAGGTTGGTCGTCAGGATCTTTGCCGGATTGATCCTTTTCCTGTCCGAGGACGCTTGCTTAGCCATTGCGATGACCTTGTTGACGACCGATACCGGCAATTTGCCCTGACGTTCACCTTTGAGTGCAGCGCCCAGGCCGACCGATGCATCAGAATAATAACTCCGTGCCGCTTCCCGACTCTTTTCGATGGTACTTCTCAGTGCGTCCCGGTTGGTCATCAGCCTCGCAAGTCGTGCTTGCAGGTCGGTATCGTCCGCGCCCGCAGCCAGGCCAGACAATTCTTCTTGTAGTTGTGCAATCCCGGATTCAACCACGTCCAACCGCTCCCGCATCTTGCGCACATCTGCGCTTATCGCATTGGCGGTCATCAGGTTCTCAAGCAGCTTTTCTTCTGTGCGCCCGGTGTTCGCCCACGACAGGATTTCCGCATCGCTTAGCGAGGTCGCCCGTCCGTCGCGGTATGCCGATGGATTGTCCCCGATCCAAGCGTCCGTCAGCGCGATGGATTCCTGGATCGCGGAAGACCGCATATGCGGTATCGTCGTTGTGCTGAGCCCGGTTTTCTCCGCGTCTTCGACGATGCGCTGGCGTCTGATGCGCGTCTGCACTTCCGGATCTGACAAGGCGGTGACGATGGCGTCGCGCTTGGCCTTAAACTGCTTGCGGTTGCCGATCAAGGTTTCTTTGCGCTGTCGCTGCACGTCATTCAACTCGCCTCGCGCCGCCATCTCATCAAGGTTCCTGCCGATTGCGGCGATGGTTGCTTCCAACACATCGAGTGTCTTGGATGCCTCTCGTACCTCCCGATCATTTTTCATTTCCGGGACCATGTATTCGAGTGGATTTCCCATCTCATTCGTCGGCATTTCCGGCGCGGGCACATCGCGCATATCCGGCTCCTGCTGCTCAGCCAGTGGCGCAGTGTCCTCGGGCGAGTCGATGGTCGCGCCAGACCGCGTTTTGTCCCGCCACGCCTGGTCCCTGCGCGCTTGTTCAGTGCGCTTCATCTCCGCGTCATAAGCCTCCTGGTTGATCTTGTCTTGCAGCGCCGATCCGGTCGGCGCGGGCTTTTGGGGCGTCTGTACGCGCTCGGGCCGTGCCATGGTCTCCTGCACAATCTCATGTGCCGAACGGGTTTCCCGCAGATCGATTTCATCCGCTGATTTTGCCGTTGTTTCGGGCTGATTTTCCTCCCGCGCCGCTTCGCTTGACTGATTGTCCATGTCGCTTTGCTCATCCTGTTTTGCCGCGTTTTTAGGCACATTTTCAGGGTCTTTCGCTTCCTCGGTCGGCATAATCTTGATCACATCGTCAAATTCGCCCGGCGTGTCCAGCGTAACGCCCGCCTTTTCCATTTTTGCGATCTTCGTGTTTACCGTCTTGAGCTGGCCGCGCTTGGTCTTGAGCAATGCCACCTTTGTGATGTCGTCAATGGTCGGGTCCTGCTTGATGTTATCGATGGTCGCTTTCAGCTCGTTTGCGGCCTGATTGTACTCGCTGAGCAGCGCGCCGCCGCCCTGCTTGACGCGGGCGTCTCTCAGTTTTTTGCCGATCGCCTTGCCGCTTCGGATGAGCGCGCCGTACAGCGCGTTCGCCTCATCGCCGTTTACGCGCGCGCCGGTGACCGCCGCCTTGTACCGCTCGGCCAGCGCGATGAAGGACCGCACGTCTTGTTCCTGGCCGGCATAGGCAATGCGGATTTCGATGCTCGCCGGGTCCGCGCTGTCAGCGTCCGTGCGCATGTAACCGATGTACCCCGCGATGCGCCGGGACAGCACATAGGCGGGATTGCTCCGCTCGAACGTTTCGAGCGCCGCGACGCCCGGATGCTCTTGGGCGGTGACGCCGCTGGCGCGCTCCGCTTGCGCGTTGAACAGTGCTTGCAGCAGGTCGGATTGCGTGCTGAGGTAGCGCCGCTTCTCCAATGTTGCCGGATCGGCGCTGTCCACCGGCAGCGCCGCCAACTGCGCATCGAGCTTGTCCATCAAGGCGAACGTATAGTTGCGCAGGTAGCTTCGAAGCTCGCCGCCCGGTTGCCCGAACGTTTCCGATACGCGCGCCCAAGCGTCGTACGCGCGCTCGAACCGCCGCGCGACGTCTTCTTGCGGCGCGACCCTGCCGATGGCCGTTTCGTAATCGAAATTCGGTCGGTTGCTGCCCTGGCCGCGGTTGGCTTCCAGCGTAAACGTGTACCGGGTTTTTTTACCGCCCGTCAGCCTGTTGTAGTAGGCGTTGACATGGACGACTTCAGCGCGCCGCAAGATTTCCTCGTACGGCGCGAAATGCCGGTCGTTTGCGCTGCCGTCCCATTCGCCCAGGCTGTACGTGTACCGGCGTCCGTCCGGCTGCGCGACGGTGTACTTGACCTCGCCTTCGTGCAAATAGTGCAGTCCCGCCTTTTTCTCCCGGTATATCTTGCTTGTCGCCGTGACGCTGGCCTTGGACATCTTGTAGGCCGGGTCGTGGTAGGCCAGGTTCCCGCGCATGCCCGGCTGGCTGTCGTTCTCCTGGGTGCGCACCGCGGCGCGCAGTACCTCAAGCGCCCTGCCGATTGAGGTCAGCCCTTCGTTCACCCCGTCCTGCATGCCGGGGTAATTGTCGTTCTTGGTGATCAGTACAAAGTCCTCGTTGCGGTCGATGTCCACATACGCTTCGTCGTACCGGCTCATCCGGCTCTTGAACGTATATTCCTCAAGCATCTGCTGGCGCTCTTCGGGGCTCAATTCGTTCTCGCGCGCGTACGCGTCCACCATGGCGGTCGTGTCGGCCAGGTATTCGTCGTAAGAGCGGATTTTGCCGTCGAGCACCAGTTCGTTCGCCAGCGACGGCATAAACCTCCACAGCTTGCTTTCGCGAACATAGTATTCGGTTTCCTGTTCAGACATCTTGGCAAACTTTTCTTTTTCGCGTGCGTGTTCATTCGCATACGCGATGGCCTCGTTCAAGTCGTTCGTCCTGAACGCAACCAGGGAATCGGAATACCCGGCGCTACCCCTGCGGTCAACAACAACATAGCGACCAAAAAGATCGTCAAGCCGCGCCTCCAAATCAGCTTTCTTGTTCTTCAATGACATGATTTTCCGGTTTTCGATCTTTGCAATGGCGTCGCGCTGTTTCCTTCGGGATTCGTTGTACAGCTTGCGCAGGGCAACAACTTCTTCGCTGTCCTTTGATTTCCCCTGGTCTATCAGCTTCTGGATCTGCTCGGCGATCTTGGTGCGCTCATTATCCTTTTGGCTGAACGCATCAATCAATGTCTGATCTAAATGCTCCTCCGCTTTTTTTATCTGATATTCTTTTTTGCCAACACTGTCATACAACGTACCGTAACGCGATAGAACGTCATATTGTTTCTGCTTGTCGAATATTTTTTCTTTCAAATCGTCAAGCCGCCCGAGCTGATCGTCCTCGGCCATGAGCCGCGTGGTGTTGTCGGCCTCAACGAATTCTATGTTTGTCCTTGTGTTCTCGGCGTCGTTTCCGGTCGGCGTCCTGTCGCCCGTTTGCCGCCGTTTGTCCAGGTCCCGATAGTATGCAGCGCGCTTTGCCGATTGCTGCATACGCTGTTTCCTAGCTTCTTCGGGCGTGAGCGGAACGGGCGCGGCAACGTCATCTTCCCGGACAAAGTCGCGCAAATTGTTGTATTCTGCCTTGAGCGCGTCCAGCTCTGCCTTGAGCTTCGCAGCCTTTGACGCCGCCGTTTCTGTGTCCGTGGCGACTATGTAGCTGTCGTTACGGCCTACCTCCCGGAAATCCTCTGGCAACTCCGTTTGTTGATCGTTACTGTCGGGATGACTCACGCGGTAACCCTCTCTGCTCAAGATGGTTTGTGCCTCCGCAGAGTCAGGCGTACCGATGTATTCCCCTGCCCTTTTCTGAATCGAATTGAATTCATCGCCGCGAATTTGGTTGTAAGTGCGTTGATCCACCAACACCCAAGCATCGGGGGACGTGTGTTTCCCCTTTTCGTCCAGCGCGTCGTCGCGCAGCGAGTCCGACTTTTCCGGAGCCTGGACCGACTTGTTGTCCTCGTACATTGGATCGACGAGCTTGGTTATGGCGTCTAGGTACATTTCGGTCGAATGCAGTTTGTCCGCATCAGAAACATTCAATATTCGATTGTAAACTCGATTAAACGCTCCGCGCCTCTTCATGGCGTCGCGCACCGAATTCTCGAGGCCCTTCCTGAGCACCTTGTCCTCGATCGCCGCCTTGTCCGCCCGGTCGCGCTCTGCGTTTTGCAGTTCAGCCTGTTTCTCGCGCTGCTTTTTCGCCAGTTGATCGAGCTTGGACAAAAGCGCGCCTTGGGCTTCCTTCATATTGTGGATGGTCTGCTTGACGGTCCCGGAGTCGGTCGGAAGCCCCAGTTCCAGCGCGGTTCGGAACGCATCGACAATCGCCCGGTCCTTCCCGGCCACCTGCTGGCCGATCCCGTCCAGCTCCTCGGCCAGCAAGCCAAGCTCCGTATTCAGCCGCGTGATGTTGCGGCTTTCGGTCGATGTCGAGTCGGTAACCGAAGGCGTCAGCCCTTCCGCCTTGGCTTGTTGCGCCATATCCTCGACCTGGGCCAGCACCAGCGCGTCAATGAACTGCGCTTCGGCGTCGTGCATGTAATCGACAATGACCTGGGTCTTGGGCGAAATGGCCGTTTGAACCGGTTCGGCGCTGGGTGATTGTGGTTCTTGCGGCGTAAACTCCTCCTTTGTCCCGCGCAATTCCCCATCACCCGTTTCATTTATCAGGTTCGTCGCGCTCGCTTCTTCAACATCCGTTTCTGTCGGCAGCGTCGTCCCTTCTCCGGCTTTTGTCGTCTCCGAGCCGTCCTTCGGCGTGAGGTTTTCAGCGATATGAACAATCGCTTCTTGCACCGATTGATCGAATTGCGCGTCGTTTTGCATCGCGTCCAGCAACGCGTCCGCCCGAACTTCCAGATCGAGGTTCCCGCCACCGCCCAAGCCAAACAGAAACGATGTGTAGAAGGATGTGATCCCGCCTTGTATGCCCGCCTCAATCATTTCGTCCACCTTGGTTCCTTCGTACTTCGCGCGGTCGAACTGCCCGGTCAGCAGATCTTTTCCGGCTTCGACGTAAGGCGCAAAGTCGATATCCGCATCGAGTACCCATGCGCGGCCAATGTCTTCCGAAAGCACTTCCGTGCTCTCTTCCAGCGCTTCGCCCACGGCGGTCGCGGCCCTCTGCGCGACCACCTTGAGCAAATCGCCGCCCTTGGCGAGGATTTTGCTGCCGCTTTTGCTCACAAAATTGCGCACAAAGGCACTTGCCGCCTTGGGGACTGTGTTGGCGATTCCCCCATATACGTCCCCCAATACGCCCTCAATCGCGCCCTGCGTCATCGCCCCGTACATGCCAAAAGCCGCCGCGTCCGATTCGCCGTACCCCTCTTCGCGCGCTTTTTCGGCATAATCTGAATAAGCCCGCATTTCATACGGCAGGTATTGAACGCCTTTTTTCGAGAGAAACGTGCCGAATTTTGCAATTTTGCGCCAACCGGCGGGCAACTTCTCAATGTAGGGACGCGCTTTTGAAAGAACTTTGGAATTAAACACCTTCGCCAATTTGCCGCCGACCGCGCCGAGAGCCTTCATTTCAATCGCCATCTTCAGTGCGTTCTGTGTAAACTGTGCGCCGTATCCCGATTCCGACATATCGGGCGACGTCGCTTTTATCGCTTCGTCAATGCTGTTCGTCGCACGCGTAAAGAAAGCGAGCACCGGGTCAATCGCCTGCGCCGCGGCAAACGTATAGTCATCGCCCAGCACCGCGGAATATCGTCCCGCGTTGATTTTTGCCCAAGCGTCCCTCACAATGCCAAACCCGGTTGCGAGCGAACCCGCGCCGCCCTGTACTGAGCCGGTTCTTGCGGCGGCGGCGTTTATCACCGCGCCCTTAAAATAAAACGACGCCCACTCAGGCACATCATTGCCCAAGACGCGTTTCAATTCGGCATCCAAAGTTTCACCCAGCGCACCGACTTCCTCGGCGTCTGCTTTTGCATGCTGATTCAGAATGTCCGTGCCGCCTTGCACGTCCTGCCCGGTAATGATCTTGTTCAGGGCCTCTTCGGTTTCCACAATCCGTTGAAGCTTCTCGGAGTCTTTCCCTTCCTCCCACGCGTCAGCCCAAGCTTGCGGATCAGCGATATCGCGAAAATACTGCCCGAACGCGCGCCATGCCGACTGCCGCGTCCATATCGGCCGATCCCCTTCGGTCAGGTACGCGTCGGCAGTGCCCTTGGCAACTTGAACGCCGTCCAGGTACCCGCGCAGCTCGGTCAGCGCCTCGATTTCCCTCGCGTTGGCGTCCGCGGCGGCGGCAATTGAACCGTCCGCATCGCCCCGCATCGAAATCTCATCCGCCAGCCGCGCGTTTTCGGCTTCGATCTCCCATATCCGCGCCTGAATCTGGTTGTAGGTATCACCGGGCGTCAAGCCATATTGCGCGCAGGTCGCCGCTTGGCTGTCAGCGAGGTACCCAGCCCAACGCTTGACCTGATCGTCGTCCAAGTCAAACAGCGATACCGGCTTCACCAGCATCGCGTCTTCTTTGTTCAGCAATCCCGCGCTCGCTGCCACGCCCATCAGGTCAGCATCTAATTCCGGCATGGCGGGGGGCTCGGTTTCAGCTATCGGTTCTTCGGAGGGCAACTCATTTAAAACCGCTTTAGGTTTGGTTTCGATGGGCGGTTCAACCGCCACCTTCTGCGGCTCCATCACCACCGGGTCGCCCGCGTCGGTATGATAGACCACCGGCTCCACCAACGGCTCATCCATGTCTTCAAGCGCCCCTTCGATGACGCCGATCTCATAGATATACTTGTCCTGCCACATCGCGCCGGTCTCCCCGGCATCTGCGCTCTGGCTGCGCATCAGCGCGGCGCGCAATTCCTTGAGGTAGGCGCGCAATTCTTGGGGCGTATATCCCTCGGGATTGTCGATCATGTTCTGGGATTCGAACGCACCCTCGGCCATACCGATGTGCTCTGTCGGGCTCTGTTCAGCCTTGGTCTTTTTATAGGTCTCGATCTCCTTTTCCGTGATCAGCCCCTCTTTGAGCAGCATTGGCCAATACTTTTCGCCCAGCACGTTGAGGTCAACCTTCCAATAGTCCAGGCCGTCAATTCCAGGTCCGATTTCCCCCGGAAAAACCGCCTGATTCTCGGCCTGTACATTGGACCCTGGCAATGTATCGCCTGGCACGGGTTCGCCCGATTTTTCCCTAGAAAGTACGGGGGTTTTGGTGCCTGTAGGCGATCCTGGACGGTCGGGCGGGGTTTCACCCGTACCGGCCAGCGCGACATCCTTCACCGCCAATTCCATTGCCCGCGTCAATGCCTCCTTGGACGCAAAAATCGGGCGGTTGAGCGCCATGCCGTCTGGGTTGTTCAGGTAGCGCGCCAGCGTCGGAAACTCCGAGAGCCAGTATTGGATTTTCTCCGATGCGTAGCCGTTCGCGAATTCCGTTCGGGCCAACTCGCCGTACTGCCCGACTTCCTTGGCGATCAGGCCGCACAATTCGTCCCATTCGTCCTCCACCGCGCGCGTGTCGGGCTCCCGAAGCTGCTTGGTGTAGTATTCATACGCGGCTTGTTCCATCTCGCTCGCGCCAGTGCCCGGCTTCCTGACCGCGCCTTTTCCATTGGGATCATACGCGCGCATTGAGTCGATGATCGGGCCAAAGATCGGGTCATATTTCTCAAAAAAGGCGGCGTCGATGTACATGCCACCAAAGTAGCCGCCCGCCTCGCCGGTCTCCTGTCGCCAGTTCAGGTAGTTCCATTTGTGCAGCTCCGCCCGGTCGCCGCTGGCTGCGATGCGCCGCGCTTCTTCCGCTTTCGCCTCGCCTGTCATGTCCGGCAGCGCCGCTTCCCAGCCGTAGCCCGCCTTGGGCTGTTCCTGCGCGCGCTTGACCGGCTGCATATGGTAGAGCACCGCTTCGTTGAAGTAGTCGGTGTGATCGGTCGCCCTGCCGTTGGCAAGCGCGTGGTACAAACCGGTCAGCGCTTCCCGCGAATACCCGATCGGGCGGTTCAGGCGCACAACCTTGCTGCTCCCGGCCAGGCCCAGGTTGCGGCTCTCGTCCATCGTTTGCAGCGCCGAATACCTGCTCACGTCGATGTGGCTCAAGAAGTCGTCGATGTCCGGAGCCTTGCCGTGAATGGTTTTTTGCGTGCGAAAATAGTCTTCCGCCTCGCCTCGCAGTTGCTTCCATTGGCCCTCCGCTTGCCGGGTGCGCTCTTCGTCCATCAGCAGGTTTTCGTAGTAGTAACCCGCCCATTGCTCCTTCGTCCAGCTTCCCTTGCCCGCCGTGGACATGGTATCGGTTACGTCAAGCCGTGTCACGTAATCGCGCAGGTGCGCGTTGTCCTCAAACCATTTTGGGTCGAACCGATCCACACCGAAGAATTCCATTGCCTCTTTCTGTGTGCTCTTAGCGCTGCTCTGGTATGGATTGTAGTGCCGGTGCCCGACCTGGCGCGTCTCGTCGGCGAGCGTGCGGAAATACGCGTTTGCGTCAAACTCGCTCCTGTCCGCGTTGACCCGACCGAGCGCCACCTTCTCGGCGAAGCTCATCTCCGAAGCGGGCTTGGCCTCCCATGAAAACTTGGGCGCGACCTTTGGGGTGATTTTCCGTTGTGACGTCGCGCGCGGCGCGGGCTTGGGCGTACCCGGTCGCGGCGTCGCCGGTACCGTCTGCGCGGGCGCGTCGGCCTTCGACTTCGGCGTGGGCTGCTTTTCCGCGCGCCATTGCGCGACCTGCCGCGCGCGCTTCTTCGCTTCTTCCAACCGTCGTCTTCTTTCTTCACTCATGGCGATTCCTCCGCTTCACCAGCTAATAAAAGTAATGGTGGTTCTCGTAGCGCACGCCGTCGCCCTTGAGTTCGTCGGCCACGTCGTCGCTGCTGGGCGCGTTGCTTGCCGCCGGGACGTACCCGCCCCTGACGCCGCCCGACCCGCCGCCGCCACCTCCGCCCTTGCCCTTTTTCTTTTGGGTCTTGAGCCAGTCCAGGTAGCCCTGGTACTGCAACTGCGCGATCTGCAACTGCAATTGCGTCGAGGCCGTCTGGTTGCCCTGCCGCAATTCGTTCATGCGCGCCTCGATCTGCCGGGCGTAGGAACTGTCGAGCAGGGCCAGCGCATCCGCGCTTTGCTGGTTGGCGAGCGCCATGTTGCCCGCGATGTTGTTCTGTTGCACCTGCCATTCGTCCATGATGCCTTGTTGCGCGGCCTGTTGCGCGTTCGCCACCGCGACGCTGCCGGTGCCAACCATGCTCGACCGGCCCATGCCTCGCTTCGTCAGGTTGTTCAGCATGTCCGACAGGTTTCTTTTGTAGGTCGCCGCCGTCTGGTTGAGCTGGCGCTGATACCCTCCCTGCATGGTGGACAACTGGTTCGTCAAGCCCTGCAACAACGTTTGCAGTTTTTGCTGTTGCGCCAAGCGTTCCGCGTCGTAGGTCGGCTGATAGGACGCCGTCGCCTGGTCCCTGAGCGCATCGTCCGACAGGTTGTACCTGCCCAGCATGTCGGTCAGGCTCCCGATGCCCGCCGCGTTGTAGTGCGCGCTGCCCAGGTATTCCTGGTACTTCTTTGGCAGCTTCGGCACGGTATTCCCGTGTTCGTCTATTTCCTGTATTTCCTTGATCGGTTGGATCTCTTCATTTGCCATGTTCCACCCCTCCACACCAAAAAAACGCGCCCAGTCGTTCAACTGCGGCGCGTCCAAATCTGTTACGGCCAGAAGCAGTAATACCCGCTCTTGACTTCCTTCTTGAACGCGTCCCACGCCTGGTGGTCGCGCTTGCTGGATCCCGGATCACAGGCCCACGCCACGCCGTTTTCGATCTTCCACAAAACGATGTAGTGGCCGTCCTTGGTCCAGTACCCCGGCCCCATGTGCGCCACCACCAGCGCGCCCTGCTCAAGCGCCTGTTGCGCCGTCTTGGCGCTGGTCGTCTTGAGGAACCGAGTGATGCCGTGCCCCTTAAACCGCGTCGCCACCCATTTGAAGCAGCCGGGCTTCGTGCCGCTGCCGTCCTTCCTGAACTTGAAGTCCACGAACCAGTCGGCCACGTCGGCGGGCGTGATGGTCTCATCGCAGAACGTCGCCAGCACAATCGCCGCCGCCGTGGGCGCGCAGCCCGCAACCTTCATCGTCTGGCGCTTGTCGCCGCGCGATGAATACATCTTCTTGGCCCATTTCTTTCCGAACTGCTTGTAGTTTTTCGCAGGTTTCGGCATGATTGTCCCTCCTATTCCGGCTATGGCTCGACCAGCCGCCAGCCGCTCGGGTACTGCTCGGGCGTCCAGGTGTTGACTTCCAACAGGCTTTCGTACAACAGCCCGTCGGTCCACCAGCCCTTTTCGCCCATCGTAAACTTGAGCGCCGTCGTGACCGGGTCGGGGATGATGCGGTATCCGGCGCGGTACTGGATGTCATCCCACAAGTTCGGCGCGTGGTCGGGGTCGTTGTCCGGGCGGTCCCACAGGTCGGTCGCCGCGCGTTTGAGCTGGCCGTTCCACTGGATGCGCGTGCCCGCCTCAATCAGCGCGCCGCCGTAGAGCATGACCGGATAGCCCCCGATGGCCCTGCTGGCCTGGGCGTCGGTTGCGACGCCGCGCAGGGCGTTCATGCCGCGCTTGATGCGCCGGGCGCGTACCCAATCGTCCTCATGAATCGCCATCGTCCGTACCTCCCACGCCCTCGAAGTAGTCCAGCAACGCGCGCACATCCTCGCTGGGCGGCGTCTCGGGCGCGGTCGTGATCAGCGCGCCGTGTTCGTCGTAGCATTGGCCGTCCTCAATCATCACGTATTGGCGCATGGGTTTGCCCTCCTTCACGCCGCTAGTGTGTATAGCGCGTACCTACAATCTATCGAAAAAATACATGCGTGGCTTGTCGGCGTTTCGAGCAATGAATCGATGTTGTACGATCGAAGTATCATTGCTTGCTTGCCATTTCCATACAATCGGCATAATTCACCCATTTCTGCAAAAATGCTCAACGTTGCGCCAAACAATTGCCCTGTTACGTTAGTTTCAATCAACTCAAAGGCATCCTTATCGGCGTTGTAATGTATAAGCCCACACACATGTTTTGACAAAGCGCCCACAGCGCCTCCTTTCTCGAATAACGCCCACCCAAACCCTGCACTTAGAATTCTAACAAACCCTGTACCGTTCCAGCGCAGGATTCCCAGATCCTCATCGCTGCTAACAAACACGTTGCCTGCGCTGTCTTCAAACCAATAGCGCAAAGCCCACCCAAACTCTGCGCTTAGACTTCTAACAAACCCTGTGCCGTTCCAGTACAGGATGCCATCAGACCCATTGCTGCTAACAAACACGTTGCCTACGCTGTCTTCAAACCAATAGGCCCAAGCCTGCCCACTCGCATATACTTGCGCGAACCCTGTGCCGTTCCAGTGAAGGATTTCGCCATCATAGAGATAGCTGACAAACACATTGCCTGCGCTGTCTTCAAACCAATAGCCCCAAGCCCGCCCATTCGTATATACTTGTGTGAACCCTGTACCGTTCCAGCGCAGGATTCCCAGATCCTCATCGCTGCTAACAAACACGTTGCCTGCGCTGTCTTCAAACCAATAGGCCCAAGCCTGCCCACTCGCATATACTTGCGTGAACCCTGTGCCGTTCCAGTACAGGATTCCATCAGTATCGTAATTCTCGCTGCCAACAAACACGTTGCCTGTGCTGTCTTCAAACCAATAGCCCCAAGCCTGCCCACTCGTATATACTTGTGTGAACCCTGTGCCGTTCCAGTACAGGATGCCATCAGACCCATGGCTGCTAACAAACACATTGCCTACGCTGTCTTCAAACCAATAGCCCCAAGCCCGCCCATTCGTATATACTTGTGTGAACCCTGTACCGTTCCAGCGCAGGATTCCCAGATCCTCATCGCTGCTAACAAACACGTTGCCTGCGCTGTCTTCGAACCAATACTGCCATATGTAGCCAGTCGAGTAGACCTGTGTAAACGCCGCGCCATTCCAACGAAGGATTCCAGTAGCGCCAACGATGCTACTGACAAACACATTCCCTTGGCTATCCTCGAACCAATATCGCCAACAATATTCTGCCGAATGCACTTGCACAAATTCACCAGCCTGACGATCCAACCTCCAAATTCCTATATTGGCTGCTGACGATGATATAAACAATTCACCCTCACTGGTCAGGAAGCTGTATAACGTCGTTCCCGCAAACCCCGTGGGCAGCGCCGCTTCGGCGTACCCGCCCAGCGGTGTTTCTGTTCCTTCGATGGCCGCCACCAACTCCGGGTATTCGTCGAGCAGCGCCGTGTCCGGCACTGTCACGCCCTTGGCCTCGATCGCTTCTTTGAGGCCCGCCTTAGCGGCGCCCAGCCGCGCCAGCTCGTTTACAATCACGTTTGCCATACCCAACCTCCATTACAGCGCGGCCAGCGCCAGCGCCAAACCGGCAATTGCCGCCAAATCGGCATGGAACGCCGCTGGCGTATCTTCATAACCGCCGACTTGCGCAGCTTCATAAGCGCTTTGTCCGGCAGGCCCCTGTATCGGACCGATGTCCTGCCAGTCGCCCACATCCAGAGCCCACATATATGCGGTGCTGCTCTGGGCCGTACCCACCAAGTAAACATCGCCCGCGCTTCCGGTCGGATGCGCCTGTCTGAGCGCCGCCAGCGTTGCAAATATCCCCTTGACCGTGAAATCCGCGCCCGTCTCGCCCCGCAAGCCTTGCGGGCCTACCGGTCCGATGGGGCCTTGTTCGCCTGTCTCGCCCCGCAAACCTTGCGGACCCGTCTCGCCCTGTACGCCTTGCGGGCCCATATCGCCTTTCTCACCTTTTACGCCTTGCTGTCCCTGCGGACCGGTATCACCTTGAAGACCCTGCGGACCGGTATCACCTTGAAGACCTTGCGGACCGGTATCGCCCTGCGGCCCTTGCGGCCCTTCAACGCCTTGTGGACCCCTCAACCCGACATCGCCTTTATCGCCTTTAATCCCTTGTGAACCCTGGATCCCTTGTGGACCCTGGACCCCTTCCGGACCTCGTACCCCTTGAGGCACGCCGAACACAATATGCAGGCCATGTTCCTCAATCGTCGCCGCCGCTGTCGCGTCACTGCCCGGCGTCAGCGTCTCGGCTTCGACCGTCACGCCTGCAATCGCATCGACCAGCGCCTGTGCGTCGTCGCGCGCTTGTTCGGTGCTCGCTTGCGCGCCTTCCGCGCCCGCTTGGGCTTCAAGCGCATCGGCGCGCGCCGCCTCAGCGGCCAACCGCGCCGCCTCCGCCCCGGCCTGCGCTTCCTGCGCGCCGGTTCGGGCCACCTGCGCATCGTCCCGCGCGACGCTCGCACCCGATTCGGCCAGCTCCGCCCGTGTTGCCGCCGCCCATGCCTCGGTCGCCGACCCCGCCGCCGCGTCGCGCGCGCCCTCGCTGCCTTCATGCGCCGCCTCCGCCCCGGCCTGCGCTTCCTGCGCGCCATCCTTGCCCGCCTCCGCGCGCGTGGCATATTCGGCCATGGCCGTAAGCGCCGCGTCCAGCGCGCTCGGATCGTCCGCGGGCGGGGCGTTTCCGTCCACGTCGAACACGTCGCGCACCTTGAGTTTCAGTTCCAGGCTGTTCCAGACTTCATCGTAAGGCGACACGATCTTAAGCCGCAGCTTGACCGTGCCCGGCGTGGCCGTCAGCCCGCGCCCGATGGTGAGCAGCCGGTCGTCGCCCAGCAGCACCGCGCCGGTCACGCCCGCCGCCTCGTAGAGCACATATGCCGCTTGCGCGGGGAAGACCTCGGGCACGTCAAAGCGCACCGCCTCGATCTTGTTGTCGCCCTCGACGATCAAGTGCGCGCTCGACGCGGTGAGCGAACGTCTTTCCCGATCCACCGCAACTTCAATCATTTTTCCGATCCCTCCGATACGGTCAGTTGCGCTTTCAGCGTGTTGAGTTCGCCTTCCAGTGCCGCGATGCGCGCCTCGTGCCGCTGATGC
>JAVBND010000072.1:0-5404 GCA_031551775.1 Eubacteriales bacterium | reverse complement strand
CAAGCCGCGCCAAAGCGACGACGTGATCGTGCGTCATGGCTGTCTCGCCTGAGAGTATTTTGCGCGATAACAGAGGGTCGCTTTTTGCCAGATCATCTATCGCCCTTGCATAATGCCCATATCTTGCGATGGTTGGCTCTGAAACGCTGTACGCATGCGCAAGGCGCTCGCGTATCAGGCCAATTGCCCGGGTGGCGTGCGGCCCGGTTTCAGGTTGAGGCCAAAGCTCCCTTTTTCCGCGCTGATTTGCCCGGGATGAATGGAACACAAAAGTATTTTTCTGCGCTTCATATTGTTTCCCAATCAGGTGGCGCCTGGCTTTTTCCGGGATGTTGCGGTGGTCAAGCTGATTGGTGCATATCCAGGCGAATCGGTTTCCAAATGGCGTTTTTGTGCTCTTTTTTACACGGACGCACCGCCAACAATTTTCGTGCAGGATGAACCAAGAGCTCTATATATTCTTGCGCGTCAAACTTGCGCACGCAGGCGCTGCTGAAGCGAAGCGCATTGCTGGCGAACGTGGCGCAAGGCGCATGCGCGTGCGCGAAACAGCCTCCCGACATCACGTCACCGCCGCGTAAGTCAATATCGCCCTGCCTTGCCAGCATTTGCCGCGTTTTTGGATGGGTTTGACCGGCGGCACGGCTGGCCGCTGCATAGACTTGCGCGCTGAAAGCCGCCCAATGCGGGTTTACCGATACAAAGCCATGCAATGCGCCGCCCGTTATCGCATGCAGTTTCGGCAAAAAACCGCGGTTGCCGTACGGACAGACCGGCCATGCGCAAAGCGCGATCGGCAATGCGGGCGGGAATATCCGGCCCCGCGTTGGGCGCGGTGGCGCGCGTTGTGGAGCCTCAGGCGCAATGGTGTTAAGGCCGTTGTGATGGAAAAGGCCGCCTGCCGACGATCATCGGCGGGCGGTCTTTTGCCTGTGTGCTTGGGCCTTTGGCGCGCAAGCGCCGTGCGCGGGGCCGTGATCCGCGTTTGTCACGATCAGACGCGCTCAACAAGCGTTCATTTGGTCGCGATCGTGCGGTACACCTCGCCGCCGAATTCCTTCATGGCGTTGTCGATGAAGATGGGGCTGGATTCATCGCAGTTGGCGACGATGGCGATGCGGCCATTGTTCAGTTTCTCCTGCACCTTGCTTACGAACGAGTCGTTGAACTTATCCTGGGAATGATCGACGCCCGCGCCGATGGCTGTGCCCGCCAGCATGCTGATGAGGAACCCGAGCGGGCCAAAGAACATGCCCACCAGCATGCCGACGAACATGCCGTTCCAGGTGTCGTCACCTTCCGCCGCGCTCTTCTTGAGCGCTTCGATCTCGCCGTTTTTTCCTTTGCGCAGCATGACGCTGTAGCCCATGCCGATGTCGCCCCGAAGGGTCAAATCCTGCAGCTTATGGGACGCGCTGATGGCCTGAGATTCTTCCGCAAACGTAATGACCACAAAGTTCTCGGTTTTCATATAGATTATCCTCCTCGTATTGCGTCCTTGTATGTTGATTCTGATGCCGGATTACTTGACCCGATTGACGGCGGGCAGCCTGTATTGCCCGCCCAGCACCGCCATGTCCGGGCCGTACATGCGCAGCGTGAGGTTGAAGATGTCAGCGGGCGCTGGCAGCCAGTTGGCGGTCTGCGTGGGGCGCTCGTGTTGGATTAAGAGGGTAATGCCGCCATCCGCGTCGTATTGGATGCCGTCTGTGGTGCTTCCAATGGTGCAGCGCCCATATTCATCGCCGCTTGCGTCGATGAAGTCGTTTTGCACGAACAGCATATCGCTTGCATACATGGCCAGGTTCCAAAACACGCGGGCGGGCGGGAGTTGGTCCTTGTCAAAGTGTAGGATGTACTTGTTCGTTCCGTTGAGCGGCTGGCCGTCCGCGTCTTCCCAGGTATTGCCGTAGATGATCTGCTCGGCCAGGTTGCCGCCCGGCATAAAGGTGGCCAGGCTGGCCCGCAACGCCAGATTGTTGTCGGATTTTCCGTCGGTATAGATGTAGTTCCAGTTCTGCGCCTTATCGACCATATGGGTGTAGCCATGCTGGATCAGTTGCTCGGCCGCTTCGTTGGCGCGCGCCAGGCCGCGCTTGGTCGCCTCACAAAGCGACTCGGGCTCAAAGCCATTTCCGACGCTCAGGCCGATGTTGTGGAATTGCACGACGTTCGGATCACTGAAATCGTCGTTCCGGGACAAAAACAACTTCATGCTCTCGCCGATGTACTCGTAGCGCGCCAGCGCCGGTGTGACTTTTGGCACAAAATGGAACCGGTTGTAGTACGCCGGATCGTTGACGATCTGGCCGGGGTTGTAGCCCGAACCGTATTTTTGATACTGGGCCAGCGTCATGATGCTGATGCTGCGCTGAACTTTGAGCGCGGCGGGCAGATCGGCCATGCCGTTGAGCAGCACGCGCAGCGCGATGACCGCGTTCTGGGTGCGCACCTTGATCTGACGCATGTAGGGCGCAACCGCGCCATGGAAATCCGGACCTGTAACGAGGTAGATGCCCGGTTGCTGGCCGTTGCTGCCGCCGATGTTCTCGCACACGGTGTCGAACATGTCGCCTACCTGTACGATGGTCCAGCGCTTGTCGGTTTGCTCCGGCACATGGATGACCAGCGGCCCGCCGTGCAGATCGCCGTTGCAGTAACCGTCAATCGTCACGTTGTTCGGCGTGCGCACAAAGCGAATGGACGACGGCTTGGGTCGGTCAAAATACCGGAATGTGTTGGTGTGGCTGCCGCCATGGGACAGACCGGGATAGATCGTCTCCATGTACTCGCACAGCGGGCGGCCCCACAGGCAGGCTTGAAAGCCGAGGCTGTAGGCCCATTCTTCCAAGGCCTGTTCATAGGTGAGGTGCTGGGTTGACATATTGGGTACCCCCTTTTCCGTCGTGCCATCTCCACGCAGCGGATGTGTACATGGGTGTCGCGCGGGAACACCCACGCCCGTTGGGTACGATCATGGTGGGCCGGAATCCGGCCAATTTCTGGACGTTGACCAGTTTAATTTGCCCGAAAACGCGCCAACCATGCTCTTTTTGTCCAATTTCTGAAAAGCGCTTCGGTTCCTCCGATGCGACGGCGCAGATGCCGTGTGAAGCCCGAAGTGCCGATGGCAACAGGCGCTCGCCGCATTGGTCAGACGTAAGCCCGGTCAATCGCCGCTGGTTGCGAAGAACGCGCCGATTGCGGAAATGCCCTGCACCATAAACACCATGGGCAGCAGGTAGCCGATGCTGATGAACGCCAGCAGCGGATCGCACATCAGCCAGATGCCCGCCAGAATGCCGATGATCCCGGCCGCCAGAATCCAGCCCCAGTTTGCCGAACCCAGATCCTTGGCGGCAAACGCCGCGGACAGCCGTGTGACGCCGGTGAACAGTACCCACATGGAGAACAGCATCGTCATTGTCGGAATTTTCGCGCCATCTGTGAACAGCAGCAGCCCGCCCAGGATCGCCGTGATGATGCCGTCCGCCAATACCCAGCCGGACACATGCCGGTCGTGGCGGACGATAAAGTAGATGATCTCGGTGATGCCGTACAAAAACATCAGCACGGACATCAGGTAGGCCAGGATGATCGAGTTTGCGCCCGGCGTGGCGAACAGGACGAAACCGAAGATCACCATCAGGATGCCGAAAATCAGCAGTAGCCACCGCATTGCGTTGTTCTTCATGGGATTACCTCCTAAATATTGTCGATGGGTTTTGTCGCGATCCGCGTCATTGCGCGGGCGGGTGTCTCGCCATGATGCCTTCCTTCTTTCTCAGATTCCGATTGCCACATGGAATCCGTTGCGTATGCCCTGACCGATGGAATTTTCACAGTCGTCCACCTGCAGCACCGGAATTTTCCCGGTGCGCAGCGATGGCGCCAGTGTTTCTTTGACGGCGCTGTGCGTCGCCATGACGACGGCGTCCGGCTTGAGCGCGGCGATATAGGCAGGCGTCAGGGGTATACCCAGCCGCACATCGACCTGATTGCGCTTCATCTCCGACACCATCCAGCGCGCCGCGTTGCGGTGTCCTCCTGATCGCAATCGACCGCCCAGTTCATCCTCCGGTTCCCACAGGAGCACATCGTGCCCCCGCTGCGCGCAGGTGATGGCTGCCTGCATGCCCGCGGGACCGCCGCCGACGACCACAACGGCCTTGCTTCGCGCCGCGCGGGGCATGGACCGCTCGCTGTAGTCGCCTTCATGGCCCAGGTATGGGTTCAGCGCGCAGCGTATCCGCGCGGGTGACGCCTTTGGCTCTTCACAAAGCAGGTCCCAGCGCCGAATGGCGTCATCCATGCCCAACTCGGCCTTGACGGGCCAATAGGGATCGCACACGAGCTGGCGCGACAGGCACATCAGTTTTGCATAGCCCTCCCGCAAAGCCGCTTCGCATTGCGCCGGTTCCGGATCATTCGCGCAATAGGCGACGGGCGCACGTCCTTTGCGCGAGGCATTGCGGTCGCGCACCGCCAGGTAGTCCACGCGGTCCATGCCGCCGCAGTTGAGATCGCCCTTGACATGCAATCCCATCAATTGGTTTTGACCCAGGGCGTCTGCCGCTATGCCGCATAGGCGCGAGATTGCCTCAGGGCCATCCGCGTACAGCGCGACGCCATCCAGCCCCGCGCGCCGGATCGTCGCAAGCGCGGCGCGAAAATTCGGGCCTTGCGGCGCGGCCAACAGTTTCGCGCCGTGGGCGTGAACCTGCTCCGCGAAATCGGACCACTCGGCGGCCTGACCTTCATCGTATTCGAGGCCCGGCTCCAGCTCGATCACGGCTGCGCCGCCCTTCGCGCGCTCAAGATAGTAATTTTCGAGCTTTGCGGTCAACCGGCCCTTGTAGGCAAAACCCGTAACGGGGCTGGTGAAAAGGATTCGATTCTTGATTGTTTGATTTCTGAGCGTCAGTTCGGAAAACATGACCATGTACACGCCGCCCACCTCCCCAAAGACCGGTCCACCCAACGGTCGTTTGCCTTGCGAACATAGGGTAACACGGATGGCGTCTCAACCCAATCATCAACATGGAGCGTTTGTCTATATTTCCAACATATGGGTACAATTGTCGAATTTTTTGACAAATGCCCCTGATTGTATAAAAGAATGTTAACCCTCGTCCTGCTCCTTTGGACGATCGCGTTCTCGATAAAATTCAGCCTGTTGTCGGTCATTGTCCTGCTGCTCGATGTGGCGCTGCCGTTCATTGCGCTGACCGACCTGGGCGTGATTGAAAAAGCCTGGTCGCATGTCGCCGCCTGGTCGCTGCTGGGCGCGGGCCTGGTGGGTGTGTACCTGGGCGCGGCCATGATTGTGAACGGCGCATTCGGCAAAAAGGTGTACCCGCTTCCATAAATGTGCGGGATCAACGCCGACCAATCCGGGGACTGA
>JAVBND010000080.1:0-35322 GCA_031551775.1 Eubacteriales bacterium | reverse complement strand
AAATCGCCTCAATGAACGCCTTGGCGTCAAAGGGTTCAAGGTCGTCGAGCTTCTCGCCCACGCCGATGTACCTGACCGGCAGGTTCAGTTCGCTTCGGATCGCGATGGCGATGCCGCCTTTGGCGGTGCCGTCGAGCTTGGTCAGAATGATGCCGTCGAGGTCCGCCACATCCTGAAACACCAGCGCCTGCTGAAGGCCGTTCTGGCCGGTGGTCGCATCGATGACCAGCAGCGACTTGAGCGCCGCCTGCGGATACTCGCGCGCCGCCACACGGGATATTTTTTTAAGCTCCTCCATCAGGTGCGTCTTGTTGTGAAGCCGCCCCGCCGTATCGACGATCAGGATATCGGCGTTCCTTGCCTTGGCAGCCTGAATGCCGTCGTACACCACCGCCGCCGGGTCCGCGCCTTCTTTTTGCTTGATGATGGGCACATCCGCGCGCTCGGCCCAGATGGTCAATTGATCGGCCGCCGCCGCGCGGAAGGTGTCGCCCGCGCACAGTATAACGCGCCGCCCCACCGTCTTCATGCGGGTGGCGAGCTTGCCGATCGACGTGGTTTTGCCCACGCCGTTGACGCCGATCACCATCAGGATCATGGGCGAATTCAGCTTGAGCGGCTCGCTGCCCATAATGTCTGACAGAATTGTCCTGAGCGCCGCGCGCGCCTCCTCCGGATCGCCGATCTTCTCGCCCTGACACTTGGCCCGGAGCCGGCTCACCACCTGGTCCGTGGTCTTCATGCCCACGTCAGCCATGATGAGGATGTCGGTCAGGTCGTCGTAAAACTCGTCGCTCAAGGGTTTGTAGGGACCCTTGGCTGCGATCTTGTGGCTCTCAACCAAGTCATCCATCTTGCCCGAGACGTTCTCGCGCGTCTTGAACAGGTTCTGCTTCAGCTTGTCAAACAGTCCCATCGCCAAAATCCTCCTCCATTAAACGGTCAAGCGCGTCTCTTTCCATCAGCGACCACGAAAGCGGCGTCAGCGTCGCCCATCCTTCGCGAAGAAGCTGAGCGTCGCTGCCCGGTTCGTCTTCGCGGTCCTGCGAAAAGGAGTTCAGCCAGTAGTGGTCGCGCCCATAGGGCGAAGTCAGGCGCTCGTAGCCGCCAACATACTTCTTGTGGTGAAGCCCCGCGGCGCGCAGGCCCTTGATTTCGTCTTCGGGCAGCGCGGGCACGTTGAGGTTGTACAGAAGCTTCGCATCCGGCCCCTTTTTTTCAAGATAGGAAACCACGCGGCACGTTAAGGCCGCCGCGCCCTCCAGAAACTCAAGCCTGCCCCTGCTGCCAAGTGAAACCGCGAGTGACGGATAACCGAGTATCAGCGCCTCCATGGCCGCGGCCACGGTGCCGGAGTAAATGGTGTCGCTGCCCAGATTCGCTCCGTGGTTGATGCCTGAAACGACCAGATCGACTTCCCCCTCAGCCAGGCTCAACAACCCCAGGCGCACACAGTCCACCGGCGTGCCGCTGACCGCCCAGGCGCTGACGCCCTCGTCAAAGCCCGAAACGCGCTCGGCGTATAGCGGGTCGAGCATGGTCAGGGCGTGGCCCGAAGCGCTCCGCTCGCGGTCGGGCGCGCTCACCGTCACCTTGTGCCCCGCTCTGTGAAGCGCGTGGGCCAGCGCGCGGATGCCCCCGGCTGAAATGCCATCGTCATTTGAAATCAGGATGTGCATCTTTTTCCCTTTCACGCGCCCGTCACATGGCGGCGGCTTCGCTCAAGCGAACCGAGACCATGCGCGAGACGCCCTTTTCCTCCATCGCCACGCCGTAGAGCGCGTCGCAGCGCTCCATGGAACCCTTTCGGTGGGTAACGACGACGAACTGGGTCTTTTTCGAATACGACTTGAGGAAGTCGGCGTAGTTGTCGATGTTGGCGTCGTCGAGCGCCGCCTCGATCTCGTCCAGGAAGCAAAACGGTGTGGGCTTGAGCTTGAGCATCGCGAACAGGATCGCGATGGCGGTCAGCGCGCGCTCGCCGCCCGAAAGCAGCGAGAGCATTTGCAGCTTCTTCCCCGGCGGTTGGGCTACGATGTCGATGCCGCAGGCAAGCGCGTCCTTGGGATCGGCTAGGCGAAGCTCCGCCTGACCGCCGCCGAAAAGCTCCACAAAGGTCTCCTGGAAGTTGTCGTTGAGTTTTTTGAACTCGGCCGTAAACTGCGCCTCCATCTTGCGGCTCAAGTCCTCGACGATGCTGAGCAAATCAAGTTCGGCCTTGATCAGGTCATCGCGCTGCGCGCCCAACTCGTTAAACCGCTCGGTGGTCTCGCGGTATTCATCGACCGCCGCCACGTTGACCGAGCCCATGCTCTTAATGCGGGCGCGGATTTGCGCTATGCGCTTTTCCGCTTCGGAGAGCTTGAACGCCTCGTCGCGGAAGGGTTCGGCGCCCTCGTAGGTCAGCTCGTAATCCTCCCACACCCGGTCGGTCAACTGCTTGAACTCGGCCTCAACGCGCGTCAATTGCATCTCGCCCCGGTGGATGCGTTCGGTCACTTCTTCGATGCGCGCCCTGATCGCGTCGAGCTCCTCGCCCACGCGCTTGAGCGCCGCCTGCGCGCCGGTGCGCCGTCCTTCGATCTCCTGGAAGGCGGCCCTTTGGTCGCTCAGCGCTTGTTTGTATTCCAAAAGAATCCGCTCGTCCTCGTGCAACTGCGCGCCATCGCGCTTGAGCTGGATCGCCACGCCCTCGAGCGCTTGTTCGCTGTCGATCAGGAGCTTTGCGGTGTCGTTCTTCTGCGCCTTGAGGCGCGCCTGATCGCTCATGATCTGATTCAGGTCGCGTTCAGCCGCGGTCAGTTTCACGCGTCCGTCGGACACCGCCGATTGAAGGACGGCCACTTCACCCCGGAGTCTAACCACCTGGCGCGACAGCTCGACGGTCTGCGCCTGGCGCGCCTCGCGCGCCTGTGATTCGCCAAGGCTGCGCCCGCTCAGCGATTGAAGCTCGCCTTCGACCTCTTGCAGCTGGGCCGCAAGCTGCGCCTTCGCGCCGCCTACGCGCTCGGCATTCTTAAGATGCGCATGGAGGTCGGCCTGCGCGCCGCTCAAGTGCGCCTCTTCGCGCGTCACGGCGATGTCCTGCTGGTGCAAGCGGTCAAACAGCTCCGCGCGTTCGCGCTTGAGTTCGCCTCGCTCACGCTCGAGTGTCTGGATCTGCTCGCGAGAGGCCATAAGGTCAACTTCAATGGCTTGCAGCTTCAGCCTGTGCTCGCTGACCTCGCGCTCGCGCGAGAGCAAGCTGGTCACCCGCGACTGCACGCTGCCTCCGGTCATTGAACCGCCGGGGTTCATCACGTCGCCTTCGAGCGTCACGAGCCGGAACGCGTGCCGGCCCGCGCGCATGATGGGAATACCGCACTTGAGGTCCTTGGCGATCACTGTACGCCCAAGCAGGTTTTCGACGATTCCCTTGTATTTTTCATCGCAGTGAACCAGGTCGCTCGCCATGCCAAGGCAACCGTCCATGGTAAGCAGGCGCTTTTCCTGCTGGTCGAGCGTCCTGCCCCTGACGGAAGAGAGCGGCAGGAAGGTCGCGCGGCCAAGCTTGTTGGTTTTGAGGTAATCGATCAGCCGCGCGGCGTCTTCTTCGCGGTCTACCACGATGTTTTGGAGCGCGCCGCCGAGGGCCACGTCGATCGCCTTTTCAAGGTCGCGCGGTACCTGAATGAGCGTCGCCACGACGCCGTGAACGCCGGACGCGCCGGTGCGGCGCGCTTGCATGAGCACATTCTTGACCGAGAACTGATAGCCCTCATAGTCGCGCTGCATCTCTTCTAGCACCTTGAGCCTCGACGCGGTGTCCTGCCGCGCGGCGGTCAGCGCCGCCAGCCGCTCGCCCAGTTCTTCCCCGCGCTCGCCCAGCGCCTTGACGCGCTCGACCGCGCGCGCGGCCAAGTCGTCAAGCTCGCGCTTGGCCTCTTTTTCATCGTGAAGCCTCGCCTCGGCCTCGCGGGCCGCATTTTCGAGCGCTTGCGTGAGGCCCGCGCCCGCCGTCTCGTCCCGCTCGATCGACTCAAGGCGGCTTCTCAAGGCCCCCGACATGGCGTTTAAGCGCGCCTGCTCGCTCTTGACGTCGCTCAAGCGGTTCATGGTGTCGATGACTTCGGCCTTGACGCGTTCGGATTCCTCTTCGCTAAGGCTTAACTCCATCTCGAGCGCGCGCAGTTCCTTTTCCGCCGCGTCCTGCGCCGTCCTCAGCCCGTCAAGGTGCGCCCGTCCGGTCTCAATTTCCTCGGCGAGGCGCGCAAGCTGCGCCTCAATGCCGCCGCCGCCCATTTGGGCCGCCGCGACGTCCGCTTCAATGCGCGCCTTGTCGCGTTCAAGCGCCGCCATGCGTTCGCGCAAAACCGACGCCGCGCCATCGCGCGCTTCCACCTCGCCAATGAGCTTTTGCACCGCTTCGCGCGCCTGCGCCGCATCTTCCTCGAGGGAGGAAAGCCGGTCCTGTTCCTCGTCCCGGCGGCTGGTCAGCCGAAGCTTTTGATCCTCGGCTTCAAGCAACGCTTCGGCCATGGCGGCCTGCGCACGCGTCAATTCCTCTGTGCGCGCCCTAAAGCGCTCGGTACGCAAAAGAAACGCGTTGAGCTCAAGCCCCTTCAATTCGCCGCGCAATTGCAAGTATTCGCGCGCGGCTTCGCTTTGCTGCCTGAGCGGTTCGACGCGCGCTTCAAGTTCACTCAGGATGTCCTCGACCCTGGTCAGGTTGAGCCGCGTGTTTTCCATGCGCTTTTGCGCTTCGCCGCGCCGCGCCTTGTACTTGACGATGCCCGCCGCTTCTTCAAAAATCTGGCGCCTATCCTCCGACTTGACCGATAGAATCTCGTCAATTCTGCCCTGGCCGATCAGGGAATACCCTTCCTTGCCGATGCCGGTATCGCGGAACAGCTCGACGACATCCTTCAGGCGGCAGGGCGTCTTGTTGATCGCGTATTCGCTCTCGCCCGACCGGTAGACGCGCCGCGATACGCCAACCTCCAGAAAATCCAGCGGCAGCGCGCGGTCTTCATTTTCAAAAGTAAGCGTAACTTCGCAAAACGACAAGCGACGGCGCTTTTCAGTGCCGCCAAATATGACGTCTTCCATTTTGCCGCCGCGCAGGGTCTTGGCGCTCTGTTCGCCCAGCACCCACCGGACGGCATCGGATATATTGGACTTGCCGCAGCCGTTGGGACCCACGATGCCGGTGATGCCGTGCTCGAAGGTGATCTCCGTCCGGTCCGCGAATGATTTAAAGCCCTGAATTTCGAGTTTCTTGAGCCGCAACGATTGAACCTCGATCCTGCCTTAGGCAAACGCCGATTGTCAGTGCTCGCCTTGAATTCTTGTCAGCGCGTGAAGCGCCGCCTGTTGTTGCGCGGCGCGCTTGTTCGCGCCGCTGCCCTCGCCGATCGTGTCGCCGTTTACCTTCACGCAAACACGGAAAAACGGCTGGTGCTGAGGCCCGCCTTGCTCAATCAGCTCATAGTCGGGCGAAGGTTCGCCCCTGTGCTGAAGCACTTCCTGCAGGCGGCTCTTGGCGTCGAGCGCGTCGGGGCAGCGCTCGTCGGGCAGGTGCTCACTCAGCATCCTTCCGACCAGGTTGAACGCCTCGTCCATTCCCCCGTCAAGATAGACCGCCGCCAGAACCGCTTCGCACACGTCGGAGAGAATCGACGGCTTGTCCGCGCCGCCCGATTTCTCCTCGCCCACCGACAGACGGATAAGCGGTCCGACATCCCACTCCCTGGCCACATCCGAAAGCGTCTCCTCGCGCACAAGCGCCGCGCGCAGGCGCGTAAGCTGCCCCTCGCTGGTAGAGGGGTACCGGTCAAAGAGCATCCTGCTGGTCGAAAGTTCGAGCACCGCGTCGCCCAAGAATTCCAGGCGCTGGTAGTGCGCAACCCTCTTGTCCCCACCGTAGGACGGATGGGTCAGCGCGGTCAGCAGCAGCGCTTTGTCGTGAAATGTATATTCCAGCCGCGCCTCAAGCGCGGCCAGTCCCGCGTGCGCTTTTTCCTTCATTATGCAGTGTGCTTCTCAAGATAATCGACAATGTCGCCCACCGTCTTGATGGAGGAGAGCGCGTCGTCCTCGACCACGATGTCGAACTCGCTCTCAAGGTCCATGATCAAGATCATGATGTTGGCCGAATCCGCGCCCAGATCTTCCAGCAGCCGCGATTCCCGCGTGATTTTGTCCGACTTGACCGGGAGCTGCGTGGTGATCAGGTTCACAACTTTTTCGTACATGGGTAATCCTCCTAAACAATTCGCCCGCGTGGTCTTTGCCTCGCTTAGCTTATGATGACTCCTTTTCGCTTCCGAGCTGCGAAACGCCCGCCTTGATGCGCTCGACGACCTCTCCCTCGACCATGGTTCGGGCCTGGCGCACGGCGTTCATGAAAGCCTCCGGGCCTGAGCTTCCGTGCGCCTTGATCACCGCGCCCGAAACGCCCAGCAGCGGCGCGCCGCCGTACTCTTCATAGCTCATCTTGTTCTTGAACGACTTGAGCGCGGGTTTGAGCAAGAGCGCGCCCAGCTTCGCGCGCGTGCTCGACATCAGCTCGTCTTTGAGCATGCCCACGAGCGCCGAACTCAATCCCTCGGTATATTTCAGCAAAAGGTTTCCGTCAAAGCCGTCGGCAACCGCGACATCACAACCGCCGAGCGGCATCTCGCGCGCTTCGACGTTGCCGCCGAAACGATAGGCCGACTGCTTGGCCATCAATTCATACGCTTCTTTTGCCAGCTTGTTGCCCTTTTCTCTTTCCTCGCCGATGTTGACCAGGCGCACGTCCGGCTCCTTCACGCCCATCACTTTTTGCATGTAAATCGAACCCATCAACCCGAAAAGCGAAAGCACGCGCGCTGTGCAATCGACGTTCGCGCCGCAATCGAGCAGCAAGAACGGCTTGGTCTTGCCCGGGATCACGACGGTCAGCGCCGGGCGCTCGACGCCCTGTATGCGTCCGATGCGCAAAATCCCGCCCGCAAGCAGCGCGCCGGTCGAGCCCGCCGACACCATGGCGTCTACGCGCGCTTCCTTGACGGCGAGCATGCACTTGACCATGGAACTGTCCTTCTTGCGCCGGATGGCATCCGTCGGCGAATCGTGAATATCGATCACTTCGGCCGCGTCCACGATTTCCAGGCGGGATGCCAGATCGCCCGCGCCGCGGGTCAGTTTCTGAAGCCGCTCGCGCGGCCCGTAAAGCTCAATGAAGACGTCCGGATAGCGCTTGAGCGCCGCCAGCGCGCCCTGGACCGGAGCCTCCGGCGCGTGATCGCCACCCATCGCGTCCATCGCAATGCGAATCTGCGCCATGCACACCCCCCCAACAACGAAAGACTACCAACCAATTGATTATATCAGATGGCTTGCCCTAAATCAACCATAGTTTGGGTTACACAAGGCGATCTCGCGCGACAACGCGGCAATATAGGAAAGGCGACTTGCCCCCACCGCCAGTCTGTGCTAGAATGAATGGCAGAAATAAACAGCGGGAGGCAACATATGCGCTATCGCGCGCTGGGGCGCAGCGGACTCATGGTGAGCGAAGTGGGTATGGGTGGCGAGCACCTGGAGGGCAAGCCCGCAAGTCAGGTGGAAGCAACCGTCCAAGCCGCGCTCGCGGGCGGCATCAATATCCTGGATATCTTCATGTCAAACCCCGATGTCCGGACCAACCTCGGCCGCGCGCTCAAGGGGCGGCGCGACAAGATGATCATTCAGGGCCAAATCGGCTCGGGCTGGATCGGCGGTCAGTACGTGCGCACGCGGGACGAGGCGCAGTACAAGCGCTTCTACATGGATCTGCTCACGCGCCTTGAGACCGACTACATGGACATCGCCATGGTCCACTACGTCGATACGGAAAACGACCTTGCGCTCACCATTGAACGCGGGCTGTTCGACTACGCCAAGTCGCTGGTCAAATTGGGCGCGGCGCGCGCGGTGGGGGTATCGTCCCACGATCCGCTGGTGGCGCGCAAGATGGTTGATATGGGACTCGTCGATGCATTGATGTTCTCGGTCAATCCGGCCTACGATGTCGCTCCCGCAACGGTTGATCTCGATGGCCTGTTTGACCCGGCGACCTTTCAAGGGCAGGCGTCGTTCGCGCTCGCGCCCGAACGCGAAGCGCTCTACCGCGCGTGTGAAAACAAGGGCGTGGGCATCACGGTGATGAAGGGCCTGGGCGCGGGCACGCTGCTTCGGGCCGAGTCTTCCCCCTTCGGCGTCGCCATGACGGTTCCCCAACTCATTCACTATTCCTTGACCCGGCCCGCGGTCGCGAGTGTGTTGCTGGGCCTCAAGACGCCGGCGGAAGTCGAGGAAGCCGTTGGCTATGAAACCGCGACCGACGAAGCAAGAGACTATGCGCGCGCGCTCATGAACGCGCCCAAGTTCTCCATGAAGGGCAAGTGCATGTACTGCAACCACTGCCTGCCCTGCGCGAAGCACATCGACATCGCGGCGGTCAACAAGTACCTGGATTTGGCGGAGCTTGACGGCGGCGCGCCCGCGAGTGTTTGCGAACACTATCTTTCGATGAGCACCAAGGGCGGGGATTGCGTTGAGTGCGGCCGGTGTGAAAAGAACTGCCCGTTTGCGGTTAAAATCATTGAGCGCATGCGCCGCGCGAAGGCGCTGTTTGGCGCATAGAGCCAAATAAGAAAGGACGACGATGGCGAAACTTGTAACACGCGTGCTCCGATCGCAGATTGCGCTGCTCAACCCGCTGCTAACGCACATGGACCTTGAAAAAATGCGCAAGCTGCAAGACGCCCTGGGCGCGCTGGGCGAAAGGGCGCTCAGGGATGTTGAATACCAGGACGCGCCCTTTGACAACTTTGAAGCGGCGTGGGCCAGACGTGAAGGCGAAGAAAGCCGCGGGGCAATCCTCTACCTGCACGGCGGCTCGTACACCGCCGGATCGCTCGCCTACGCCAAAGGCTTTGGCGGCGTGCTCAGCGACGAGACCGGCTATGAGACGCTGTGCGTGGGCTACCGCCTGGCGCCCGAGCACCCGTTCCCGGCTGCGCTCGACGACGCGCTGGCCGCCTACCGCGCCGTAATCGAAACCCACGATCCCTGCCACGTCGCGCTGGTCGGCGAATCGGCAGGCGGCGGGCTGTGCTACGCGCTGTGTTTGAAGCTCAAAGCGCTGAATCTCCCGCTGCCCGCGTGCGTGGCTGCGCTCTCACCCTGGACCGACCTGACCATGACGCTTGAAAGCGTCGAAGCGCTGAAGGATGTCGATCCCATCCTAAGCGCCGACGGACTCTCCCTGAGCGCCCGGATGTACGGCGGAGACGACCTTTCCTCGCCCTTCATCTCGCCGCTATACGGCGATCTCACGCACATGCCGCCGTCCTTGATCGCAGCGGGCACGCATGAGATTTTGTTGGACGATTCCGTCCTGATGGCGAAAAAGCTGAACGAAGCGCTTTCGCCGTGTCAGCTGATCCTCATGGACGGGCTGTGGCACGGCTACGCGCTCTACCCGATCCCGGAAGCCAAGGAAACGCTCGAAAAACTGCGTGCATTCGTGTGGGAGAGGACGGGACATGTCCAAGAAACGTGAAGCGCCGCCCCGGTGGCTGAAGCTTGACAACGCGGCAAAGATCTATCCGCCCTCTCGTTCGAGAAACTGGGCGGCGATGTTTCGCGTGTCGGCGACGCTTGACGAGGTGATCGACCCCGCGGTGCTTAAACGCGCGCAGGACGCGGTGCTCAGGCGCATGCCCACCTTTGCCTACCGGCTCAGGCGCGGCGTGTTCTGGTACTTCATGGAGCGCATGCCGGGCGGGCCGGATGTTCAGCGGGACGTGGGCAACCCGCTTGTGCGCATGGACCTCAACGAGAACCGCCACTTTATGTTTCGCGTGCGCTATTACGAGAAGCGCATTGCGGTCGAAGTCTTTCACGCCTTGACCGACGGCACCGGCGCGATGACCTTCCTGATGACGCTCGTGGCCGAATACCTGCGCCAGAGGTGCGGGGCGCGGATTGAGCCGGGCGGCATGGTGCTCGACATAAAAAAACCGGCAAGCGCCGAAGAGCTTGAAGACAGTTTTTTAAAATACGCCCGGGACGCCCGCGTTTCGCGCGCGGAAGCGCCCGCTTACAGCGTGCGCGGCACGCGAAGCGCGCTTCACCACATCGGCATCACGACAGGCATGATCCCGGTGGACGCGCTCAAGCGCGTGGCGAAGGAATATGGCGCGTCGGTCACGGTGCTGCTTGCGTCGGTCCTCATCATGTCGATCGCCGACATCCAGCGAAGCGACCCCTCCGGGCGCAGGCGGCGGCAGATGATCAAGGTGTCGGTACCGGTCAACCTGCGCCCGTTCTACCGCTCGGTGACGCTGCGCAACTTCGCCTCCTACATCAACACCGGCATACTGAGCGCGCTCGGCGAATTTTGCCTTGAGGAAATCATCACGCAGGTTCGGCACCAATTGGGCATGGAGATCACCGAGAAGGGCTTAAACGCGCGCTTCTCGGCCAACGTCTCAAGCGAGCGCTCCCCGCTGGTGCGCCTGCTGCCCCTGTTTTTAAAAGCACCCTTCCTCAAAATGATGTTCCTGCTCCAGGGCGACCGGTACTGTTCGAGCACGCTGACGAACCTCGGCCTAGTGACCCTGCCCGAAGGCATGATAAAGCGCGTCGAACGGGTGGATTTCATGCTGGGCGCGCCGGGCGTGAACCCGGTGGTGGCGGCGGCGGTCAGCTACAAAGGGCAGTTGGTGATCAATTTTTCAAGCCGCATCGAGGAGCGGGACGTGGAGCGCGGCTTTTTCACGCGCCTCATAAAGCTCGGCGTTCCAGTCAAGGTCGAGAGCAACCGGAGGTGGTAATGTGTCGTATTGCGTAAATTGCGGCGTGGAGCTGGCAAAATCCGAAAAGGCCTGCCCGCTTTGCGGCGTCGTGGTGTCCAACCCCCTGGAGCCTTGGCGGGAAGGCGAGACGCGCCCCTACCCGACCGAACTCGAGCAGGTCTCAGGCCGCGTCAACCGGCGCTTTGGCGCGTACCTGGCGACCATCGTGCTGGCCATCCCGCTCGTTGTGACGACGCTGCTCGACATTCTGGACAACGGCATGCCGCGCTGGTCTCCCTACGTGCTGGGCGCGGGCGCGGTGCTGTTCACGGTGGTCCTGCTGCCGTTTTACGCCGAGAATAAGAAGCCGTATTTCTACCTGGCGTTCGACGGCCTGGTCATTGCCCTATACCTGACGCTGATCGGCTTTCTCTCCGGCGGCATGGCATGGGTGGTGCCGCTGGCGCTGCCAATCACGGTGACGCTGGTGCTGGGCATACTGACCAGCACATGGCTGGCCCGGCGCGCGGGCAAAAAAATCCTCAACCTTTTGGGCGACATCGCCCTGATCACGGGGTTCATGGCGGTCATCGTGGAAACCGCCATCGACCAATACCTGTGGAAACAGATTCACCTGACATGGTCGCTCTACACCCTGATCCCCCTGGCCGCGATCTGGGCTGTCTTCCGGCTGATCGAAAAAAGGGAGGACCTGAAATCGAAGATCTTCAGGCGGCTGTTTTGGTAAATTTTTTTGTAAACAGAACTTTAAATCGGTCGAAGCTTAACGTATGTATTTCGATATGTAACCGGCCCGTGTTATACTTGGCGGGAAATAAATGGCAGCGTGGCGTGTGCACAGCCCCGAAATGCTGACCTCAGCGCCAATGCAACCGGGAGGCTAAAATATGAATTTAAAAAAAGCGCTTTGTTTCTCATTGATAACCGCACTTTGCGCGGCAGGTTCTCCCTGGGCGCTCGCCCAGGAGAGCGCCCTGCCCGCCCGGACAAACCCCTGGCATTCGGGTGTCGAAGTTCAAGCTGACATTACAGGACCCGATGGCAGCGTACACCGCCTGCCCATCTATGTGGCGGTGGACAGTGAAGTGGCGCTGGCGTTCTCAGGCAAGATCGACCTCAAGTATGAGCGGGGTTCGGATGACTTGATTGCCCGTGCCTTTTTAGACGCGTTGGACGACATCCTGGGCGAAAGGGGCGCGGTGAGCGTCAGTTGGAGCGAGGCGACCGACATCCTGTCCGTGCCCGGCGATTACACCATCGCCTATTCCACCTTGGCCAAAAGCCTTGATGAAAAGCTCGACTGCTACGTTTATATTGATGGGTACGGCGTGCCGCTCAGCGATGGGCAAGAAAACTCGGATGACCAAGGCGGGATGCGCGCCGACGCCCCTGCCGCGCATGCTGAAAGCGAACCGCAGCTCAAGACGGTCATGGAGACCAAGCCGGTGGATGTGCCCGCGCAGGACGCGAGCGCTGAACCCAAGGCATCCGCCGAACCTGCTGAACCTGCCGAGCCTGCGCCCGCATCCGAATCCGCGCCCGACGCCGAGCCTGTACCCGCATCCGAGTCCGTCGAATCGGGTACCGGAGCCGGGGCAGAGTCGCCCCCAAAAACCGAATCAGGTCTGGAGGACCCCTCCCCGGCAATCGAAGATGTGTTGACGCCCGGTCAAGATGACATCCCGCCCGCCGAAGCCCAAGCCGACGAAAACGACGATGAGGGCGTGAAAATCGAAGACGCCACCGAAGACCCCGGTTCGGAATCCGAAGCGCCAAACGAAAACAGAACGAAGTCTGATTCAGGCAACGATGCGCCACAGCCCCAAACGCATATCGTTCGGTTCATGGACCGCGCGGGCGAGGCGCTCATGGAAATCGCCGTGGCCGATGGCGACGCGGCCTCCAAGCCCAAGCCGGCTGAGCTTGATATGGGCGAAGCATTCAAGCACTGGAGCCTTGACCGCGGCGCAAACCGGACTGCCTACGATTTTGCTCAAGCGGTGACAGCGGACCTCATGCTTTGGCCCGTCTACGAAGAAGTCGATGCGCCGGACCCGGTCCAGGACGTGACGGACGAAGAACCGGAAAAAGCCATCATTCCCCACGCATGGATTGAGCCGATCTACAAAAAATCCAGCATCGATCTGATCGTCCACGCAGAGAACCTGCCCGCAGACGCCCTTGTAAAGTACCAATGGCAAAACAACGAAAGCGGCCAGTTTGAGGACGTGCCAGGAGCGACCGGCGACACCTGGACGATTTCCATGGAAGACTACAAGCCCGAAGTTCAATGGCGCCTGCGCCTGACAATCCTCGCCGAATAATCAAAGGAAGACATGAAAAGCGCCCGCCGACAAGCGAGCGTTTTTTCTTTTTTCCCATGGACTACCGCTTCACATAAGCCCGAGCTGCATCGCCGCGTCTTCCCAGCAAGCTTCGGGAATTTCGCCGTCGCCGGGGTAGAGCCTGCGCGCCAAATGCATGACGTCCGTCGCCCAACTGCCGCCCTGACGGATGGTTTTGATGACCGCCAGCGCCCATACGCGCGACATGTCGGAGAGGCCGCTCTCGCCAAATTGGCGGATTTCCGCTTCCTTGTCGTAATCGACGTTCATCAGGCGCGCGCTCCAGCGCCCGCTCAGGCAGGTCATCAGCGCGAACTGCGCCTTGGGCTGGCCGTGCGTGGGGCTGCCCACCGCGCCCGGGTTGACCATCTGCTTGCCGCCCGATTCATAGCGGAACTGGAAATGGCTGTGCCCGGAGAGGATGGTTTGCTGGGGGCAGGTGCGCAGCACGTTCTCAAGCGCCTCGGTGCCGGGATAGATCAGCAGGTTGTTGTTCGTGGGCGTCGCGTGCGCGATGCGCATTGGCGGGCACCCGGGCAGGTCTATCACATCGGTAATCGGCATCTGCTTTAAGAACCCAATGTCCTCCTCGGTCAGGTTCTCGTAGGTGTAGAGGAGCGAACCGGTGCCCGACGAGACCTTCCAGCCGTCGCCCGGATTTTCATGGTGCCTAAGCAGGTAGTCCTCACGGTTGCCGCGCAGCATCCATGTGGGATGGCGGTGCGCGGCTGAGCGCATGAGGTCAAGCGTCCGCCGCGGATACGGGCAATCGGAGATGTGGTCGCCCAAGAAAACGTAGCCGTCGACACCGACATGATCGGCATAAGATAGGCAGGTGGACAGGGCAATTTCATTTGAATGCATGTCGGAAAAAACGGCTAGTCTCATGTGGCGTTCCCCTTGCGGAATTTTATTGAAGATTTTTTACAAAGCGCCCAATGCGCTCCATGCCCTTCCTGATGGTCTCCTGGCTTGTGGCATAGCTCACGCGCACATGGTCGGCCGCGCCAAACGACGTGCCGGGCACAACGGCCACCTTCTCAGCCAAGAGCAGCGCCTGGGCAAAATCATCGGCGTTCTTGATTTCCCGCCCATCATGGCGCTTGCCCAAAATGCCGGCAATGCTGAGCATCATGTAAAACGCGCCTTCGGGCATGTGGGTCGAGATGCCCTGGATTTGTCCTACAGCATTGTACATCAGATGCCGCCTGATGTCAAACTCCCGGCGCATATTCTCTATTTCCTCTTCACCATTGGTTAACGCGACCGCCGCCGCGTACTGCGCGATGGAGTTGGGCGCGCTTGTGGCATGGCTTTGAAATGCCGACATGGCTTTGGCGACGTCGCGCGGCGCGGCGGCGTAGCCGATGCGCCAGCCGGTCATGGCGAAGGATTTCGACAGGCCGTTGACGACAATCGACTGCGCCTTGATTTGATCGTTCAAGGATGCGATCGACACGTGCTCATTCCCGTCGTAGATCAGCTTTTCATAAATTTCATCCGAAATCACGTAGAAGCCCTTTTGGACCGCCAGATCCGCGATGCCCTGAAGCAATTCCCGGTTCCAAACGCAGCCGTTGGGGTTGTTGGGTGAATTCAGTATGAGCGCCTTGGTTTTTTCCGTCACGTAGGGGCGGATCTGCTCGGCCGACACCAAGAAACCGTCCGCTTCCTCGCCCGGAACCAGAACCGCCGTGCCGCCCGCCATGCCCACCATTTCCGGGTAGCTCACCCAGCAGGGCGCGGGCAGGATGACTTCGTCTCCGGGATTCACGATGGCCGAGAGCGCGTTGAACAGCGACTGCTTGGCTCCGTTTGAAACCACGATGTCCAGGGGATCGTATTGAAGAGCGTTGTCGCGTTCGAGTTTTAAGCAAATTTCCTTGCGCAGCGCCATGGTGCCCGCCACCGCGGTGTACCGGGTAACGCCCCTGTCCAAGGCTTCCTTGGCGGCGTTGCGGATGTACTCCGGGGTGTCGAAGTCGGGCTCGCCCGCGCCGAAGCTGATGACATCTTCGCCGGCGGCGACCATGGCCTTGGCCTTTGCGTCGATCGCCAGCGTGGCGGAAGGCGCAATGCGCAGGCAGCGCTCGGATAAAGTCAAAGACATATGAAAACATCCTTTCAACGTTTCTCTTACCGTACGTTTGCTGGTTTTGCAGCGTGCGGTAAATCATTCTATGAAAAAATCCGTTCTCCTGCCATGATTACCGGCTTTTAACGTTAAAAATGAATTTTCGCGCAGGTCGATCCTGCAAATATACCCGCAAGTGAATTGTTTTTAAGCAATCGAGGACAAACTTAATTTGACACGGCGTCAAAATGAACGGTATAATACGGAATGTTTTCAGGCAAGACCATTATCGTATATACCATGAGGCCACGAGGGGAAACGGGCGCGTGTCAGGCGTACAGAGAGCCGGCGGCAGGTGCGAGCCGGACCAAGGGCACACCCTGGCCGTCCCTGAGCTCCGCGCCGGAAATGGCGCGGCGGTCGCGCCGTTATCGCGTTTAAGTGGGTTTGGAGTAAATGCCAGGCCAATCAGGGTGGTACCGCGAAAACACGCCTTTCGTCCTTGACATGGATGAAGGCGTCTATTTTTTTAAAGGGGGCAGTCACTTCACCATGAACACCAACATCAAAAACAGCAGCGAATTGCGCAGCCTGTTCCTCCGCTTCTTTGAGGAAAAGGGCCACGCCGTCATCCCGAGCGCTTCGGTCATCCCCGAAAACGACCCGACGGTCCTGTTCACAACCGCCGGCATGCACCCGCTGGTGCCCTACTTGCTGGGCGAGAAGCATCCGATGGGAAACCGGCTGACCGACGCGCAAAAGTGCATCCGCACCGGCGACATTGAAGAAGTGGGCGACGCGAGCCACTGCACCTTCTTTGAGATGCTGGGCAACTGGTCGCTGGGCGACTATTTCAAAAAAGAAGCCATTGCGTGGAGCTGGGAATTCTTGACCAGCGAAGAATGGCTCGGCCTCGACAAAGACAAGCTGGCTTTCTCGGTGTTCGCGGGGGACGAAGACGCGCCGCGCGACGACGAAGCCGCGGACCTGTGGCGCTCGGTGGGCGTCAAGGACGACCGCATCTTCTACCTGCCCAAAAAGAACAACTGGTGGGGCCCCGCCGGGCTGACCGGCCCTTGCGGCCCGGACACCGAGATGTTTGTCATCACCGACAAGGAACCCTGCGGGCCGGACTGCTCGCCCGCCTGCGAGTGCGGGCGCTACCTTGAAATCTGGAACGACGTGTTCATGCAGTACAACAAGCAGGCCGACGGCTCGTTCCCGCCGCTTAAGCAGCAAAACGTCGATACCGGCATGGGCCTTGAGCGCACCATCGGCGTTTTGATGGGCGTCAAATCGGTCTACGAGACCGACCTGTTCTCGGGCATCATCGAAAAGATCGCGGCGCTTTCCGGCAAAACCTACGGCCTTGACGATGAGACCACGCGCTCCATGCGCATCATCGCCGACCACCTGCGCACGTCAACCGTCATCATCGGCGACGCGCGCGGCGTCACGCCGTCAAACGTCGATCAGGGCTACGTGCTCAGGCGCCTGATCCGCCGCGCGGTGCGCCACGGCATGACCATCGGAATGCCCGAAGGTTCCTGCTCGGATATCGCGCGCGTCATCATCGCGCAATACGAGCACGTCTACCCCGAGTTCAAGAAAAACGAGAACCACATCATCGAACAATTGAACCTTGAGGAAGAGCGCTTCCAGCGAACCCTCAAGCAGGGCATGCGCGAATTTGAAAAGACGGTCAGCCGCCTTGAAGGCACGGTGATCGACGGCGTGAGCGCGTTCAAGCTCTACGACACCTACGGCTTCCCGATCGAAATCACGACCGAGCTCGCCAAGGAGCGCGGCCTGACGGTGGACGAGGCGGGCTTTGCCGACCGGTTCAAGGCGCACCAGGAGCTTTCGCACGCGGGCGCGGAGCAGCGCTTCAAGGGCGGCCTTGCCGATTCCACCGAAGAAACCGCGAAGCTGCACACCGCGACGCACCTTCTGCAGGCGGCGCTTCGCAAGGTTTTGGGCGACGAGGTTGCCCAGAAGGGGTCAAACATCACCGCCGAGCGCCTACGGTTTGACTTTTCGTTCTCGCGCAAGATGACAGAGGAAGAAAAGAAAGAAGTCGAGAAACTGGTCAACGAGTACATCGCCGCCGACGCGCCGGTTGTTTGCGAGGAGATGACGGTTGAGGAGGCCAAGGACGCGGGCGCGATCGGCCTGTTTGAAAGCCGCTACGGCGAGCGCGTCAAGGTGTACGCCATGGGCCCGTTCTCCATGGAAATCTGCGGCGGCCCGCACGCCGGTTCGACCGGCGAGCTCAAAGGTTTTAAACTGCAAAAAGAGGAATCGTCCTCAGCGGGTGTGCGCCGCATCAAGGGCGTCATCGGTTAGCGAATCGACCACAGGGAGGGAGAGCAAAATGACAGAGTTTTCTAAATTGTCCATCGAGGAGCTGCTGGACCCCAAGGGCTTTGAATGCGGTTGCGGCCATCGCCACACGTCCGAACTGCGCTTTTTTCACTCGGGCGCGGGCGCCATCGGCAAGCTGGCGCAAACGCTTCAGGCCATGAACGTCGGCTACCCCTACGTCGTGTGCGACAAAAACACACACGCGGCGGCGGGCGAAACGGTGGAGGCGCTTTTAAAGGAAGCGGGCATCGCCTTTAAACTCTACATCATCCCGCGCGAAAGAGTGGAGCCGGACGAATGGACGGTCGGCGCGGTCACCATGGCCATGGACCCCAAGTGCGACGCGGTGCTGGCGGTCGGTTCGGGCGTCATCAACGACGTGTGCAAGGTGGTGGCGTTCGCGGCGGGAAAGCCGCAAGCGGTCGTCGCCACCGCGCCCTCCATGGACGGGTACGCGTCCTCCTCTTCCTCCATGCACGTAAACGAAATCAAAACCACGGTCTACAACGCGTGCCCCGTCGCGATCATCGCCGACACCGACATCCTGACGAAGGCGCCCATGCGCATGATGTGGGCCGGATTCGGCGACATGATCGCCAAGTACGTCTCCATTTGCGAGTGGCGCATCGCGAACCTGGTGATTGGCGAATATTACTGCGAGGAAATCGCCAAGCTCGTGCGCCGCTCGGTTAAGCGCATCGTGGACAACGCCGACAAGATCGCGAGCCGCGACCCCGAGGTCATCCAGGCGATCACCGAGGGCCTGGTGCTCTCCGGCGTCGCCATGTCCTTTGCGGGCACATCGCGCCCGGCGTCGGGCCTGGAGCACTACTTCTCCCACCTCTGGGAGATGATGGCCATGGAAAGGCGCACCCACGCGGACCTGCACGGCATCCAGGTAGGCGTCGGCACGCTGACCACGCTCAAGCTCTACGACTGGATCCGGACCCTCACGCCGAGCCGCGAGCAGGGCCTTCGCGCCATGCGCGACTTCGACGAAAAAGCGTGGGTGGAGATGGTCAATCGCATCTTCGGCACAATCGCGCCGCAGATCCTTGAGATCGAAGAAAAAGTCAAGAAGAATGACCCGGTCAAGCATGAGGCGCGCCTTGAGAAGATCGTGGACAACTGGGACAAAATTCTTGGCTTCATCGCAGACGAACTGCCCGAGACAGCCTATATGGCGTCCCTTATGCGGGGCATGGGCGCGCCCATGACGCCCAGCGACCTCGGAATCGGCGAACAGGACGCCAAGGACGCCTTTACCGGCGCGCGCGAGATTCGCGACAAGTACCTTTGCTGCTCGATGCTGTGGGACTTGGGTCTCACGGAGGAAGCGCGCGCGCGGGTCCATGCACAGTAGTTTCCTTGGGAAAGCTTTGGCCGCGGCCAAGGCTTTTCGATGACCGAGATACCAGGAGGTGTTTTTATGCGAATTGCTCTTGTGGGACACGGAAACGTAGGCCGTGCTGTACTTGCGTCGGCGCGCCAGGCAACAGACGTAGAGGTCGCGGGCATCGTGCGGCGCGAAAACAAGCCGGTCGATGGCTACCGCGTCGTGACCGATATCGGGGACCTCGGCCCCATCGACGCGGCGCTGCTTAGCGTGCCGTCCCGTAGCGTCCCGGATCTGGCGGAAGCGCTGTTAAAGCGCGGCATCTCGACCGTCGATTCATTTGACATCCACCAAGAAATCCTCCCCGTGCGCGCGCGCCTTGACGCGGCGGCCAAGGCGGGCGGCGCGGTTTCCATCCTCTCCGCGGGCTGGGACCCGGGCAGCGATTCGGTAATCCGCGCGCTGTTGCTCGCATGCGCGCCCTCGGGCATCACCCACACAAACTTCGGCCCCGGCATGAGCATGGGCCATTCGGTCGCGACGCGGGGCATTCCGGGCGTCAGGGACGCGCTGTCCATGACCATCCCGGCGGGCCAGTCGCGCCACATCCGGCAGGTGTACGTGGAGCTTGACGGCACGTCCCCCTTTGAGAGGGTCGAGCGGGCGATCAAGCAGGACCCCTACTTTGTTCACGACGAGACCCATGTGCACGAAGTCGATTGCGTGGCGGCGCTGCGCGACATGGGCCACGGCGTGCTGCTCGAGCGCCGCGGCGTATCGGGGGACACCAACAACCAGTCTTTTGCCTTTACAATGCGCATCGACAACCCGGCGCTGACCGGCCAGCTGATGCTCTCATGCGCCCGCGCGGCCATGCGGGCGCAAAGCGGTTGCTACACCATGATTGAACTGCCGATGGTGGACCTGCTGCCGGGCACGCGCGAGGAGAACGTTCAGAAATTGGTGTAAAGGACCCGTCGTTCCGAAGGAGAAACAGCATGAGCGGTCGCGGCGACGCGCGCGGGAACAAGCGCGCAAAGAACCTCCTGTCGATCCTGATCCCGCTGGCCCTTGTGGTCACGGCGGGGTTCTTGCTGAGCCGCCTGAGCGCCGAAAACCAAGCGGCCCCGCCCGCGTCCCCCCCGCCGGCCCAAAAGGCTGCCGGGGTTTTCGCTTCGGCGGCAGGCGAACCGACCCCAAAGGTCGGCCAAACGCCCGCGCCTGCCGAAAAAACCGTTCCGGCACCCGAACCCGCGCCCATCAAGACCGGCTCCGGATACCGGGAACTGGGCGAAATTGCGCCCTCCGCCCGAACCGACCGCATCGAAATCAACCTCAAGCAGCGCATCATCGCAAACGATGTCCCGACCGAAACCTATGCGCGTGAAAACCCGATCCACATGGGCCCGCCCGAGACCTACGCCGCGCTCCCCGGCGTGACCACATTCCGCTCAAACCACTACCGCGACAACTCGGCCTACGGCCTGGTCCCGGCAAACGCAAAGAAGCTCACCATCGAGTGGGTACAGCGCGTGGGCGGAATTGGCGACTGGAGCGGCGTGGGCTGGACCGGGCAGGCCTCCATCGTGAAGTGGCCGGAAGACGTCAAGGCGCAGATGAACATCACCCCGGCCAAAAAGAAAAAAGAGGGCCTCAGGGAGGTCATCATCGCGGCCCTTGACGGCAAAATTCGCTTTCTCGACCTTGACGACGGCAAGGAGACGCGCGGCGCGATTGCAATCGGCGCGCCCATCAAGGGCAGCGTGACGGTCGATCCGCGCGGCTACCCGCTCCTGTACTGCGGTCAGGGTATTTTTGAAATAGACGGCAAGACGGTCAAGTGCTTAACGCGCATCTTCAGCCTGATCAACCAGAAGGTGCTCTATGCCCTTGACGGCAACGACAAATTCAAAGCGCGCAACTGGTACTGCTTTGACGCCGCGCCCCTGATCGACGGGGCGACCGACACCATGCTGCAAGTGGGCGAAAACGGCCTCGTCTACTCAGTCAGCCTGAACACCCACTACGACCGCGCGGCCGGAACCATTTCGGTCAACCCCGAGATCGACCGCTACGACTATCGCTCCAAGGTGACCACGCGCCCCGGAATCGAAAACTCCATGGCGGTGTACAACCATTACGGCTACTTTGTGGACAACAGCGGGCTTTTGACCTGCCTCGACCTCAACACGATGCGGGCCGGGTGGGTGGCCTACGTCGGCGACGACACCGACGCGACCTGCGCGATCGAAGAGACGGACGAAGGCGTATTCCTCTATACCGGCAACGAAGTGGACCTGCGCAGGCGGACCGGGTACTGTCAAATGCGCGCGTTTGACGCCCTGACGGGCGAGGAAAAGTGGAAGGTGGACGCCAAGGTGGCCGGACGCCAGCGCTCCGGCGCGTTCGCCTCCCCCGCGATTGGCAAGGGCGCGCTAAAGGACCTGGTGTTTTTCAACATCTCCAAGACCGGCCAGGGCTCAACGGTCTACGCGCTGAACAAAAAAAACGGGGATACCCTATGGACGCTCGGCCTTGACAAGTACAGCTGGTCTACGCCGTCGCTTTTGTACGATGCGTCGGGCAAGGGATACATGCTCATCGGCAATTCGCGCGGCGTGCTGAGGCTGGTGAACGCGTCGAGCGGCAAAGTCATCACCGAGCTCGACCTGAAAACCAACATCGAAGGCTCACCGGCGCTCTACGATGACATGGCGGTCGTCTCAACGCGCGGCGGGCGGATTTATGGGATCAGGATAACGTAGGAATGTGCCAACCTCAGGCGCGCTCGATCAAACGCCTGAGGTTGGCGCCGTAAAGGCCGCGCATCGCCTCTTCCCCGAGGCCCAGCCTTTCGAAGCGCGCCATCGCCTCCTTGATCTTTTTTTCCCCGTTGTAGGGGAAATCCAGCCCGAATATCATCAAGTCCGCGCCTGCCTGCCAGAGGATGTCCCTTATCTGCTCGTCGCTTAAGTGCCAAAACCGGTTCATGTCCCGGTCGCACACGCTGGTCATACCCGCGTACACGCGCGGTTTTTCGGTGCGGTTGTTCAGCAGCACCGCCAGCGCCTGGTTAAAAAAACAATACCCGCCCATGTGCTCCATGCTGAAGCGCAGCTTTGGATAATGCCAGGCCACCTCGTCGAAGAGCAGCATGTCGTAATCGCGAATCCGATGCCAGTGAATGCCGGTATGAAACGTCAGCGCGAGGCCCAGCTCTTCCGCCTTTGCGTACACCCGCCTGGCCTTGTCGCCCATGACGGCAAAGCCCTGAAACGCCGGGTGCAGCTTGATGCCCTGAAGCCCCAGCTCATCGATGCGTTGAACCTGATCTTCCATGTCCTCCCGCGCCATATTGATCACGCCGAACCCCGCGAGCCTAGGCCGCGCGGCAAGTTGTCGCGCCAGCCAGTCGTTGGCGTCCAAATCCCCGACGTACCTAGAAAACGGCGCAAACGCGACACACCGGTCAATTGAGCACGCGTCCATCACCTTGAGAAGCGCGTCCGGCGTCCCTTCCGCCCAGACCGATTGGGGGAATACATGCGCGTGGTGCGCGAAAATGCCCTCACTCATAGATTACACCTCATACGCACAACCGGTTTTTTTTGTCATGTAGGCGGCAAAGCGCGCGCAATCCGCGTTGAGCACCAGGTCCTCTGGGAAGGCAATCTCCTCAAGCATCTCAATCGACGGAGCCACCCCGCCCACACAGGCGGCAAAGTGCGCGTCCGACGAGACCACCACGCCGACCCCATACTCCGCGCACAGCTTCGCAATGGCGCGGCAGTTTTTTGGGCTCCCCGGACGCCCGTCAAAGGAATGCGCGTTGATTTCGACAACCTTGCCGTATTGCGCACACGCGCGGATCACCTCTTCATGGCGAAAGGCGAACCGCCCGTCGCCCATGTGTCCCATGATGTCTACGTCCGGATTGGCCGCGACGGCCAGCCACGCGCGCGTGTGGGCGTCCGTATCGAGCGGTTCAATCGCGCAGTCGTGCATCGAGGCGATGACGATGTCCAGGCGCTCCAGCACCCGCGCGGGCATGTCCAGCGTTCCGTCAAATCCTACGATGTTGGCTTCGCACCCCGCCAGGATGTACACCCCGTCGATTTCCTTGGGCACCATGGAGCACAGCGCCTCAAAATGCAACACCCCCGGCGCGCCCGGCACCGCCGGCGCGTGGTCTGTCACCGCCATGAAGCGCAAGTGCCGCGCCTTGGCCGCCTGAAGATTTTCCAATATTGTGCTGTACGCGTGGCCCGACGCCAGCGTGTGTGTGTGCGTGTCCGCAATCGCCCTCATCATGCAATCGCCTCCAGCGGTCTTCTTGAATATAAACGTTTGCGCAAGCGTTTTAATTTTATTTATCTTATCATTTTCTGCGATAAAAGTCAATACAAGCTTACAATATACGCCATATGCACATAAAGTTAAGCAATCGTTCTTGACATCGGTTGTGCGTTTTGCTATAATGCAACCAATTCCTACAAATTCAACCGTTCATATTAGCAAAAACGTTTGCGCAAACGTTTAACACAGAAATGGCTGTAAACAATCGGGGTGAAGACACATGGGTGCAGACCGATCGACCATCAAGGATGTGGCGAAGGCCGCGGGCGTATCCATCGCCACGGTGTCGCACGTGCTCAACAATACGCGCTTTGTCTCAGAGGAAGCGAGGACGCGCGTGGAGCAAGCCATTCGCAGCGTGGATTACACTTCCAATACTCTGGCGCGGGCGCTGCGCTCCAGTCGCACCAACACGGTGGGCGTCATCGTGCCCGACATCGCCAATCCGTTTTTTGCCGCGCTCGTCAAGGCCATAGAGCGGGTGCTTTACCAACAAGGCTATACCATTGTGCTGTGCCACTCGCGCGACGAACTGGACCGGGAACTTCAGCAATTGGAGACGCTTGCCTCCTTGCAGGTGGATGGGATCATCATCGTTGCGGCCAGCGCGACCTTTGACTATGCGACGCTGCCGGTTTACCGCGCGCGCCCGGTGATCTTTGTGGACCGCAGACCCGGCATGCCTGCCTACAGCGGGGTTTTCTGCAACCTGCGCGATGTGCTGCAATACGCCACCGAGCAGTTGATTCTGAGCGGGCACAGCCGGATCGCCTGCATCTTGGGCCCAAGCCGTTTTTCCGTTGAGACCGACCGCCGCCAAGGGTACCTCGACGCGATGAACAAGCACAGGTTGACCGTTGACCCTTCGCTGGTCATGAGCGGGCAGGCTTCCCAGGAAGCGGGCTATTCGCGCATGGCATACCTGCTGGACGCGACCGATGTGACCGCTGTGCTGGCGGCCAACGGAAGGATTGCGATGGGCGCGATGCACTGTCTGCGCGAGCGGGGTATAGCGGTGCCGGGGCGCATGGCGATTATCGCGCAGGGCGCTTATGAATGGCATCAAGTGACCACGCCCGAGCTCACCACAGTGCTCGAACCGCTTTCCGACATCGGCGCGGCCGCGCCCAACCTGCTGCTTGAAAGGATTAAGACCCCCCGCCTGCCCGAACGCCAGGTTGTGCTTGACGCCTATCTGACCAAGCGGTCGAGCTACTGACCGCGCTTTAAGGAGGAGCACCGGCATGATTCAGCCCCGGAAGAGACGGCGCGTTGCGCCTACGCCCTACCTGATGCTGCTCCCGGCGCTGGCGGTCTTTTGCGCGTTTGTGTTTTATCCGTTCGCGCGCACCTTGTACCTTTCTTTGTTCATGACCAACGCAACCGGCGTGCCAATGAAGTTCGTGGGCCTTAAAAACTTTGAATGGCTGCTCAATTCCAAGCAATTCTGGAACAGCCTGCGCGTCAGCTTGCACTTTGCGCTGCTGATCGGCGTGCCGACGCTCGTGATCGGTTTCACGCTGGCGCTCCTGGCCAATCAGCGCCTCAAGGGAAGCCGCATGTACGAGACGCTGTACGCGGTGCCGATGGCGGTGGCCTCCGCGCCCGCCGCGGCCATCTGGTTCCTGATCTATTCATCGGGCAGCGGCGTCTTGAACTACATCTTGGGCACCAACACCAGTTGGCTGTGGGACAAAAGCGTGGCCATCTACTCGCTGTCGGCGGTGACCGTGTGGATGAACATGGGCGTAAACTTCATCTTCCTCCTGACAGGGCTTCGGAATGTGCCGGACGACCTGATCGAAAGCGCCACCATCGATGGCGCGGGATATTTTAGGCGCTTATTCAAAATTGTGATCCCCATGGCCTCGCCGCAGATATTTTTCGTCATATTCCTCGACATCGTGACCTCGTTTCAATCCTTTGCCCAGGTCAAGCTGCTCACCCAGGGCGGTCCGGCCTATTCCACCGAGATATTGGTTTACAACATCTACAGGACCGCGTTCATCGACAACCGCTTCGAGCGCGCTTGCGCCATGAGCCTGATTTTGTTTGCCATCATTTTTGTCATCACGCGCGTGCAGTTTGCCGCGGAAAAAAGGGCGGTGCATTACCAGTGACAAGCAAATCAAAGCGGCGGCTGATGTTTCTGGTGAAATTCGCGGTAGGCCTTTTTATCGTATCGCCCATCCTGTACGCGGCGCTGGTCAGTTTTATGAACCCTTCAGAGGTATCCAGCTATCCGCCCCGCCTATGGCCCAGCGCCTTTCAGTTGACCAACTACCGCGCGATCCTCACCATCTTTCCTCTGTTCCGGTTCCTTCTCAACAGCATCACCGTGTGCGCAATCGTCATCCTGTCCCAAATTTTGGTTTCATCCTTGGCCGCCTACGCGTTTGCGTTTTTCCGTTTTCCGGGCAAGTCGCTTTTGTTTGCCTTGATCCTGTCCACCATGATGATCCCAGCCGAGACGGTCATCATCGCCAACTACCTGACCATGTGCGATTTGAGGATCGTCAATACCTACGCGGCGCTGGTGCTTCCCTACCTCGCCTCGGGCATGGGCATCTTTCTCATGAGGCAGTTTTACCTGACCATCCCCAAGGAACTGCGCGAGGCTTCCCAGATCGACGGCTGCCGCGATTTGCGCTTCCTGTGGTCGGTCACCATGCCCTTGTCGCTGCCGACCATCGCGGCGCTGAGCGTATACGTGTTCGTCTTGACCTACAACCAATACATGTGGCCGCTCTTCGTGACCAATTCGACCAACATGCGCACGGTGCAAATCGGCATGAGCATGCTGATCGACGCCGAAACCACCAACTACGGAAATGTTACGGCGGGCGCGGTTTTTGTGCTGGTGCCCGTCGTCGCGATCTTTGTCCTGGGCCAGAAGTACTTGATCAAGGGGATGACGAGCGGCGCGGTCAAGGGCTGACGCCGGTGTTTTCCAGGTCGATTGAACGCGCGGGGCGCGTTGAATATGGGTACGCGACTGACGAAAGGGGGATTGTTTCATGACACGTTTCTGCCATGCCCTTGCCCTTGTCCTGTCCCTTTGCCTAGGTGTGGGGATGTGCGCCGTCCCGGCGCTTGCCCAGAGTGCGGATGGGCGCGAGGTGCTCACCTTCTGGCATTCGATGGGCAGCCGCAACGGCACGGCCACCCAGGCGATTGCCGACGCCTACAACCAATCCCAGGACAAGTATTTTGTAGACGTGCAGTACCAGGGCAGCTACGACGACTCGCTGGCCAAGCTCAAGAGCACGCCCGAGGGCTTGCGCCCGGACGTGATGCAGCTTTACGAAGTGGGAAGCCTGTGGATGATCAACAGCGACTACTACCTGCCGGTTAAGGATTTCATCGACCGGGAAGGCTTTGACGTGTCCGACTACCAGGACAACATCCTGGCCTACTACGTGATCGACGGCGTCATCAACTCCATGCCCTTCAACAGTTCGGTCCCGGCGGTCAGCTACAACGTGGAGGCGCTTGAGAAGGCGGGCATCCAGCCCGAAGAACTGAACACGCTCGAGGGCGTGCTGAACGCGTCGCGCACACTGGTTGAAAAGGGCATTTGCCGATACGGCGCGTGCCTGGACAACGACGCGTGGCTGTTTGAGCAGTACATCGCCATGCAGGGCGCATTTTTAACCGACGCGGACAACGGCCGAAACGGCGTGGCGACCAAGCTCGCGATCGACGAAAACGGCGCGGGGCTGAACCTTCTGAACACCTGGCGCGAATTCTCAAGCGACGAAAGCACGGTCACCTACGGCAGCGGCGGCGGCGGCACCGCCGAGGCAAAGAAGGAATTCGGCGCGGGCAACGTGGGCATCTTCATCTCCACCTGCGGCAATTTCCGTGACCTGCAAGACGGCGCCTCCGGCGCGTTCACCGTGGCCCAGCGCCCGATCCCCAAGCTCAAGGCCGAGGATCCTTACCGCGTGTCGATCGGAGGCGCGGCTTTGTGGATCTTGAACAACGGCGAGGCCACCAAGGGCGAAGGCGCGTGGGACTTCATCAAGTTCTGCGCCGATCCCGCGATGCAGGCCCAGTGGACCTATTCCACGGGCTACCTGCCGGTGAGCAAGGCGGCGGAGCAAACCGACATCTACAAGAAGTACCTTGAGGAAAACCCGGGCTTTGAACTGATCATGGGCGAATTGCACGAAACCACGCCCGCGTCGGCCGGCGCGCTGATCGGCGTGACGGGCAAGTTCCGCTCCATCGTGCAAAACGAAATCCAAATGCTGCTCGCGGAGGAAAGCTATACCACCGAAGAGGCGCTTTCGTCCATCTGCGACCAGACCAACGAGGAAATTGAGATGTTCAACCTCTCAAACGGCCTGATTTAAGCGGAACAAATTGGTGGGGCCGCCTTGTGAACTTTGGCGCAAGGCGGCTTCATGCCGAAAGGAAATGACCTATGCGCATTGTGACCACCACCGAGCACGTATACCGCCCCGATGTATCCATCGAGCGCCAACTGGACATCTTGCAAGATGCCGGGTTTGACGCGATCGACTTTACCACCTGCTGCTACCTGGGCCCGGGCGTCGGGTACGGAGAAAACCCGCTGTTTGGCGACGACTGGAAGGCGTGGATCCGCGACGTGCGCGCCTACGGCGATTCAAAGGGCATCACCTTTACCCAGACGCACAACCTGATGTTCAATTATTTCAAGCAGGATGCCCAGACCGAACTGCTGAACCGGATGGTGGACCGCGCGATTGAGGTCAATTCCATATTGGGCGCGCCGCTCACCGTTGTCCACCCCATCGCGCCGCCGGGCGCCGAGCGCGACGTTCCCGCGTGCCTCAAAGCCAACGCAAACTATTTTAAGGAAAAAGCGCGCCTGGCAAGGGACCTGGGCGTCAAGCTCGCCCTTGAGAACATGATCGTCACCCGCGAATTTGACGGGAGCCGATATTGGCGCTATTGCGCCGAGCCCGGGCAATTGATCGACCTGGCGGACGCGATCGACGCGCAAAACGTGGGCTTTTGCCTGGATACCGGGCACAGCCACTACATGGGCGAGGACATCTACCAATCGGTCATGGGCTACCGGGAGCGCCTGATCTCCCTGCACATCCACGACAACGACCTGTCCGGCGACCAGCACGTCACGCCCTACGCCGGTTCCCTCGATTGGGACGCCTTCCTGCGCGCGCTGGCCGACAGCGGCTACGCGGGGGACTTTAGCCTGGAGTCGTTCCGCTCAACCATCCGCTTGCCGGGGGACACGCAGGGGGCGATGCTCAGGGCAATGCACGATTTGAGCAAGCACATGGTTTTGGAAGTCGAGCGTTACAAAGGCGCGGGTTCACGCCGGGTGTAACTTGACGGCATCTACGAAATATCATCAACAAACCCCAGGACAACGCCACCGGCGACCTGTGCGCCGGTGGCAAATGGGATTGTGACAAGGGCGGGCTTTATCGCCCGCCCTTGTCACAATCCCTGCCCGCCCTACGCAATCTTCGCCATGCCCACCTTGTCGGCCACCATCGCAATGAATTCGCCGTTGGTCGGCTTGTCGTCGGGCGAGAACACCTTGTAGCCGTACATGCGGTTGATAGAATCGAGCCTTCCCCGGTTCCATGCAACCTCAATCGCGTGGCGCATGGCGCGTTCGACCTTGCTGGCGGTCGTGTTGTAGCGCCTGGCGATGCCCGGATAGAGCTCCTTGGTGATGCGGCTTAGGATATCGTGGTCCTCAAGCACCATCTTGACCGCCTCGCGCAGGTATTGATAGCCCTTGATGTGCGCCGGGATGCCGATGGTCAGGAACAGGTTGGTCACCTGCTCGTCCGCCGAGTGCGCGGTCGGGCGGCGCGGCTCATGCGCGCTTGTGAGCGCCCCCTCAATGTCGTTGACTTCCTTCACGCGGTTGTACAAGACCGTCAGGTCTATGGGCTTGACCATGTAGTAGCTCGCGCCCAAGTGCATCGCGCGCTGGATAAAATCGTCGCGCGAAAGGCCAGTCACCATGATCACGCGCGGCGATTCGTCCATGTCGCGCAGCGCGTCGAGCACGGCAAAGCCGTCCAGCTTGGGCATGATCACGTCCAGCAGCACCACGTCCGGACGCGTTTCGCGAATGAGCTTGAGCGCCATTTCGCCGTCATTGGCCGTGCCGACCAATTCGATGTCGCTCTTGCCCGCAAAAAAATCGCTCAACTGCTTTAGTATCGCCGGGTTGTCATCTACCGGCAGAATGCGAATCTTTTCGTCCACTATATCAGCCCCTTCGTGATATACCTATGTGGGGCTTGTGCCTGTTATGACAAGTTTCATTTAATTTGTATGAAAATAAAAAATTTGCCTTTAATCGTCAGATTACTCCGCGCACCTTGCCTTGTTTCGTCGCTTCGACCAAGCACAGGTAGGTCGCCACTGTGTCAAAGCGCGCGTCGTGCAGCGCGCCGCCGCCTGAGAACCACACATCCGCCGCTTTCTTAATGGCTTCTTCCGTTATGCCAAAATGCTCCACCAGTTCCGAAAGCTTTGGCGGCTTGGGGCGGCCGTTGTTGACCTTGCGCTTGAGGGCGGTATCGCCGGTAAAATAGTTCATGGTACAAAAAGTCTTAAGACGCTTAAGCGCCATGTTGCACCGTTCAAGTTCCACGCGCAGGTACCGCTCATCCGCCGAGACGTTGTGCCCGACGATCATGTCGCAGGCGGAAAAATCGGCAAAAATCTCTTCCGCCCGATCCTCAAAGCGCTCGCCGCCGGAAAGGGTTTTCAGGTCCTCCAGGCTCATGCCGTGTACTTCCTGAGCGCCTTCGCTCATCTCGTCAACCTCAAAGAACATGTTCTTGCCCGTCACATGGCCGCCGTTCGCCATCAAGTATGACAATTGGCAAATCTGCCCGGGCGTCAGATCGGTTGCTTCCGTGTCAAATATGATCAGTTTCATCGTTTATCCAATCCTTTTTTTGCTTTCGCCGCGCTTTGACGCTATAATTGCCTAAATTATAGGGGAAAATATGGGTGGCGTCAATATATCGAAGGAAAAGCCCGGGGCGTGCCTAATCTTTGCTTGACATCGTTAAGAAGCGAGTGTAAACTATTTCTGATAACCACGCCTAATTGCAACCAAGAATCAATCGGGAATTGAATCCTTCATTGCAGCCGGGCGACCGGTTTACCACGAATTTTAAGGAAAGGGGGAAAACGTTCTTTGAGTATACCTGTAGCAATTATCATCGCGCTCGTCGCGTTGGCCATAGGCGCTGCAGCCGGTTTTTTCTACCGCCAGAATGTCATGGAGAAAAAGATCGGCCGAACCGAGGAATTCGCCAAGAACCTTTACGACGAAGCGACGCGCAAGGCGGAAGAGCAAAAGAAGGAAAAAATGCTCGAAGCCAAAGAAGAGATCATCCGGCTAAAGTCGGAACTGGATAAGGAAATCAAGGACCGAAGGAACGAAGTGACGCGACTTGAACGCCGGGTCAACCAGCGGGAAGAGACGCTCGACAAGAAGCTGGACAACCTTGAAGTGCGCGAGGAGAACCTGAACCAGAAGTACAAAGACGCAGAACGCATTGAGGAAGAAGCGCAGAAGCTGCACGATCAGCAACAAGCTGAGCTTGAACGCATCAGCAACATGACGCTGGAAGAAGCACGGCAGATCCTCATGAACCGCATTCAGAAGGACGCCTTCCACGACGCCGCCGTCATGGTGCGCGAAATCGAATCCAAAGCCAAGGAAGAGGCCGACAAGAAGGCGCGCAACCTGATCGCAATGGCGATTCAGAAATGCGCGGCCGACCACGTGGCCGAGACCACGGTATCGGTGGTGGCGCTGCCCAACGACGACATGAAGGGCCGCATCATCGGCCGCGAGGGCAGAAACATCCGAACCCTCGAGACCGCGACCGGCGTCGATCTCATCATCGACGACACGCCCGAGGCGGTCATCATTTCCGGGTTTGACCCGGTCAGGCGCGAAGTCGCGCGCATCGCCCTTGAACGCCTCATCCAAGACGGGCGCATTCATCCCGCCCGCATTGAGGAAATGGTCGAGAAGGCCAAGAAAGACGTGGACAACCAGATCCGCGAGGCCGGGGAGCAGGCGATCTTTGAGACCAACCTGCACTCGATCCACCACGAACTGGTGCGGCTGCTCGGCCGCATGAAGTACCGCACGAGCTACGGCCAGAACGTGCTCAAGCATTCCATCGAGGTCAGCCATCTGGCGGGCGTCATGGCGGCGGAACTGGGCGCGGACGTCCAGCTCGCCAAGCGCGCGGGGCTTTTGCACGACATCGGCAAGGCCATCGACCACGAAGTTGAGGGCACGCACGTCACGATCGGCGCGGACCTGGCCAAGAAGTTCCACGAATCGGACGCGGTGGTCAACGCCATCATGGCACACCACAACGATGTGGAACCGCAGACGGTGGAAGCGGTGCTGGTCCAGGCGGCGGACGCCATCTCGGCGGCGCGTCCGGGCGCGCGGCGCGAGTCTCTTGAGAATTACATCAAGCGCCTTGAAAAGCTCGAAGAGATTGCCAACTCGTTTGACGGGGTAGAGAAGTCCTTCGCGATCCAGTCGGGCCGCGAGGTGCGCATCATGGTCAAGCCCGAAGATGTGAACGACGCGGGCACGCTGATCCTGGCCAAGGAGATTGTCAAGCGCATCGAGCGCGAGATGGAGTATCCGGGCCAGATCAAGGTAAACGTCATCCGCGAAACGCGCGCGATCGATTTTGCCAAGTAGCGAGTGAAGGAAGTGGGCTGCCAGACGGCAGCCTCAGACCGTCAACAAACCCCGTTAGCAACGCCCTCGCGGGCGTGTACCGCGAGGGCGAATAGGATTTTGACAAAGGGCGAGCTTGCCCGCCCGGCTCAAAATCCTTTCCCGTCCAAATTCCGCCCGGAAAATCCGCAGATTTTCAGGAATTTGGCCCCGTTTCCCCCTCATCGAAAAGATTTGGCAAAGCCAAAGATTTTCGATGACAGCTTATCGACTTTGTCGATAAGCTGGGGCTGCCAGACGGCAGCCTGCTTTTTTTATGCCCGAAAGCCGCGCGTGCGCGCGCATAGAAATCTTTGCCGATTTCATGAACCAAACGCGCAGCTTGGTCGTCTTTATATAAGTAAGATATTTCCTTGCAAACAATACTGTGAAAATGTGAGAACGCATATACTGATCGCAACAAGTTCACAGGAGTTAAGTCTATGAACGCCAACTTCAATTACATCAGGCGGCGCAAGCGCCGTTCAAGACCGGGCCGAGGGGCGGCGCAGGCACTCAAGCTGACCCTAGTCATGGCCGCCTTGACAGCCGCCGTGATCCTCATCATACGCGTCTCCTCCGGCGCTTCGTTCGCTCCGGACACCTTTCTTGAAGGCGTCTACGTGGGCGGCGTTTCGCTTGGCGGGAAGACCTACGAGGAGGGCGCGCGACTGGTTCTGGACGAAGTCGAGCAGCGGCTGAGCGCTGAGACCTATGTCCTGACCTATCGGGACAAAACATGGAGCTTCACCCCATCCGAATTCAACGCCCGACTCGATCAGGATACCGCCCGGCAGCTTCAAATGGCATGGAGTCTCGGCCACACCGGTTCTGACGCCTATAGGCGCGAGCAGGCCCAATCGCTCAAGGAAAACCCGGTCCGTTACGACAGCCGGATCATCTACGACGAGCATTTGCTTGGCGAATTTTTAGCTGAGGTCGCCTCTGAAGTGAACGTAGCGCCGGTCGAGGCCACTGTCGTCATGGGTTCCGCCGAGGAAATCATCGTCACCCAGTCGCAGGACGGGCTGGATCTGTCGGCGCAGGAGCTTAAGCAAACGCTCGATCAGGCGATCCGGGACGGCGGGCCACGGACGATTGAGCTCAAGCCCCACGCGGCAAAGCCGGTCCACACCACCGAGGCGTTGATCGAGAACACCCAACTCATCGCCGATTGCTGGACCTCCACAAAAAAAAGCGTTTCGCTGCGCACCAGGAACATCCGCCGCGCGCTCGACTCCTTCAACGGCTTTATGGTACAACCGGGGCAAACGGTGTCCTTCAACGATACGGTGGGCGCGCGCACGATTGAAAACGGGTTTTTCAAAGCCAACGAATACGACGGCACCGAGGTGATCTCCGGCATTGGCGGAGGCACCTGTCAGGCATCGAGCACGCTCTACGGCGCGCTGCTCAAGGCCAATATGGAAATCGTCACCCGCCAGCCGCACTCTATGACGGTCGATTATTGCGATTACAGCATGGATGCGGCGGTTTCGCTCAAGAAGGGCAGAATCAAGGATCTGTGCTTCACCAACACGCTTCGCTACCCGGTCTACATCTACACGCAGGTGGATTCTGAAAGGGCGCGCGTGCGCATTTACGGCCCGCCATGCGCGTACGACATCCGGCTGGGCCATGACCTGGTTGAAGAAAAGGTGCCGCAAAAGGGCCGCTACGAAAAGGACTTGACCGGCAAGCATGCCTACTTCACCGATGAAATCATGCTCAAGACGCCCGGTAAGAACATGGTCAAGAGCCGTGGGCTGCGCATCTATTGCGACAAGGTCACAGGCGCGGAAGTTGACCGCCAGGTGTTCAACCTCGATACCTACTACGAAAAGCAACCGGTTTACTGGAAGGGCATTCACGAGCGCTTTTGACACCGCCGCTCAACACGCTTGCCTGGAAATCGGCGCGGCACTCGGATGAGACGCGCCGGATTTTTTGCTTTATGGTCCGCCATTATTTCACCTTGATAACCGTGACGAATTTTCTTGACAAAACCTAGAAAAATAATATAATATGCATACGGGAGGAATGTAACCATGATGCACCCTGCTCAGTTTACATTTTATCCATCATGATCGGTATCTCCCGCGCCATATTTACCAATTCGTTACAAAGGAGAAACACAAAAGATGAATTGTCAAGCTTCCGCCAACCCGAGCCGCAACACCAGGAATGCCGTTTCAGAGAAACGGAATAACCTTCCGGAGGGAGATTTTGTCACGGACCTGTTTAAGAGCCTCTCTTATGCGGGACTTGTTCCCGTCGTCAAAATTGAAAACGCGCAAGACGCGGTGCCCCTGTGCCGCGCGCTCGCAGACGGCGGGCTGCCGGTGGCCGAGGTCAATTTCTTAACCGATGCCGCCGAGCAGGCGATCAAGGCCGTGCGCACGGCCCTGCCGGGCGTCATGCTGGGCGCGGGCTCCGTGCTCACGTGCGAGCAGGCGGACCGGGCCGTCAAGGCGGGCGCCAGCTACATCGTCTCTCCTGGACTCAACCCCGTCCTGGTCAAGCACTGCCAGTCAATCGGCGTTCATGTGCTGCCCGGCTGCGCAAGCCCCTCCGAGATTGAATCGGCGCTTGAACTGGGGATTGATACGGTCAAATTCTTCCCCGCCGAAGCGCTGGGCGGCATTAAGCTCATCAAGGCGATGAGCGCGCCCTACGGGCAGGTGCGCTTTGTGCCCACGGGCGGCATCAATGAAACGAACTTAATTGACTATCTCGCCTTTGACAGGGTGCTCGCCGCCGGCGGCAGTTGGATGGCGCCAAGCGATGTGGTCCGGGAAAAGAACTGGACGCGCGTCACGGAACTGACGCGCAGGGCGGTCTCACGCATGCTGGGACTGACGCTTGAGCGCGTGGCGATTCAGGATGAATACGCCGATCAGGATGTCTGGGCGCTGGCCCGGCTGCTGGACTGGCCCGTCACCCAAACGCGGTTCGGCCATCAGATCGGCGACAAGTTTGAACTGACCAGGAGCGTATGCGACCAACTGGTCATCGGCACGAACAACTTGGACCGCGCGTGCTGGCACTTTGAGCGGCGCGGTTTCACCGCAAAGAAGGAGCCGACGACCGGCTTTATCGTCCTGAGCAAGCCTGTCGCGGGCATGACCGTGCGGCTTGTACAAAAATAGAAAACAAAAAGCGGTCCCTGACGGCGCCTCCCCGCCGGCAGGGAACGCATTTTGTTTTCGCGCCCCGCGACCTGGGACCGGCGGAGCGTTTATCCCCATCAACGTACATGAGTTCGCGCGCCA
>JAVBND010000097.1:0-14919 GCA_031551775.1 Eubacteriales bacterium | reverse complement strand
TTCTCTCGCTACTGTGTGTCATGCTGAGCGTGTCATGTGCAATACCTGCTCTCGCTGTTGTTACATATAAGTACGCCAAAACTGGCCTGGCTAAAGGATCATATGTCACTTCAGACTTCTACAAAAAAGAGGCCACGGGGGGGCTGACAGCCTGGCCAGACGAGCATACCCCGGGCGTTAACGTCCAGTATGGTGGAATGAACAAGGCCAATACAAAAGTTGTTACGGACATTAAGGCGTACGATTTTCTGCCAAATGGGGGAAATGTCTTTGTGTGCCCCTATACGAGCGGGAATGGCGCGGTAGGCAACAATTACCGTTTCCGGGCCCGGAATAACAACGCGACAAACGTCGCCGCTACCGTTAAGGGAACATGGTGCCCGTAATGTGTCAACGCAGAACATAATCTTGGGGGCGGATGGGAAATCCAAGGCTTTCGCGTCCGTCCCTTCTGGATACATCAAGTTTAAAATACATTTGTGAAGGGAGAATGCCAATATGGTACGGACAAAGTGGGTTTTGATTGCTCTGGCTGTTGTATGCTTGGCTTTTTCTAGCGGCGGTCCCGCTTGGGCGCAGGATACCCGACTTCAGCAAACCCATACATCGGGGAAGGTTACAATTGTCCTGGACGCCGTGCTTGAACCGCCCCTGGTTCAAAACGCGCAGCCGCTGCGCGTTGAGTACATGGATTGGAATGACGAACGCATCAAACGCATTTGGAAGGACGACGAACCCGCGCCAAACGGAGGCGGTACAATCGACTATAGGGGGCCTCGGGGGTCCATGCTGGACGTATATTCTGGGGCCATAACGTATGTTTCCCAGTGGATTGACATTGAGTATTCGTTGGCGATGTACGCGTTTAACAACCAATGCGAGCATTTGCAGGGCGCGCTGAGCGGCTTCACGCGGGAGGAAGCCTGGGGACAGGTTGATGCGCTGTGCGATGATTTGGGGCTGGTTGCGCAATTGTGGCAGTACACGGCGATGGACGAAGCCAAGTTGGAGGAACTCTACAACGCCCGGCAGGAAGGCAACAAAAGCTTGTTTGAAGGCTCGGGACTGTGGGCGCCGCCGGAACATAAGCCGGACGCACCTCAGGAAGGGTATTTTTTCAACGCATTGTTTACCTACGACGGATTGGCGCTAAACCGCGTACCCATAAATACCAATAGTTTTAGCGAAAGCAGCAAGGGCAGTTCAGGGTTGTTCTATGTAACAAAAGAGCAAGGCGTGATTTGGTTTGAAACCGGCATCAACGCGACCGCTTATGAAATCCTCGAACGAATGGATCCATCCAAGCATAAAAAATCCATCGAACTTGAGCAAGCGATCGGCGCGTTCGTCAAAAGCTATGAAGTTTTGATCTTTGACGAGCCGGTTAGGATCGAACGAATAGCCTATGAGTACCTTGCCGTTCCGGATAAAAAGGCCAACCGGTTTGTCCTGCGCCCTGTTTGGAGCTTCTATCCGGCAATAAATATGGAAAGTGAAGTGGAGCCGGTTTACGTCGATGCGATCAGCGGCAAAGTCATTTAACCACGGGATGGGAGAAGCAACATGGTAAAGATGGATGTCCGTCGGGCCTTTGGGCGGTGGTTCTGTCTTGCGGTGGTGATCAATTTCGCTCAGTACTACATCTCGGAATTGCCCTTTATGTCGCCGCCCTACAACGCGGTAAACTTGTTTGAAACGGGTCTTTTGTTTAATTATTTGAATTGGATGTCCGCCTTGATCGTGGCCCTGCCTTTCGCGACCAGCTTTTGCGCGGATTGGAAAAGCCGGTCGGCGCTGAGCCAGATTTTGCGCTCCGGGAGAAGCCGGTACATACGTTCGAAACTGATCGCCGCGGGATTATCGGGCGCGCTGGTTGAAGCGGTTGGCTTGTTCATTTTCTTTCTTGCCCTATTGGCCGGAGGCACTTTGGATGAAACCCGCGAACTGTATGCGCATCGGGGGTACTTTGCGAAGATCATCGCCGACGCGCACTGGAGTTACTATGTCATTGGCGCGATAGCCATTCGCTCGCTTGCGGGCGCTTTTGGCGCGCTTAGCGGACTGGCTTTTTCAAGTTTTGTGCCCAACCGGTACTTCGCGCTGTGTTTTCCCCTGTTTCTAACGCGCGTCAGCATGGAAATTCAGTGGAGCAGCGCGTCAATACCCGCCTGGGTCAATTTGTTGGCGCTGTCGGAGGGGTTGATCCAGCGGGACTTTTGGTCCACAATTGGGATAGCCGTCATGGTTTTTGGCGTTGGAATGGCCCTGTGTTTTCTATCATTCACGCTGGGCGTGAGAAGGAGGCTCGAACATGGCTGATGTAAGGCGAAGCCTCAACTGTCTTATATACAGCTTGCGCAAGCTTGCCATAAATCCAAAGTGTATCATCGTATTTGCGCTTTTATACATCCACATGAAAGACAGTTACCAAGGCCTGATCGGTTTTTTGGCGGACTATGACGAGACCATCAATGCTTTCGGGCTTTTCATCAACATGATATCCGATCCGCATTTTGTAATGATTGCCGGAATCGGGCTGATGCTGATTTTCAGCGATGCTCCGTTTTTTGATGACGCGCAGCAATACATCCTGATCCGCGCAAAAAAGGGGCCATGGATCGCCGGTCAAATATTTTGCGTTTTGCTTGCGACGGCCGTTTATCTTTTGATCATGCTGGGAATCCAACACCTCATCCTCCATCCATATCTCACCTATGACAACCAGTGGGGCCGCGCAATTCATACGCTATCAAGGACCGATTTGGGCGACAATTATGACTTATTGGTAGGGTTTCACCGAGATTACATGCGCATGTGGTCGGTCCGGCGATGTTTTGCGCTGGGCATGATTTTGCGTTGGGGGGCGTATGCAACGTGCGCGCTGATCATATTCATCATAAATATTTTATCAACCAGCAAGGCGGGAATATTTGCGGCGATATTTATCTTGCTGTTTGATCTCTTTATGGACTTTGGCGTTTCGGCCACTTTTTATGTCCTGTCAATCTCATCGCTGGCGCGACTGCCGCTTTTAAACATGGGAACCAATCCATATTTCCCACGCGTCGAACTGGCAATGTCCGTATTATGGGGAAGTTTTCTCGTCGCCGTAGCGCTTGCATGGATCACCGGGCGGCGGGTTGATTTGATTTATTCGGCTTCTGAAAACTGAGTACGGAGGATTTTCTATGATACAATGCATTGAAGCGGTTAAGACCTACAAGAAAAAAGACGTGTTGGACCGTGTAACGGCGCACTTTGCCGCGGGCTTGATACATGGCATCATAGGGCGCAACGGTTCGGGAAAAACCATGCTCTTCAAAGGAATATGCGGACTCATCTCCCTGACATCCGGAACCATTTCCGTAAAAGGAAAAGAAGTAAAGAGCGGCCAGACGCCGGACCGATTGGGAGCCATCATCGAGGCCCCCAGTTTTCTGCCTTATTACTCCGGTTATCAGAACCTGAAAATGCTCGCCAGCATTAACGGGAAAATTGAAAAGACACGCATATCGGACGCAATATGCCTGGTCGGTTTGGACCCGGGCAACCGAAAATGGGTCTCAAAGTATTCCATGGGCATGAAACAGCGCCTGGGCATCGCCCAGGCCATCATGGAGGACCCGGACCTGCTGATTCTGGACGAGCCGATGAACGGGCTGGACAACGCGGGGGTGGCGGACATGCGCAAGCTGCTGCTCGAACTCAAGGCGCGCGGCAAAACCATCCTGCTCGCCAGCCACAACAAGGATGACATCGAAGCCTTGTCGGACACGGTCTCAGAAATGGACGCCGGACGGCTCACGCGGGTGCGGTGAAGCGCAAAAATTTTTCCGCATCGCCGGCAATTCCGAAGTTGAACCGGAACTCAAGTCCTTATAGGCGCATAGCGTGAAAGTGGGACTGCGACATAATTCGTCGCAGTCCCAATTCCATTGAAGAGGTGACAACGGTATGTCTTGCTGTTGGGGAAACAATTCAAACTTTGGATGCTGTGATTCGACCGTGACGCTCAGCGGCGTGGTCTCAAACGCTGCGGGGCCGGCGAGCGGTATCGCGATTCAGTACACGGTCAACTGCCGCACGCGCACCGTCACGACCGGCGCCGACGGCCGCTTCACGATCGTCGTGCCCAGGGGCGCCTGCGTGCAGGTTTCCGTCGGCGCGCTGGTTGGCGTAACGGTCACGCCTGCTTCGTATTCATTCACCGCGTGCTCGGACCGCACGGATCTCAACTTCACCCTCGCGCCCGTCGCGACGACGTTCACCGTGAGCGGCACCGTATCGGGGCTGCCGAATGTGTCGGGCATCGCGGTCAACTATTCGATCAACGGCATGCTGGCAAGCGCCACAACCGACGCGGGCGGCAACTTCTCCTTTAACGCGCCCTCCGGCGCAAACGTCGTAATCCTGCCGTCCAGCCAAGCGGGCTTCTCCGCCGCGCCGACCAACTACGCCATCATGGGCATCAGCGCCAACACGATGAACCAGAACTTCACCTATACCGCAAACACGATCTCAGTGAGCGGCGCGGTGTCGGGCCTGCCGAACGTATCGGGCATCGTGGTCAACTATACGGTCGGCGGCGTGGCGGCCAGCACCGCGACGAACGCAAGCGGCAACTATGTCATCAACGCGCCCTTTGGTTCAAACGTCGTGGTTACGCCGTCTTCTCAGGTGGGCTTCACCGTGTTGCCGACGAACTACACCTTCCCCATCCTGATGGGCGATATGGCGAACCAGAACTTCGCGTACACCGCGGTTTAACCAAACGAAGGCACGCACGCGCTTAGGCGCGATAGGACAAAAGAAGCATGGTGATTTCGCGCCCCTTGGCCGCATGGCCAAGGGGCGCTGGGTCGATCAGAACTTTTCGCCCAAAACAGACAAAAATACAACATATTATATAAAAATTCATCGATAATATATGGATATTGACGGATTGACAGGGGCTCAATGAAATGATATGATGAAAACGAAAAGAGGTATGCAAACATACCAAAATACCGATTTTCAGCGATTCTCTATCAACTATGAACCGGATTTGAGAGGAGTGCGATTATGAACCGGACCACGAGAAGAGCGCTTTCGGTATTGCTTGTATTGCTGCTTATGCTGGCCTCGGCACCGGGGCTTGCGGCCACCACCATGAAGGTATCGCATAACCAGCAACCCACCCACCCGGTCAACGTGGCCTTGTTGTCGTTCAAGGAGGAGGTGGAAACCAAGACGAACGGTTCCGTCGTGGTGGACATCTACCCTTCTGCGCAGATTGCCGACGACGCGACCTGCCTTGAGCAGATCATGCTTGGGACGCTTGAAAGCGCGGTGCTGATGGGCGCGCCCACGCTGCTTTTCCAGGGAACCGACAATCCGCTCGGGTATATTGAGGAACTGCCGTTCCTGTTTTCAAGCTCCGAGGCCGGGCGCGCGGCATACGACGGCGCGCTGGGACAGGCGTTTACCGAAGCCGCTGCCGATTACGGCGTCGGGGTGCTCTGCTATTGGGAGAACGGCTTTCGCAACATGACCAACAACGTGCGCCCGATCATCGTACCGGAAGACATGAAGGGCATCAAGTTCCGCATCGCGCCGACCGACATGCGCAAGATGACCTTTGAGGCGCTCGACGCCACGGCGATTCCCATGGCGTTCGCGGAGCTCTTTACCGCGCTTCAGCAGGGCACGGTGCAGGGGCAGGAGAACCCGTTGTCGATCATAGAGACAAGCAAGTTCTACGAGGTGCAAAAGCACCTGTCCATGTCGCGCCACATCTACAATACCGCCACCTTCATCATCAACCCCGATTTCTTTGAGGGCCTGAGCCCGGAGGAGCAGGCGATTGTCAAGGAAGCGTCCCTGAACGCCCGCGCCCTCATGCGCAGCCTCAACGACGAATTCGAAGTGAGCGCCATAGAGAACCTCAAGGCGCATGGCATGCAGATCGACGACATCGATTACGATGCCTTTGTGGCGGCGGTCCAGCCGGTATGGGATGGCTTCATCGCCAAGTACGGATCGGACTTGATCGACAAGGCTCACAATCCATAACCGGTTGACCAGATGAAAGCGCGCGCGCCCCGACCGGCGCGCGCGCTTTGGGGGGAGGAGTCTGCGCCCATGAAAATCTTTTCGTTTCTCATCAAGGCCATTGAAAAGCTGTGCTTCGCGCTGATGCTGGTCATGACATTTGTGACGTTTGCCCAAGCGGTCAACCGGTACGTATTCGCCGGCTCATTCTTCTGGGCCGAAGAGTGTGCGATCTGGTCGATGATCTGGATCACCATGCTCGGCTCGACCGTCGCGCTCAGCCGCTCAAAGCATACCCGGATCGATTTTCTGATCAATATGTTTCCGGCAAAGGTAAAGAAATGGATTGAAGTGTTCGACTATGTCATCATCGCGGCGTTTCTCGGTTACCTCGGTTATGCCAGTTTGCCGGTCGTTGAGAAGACCGGGCGGCTGATTTCGCCTGGGCTCAAGTTGCCGCGCAGCATCATGTTTTATGCGGTGCTGGCCGGGTGCGTGCTGATGGTCGTCTATGCGCTGCTGCTCGCGTTCAAAAAAGCGACAGGCATGGCGGAAGAAGGGGGGGCTTAAGCATGATCGCAGCGCTCTTTATCACATTGGCCGTAACGCTTTTGCTCGGCATCCCGGTTGGCTTCTCGATCGGCATCTCAACCGCCATGTCGATCCTCGTCGGCGGAAATATCTCCATGAGCATCGTGGTTCAAAAGCTGGTGGACGGCATCAACTCCTTCCCGCTGATGGCGCTGCCGCTGTTTGTGCTCTCGGGCGCGATCATGATTTACGGCAGCACGCCGCGCATCCTGAACCTGGCCAATATGCTGCTTAGGAAGAACCGGTGGAGCATCGGCAACGTGGGCATCATCGGCTGCGCCGCGTTTGGTACGATCTCGGGCTCCGGCGTCGCCACCACAGCGGCCATCGGCGGCATCGTGGAACCGGAAATGGTGCGCAAGGGTTACCCCAAGGGCTTCACCGCCTCCGTGATCGCGGGCGCGGGCACGCTGGGCGCGGTCATTCCGCCCTCGATCGGCTTTGTGGTATACGCGCAGGTGGCGGGCGTGTCGATCAGCGATATGTTCATGGCCGGGTTCCTGCCGGGCATCCTGACCGCTTGGTTTTTGTGCCTGCTCAACAGGTACATGGTGAAAAAGCACGACTGGTGCAAGGACGAGGGCGGCGACGCGTATTACCAGAACCTGACGCGCGGTGAGAAGCGCAAGATCGTGCTCGACGCAATCCCGCCGCTGCTTATGCCGGTGTTCGTGCTGGGCGGCGTACTGTCGGGCATCGTGACGCCGACGGAAGCCGCGACCATCGCCTGCGTCTACGCATTGATTCTGGCGGTTGGCGTGTACAAGGAACTCTCGCTTAAGGAACTGGTCCGCGTGCTCTCGGACAGCGCGGTCAACAGCGCAACCATATTGATCATCATTGCCTTCGCCGCGCCGTTTGCGTGGGTCATGACCTCGCAAAACGTGACCACATCGATCGCCGCCTGGGTCATGGGCATCAGCGGCAACATCGTCGTCGTGTACGGCCTCGTCATATTCATCCTGCTGATTCTGGGCACGTTCATGGAGACACTGGCCATTACGCTGATCACCGTGCCCATGTTCCTGCCCATTTTGACGGCGCTGGGCGTTGACCCGGTCGCCTACGGCATCACCATGTCGCTGGCGCTGGGCATCGGCGCGGTTACGCCGCCGCTGGCCGTATGCCTGTTCACAAGCTGCCGCGTGATCGATATCCGCATAGAGGAGACGCTGCCCGACGCGCTCTATGTATGCGCGGTCATGCTGATAGCGTGCCTGCTGACGGCGGTATTCCCGATCATTTCAACACTCCTGCCCAGCATTTTGTAAAGACCAAATCGCAGAAATCGGAGGAAAAAACGTGAAGCAGAGTTTTAAGCAAATGCTCGCCCAGGGCAAACGCCCCGTGGGCACCTGGTCGGACGGCAATTCCAACACGCTGATCGAGGTCGCGGGGATGGTGGGTTTTGATTTCATCATCCTGGACAACGAGCACGGCTGCCACAACAGCCCGAGCCTCGTGGACTGCGTCCGCACGGCCGAATCGGCGTTAATCCCGCCCATCGTCCGCGTGCCGGGCCCGGTGGTGGAGGACTTTATCAAGAAGGCGCTCGACATGGGCGCGGCGGGCGTATTGGTGCCCAACGTCGCAAACCGTGAGCAGGCGCTTCTCGCGGTGCGTTATTCAAAGTTTGCCCCCATCGGCAACCGCGGCGCGTGCCCCTATCTGCGCTCAAACGACTACGCGCTCAAGTACGGAACCGAGGATTACTACACCCGGGCAAACGCCGAAGTGTCGCTGATTCTCCTGATCGAGAATCAGGACGCGGTGAACAACATCGACGAGATCCTGGCGGTGGAGGGGATCGACGCGCTGCTGTTTGGCCGCGTGGACCTGGCGGTATCCATGGGCATACCCGGCCAGATCGGCCACCCGCTGATTCATGAGGCCATTGAAAGCGTCTCCCAAAAGGCCAAGCAAAAGGGGATTCCCGTCGGCATCGTCGGGTTTGGGCGGGAAGATACCGTGCGCTGGGCGCACTCGGGAAAGATGGACTTTGTGACCGTGGGCGGCGATATCGGGATTCTGATCGCGGCGTACCAGGAAGAACTGGCCGCGATCAGGGGCTAGGCCATGGACCGGCTTGAGGCATTCCTCGCGGCGGCCAAGCGGGAAGAACTGACGCTTTTGTACGCGCAGGTCCGTCAAGGCGGCGAGGTGACCGATTTCTGGTCGCGCTTTTCGCATCAATCGAGCGGACCCTTAAGCGGATTCGCGGGCCTGTCGCGGTTCGAGTCATATTCCACCGCCAAGAGTTTCTCGGCGGCGGGGGTGGGCATTGCGCTGGACGAAGGTTTGATCCGCCTCGACGAGCGGGTGTCGGACAGTTTTCCGGAACTCACGTATGACGTGACGGAGGAGAACGCGCTGGGTATTACGGTGCGGCACATGCTGACCATGACGGCGGGAATTGAGCAACCATTGCTGTTCCGGGACAGTCCGGAACGCGCGAGATGCAAAAACTGGCCGCGCTACGTGTACGAGAAGGGCAGGTACGTCAGGCCGCCCGGCGGGCAATTCGTGTACTCCAACTCCAACACCTACATGCTCGGGTGCCTGGTTGAGCGCAAGGCCAAGTGCAACCTGCTCGAATACATGCGCTACCGGCTGTTTGAACCGCTGGGCATTGGCAATCCCGATATGACGGCCTGCCCGCAGGGCCACACGGTGGCGGCCAACGGCATGGCGATCAACGTTGACGAGATGGGCCGGTTTGGCGAGATGATGCTGAACAAAGGCGTGTACAGGGGCAAGCGGATCCTGTCCGAGCGCTTCTGCGAAGAGGCGCTGTCGCCCATGGTGGAAACCACGACGCCGCGCTTTGCGGGGGCGGGCGTCCTCGATTACGGCTATCAGTTCTGGGTGGACCGCGCGCGCGGCGTTTCGTTCCTGCTGGGGCTGCTCGGGCAATACTGCGTCATCGTACCAAGCGCGAACGCCGTGGTGACGGTCCTGTCGCTTGAGCAAAACGAGCGCCGAGTGGGCGAACTCTTATTTGAAAAAGTCATAGACAAACTATAGCGCATCCCCGCGCGTGAGCGCCCATGCCCCGGCCCATCCGGCCGGGGCATATTTGCGAGCCCCCCGCCCGTGGCGTGCGCAAGCCGCCCCGAACCGAGCGCCCGGATCGGGGCTTTGCAAAACTTTTCGGTTGTTGTCCCGCTTTTACCAGGGGTTCAAAAACGCGCGCAACGCGCTACTTGACGATCCCCTTTTTCAGGATGATGTTGGCGTACTGTCTGGGCTCCCCTGTCGCGACCACCACGAACGCCTTCTTGGCGCGCTCGTAGAACGCGAACCGCTCCACCATCTCGCTGGGCACTTCGTGGCCGTGTTTTTTGAGGATATCGGCATAAGTGCTCCACACTTCGATCCGGCCTATCGGATCGCCCGGCACCACCGACATGAGCGCCGTGGGCTTTTCCACATAGGCGTCAAGCGGCATAAGCGTCAGCACGGCGTCGAGGATTTCCGGTATCAAGTGTCCGTCCAGGCGTACGACGCGCGTGCCCATCGAATCGCACGGGTAATTGCCGTCGCCGATGACCATCTCGTCGCCGTGGCCCATCTGCATCATGATCCTGACGAGGTCCGGGGGCAGGATTTTGGGGATATGGTTGAGCATGCGTCTGTCCTCCGATCATCAATTAAATCTCAAAATCGCACGCGACCGAGCTTTCGCGCACCTCGTGCATCCTCTTCCTGACCGGTTGGTGCGCCGGGTGGTCCTGATAGGCGTCAAACGCCGCGCGGTCGGTGAACGCGGTCACAAGCGCCAAGTCGTAGGAGCGCGGCGAACCCAGGAAGTCCGCGCCCGCCTCAAGGCTTTCAAGCCCTTCAACCTTCGAAGCCATCGAATAGAAATTTTCGATCAGTTGGGGGATCTCGGCCTTGAATTCGGGCTTGATCTTAAAAAGCACGATGTGACGAATCATAATGAGCCTCCTGACAAACAAATTTGGCTTATTATACCGCCCCGGTCCGCGTTGTGTCAATGCGCGAAGGCGCCCAAAGATCCGGGGAGCATCAAAAAAACCGGGCAGGCGCAATGCCCCGCCCGGCGGCTTGGCGTTTATGCCGCACTGATCGTGATGTCAGCGTAAATGCCCTTCTGCCTTGCCTTCACGCGCCCAAGTTTCAAAAGTTCGAGCAGCGCCAAAAACACGCTGATGACCTCGCTCTTGCCCGGAGCTTCCTGAAAAAGCTCGGAGAAACGCTGCTCGCCCCGCTTCAGGCGGGACTGAATGCGCGCCATGCAGCTTTGCACGGTGAAGTTGTCGCGGCGAATCTCGCGCCGGGGCGGCTCGGCCACCTCGCTTTTTTCTTCAAGGCGCTTGAGCACCCGCGCAAACGCGCGCGTCAGGCCCTCGAGCGTAAGCCCGGTCAGTTCAAACGTGGGCGGCGGGAGCGGGTATTCCTCGGGCAACTTGGTGATCAGCGCCTTGGCGTCGCCCTCGAGCGACTGCATCCGCCCCGCCAATTCCTTAAACGTCTTGTACTCGGTCAACTGCCGGATCAGCGCCTGCTCGGGCGATTCCTCGTCCTCGTCCAGCTCCGGCGGCGGCACCGGAAGGAGCGCGCGCGACTTGATCTCAAGCAGCGTCGCCGCCATCTGCAAAAATTCGCTGGCCGAATCCATGTCGAGCTCGTCCACACCCACCATGGTCTCCAGGTATTGTTCGGTGATCTCCGAGACAAATATCTCGGTGATGTCGATCTTGGCGCGCGTGATGAGCGTGAGCAGCAGGTCAAGCGGGCCGTCAAATAGTTTGAGCGTTACGACGTATGGCATGAAGTTTGTATTCCTTCCTAAACCCAACCGAGCACGCTGAACACGGCGTGACCCGCGTGGCCCATGGCGTTAAGCGCGTGCCCAAGCACAAACGAAATCCCCTTGCCCAGCCATCCCATTTGGCTCAGAAACAAGATCAGCAGCATCCCGCCGATCGCGACCTGGCGCGAGGTGAACAGCCGCCCCTTGAGCACAAGATCGTTTACGACATGAAATCCGTCAAGCGGCGGCACGGGCAGGAGGTTAAAAGCGGCCAGAGAAATATTCACCACGACATAGTTGATCAAGATGCGGAACAGCGCGCCCGCGACGGGCCCGAGCACCGGCTCGATCAGGATTTCCTGCATGCCCGCCGCGTACAGGAACGCGTCCGCCGAGCTGAGCCCATAGATTCTGGGCGCCTTGCCAAGCGCCACCGCGACAAACGCATACATGATCAGGCACCCGGCCACAAACTGGATCAGGTTGATCGCAATCCCCGCGATGGAAACCAGCAGGTCATCGCGGCGGTAATTTTTGAAATTGCGCGGATTGACCGGCACGGGCTTTGCCCAGCCCACGCCCACGAACAGCAGCATGAGAAAGCCGATCGGGTCAAAGTGTTTAACCGGATTGACCGTAACCCGTCCAAGCATCATCGCCGTCGGATCGCCGCAGCGGTACGCCACATAGCCGTGCGCCGCCTCGTGCAGCGAGATTGCCAGCAAGTACGCGGGCAATACGTACATCAGCTCGACCAAAATTGTCCGCAAGTCAAAATTCCCCTGAAACAAATCGCGAATCATGCTATACCTCCCCACGGTATGGACATTATAGCACAATTGCGCATCCGTGCGCGGGAATTGCGGTAAGAAATCGATAAATACACCCATCCCTCGCCAAACCTTAACGTATGCCGCGCGCCTTTTATGCGGCTTGCGCCGCGCCCGCCGTTATACTATAATGTTTCCTGTCGGAAGGCGGGTGTTGCCATGCCAAGCGGCGGTCGTCGCCCCATTGTGAAGCGCTCGGGCAGCGGGCGCTATTCGACGCGCGCTATTTTGGTGCTGGCTTTTACCGCGCTCACGGCGATTCCCATCCTGGCGGCTTCGGTGTTTTACTATCAGACCGAGCGCAAAACCCTCATGGACAACACCGTCCAGTACGAGCGCCAGGCGATGAGCGACGTAGCGGGCGATATCGCAAGCCTCTACGCACAATTTGACAAGATCCAGTACGAGGTCGCCAACCAGGCCATCGCACTGAAGATTCCGCAGATCAATTACCGCGCCTATACTTCGCGCGACCTGGACAGCATACGGCTGCTGGAAAACCTGCTGCAAAGCATCAGGCGCACCATCCCCGGCGTATCCAATGTGTACGTGGTGGGCTTTGGCGATCCGGGCGCGGTGTATAGCTCGGTATATTCCTTTTCCCGCGAGCGGCTGCTCCAAAAGCCATGGCTGGGCGGACCCTACGCAAATTCCACCGTTTGGCACATGATCCCCGACCAGGCGGCCGATTACGATTATCCGGTCGGCACGCACGGCTCGCGCGCGCGGCAGAAAAACGTGTATTGCTTCGTGGCGGGGCTGATGGACATCGATATGGACGAGGCGTTTGAATACCTCATCCAGATCGACATCACGGGGGAATACATGGCGCGGCTTTTTGAGCGGCTGATCCTCGATGAGCGCGACACGCTGCTGGTCAGCGCCGCCGATCAAACGACCGTCTACCAAGTGAATTACTTGGATAACCCCAGCGCCGCACGTCTCGACGCGCTCCGGCAAACGCTTGAACGCCAGGGCGGCGAGTACTTGATCGACGCGCAGAACATCGTCACCTCCATAACCGTTGAGGAGGCGGGGCTTTCGATCACCAAGCTGCGCGCGGTGGACCTGAGCGGCAACGAGCGCAAATTGCTGGTGCAAATCGCCTCGGTCGCGCTGGTCGCGCTGGCCGCAAGCGCCGTGCTGGGAACGCTCCTGGCTTCCTCGATCACCCGTCCGTTCCGCGCGATCATCGACGATACGCTCAAGCTCATGAACACCGACGCCAAGCTGGCGCACGTCTGTTTGGAATCGAGCAATGTCGATGTCGAGTCCATCGCGCTTAGCTTTAACGCCTTGATCGACCGGGTCAACCAGCTCATTCAAAGCGTGGTGCGCCAGCAGGTCGAACAAAAAAACCTGGAGATGCAGATGTTGCAGAGCCAGATCAGCCCGCACTTTTTGTACAACACGCTCAACTCCATCAAGTGGCTGGCGCTGATTGAGGAAAAACCGGCCATCGCCGACGCGGTCGTGGCGCTGGTGGCGCTGCTCGAGTTCTGCCTGAAGGACACCGACAGCCTGGTCACCCTGGCGGACGAGGTCGAGTTCCTGCGCGAGTACATTCAACTGGAGCGATTGCGCTACGACAGCCATGTCGAGGTCGATTTCGCGGTTGAGCCGGCCGCCCATTCGTTGTACGTGCCCAAGTTCACGCTGCAGCCGAGCGTTGAAAACGCGCTCCTGCACGCGTTTGGGGATACCTCGGCCGATCCGCGCATCCGGGTTGGCGGCATCGTGGCCGGGGACGCGCTGATATTGACGGTGGAGGACAACGGCAAGGGGTTTGACGTTGGGGCGAGAAGCCTGACCGGCATCGGCATCAACAATGTCAACGAGCGCATCCGTTTGGCGTTCGGCGAAGAATATGGCCAGAAGATTGAAAGCGTACTGGGCAAGGGCACGCGCGTTACGCTGCGTCTGCCCGTGATCCGCACGCGGGAGGAGGCGCCTGATGCACAGTCTTTTGTTGGTTGACGATGAGGCCCTGGTCCGCCTGGGCGTCAAGCGCTGCGTCGATTGGCGGGGCCTGGGTGTCGATCCCATTTATGAAGCCGCGAACGGCCGGGAAGCGCTTGAGGTGCTCCGCGCTCACAAGGTAGACGTCATGATCACCGACATCAAGATGGCCGTGATGGACGGGCTCATGCTGCTGCGCGAAATCGAGGGCCTCCCGCACCGGCCGGAGGTGCTCGTGATGAGCTGCTACAACGATTACGACAACATGCGCGAAGCCATGCAGCGCGGCGTGCGCGACTTCTTGTTCAAGCCGCGCATGGTGCCCGAGGACATCGCGGAATCGGTCCGGCGGGTGCTTGAGGGCATCGCGCCGGGCGCCGAGGAAGCGGCGGCTTCATCCAATTCCGAGAACATGCCCGCGACCATCGCGAACGCGCTTAGCTACATCGGGCAAAACCTGGCCGATCCCGACCTCAGCCTCGACCGGGTGGCGGGCGAGGTGGGCCTGAGCTCAGCCTATTTCAGCCGCCTGTTTAAAAGCGTGCTCGGGCAAAACTACTCGGAGTACATCACCGTCAAACGCATCGAACTTGCCGATGAGTTGTGCCGCACCACCACCCTCAAGGTACGCGAGATCGCGCGTCGCACGGGGTATATCAACATCCGCTACTTTTCAAAGATCTACAAACGCCTGACCGGCTCAAGCATCAGCGCGCGAAGGCAATGATGTGA
>JAVBND010000049.1:0-11797 GCA_031551775.1 Eubacteriales bacterium | reverse complement strand
CATTTGGGGTCCCCGGCCTTGGGCCGGGGACCCCAAATGGGCTGCGGGGCCGATTTCCTGAAAAGCCTGTGGGCTTTTCCGGGCGGAAATCGGGCGGGGAGGGATTTTGAGTCGGGAGGGCGGTAAAGCCCTCCCTTGGTCAAAATCCCATTCACCCCCGGCGCGCAGGTCGCCGGGGGCGTTGTTGCGGGAGGGCTTTGGCCCTCCCCGTTCCCTCCCGGAAGAGGAAACCAATCAGGGGTCAGTCCCCGGATTGGTCGTTTTTGCTTGGCTGGATTCGGGAGGGCTTTGGCCCTCCCCGTTCCCTCTGGGGTTTGGTTTTATGTGGTTGCGTTTAAACCGAGACGTCTGTCGCCCAGTCCGGGGAGATGGGTGTGGGAAGAGGACGAGCAGCCCTCTTCCCACGTCAATCCCAAGCGGGCATTCAGCGTATCGACAAAGTCGATGTGCGGATTCAGTTCGCGCTTGCTTCGGGCTCGGCCTGAGCGGCCACAATCGCCTTGAGCTCGGTCTTGACTTTTTGCAGTTCGCCTTTGATGGCGGCAAGCGCCGTCTTGAGCGCGGTCTTCTCGTTTTGCGCCTTCTTAAGCTCGGCCTCCTTTGCGGCCATGGCTTCATTCGCCGCGCCCGCGAGCTTCGCCTCAAGATCGGCAAGCGCCTTTTCGGATTCGGCTTTGAGCGCCTCAAGCTCGCCTTCCTTGGCCTTGAGCTGATCGTCGGCGGCTTTTTGCGCCTCGGCCAGGCTCGCTTCAAGCGCGGTAAGCGCCTGGGCGGCTTCGTCCTTGGCCGCCGCGAGTTCGCCTTCCTTGCCGCTGAGCGCTTCGGAAAGGTTGTTCAGCGCCGCTTCGGCTTCACCGCGCAGGTCACCCAGCGCCGCTTCGGCTTCGCTCTGGGCCGTGCTGACCGCGTCGTCCAGCGCCTGCTTGCCTTCGGCGGCAGTCTGCGCGATCTGGGCGCGCACCGTCACCAGTTCGCCTTCCTTGGCGGCCAGCGCGTCCGCGGCTTCCTGGCGCGCTTGGTCAAGCTCCTGAACCTTGGAAGCCAGCGCGTCTAAGTGGGACTGGTCCTTGTCCTTAAGCGCCTGCTCGTGGGTCGCAATGGCGTCGGTGAGTTCTTTTTCCTTGGCGGATAGCGCCTCTTCGTGGCCGGCGAGCGCGTCCTTCAGTTCCTGCGCCTTGGCCGCAAGCGCCTTGACCGCTTCGTCCTTGGCCGCCTGAAGTTCTTGTTCCTTGGCGGATAGCGCTTCCTCGTGCGCCTTGACCGCGTCGCTGAGCGCTTTTTCCTTGGCGGCCAGTTCTTCCTTGTGCGCGTTTACCGCGTCAGCCAGTTCCGCTTCTTTGACCGTCATCGCCTGGGCCGCTACGTCCTTGGCGGCGGCCAGTTCGTCTTCCTTGGCGGTCAGCGCGGCCTGGCCGGCCGATATGGAGGCCGCCAGGTTGTGTTCAAGGCTTGCGATGGTGCCTTGGCCCGTAAGGGCCCAAATCAACACCGCGACCAATGCCAGTGCCAGAATCACAATGACAATTTTGACGTTCTTGCCCATCAGCATCTCCTCCATGTGCGTAAATATAGAAACCTTATCCAATTATATCATACTTTACCAAACTTGAACAGACATTGCGCCAAAATTTCTAACATTCAACGCCGGGAAGCGCGCCATTTTACGCGCGCGTGTTACTTTTTGACATTGAGCGGCTTCAAACGCTTCCCATACACACAAAAATGGTGGTCAAGCCCGGCGGCATATGGTATAATAGCGCTCACTTAGGATGGATGGAGGAGACCAATATGTCCGAGCGGAATAAAAACGAGCTTGATGAAAAAGCGCTCGAGGGTCAAGTGGAAAACCAGCCGGAAGACGAGCGTCCGGTGCCCAAGACCGGGCTTGCGCTCAGGGTTGAGCAAATGGACGAGAAAAAGTGGGCGGTGTGGACCAGCGTTGTGGGCGTCGCGCTTGCCTTGATCGCCGCCGCGTGCCTGTTCTTTTATCCGCAGCCCGAGGGCGCTTCCGGCATCTCATGGGGTCCGATGATCGCGCTGGCGTTGGCGTTGGTGTTGCCGGGCTATGCCGAGCGCAGGCTTGAGCGGCGCGCGCCCAAGATGCGCATTTGGCTGATGATCACGCTGGCTGCCGCGCTCGTCGTCTATGTGATCGTCAACCTCCTGGCGGGCAATACGTTCCTCAAGCAATGAGCAAGGAACTCAGTTTTTCCATCAAGCGTTCGCTGCCGGTGATGTGCGGCTTCCTGGTGCTCGGCATGGCCTTCGGATTGACCTTCCACGAAGCCGGATACGGCTTACCATGGACGCTGGCGACCAGCGTCTTTGTGTATGCGGGATCGATGCAGTTTGTGCTCATCGGCCTCATCACGTCGGGCGCGTCGATTTTTTCGGCGGCGGTGATGGCGCTCGCCGTCAACGGCCGGCACATGTTTTACGGCCTGACCTTCATCGACCGCTTCCGCGCGCAGGGCAAGCGATACCCCTACATGGTGTTTTCCCTGACCGACGAGACCTATTCGCTCCTGGTCGCGGGCGGCTACCCGGAGGGTTTAAACGCGGCCAATATAGATTTCTATATCGCCCTGCTCAATCATATCTACTGGGTGACCGGCTCCGCGCTGGGCGCCTTGATCGGTGAGGTCATTTCGTTCGATCTGAGGGGCGTGGATTTTTCCATGACGGCGCTTTTCGTCGTGATCCTGGTCGAACAACTGCGCGACAAAAAATGCCGCCTGCCCGCGCTGATGGGTTTTTGCTCGGCGCTTATCGCGCTTTTGCTGCTTGGCGCGAAGGACTTCTTGCTGCCCGCGCTCGCGGTGACGGTGGCGCTGACGCTGATCTTTCGGGGGCCGATTGAACGGACGGGAGGGGAAGGGGCATGAACGGGGTCCTATACACCGTCGCGATGATCTCGGTGACCGCGCTCATGACTTGCCTTACGCGCTACATCCCGTTCCTGCTCTTTGGCGCAAAGCGGAAAATGCCGCGCACCGCGGCCTACCTCGGGCGCGTGCTGCCCGCCGCGATCATTGCGGCGCTGGTTGTGTACTCAATGAAGGAGGTTTCCTTCGCGTCTTTTTCAAAGGGCCCCGCAGCGCTTGTCAGCGCGGCCTTCGTGGCGCTTCTTCATCTGTGGAAGCGGAGCACCCTGCTCAGCATCTTCGCGGGCACGGCGCTGTACATGGTACTGATCCGCGTTTTTTGATTTCTACACGAGCGGCTTGAACGCCGCGCCCAGGTACTTGGCCAGTTCCGCCGGGTCAAGCTCGAGCGATACGCCCTTGAGTCCGCCGCTGACGCGGACTTTTTCCATTCCCTCGGCGGATTGATCGATGAAGGTCGGGTAGCGCTTCTTCATGCCCACAGGGGACACGCCGCCGCGCTCGTAGCCGGTCAAAGCCGGCAAGTCCTTGACGTGCACCAGCGTAACCGCCTTGTCGCCAAGCGCCTGCGCGGCGAGTTTCAAATTGAGTTCGCCCGCGATCGGCACCAAGAACACGGCGACGCCGCGCCGTTCCCCGCGCGCGGTGAGCGTTTTGAAGCTCGCCTTTTCGTCCGCGCCCAGCGCCCTGCACACCGCCTCGCCCGAGAACGTCTCGTCGCCCAGATCGTAGTACAGGGGAGAGAACGCAATTTTCGCCTGCGTCAAAAGGCGCATGGCGTTGGTCACAATCGGTTTTGGCATGGCGCTCGCTCCCTGCTCATAAAAATGCCTTGTGTCATCCCTTCCGCTTCAATACGGCGGGCGTCTTGCCGCCGCGCGGGTTCTTGATCATGGGCGCGTCGGAGCGCACGATGTGGGTCGCGCTCAGGCAAAGCCGCGCAAACAGAGCGGACAGCGCTTCCCGCGCTTGTGCAAACGCCGCGTCACGGTTTGTGCCTTGCCGCTCGACGTAGCGCAGCTCAACGGTGTCCTCCGCGCGCTCAACGAGCTGCCATTGCAGCAGGTCCGCGGCCTGGGAGAGTGTCCAGCACAGTGCGGGGAACGCGACCTCCTTGCCGCCCAGGGTCAGCGAATCGCCGCGCCTGCCCACGATGTCGAGCACCGGAAGCGTGCTTTGGCACGAACAGGTTTCGCCGCGAAGGCAGATGCAGTCGTCGATTCGGTAGCGGATGATGGGCTGCGCAAAGCCCGACAAATCGGTGATCAGCGCGCCGGTTGACCATTCGCCCCGCGCAACCAAGTTGCCCTCGTCGTCGATGGGCTCCACCAGCACCCAGTCCTCGTTCAGATGGAGCTTCCCCGACCGGCAGGACATGGCGATCTCGCCGCCCTCGGTGCTGCAATAATTGTTCAGCACGGGACAGGCGAACGCGTCCTTGATGTACGCAAAAGTCTCGGCGCTCAGCTTTTCCGCCGAAGAGACGATGACCCTTGGCGCAATCTTGAGCGAGCCTTTGATTCGCTCGCCCGCAAGGATGGCCAGGATGGAAGGATAGCCGGTCAGCACCGCCGGGGCAAACGCGTTGAGCTGCGCAACGATCTTTTCCACAGGCGACAGCAGCGAGATCAGCAGCAAGTTGTCCGCTTTATCGCCAAGGCTGCGCTTGAGGCGCATGGCGGACGTGTAGGATGAGACCGAGCCTTCCGTGATGATCACGCCCGCGGCTTTGCTGACCTTGAAATCAAGTACGGACGGGTCAATGCCGCGGTACAAGCGCTGCGCGATGAGGCTTGCGTGAATGGCGTTGTGATAACCGTCCCGCACCATGGGCATGGGCTCTCCGGTGCTTCCGGATGTGGTCAGCACCTGATAACGGTTGAGGTAGGGCGCGGAGGTATCGCCCGCCAGGTAGGCGCGAACGCCGTCGAGCGTAATGTCCGGGTCGGTCACCCAATCCTCAAAGCGCGCCATCAGCCCGGCCTTCGTCGTGATGGGCAAGTCCTGAAGCCGAACCGGGCCGATTCCCTTGTAAGCCGTTGCGAAGTAGCGCGAGTGCGCGCGCGCGTACTCGACCAAGGTTTCCAATCGCCGCTCAGTGTCCGCCATGCGCGCTCCATGGGACTTTAACTCGCCCTCCCGGACGATGGCGCTCGCCGTTTCAATTGAGATGGTTTCCATGCACGATCATCCCTTCGCGTAATAATGGGCCGTCGGTTCCCTGCGCTGCGTCAAAGGCGCCCCTTCTATGATTATACCACAAATAGACGGTTTGGCCATATTTTTGCGTGCGCGAGACCCGAATAAATCAATGTTTTGCAGCCGCGTCCGGTGTCAACACGATGGCCGCATTGTGACCTTTTTGTGCGCGCCTTGACAAGCATGCTGTGAATATTTTATAATAAAGACACTTATTCTTTACATATGACGGCTCCGCGCGGTTACGCGGGGCTTGTTTTGCCTATCGCGTTGCGGTGCGGCGCACCGCCGGAAGGAGGACATTCGTGGGCGATAGAAAAAAAATCATCGGCGCTTCCATGGGCAATTGCGTGCATGTCGCGGGCGTTGAGCACTTCCTCAGCTTGGCCGAGTCGCTGGGCTGGGAGGCCGTGTTCCTGGGTCCCGCCGTGCCCATCGACAGGGTGCTTGAAGCGGTCGCGGCCCAAAAGCCGGACGTGGTGGCGCTTGGGTACCGGCTGACGAGCGCCAACGCCATTCCATTGGTCAAGGCGCTCAGGGAGGGCGCGGCAAGCCTCGCCGCGCAGCCGCACTGGCTCTTTGGCGGCACGCGCCCGGTGGCGCAGGCGGTTTCGGAGCTCGGCTTTTTCGATACCGTGTTTGACTCCCGCGAGGACCTGGACGACACCATCGCCTTCTTAAAGGGCGGCGAAAAGCAATTGGGCGACGCGCAAACGGCGGACACGCTCATCGCCCGCATCCGCCAAAAGGCCCCTTATCCCTTGCTGCGCCACCACTTCGGCCTGCCGTCCCTGGCCGAGACCGCGCTTGGCATCACCCGGATCGCCGAGTCGCGCGTGCTCGACGTTTTGTCGCTGGGCATCGACCAGAACACGCAGCAGTTCTTCTTCCATCCCGAAAAGCGCGACCCTCAAATGGACGGCGCGGGCGGCGTTCCGGTTCGGAGCGAGGAGGAATTCCGCCTCTTAAAGCGGGCGTCGTTGATCGGAAACCAACCCCTGATGCGCTGCTATTCGGGCACCGCCGATGTGGTGCGCTTTGGCGCAATGCTGCTTGATACCATCGCCAACGCATGGTGCGCGACGCCGCTTTGCTGGTTCAACAGCCTCGACGGGCGTGGCGAGCGCACGGTCGCAAAGACGGTTGAGGACGCGCACGCGCTGATGAAAATGCACGCCGCGCGGGGCGTCCCGGTCGAACTCAACGAGCCGCACCACTGGGGGCTGCGCGACGCGCACGACACGGTATCGGTCGCCATGGCCTACATTTGCGCCCTCAATGCCAAGGCGGCGGGGCTTACGGATTACGTGGCGCAGTTCATGTTCAACATCCCAAACGCCATGTCCTTCTCGATGGACCTGGCCAAGGTGCTGGCGCAGATCGAGATGGCCGAATCGCTCGCGGGGGGCGGGTTCAACATCCATCGCGAGACGCGCGCGGGGCTGCCCTTCCTCTCGGGCGACCTCGACCAGGCCAAGGGCCAGCTCGCGGCGTCAACCATGCTGCAAATGGCGGTGAAGCCCAGCATCATCCACGTGGTGGGCTATTCCGAAGCCGAGCACGCGGCGACGCCGGAAGTGGTGATCGAAAGCTGCAAGCTGACGCGCGGCGTGATCCGCTCGGTGCTCGACGGCGCGTGCGATATGGCGGCGGACGGGCGCGTCCAGGCGCGCAAGATGGAATTGATCAAGGAGGCATGGACGCTCATTCACTTCATCGAGTCCGAGTACCGCGCGAAGAGCGCCGATCCCCTGACCGATCCCCATGTCATCGAGGACGCGGTCAAGCGCGGGTTCCTGGACGCGCCGCACATCCTCAAAAACGGTCAATACGTAGGCACGCTCAAGACGCGGATGGTCGGCGGGCGGTGCGTGGCTTGGGACTGTGAAAAGGGACGCGAGATCAAGGAGGAGGAGCGGCTGAACCGGCTGCTCAGCCGGAAGGAGGCAGTATGACGAAGACAAAGATAGCGGTCATATCGACCGGCAACGGCGGACAGACGATGGCCGCGTACCTGGCGGTCAAGGGCTATAGGGTTTCGCTCTACGCGCGCGAACAGGAGCGCGTGGACATGTTCAAATCAAACCGCTTTACAATCTCCGGCGCGGTGAATGGCGAGGCCGACATTGAGCTGATCAGCTGTGACATGGGGGATGTCGTCAGCGGCGCGGACGTCATCTTGGTCACCACGCCCGCGCAGTACCACCCCATCGTGGCAAAAGCCATGGCGCCGCACCTGGTCAGCGGGCAGTTGGTTTCGCTCAACCCGGGCAGGACGCTTGGCACCTACGTGTTTGAAAAGACGCTCAGGGAAAACGGCGCAAAGGCGGAGGTCCTCCTCTGCGAGCTTGAGACCTTCGTGTTCACCTGCCGCTGCGTAACGCCCGGCCAGCCCATCCTGTACGCCGAAAAGCACCGCGTGCAGATGGCGGCGCACGACCCAAGCCTGACCGAGGAAGCGGTAAGGCGCATGAAGCCGCTGTTTCCGGAGGTGGTCAGCGCGCGCAGCGTGTTCGACACGGGATTCTCGAACATCGGCATGGTCTTTCATCCCTTGCCGATTCTGATGAACATCACGCGCGTCGAGGCCAAGGAGGGCTTCCACTTCTATACCGAGGGCATTTCGCCGCTGGTGGCGAACATTCTGGTCAGGTTTGACGCCGAGCGGGTCGAGGTGGCGCGCGCGGCGGGCGCCCGGGTTCTGACCGCCATGGAGTGGCTGAAGCTGCACTACGAAAGCGTGGGCGACGATCTGTACAGCTGCATCCAATCGACGGGGGCCTACCGGGACGTGATGGCCCCGACCGACATCGACACGCGCTACATCTATGAGGACATCATGACCGGCTGCGTCCCGGTGAGCTGCGCCGGCAAGGCGCTGGGGGTCCCAACGCCCATCATCGATTCGGTCATCCAGTGGGCGGCCTGCGTATACGATTACGATTTTTACGGGAACGGGCGGAACGAGAAACTGCTCGACATCGCGCAACTCATCAAGGACATCGGCGGTTAAATTTCCCCTACTTGCTTTACTTCACGCGCCGATTGGTTATAATGAGTATACATATTTTTGCGATGATGGGGAGCGCCCGATCAGGAGCCGCGCAGCGAGCCGGAGTTGGTGCAAGTCCGGACGGTCTCTTGTCAGGGGAATCGCCCCGGAGCGGCAGGCTGAAAACATCAGTAAGCCCGGCCGGGTTCGCCCGTTACAGCGTGCGCTTACCCAGGTAAGCGCGATGAGCGGGCGCTTTGGCGCCAAATTGGGTGGTACCGCGAGACCTTCGTCCCATGGAAGTGGGGGAAGGTCTTTTTATTTTAGGGGAGGATGACCATGATCAAGAAAGTCGAAGCCAGCATGGATTTTTTGAGCCGCGAACAGGAAGTGCTCGCGTTGTGGAAAGAGAAGGAGATCTTCAAAAAAGCGCTTTGCCGCAATGAGGGCAACGAGTCCTTCACGTTCTACGACGGGCCGCCCACCGCCAACGGCAAGCCCCACATCGGCCACATCGAGACGCGCGCGATCAAGGACCTGATCCCGCGCTACCAGTCGATGAAGGGCAAGAACGTCCTGCGCAAGGCGGGCTGGGACACGCACGGCCTGCCGGTCGAACTTGAGGTCGAAAAAGCGCTGGGGCTTGACGGCAAGGAGCAGATCGAGGCATACGGCATTGAGCCTTTCATCAAGGAGTGCAAAAAATCGGTCTGGAAGTACAAGGGCGAATGGGAAAGGATGAGCGAGCGCGTCGGTTTCTGGGCCGATATGGACGACCCTTATGTCACCTATGAGGACAATTACATCGAATCGGTGTGGTGGTCGCTCAAGGTGATCGCGGACAAGGGGCTGCTCTACAAGGGCCACAAGGTGGTGCCCTATTGCCCGCGCTGCGGAACCGCGCTTTCAAGCCATGAGGTCAGCCAGGGCTACAAGACGGTCAGCGAAAAATCGGCGTTCGTGCGCTTTCGCGTCAAAGGCGCTGAGGAGACCTACCTCTACGCGTGGACGACCACGCCGTGGACGCTGCCGAGCAACGTCGCGCTGTGCGTAAACCCCGATGAGACCTACGCGAAGTTTCGCCATGAAGGCAAGACCGTCATCATGGGCAAGGCGCTGATCCATCCGGTGCTGGGCGATGACGCCGAAATCGAGATGCTCGGGGAAATGCCGGGCAGGGACCTGGTCGGCATGGCGTACGAGCCGCTGTTCCCGTTCGTCAAGGCACTGGTGGACAAGAGCGCCTGGCGCGTGGTCGCGGACGGATACGTCACCCTGGACGACGGCACCGGCATCGTCCATCAAGCGCCCGCGTTCGGCGAGGACGACGCGCGCGTGGGCCGCGCCAACAACCTGCCGTTCTTGCAGTTGGTCGATACCAAGGGCTGCATGACGAAGGAGACCCCGTGGGCGGGCGCGTTTGTCAAGGACGCCGATCCCATGATCTTAAAAGACCTCGCCGAGGCGGGCCTGCTGGTCAAGGCGGCCGAGTTCGAGCACGATTACCCGTTTTGCTGGCGCTGCGACACGCCGCTCATCTACTACGCGCGCTCGACCTGGTTTATCAAGATGACTTCTCTTCGCGACAACCTCATGGCGGCCAACCGGCGGGTCAACTGGTATCCGGACAACATCAAGGAAGGGCGCATGGGCAACTTCCTGGAAAATGTCATCGACTGGGGCCTGTCCCGCGAGCGCTATTGGGGCACGCCGCTGCCGGTCTGGGTGTGCGATTGCGGGCACATCCACGTGATCGGGTCGCGCCAGGAGCTTGAGGAAAAAGGGCACGACGTGCCGCAGGGCCTTGAGCTGCACAGGCCCTACATCGACGCCGTCACGATCACGTGCGATCAGTGCGGCGCCACGATGCATAGAACCAGCGAAGTCATCGACTGCTGGTACGATTCGGGCTCGATGCCCTTCGCGCAGTGGCACTATCCCTTTGAAAACAAGGAGGTCTTTGAGCGGCGCTTCCCGGCCAACTTCATCTCGGAGGCCGTCGATCAGACGCGCGGCTGGTTCTATACGCTGATCGCGATCGGCACGCTGCTCTTTGACCGCGCGCCGTGTGAAAACTGCATCGTGATGGGGCACGTCCAGGACAAGGACGGGCAGAAGATGAGCAAGCACAAGGGCAACGTGGTCGATCCCTGGGACGTGCTCGACGTCCAGGGCGCGGACGCGGTGCGCTGGTGCTTCTACGCCAGCGCCGCGCCGTGGCTGCCCAAGCGCTTCAGCCCCGAACTGGTCAGCGAGATGCAAAGAAAGTTCATGGGCACCTTGTGGAACACCTACGCCTTCTTCACGCTCTATGCCTCGATCGACGGCTATGACCCGGCGGCGCAAAAAGCCGATCCGGCGGACTTGACGCTGATGGACAGGTGGGTGCTGTCCAAACTCAACGAGCTCAATCTGTTTGTGGACGAGGGCCTGAGCGAATACAGGATCACCGAGACCGCGCGCGCGATTTCCTCGTTCGTGGACGAGCTTTCGAACTGGTACGTCAGAAGGTGCCGCGAGCGGTTCTGGGGCAAGGGCCTGGCCGGCGACAAGCTTAGCGCGTTTGAGACGCTGTACACGGTGCTTTTGACGCTTTCGAAGCTTTGCGCGCCCTATGTGCCGTTCATGGCGGAATCGATGTATCAGAACCTCGCGGCGGGGCTGCCCGGCGAAGCGGAATCGGTGCACTTGGCTGCGTTCCCGGTTGCGGATCAATCGAAGATCGACCGCGCGCTGACCGGCGAGATGGAAAAAGTCATTGAAGTGGTGGGTCTGGGCCGCGCGGTCAGGAGCGCCGCGAACATGAAGGTGCGCCAACCCGCGCGGACGCTGTACGTGAAGGGCGCGGTTCTTGGCGAAAAGATGACAAAGCTGATCGAAGAAGAGCTCAACGTCAAGCAGGTGCGCTATGTGGACGACGCGCGCGCGTTTACAACCTACAAGCTCAAGCCGCAGATGAGGACGCTCGGCCCCAAGTACGGCAAGCTTCTGGGAAAGATCGGCCAGGCGCTTTCTCAGATGGACGGCAACGATGTGGTGGACGCGTTGAACCGCGGCGAAACCGTGACGTTTGACGTGGAGGGGACCGGGGTGGAGCTCGCGGCGGCGGACGTGCTGACCGAGAGCACGCAGAAGCCGGGGTTCATGGCCGAGACCGACCGCGGCGTTACGGTGGTGCTCGACACCAATTTGACCGAAGAATTGATTGAGGAAGGATTCGTGCGCGAGGTGATTTCAAAGCTGCAAACCATGCGCAAGGAATCAGACCTGGAGGTGACCGACCGGGTCAGGGTCAGGTACCTGGCGGGCGAGAAGCTTGAGCGGGTGATTGAGAAGGGCAAGGCGACCATCATGGACGCGGTGCTGGCTTTGGAGATGGAAGCGGGCGAGCCGCGCGGGATCACGCAGGAATGGTCGGTCAACGGTGAGAAAGCCACCTTCGGCATCGAGCGCGCCTAAACGTCACCCACCCGCGCGTGAGCGCTCCGGGGAATCCAAGGGGGATCATCCCCCTGGGCCGCCGGAGGCCGTAACCCCGGCTCCCAATTTCAAACGGGACCCATCGGATCAAAATCCGATGGGTCCCGTTTGAAATCCGCTGACGCGGAGAGGTACGCGCCTCCGGCGGGCCAAAGGATTACACCCCGTTGGAAAACCCCAGGGCGCGCACGCGCCGGCGCGGCGGTGGGCGGGTTGAGGTGCCAAGTGTGATAAGCGTCGC
>JAVBND010000037.1:0-12116 GCA_031551775.1 Eubacteriales bacterium | reverse complement strand
GCCCGCCCCGCGCCCTCCGGTCCGGGCCGGGCGCTGGATTTGGTTCGCCCGCACCCGGAGTGCGGCAGCCATTGGCCTCCCCGGTCCCTCGGGGGGGGGGGCTTGGTGCTGGTTTTGGTTTGTGCGCAACTGGTTTTCGGGAGGCTTTGGCCTCCCCGTTCCCTCCGGGGGTGGCTTGGCGCTGGTTTTGGTTTGTGCGCAACTGGTTTTCGGGAGGGCTTTGGCCCTCCCCGTTCCCTCCGGGGCCGGTTGATCGCGGGGTTTTGTTTTTGTGCGGTTGGGTTTCGGGAGGGCTTTGGCCCTCCCCGTTCCCTCCGGGGGTGGCTTGGCGCTGGTTTTGGTTTTCTGGCATTGCTTATTATATTTTATTATGATATAATTTACATGGACAAAAGGCGGGGCTTCGCGGAGCGGCAGACGCCGGTGGGGAGGATGACGGATTGGACAGCATAGAAAGGGTTTGCGGCGGGCGCACGGGTGGATTTCAATACGCGGTGCTGGATTTTGACGGGACGATTTCCCTCGTGCGCGAGGGATGGCAGCAGGTGATGATCCCTTATTTTATTGAAGAACTTCAAAACACCCCCGGCGGGCGCGAAATCCCGCGCGCGGAACTTACCGAAAAGGCGCGTGAATTCATCATGCTGCTCACGGGCAAGCAAACCATCTACCAGTGCATTCGCTTAGCGGAAGAGGTTCGTGCGCTGGGCGGCGCGCCCAAAGACCCGCAGGTTTACAAGGATGAGTATCACAGGCGGCTTCTTGAGCGGATCGACCACAGGCTTGAGGGGCTGAAAAATGGCGCGATTGATCCCGAGACGCTTACGGTGCCCGGCAGTTATCAGCTCCTTGAGATGCTCCTTCGCCACGGAGTGACGCCGTTCCTGGCTTCCGGGACCGACGAGGTGTACGTCAAGGAAGAGGCGAAACTGCTCAAGGTTGACCGGTATTTTGCGGATCACATCTACGGCGCGCAACGCGAATACAAGACATTTTCAAAGAAGATGGTCATTGACCGGATTCTTCGCGAAAACCATCTGGAAGGCGCGGCGCTCGTAGGGTTTGGAGATGGCTATGTTGAGATTGAGAACATCCGCGAAGTTGGCGGCTACGCGGTGGGCGTGGCGTCCAACGAGTCCGAGAGAAAGGGTATTGACGATTGGAAGCGCGAGCGCCTGATCCGCGCCGGCGCCAACGCCATCATCGCCGATTACCGCGACATAGGGGCGCTTGAGGCGCTGCTGTTTTCGCAAGAAGGAGGAGAAGCACATGCCCTTTGAAATGTTTGACCGGACGCGCCTCAAGCTGCTGCCGCTGAACGAACGCGTGCATGACCTCGATATGGCGGTCATGCAGCCGCCGGTTTTTGACAACGGATACCGCCACGGGACGATTGAACGTTTGGCTGGGCGCATTCGCCGCGCCAAGGAACTGGATGCCAACGTCACCATGATGCTGGGCGGCCACGTCATCCGCGCGGGTGTCGCGCCCGCGATGACCGCCATGATGGAGGCGGGATACATCGGCCACTTCGCCATGAACGGCGCGGCGGCGATTCATGATTTTGAGTTGGCGCTGATTGGCGCGACGACCGAGAGCGTGGCGAAGTATATCTCCGAGGGGCAGTTTGGGCTGTGGAAAGAGACCGGGCTGTACAACGACGCGGTCAACGAGGGCGCGCGCGACGGCCTGGGCTTTGGGGAGGCCGTGGGGCGCTACATTGAGGAGCGTGATTTTCCCTACAAACGATATAGCCTGCTGGCGGCGGCGTATCGCAATCGCGTGCCGGCCACGGTGCATGTGGGCGTGGGCTGCGACATTGTGCACGAGCACCCGAACGCCGACGGTGCGCTCATCGGAGCGGCGACCTACCGCGATTTCCTGATTTATGCGCGCCGCATTGAAAAGCTCGAAGGCGGCGTGTTCATGGATTTCGGCTCGGCGGTGATCGGACCTGAAGTCTACCTCAAGGCGCTTTCCATGGCGCGAAACGTCGCCCATCAGGAGGGGCGCACAATCGGGCGCTTCACAACCGCGGTGTTTGATCTCTTGGACCTTGAGGACAAAAACGTCCATGAGACGCCGCCCAAGTCCGACCCGCGCTATTATTTCCGCCCCTGGAAAACCATTATGGCGCGCACGGTGGCCGATGGCGGGGAGAGCTACTATGTGCAGGGCGTACACCGCGATACCGTACCGGCGCTTGCTTGGGCGCTGCTTGGAGAGGGCGCGACAAAAGCATGAATAGGTTGAGGGTCCTTGAACTGCTTGACCGTTTTGATGAGCTCAGCATCGCCGTTGCGGGCGATCTGTTTCTCGACCGCTGGTACGAGATCGATGAAACGCTCAATGAGCCGTCGATTGAAACCGGCCTGACCGCTTACCAGGTCGTCTCCAAGCGCTCGGCGGCGGGCGCGGCGGGCACGGTGCTCAACAACATGAGCGCAATGGGCGTCAAGCATCTTCAGGCGATTTCACTCGTCGGCGGGGACGGCGACGGTTGGGAAATGATCAAACGGCTTCGCGAACGGGGCGTCGATGTTTCCCAGGTATTGGTAAGCGGGCGCGTGGTGACGCCCGCCTATATCAAGCCGCTCTTTCCCGAGGAAGGCAACCGGTTCGACATCAAAAATTTTGCGCCTACGCCCGTTGATTTAGAGGATGAACTCATCGCGCGCATGGACAGGGCGCTGATGAAGGCCGACGCGCTGGTGCTGCTCGATCAGGTGTGCGAGGTGGATACCGGCGTGCTGACCGGCCGCGTGCGGGACGCGGTCCGCGAAATGGCGGCGCGGCACCCGGACAAGCTGATCTACGCCGACTCGCGCGCGTTCATCGACCGGTACCGGGACGTGGTCATCAAGTGCAACAATCTTGAGGCTGCGCGCATGACCGGGCACGAAACCGGCGGGGCGGACTTTGACCCTGAGGCGGTTTTTGGGTACATGGATGAACTGCGCGCGGTGACGGGCAAGCCTGTGATCATCACCTGCAACCGGCACGGCGTGGCGGTGGAATCCGGCGGCGGGAAGCTGCTGGTTCCCTCGGTCAGGCACGCCTGCCCCATCGACGTTTGCGGCGCGGGAGACGCCTGCACGGCGGGGCTGGTCAGCGCGTTGTGCGCCGGAGGCAGCTATGAGGAAGCGGCGTTTTTCGGGAACCTCTCGGCGGGCGTGACCGTGCGCCAGATCGGCGTGACCGGCGCGGCCAGCCGCGAAGCGATGCTCGCGCTGTACGACGAGCAGTGGGGAGGATGACATGGGCGATTGCTATCTGTCGCTCGATGTGGGCGGATCAAAGTACATCGTCGGGCTGATTGACCGGGCGGGCGAGGTGATTCGGACGAGAAAGGGCGTCTGGGCGCGGCTCGATTGCCAATGCGTGCTTGAAACGCTGCTCGCCGAGGCGCGTGCGTTGCTTCAAGAACAGAATGTTTCGCCGCTCGCCTGCGGCATTACCATACCCGGCTTGGCCGATCCCAAGCGCGGACTCTGGGTGGAGGCCCAGTTTTCCGGCATTCGCGATTTTGCCATTTGCGAGCAAGTGACGAAGGCGCTTGGCATGCCCGCGTACTGCGACAACGACGGGCAGGCGTACGCGCTTGCGGAGATGATATTCGGCGCGTGCCGCGATGCGCGCGATTTTCTCTACGTCAACGTGTCAAACGGCATCGGCGGGGCCGTTGTTTCCGGCGGGCGGCTCATCTACGGCGCGAACGGCAACGCGGGCGAGATCGGCCACAGCGTTGTCGTGAAGGGCGGGCGGCCGTGCAAGTGCGGGACGCGCGGGTGTCTTGAGATGTATGCGGCAGGACCCGCCATCGCGCGCAATTACGCGGAGCGCGGCGGCGCGCCGGGCGCGGACGGCGCTCTTGCCCAAGCGAAGGAAATTGCCGCGCGGGCGCGCGCGGGTGAAGCGCTGGCGCGGGAGGTATTCGCCTTGGAAGGGGAGCTGCTCGCGGGCCCCATCGCGGAGGCGGTCAACCTCATAAACCCCGACCGCGTCATCATCGGCGGCGGCGTTTCGCTGGCGTTTGATTTGTTCGGGGAAACGCTCACGCAGTCAGTTTGGCAGCAGATTTACCGCGCCGCCAATCCGCGCCTTGAAATCGTGCCAACGCCGCTTGGGTACTTGGCCGGGCTGTACGGTGCGGGGGCGATTGCCGTATCGCGCGTGGAGCGCTTATTTGACGATTCAAAACAATTGGGAGGGGAAACCGATGAAAGAAATGCTTGACGCATATAGCCGCGAACTGATCCGTGATATCGAGAAGATTGACGGGCGCGAATTTGCCGCGGCGATTGACATTTTGCTTAACGCCTACAAAGACGACCGGCAGGTGTTCATCGCCGGCAACGGCGGAAGCGCGGGCACGGCCAACCACTTTGTCTGCGATTTCGGTAAAAACGCGGTCAAAGGCGATAGGCGGCGCTTCCGCATCCATTCGGTGTGCGACAACATCGAAGTGGTCACGGCGCTCGCGAACGACATCGCGTTTGAAGAAATATTCCGTTTTCAGCTGGCCAACCAGATGCGCCCGGGCGACGCGCTGATCGTCATCAGCGCCAGCGGCAATTCGCCCGATTTGGTAAACGCCTGCGCCTACGCCCATCAGATCGGCGGGCATATCATCGCGCTTTCGGGATTTGGCGGGGGCAAGATTTGCGATTATGCCGAGGCAAAGCTGGTCAGCCAAATGTCGAGCTACGAACGCATCGAGGACTTGCACCTGATCATTTTGCACATGATCGTATGCTGGTTCAAGGAAAACCAGGATGCGCTTACTTAAAACTCCATCAGTACTTGGGCGACGCGCGGATCGCCCGCCTCCATCGCGGATGCGCCGAGCAGCATGGCCCGGGCTTCCTTCGCGTTGTTTGCCCCGGCCATGCGCAGCGCGGCGGCGGCGGTTTTAAAAAGCACGTCCGCGTTCCCTCCGTTTTGCAGGATCAGCCGCATCGGTTCGAGTATCCGTTCGTCCGCGCCGAGTTTGCGAAGGGGCGAGGCGGCGTTGCGCGCCACGGTATCGAGGATCGCGCGGTTTTGGAATTTCACGCGCGACAGTTGTGCAAACTTGCGCTGCTCCTCGGGCGCGATGCCGTATTCCAGGCAAATGGCGCGGTTGATCTCCTCGTAGAAGCCGTCAAGCGCTTTGGCGATCTTGGGATCGTTGGCGGCATCGCCGTAGCGCTCAAAACCCAGTTGCCAACCGAGGTAGGCGATGACGGCGCTGGCGGCATTGTAGGTGTAGAGCTTGCGCTTCATCAGCAGGTCAAAATCGCCCACGGGCGTGATGGCGTCGATGCCCCGCAGCGCGGCGGGGAAATTTTGCGCACTCACATAAAGCGTAGGGAAATCCTCGCTATGTATGTCTAGCGTTGCACCTGCCGTAGTCGTACAAAATATAGCGCCTGAGGCGGCGTTCAGCCCGAGCGGCGACACCAAGGCGGCGGGGCTCGGCGCGTTTTCACACACCACCAGCGGCACGTCGGCGCCGCAAGCGCGCTTGAGCCATTGACCGGCTTCAAGCGTGTTTTCGGCGCGCACCGAGATGAAGACCGCGTCGCACGCCCCAAAGGCTTGCGCTGCCTGCGCGTGCGCCATTGGCAGCGCGCAATAGTTGCTGATCTGGGCGGGCGGGCGCGCGCCGCCAAAGAAGTCAATCGTATAGCGCCCTGCGGCGCTGAGCTGGTCAATCAGCGCTTCATCGCGATCGGTGAATACGAATCGCGCATGGTCATTGAGCAACCGGGGCAGCAGTCCGCGCCCGGTCTGGCCCGCGCCGATGATTCCGATCTTAAGCATAAACGTTCCCCCCTTGAAGCGTCAGCGACTCCATCGGATGGAGCGGGTAAACGCGCGCGCCGAAGCGAGCGGAAGCTTCCTCCGCCGCGCCTTCGGGGCAGCGGTTGATGGCGTACAGGTCGTGGTGCATGGGAATCCAAGGCGCGTTGAGCTTTGCACTCAGATGGGCGGCTTCATCGCTCGTCAGATTTCCGATGATGTCCAATGCCGTGCGCGCCGCGTCGCGTCCGTTCGCGGGCAGCAACAGCAGGGTGGGGCGGGCCAAGGACAGGCGCTGTTCTAGCCCATCGTATAGGCTCATATCCCCGCCGAAAAAAACGATATCGCCGTCCCCAAGGTCGATCAAGTAGCTCAGTTCGCGGAAGCTGCCGAACGCGTCGGTGTGTAGCTCGGTATGCGCGCAGGCAACCGGCGTGATCAAGGCCCGTCCGATTGAGAAGGGTTCTTCGGCGCGCGCCCAAATGACCGATTTGCCGCCCCAATCCACAAGCGCGCCGGTCTCGGGCGCGGGGGCGGCAAATGCCGCTTTCCCGCCCGCGCGAAGATAGGGGAGGATGGTGTCCGGGTCCATGTGATCGGCATGGGCGTGGGAGAGCAGGACACAATCGGGCGAGAGCGCTTCAAGCGTCGTCGGGGCGGGGTACAGCCGTTTCCACGGCGTTTGCTCGCTCGAGAAATTGCGGTCCACATAATCCGAGAGATAGGGATCGGTGACGATCTTGACGCCCGCGCCCTCAAGCAAGAAGCCGCATTGGCCGAGGTATGTGATCTTCATTTGATCCACCCCATTTCCCGCAACCGGTGAATCTTTTCAACCACCAACTCAAACAAATCGCTTCCCGGGCGCATTTGGCACACGGTTTCAAGCACAAACGCCGCGCCGCTTTCTTCGCGCATGGCTTTGAGCCTGACCGCCGAAGGATCGCCGGGGCTTTCGTACCACAGCGCGGCGGCGATGGCGGTCGCGAGTCCTTCGGGACGGACATCGTAGCTTTGGGCCAGCCGCGCCGACCCGACCAGCCGGTCGTCGGGACCCAGCTTTCTGAGCGGGTCGCGCGCGTTGCGCTCAAGCGTATCCACGATGACCTCGTCACGCAGCTTCGCGCGCGACGTGGCGGCAAAGGCCATCTGCTTATCAAGCGGTATGTTGTACTTGCGCGAAAGCGCCGTGCCGGTTTCAAGGTATACCTTTTCAAGCACTTCCGACACGCGCTCGTCGCGCGCCGACTCGCAGATATGGGTGAGGCCCAGCAGCGCGCCGATATAGGAGACGGCGCCGTTGGCGGCGTTGTAGGTGTAGAACTTGCGTTCGAGAAACCCGCGAAAATCCTCTGTCGGCTCAAGTTCCGGGACGGCAGGCAGCGGCGCGATCAGCGCCTCGGCGTCAAGCGGCAGGCGCCAGAAATTTTGCACGTTGACCGTCAGCGGGTCGCGCGCCAATTCCGCGGCGGTCGGCTCTATGGCGGAGCGCATGACCACCGATTCGGCAAAGCCCGCCCGGACCTCGGGATACAGCGCGCTGACGGCGTCTTTCAGGATTTCGGCGGGTTTCTTCCAATTTTCACAGGTGATCACGTTGACGGGATGGATCGCGCGAAGAAGCGCTCGGGCAATGACAGGCGCGGCGGCGGCCAGGTTTTTTCCGCCCATGGCGGTAAAGATCACCTTCGCGTCCCGCGCTTCTTCGGCGATGCCGTGATCGTCCGTCAAGTAAAGCGCCCGGTAGCCGGTTACGCGGCTGTTCAGTTCCGGCGCGCCCAGCACGTTCACGGTATAACTGCCGCGCTGATTCAAAAGGCGCACCAGGTCCTCGTTTGCATCGACAAAAGCGGTAGACACATGGGCGTTAAACAGGATTTGCCCCAAAAACCCGCGCGCGATTTTTCCCGCGCCAAAGATCAATGCTTCAGCCATGTTCCATCATCCTTTCCAAACAGCCGCCCGGCATCCGCCCCATCCGTCATCTCCCGCCAAGCCGCGTACATCTTCCGGTAGATTCGGTATCGCTCGAAAAGATAATCCCCGAGCCATGGCTCGGGTTCAAAGACCTGGCGTTCCAGCGCGAAGTGCCCGCCCGCCGCGCGCACCGCGCCCAGTGCCGAGCCGCAGTCGGGTTTAAGCACCACGAGCGGCGCGCCGATCAGGCTGGCCTTCATGCGGTTGATGAGGCTAGGCGCGGTACCGCCGCCTGTGGCAAGCACCTTGCCCACCGGCGGAAAGCCAAGCGCCTCATACAGCCGGTAGATGGACAGCGCCACGCCCTCGGCCACGCTATAGCAAAGCGCGCGGTTGTCGGTGTGCTCGCCCAGGCCCACAAACATCCCGCGCGCCGAAGCGTCGCAGTCGGGCTGGCGCTCGCCGCGCAGATAGGGCAGGAACAGGGGCGCGCCGCAGACCGGCTCAAGCGGGATTTCACCGAATGTCTGCCTGCACCAATTGAGCGAGACGCCGCTTGAAGCCGTAACGCCGTAGCGCACATAGGTGCCGTTGAGGTAGGGACTCTCGGTCATCCGCGCCTCTCCGAGCGCGTCCGCTACCACGCCGAAGTGCTCGCTGGTGCCGGTGATGTCAAAACAATCGCCCGGTTTTTCGACGAATGCGCCGTAGAGCGCGGCGTAAAAGTCGTTGAAACCCACTGCGATGGGCGTTCCCTCGCGAAGGCCAAAAACGCGCGCGCCCTCCCGGCTTACACGGGTGGCGGGGGCAATTGTCGGCAACTGTGCGCGGGAGATTCCGGCAAGCGCGAGGAGCTTTGGGTCAAAGTCGGCCGTCAATGGATTGACCAGGCCGCGCCAGGAACCGGCGTCGCTCACGAAGGCGCCGCTGAGATGCCAGATTACATAGTCCTTTGGCTGCATGAGGTGCTGCCCCAGCCGGTTCTTTTCGCATAGGTACAGGATCGTGGGCAGGGGATAGGAGGCAAGGCGCGGGTGGCGCATGCCGGTCAGCGCGATGAAGTCGCTTTCCGGCAGCAGCGCAAGCGCGCGTTCGAGCGCGGCCTCGCGACCGGCCTCGTGCCACCGGATGCTCGACGCGACGCGCCCTTCGTCGATCACATGGTACGTGCCGGTCTGCCCTGAAAAGCCGAGCGATTCGATGGATTCGGAAGGGACTGATAGAAATAATTCGGACAGCGCGCGCCGAAGCGTTTGGGCGATGTCCTGTCCGTCGTAGGCGGCGCGCACCTCGATGGGCGCGTCGCCCGTCGCGAACAGCTTGATGGCCGAAGTGCCAAGATCGATGCCCAGCACGCGCGCCTTGCTTTTCATAGTTCAAATACGGCCTTGACGAACCCGGCGGGGCGGGCGCTGGCCATCTCGGCAACGGCTAAAAAATCATCGAGCTTGTGAAAACTTGTGGCGAGGCCGCTCGTGTCGATGCGCCTGCCGTCCGTCAGGCGAATGGCCCGGTCCACCTCGTTCCAGTTGTTGCCGGCGCCAACGACCGTCAAATCTTTGATGTGAATGTCGTCGATGTGTACGCGCATGTCGCGCCCCCGGCCATATCCCGCAAGTGCGACGCGGCCGAGTTTGGGCGCGATGGACAGCGCCAAGCGCAGGCAGTCTTCGCTGCCCGTGCAATCAACCGTGATGTCCGGTCCCTTGGGATAAATTTTATCAAGCGCGTCCTTCAGGTCGCATTGGGACGAGGCCAGCACGTGATCCGCGCCCATTTCTTTGGCGATGGGCAGCCTTCCGCCGCTGCGTTCCACAACGGTGATGTTTAGAAGTCCCGCAGCGCGCGCCACGGCGAGCATGTTGAGGCCGATCGAACCGGCGCCCAGGATCAGGAGGCTGTCGCCGAGTGTCGCGCGCACCTTGTCAAGCGTCCCCAGCGCCACGCCCAACGGCTCGAGCAGCGCCGCCTGCACATCGGATACGCCGTCCGGGAGGCGGCGCAGGGCATAGATGGGCGCGAGCATGTACTCGGCAAAAGCGCCGTTGTGTTTAAATCCAATCTCGCCAAAGTCCGGGCAATTGCGCCACAGGCCGCTGCGGCAGGCTTCGCACGTCAGGCAGCACACGTCGTTGCTGCCCGCCACGCGCTTGCCTACGAAGGATTGATCAGGTCCGTTTACGCACTCCACCACACCGGACCACTCGTGCCCGGGCGTAATGGGATAGCGCGCGGGGATGGCGCCGGAGAGAATTTCAAGATCGGTTGCGCAAAACGCGCAAGCGGTAACCTTCACGCGCGCCCAACCCAGCGGCGGTTCGGGAATCGGAAGCTCGGTCACCTCGTAGTGGTTCGGCGCGTATACGACGACTGCCTTCAAAATCCGTCACTCCTTCTGATCTGAAATGCTTGCGGGCGCATGGCCCAGCACTTGCTTAAAGACGCGCGCACAGTAACTTGCGGAGGAAAAACCGGCGTCTTTTGCAGCTTTGCCAAGTGAAACCCCTTCGTCCAGACGCCGCCTGACCAGTTCCACCCGTCGCCGGTTGATCCATTCGATCACCGACAGACCCCGTTCATCCCGGACCGTATGGCACAGGGTCGAGCGCGAGACGCTCAGCGCCGCAGCAATCCCGTCGAGCGTCAGCTTGCCTGAAATGTTATCCTCAATGTACGTGCCCAGTTTTTCGACCAGCGGCGGCTCATGCGCGCGCACCAGCCCCTTGATGTAGACATAGCCCGCCAGCGCTTCGAGCATGTGGGCGGCGGCCATCATTTTCTCGTGCGTCATCACCGGAAGGCGCTTAAGCAAGGCGCGCAGCGCGTCTTTGGTGAGCCCGTCTTTTTCCCATTGCGCTTGCCGTTCGCCGACGATATCGCCGTACACCTCGGGCATGTATACCTGCCCGATCATAAAAAAGCCGATCAAACGCCCCGACTCCATCACCGGATACACGTATTCCTGAAGCCCGGCGTGGCAGGTGAAGACGTATAGCGCATTGGTTTCCCGCGCCATGCGGATGCCTTCGGCATCGGATGCGCGGCAAGCCGCGTCGAGCGAGGGGATGCGCCGGAGGCAGGAACAGAACGGTGAATCCTCATCCGGTCCGCTCGACGCGCAGCGCTGCCCGGCGGCATTCCAAAAGGATATCCGCACGTTCGTGAGCAGCCGGAATTCTTCCAAAAGCGCGTTTAGCCGGACAATGTTTACCGCCGTTCCCGCCATATCCACCCTCCCTATGCTTGTCTTCAGTATAGCATAGAAGATCGCTTGCGACAAGGAATTATCGTGCATGCAAAGGAACGATTGTGCAATTATTGACGCGAACAACCGTCCTTTTTTGTTGGCAGATTCGCAGCGAAAAAATTTGCCCATTGACATGCACGCTATTTCGTGTTACTATGTAGCGGAAGTAAGTATTACTTGATACCGGTTATACGGAATAGTGGGGGAAGTGGTGGAAATGGAGAATCTGACTGAAATGCTCAAAGGCGTGCTGGAGGGCTGCGTGCTGGAGATCATCGGGCGCGAAAAGACCTACGGCTACGAGATCACGCGCAGGTTGAACGCCCTTGGCTTTGCGGATGTGGTGGATGGCACGGTTTACACCATTTTGGTGAGGCTTGAGAAGAACGCTCTGGTGGACATCGAAAAAAAACCGTCGGACATGGGGCCGCCGCGCAAGTTCTACGCGCTCAACCGTGCGGGGCAAGAGGAACTTAGCCGGTTCTGGATCAAGTGGGCGTTTGTGTCTGAGAAAATTAACGGGTTGAAGGGGAGTCGTGCGTGATGCTGGATATTTTGAAAAAGCTGGCGGGGGACAAGAAGGAGTATCGGGAGATGATGGCCCGGGTGGGGAAGCTGCCGGCGGACTACCGGTTCGTCTACGAAAAAATTCAAAAATACATGTGGAACTACGCCGCAGGCAGCGGCTATGATATGCTCAGGATTCACTACGATCTGATTGAGCTGTTTGAACAGGGCGCAGCGGCTGGGCGGGAAGTGCTGGACGTCACGGGAGAGGATGTGGGCGCGTTCTCAGACGAGCTGCTTAAGAACGCCAAGACATACACGAGCGATTGGCGCGAAGCGCTCAACCGCGATATCAAGGAGCGGTTTGGAAAGCGGGATCAGCCCAAATGAGTGAATACGCGATTGTGACGGAGGGGCTTCAATAATCCTTCGGGAAGACAGAGGTTCTCAAAGGCGTGGATCTATCCGTGCGGCGCGGCGAGATCTTCGCGCTGTTGGGTTCAAACGGCGCGGGCAAGACGACGGTCATCCGGATCCTGTCCACGCTGCTCGCCTGACGGCGGCAATGCCGGCGTGAGCGGCTTCGATGTGCGGCGCGAGCCCGAAAAGGTGCGAGAGCGCATCAGCCTCACGGGGCAGTTTGCCGCCGTAGACGGCATGT
>JAVBND010000045.1:0-11147 GCA_031551775.1 Eubacteriales bacterium | reverse complement strand
TTTTTGATGGGCGCGGCGCTGGGCGCGGTATCGGGCGCGGTGGTCGCGAACCTGAAGCCCACGAAGAGGGTAAAAAAATCCAAGCGACGCGGCAAGGCGGTAACGCGCGCCGCGAAGGCATAGAGAAAGCGGCGGGCAGGGATTTTGAGCCGGGCGGGCAAGCTCGCCCTTTGTCAAAATCCCATTCACCCTCGCGGTGCACGCCCGCGAGGGCGTTGTTACCGGGGTTTGTTGATGATCTAAGCCGCGCGGGTTCGCGCCCGCGCGGCTTTCTTCGACCCAAGCGCAGGACCTTTCTGTACCCAAAACGGAAGGCGGGTGATCAAACGCCATGAGCATTCTTTCAATGAAGGACATTTACAAGGCGTTCCCGGGCATCGTCGCGGTCGATCACGTGGATCTCACCCTTGAAAAGGGTGAAGTTCTCGCGCTGATCGGGGAGAACGGCGCGGGCAAGTCCACGCTCATGAAGATTTTATCGGGCGCGTACTCGGCGGATAGCGGGGCGATTGAAATAGATGGCAAGCGCTTTTCGGGTTACAATACGCGTGAGGCCATTGAGCGGGGCATCGGCATTGTGTATCAGGAACTGAGCTATCTAAACGACATGACCATCGCGGAGAACCTTTTCATCGGGCGCATCCCAACCGCAGGCGCGCTCAAGAAAGTTGATTACAAGGCGCTATACGCTCAGGCGCGGGGCGTGATGGCCCAGTTTGGCCTTGAGCACCGCGAACCCTGGCTTCCGGTCGGCGAGCTGTCGATGGCTGAGAAGCAGTTGGTGGAAATCGCGCGCGCGTTTACGCGCGACGTCAAGATATTGGTCATGGACGAGCCGACCAGCGCGCTCAATGATGTGGAAACCCGGCAGCTTTTCCGGCTTATCGCGGGCATGAAAGAAAGAGGCGTCTCGGTCATTTACATATCGCACCGCTTAAACGAAATCTTTGAAGTCGCCGACCGCGTAATGGTGATGCGCGACGGCAAGAAGGTCGCCGAGGTCGCTACCCGCGAAACCGATGCCGACCGCTTGGTATCCTACATGGTTGGGCGCGAGATCACCGACATGTTCCCGACGCGCGATGTGCCCTTGGGTGAGGTGGTCTTTTCGGTTAGCGGGCTTACGACCGATTTTCTAAAGGACATCTCTTTTAACGTGCGTGAAGGCGAAGTGGTGGGACTTTTCGGCCTCATGGGCGCGGGCCGCACCGCGATTGCGAGTTCAATTGTGGGGCTTACGCCTTACGCGTCAGGGACCATGGCGATGGGCGGCCAAGATTACGCGCCGAGGCGTCCCGTCGATGCGCTCAAGCGCGGCATTGCCTACATCCCCGCCGAGCGCAAGAGCGACGGCATCAATGCCATCGCCCCGGTCAAGGACAACATCACCATCGCGAGCCTTGAAAAGGTGTCGAGCAAGGGGATCTTTGACCTGAAACGCGAGGCCGAGGTGGCGCGCGGGTGGGTGAAGAAGCTCGGCATCAAGACGCCCGGCATCATGACGGAGGCCGACAGCCTTTCCGGCGGCAATCAGCAAAAGGTGGTCGTGGCCAAGGCGCTCTACACCGATCCGCGCCTGATGATCCTGAATGAACCTACGCGCGGGATCGACGTGGGCGCAAAGGTGGAGATTTACAACCTCATCAACGACCTGTGCAAGAGCCGCCAGGCGGTTTTGATGATTTCCTCGGAGCTGCCTGAAATCATGTCGATGGCCGACCGCATATTTGTCATTCACGAAGGCCGCGTGACCGCCGAAGTGGATGCGTCCGAGTTTACGCAGGAAAACCTGCTCAAATACGCGATAGGGGGATAATACCATGCAGGATACGAAGCGCGCCGCGGGCCTTGGAGTCCTTGGCAAGATCATGCGCAGCGACATCTCCACCGTGATCGCGCTTGCTGTGCTGGTGCTCGTCTTTGGCTTTTCTTCACCTTACTTCTTCACCAGTTCAAACCTCATGAACATCGGCACCTACGCCTCCATCATGGGCACCATGGCCGCCGGACTCACGGTCGCGATGCTGCTTGGGGGGCTGGATGTTTCGCAGTACGCCCTGTCGGCCTTCTGCGGCATGATCATGGGCATTCTGTATGAGCTGGGGATGAACCCGTACCTGACCATGGCGATCGTCATCGTGGTCGGCGCTATGGGCGGCACGATCAACGCCTTCATCATCACCAAGATGCGCGTCAACCCCATCATCGCCACCATGGGTATGCAGTTCATCTTCCGCGGCGGCGCGTTCCTCCTGACCGACGGGCGCTATATCCGCATCAACGACCCGGTGTACACCTTCATCGGCAGCGGAAAAATTCTCGGCATTCCCTTCTGCCTCATCATTATGCTGCTGACCTACCTCGTCATCTGGTACATTCTCAAGTATACGACCTACGGCCGCACGGTCTTCGCGGTGGGCGGAAATCCCCGCGTCGCGCAGCTCGCCGGCATCAATACCGCCAAGGTGCGTTTCATCTCCCACGTCATCGCGGCCATCACCGCGGCGATCGGCGGCATCATCACCGTATCGCAGACGGCGGCGGCCATGCCCAAGCACGGCACCGGCAACGACATGGACGGCATCGCGGCGGTCATTCTTGGCGGCATCGCGCTCGCGGGCGGCAAGGGCAAGGTGACCGGCACGCTTTTTGGCATTTTGATCCTGGCCGTGCTCCTCAACGGCATGACACTGCTTAACGTTCAGGCTTACTGGCAACAGGTGATCAAGGGCGGCGTGCTGATCTTCGCGGTATTCGTAGACTCGCTGCGCGGCGGCGGGCTGAAGGCATGAACCCGGTTGAAATGAGCGTCCGGCAAGCCCTCCTGTGCATGGCGCGCCAGTGCTGGGAGCAGGGGCTGGCCGCGCAGGCGATGCTTGAGATGGGCGATGAATTGTCGCTCATCCTGATGGCGCGCGATTGCGTGGTTCGCCAAAACGACGATGGGCGGCTCTGTGACGTGGAAGGCACGCCAGCGCTGGTCGATCCCGCCGTTTGCGTGGAGCCGGTGCTCGCGGCGGGGCGGTTGCTCGGGGACGAGACTTTCCCGGGCGCGGCGCGGCGCGGCGTCGATTACCTGCTTCGCGATGCTCCGTCAACCATGGACGGCGCGCGCTATCAGCTGCGCGGGGTCAGCGAGATCTGGGCCGACAGCCTGGGCATGGGTCCGCATGTGCTGGCGGCGGCGGGGCATGTGGAAGATGCGTTTAAAATGCTCCATGCCATCAAGGCGCGGCTGTACGACGGGGAACTCGGGCTCTACCGCCACAAGTGGGACGAGGCAAGGGGCGCGTTTTCCAGAGCCTGCTGCTGGGGCGTGGGCAACGGTTGGGCGCTGGTGGGCCTGATGCGCATGGCCATCGCCCTCAAACAGGCGGGTGACGCGCGTGACAAGGAAGCGGCGGCGCAATACCTCCATCTCTTAGATGCCGTGCTGTCCTACCAACGCGAAGACGGGCTGTTTCATGATGTGCTCGACGATCCCACGAGCTTTGTCGAAAGTGAAATTACCGAAATGGTTGCGTACTCCATCTATAAAATGGTATCATGGGGGTATCTTGGCCCAAGCTATCTTGACCGCGCGGAAGCCGCGCGCAGCGGCGTGACCCGGCGCGTGGACGCGCGTGGGCTGGTGCAGGGCTGCGCGGGTTCGCCACGCTTTGAAGCGCCCGGAACGTCGCCTGAGGGCCAGGCGCACTTTCTGATGATGGAATCGGCGCGGCGCGGTACGGGCTTGGGCATGAAAGGGTACGCGCATGAGCAAACGCAATTCTCCCGGCGCTGAAAAAAAGCGCACCACCATTTATGACGTTGCGCGCCATGCCGGCGTATCGCCCGCTACGGTGTCCCACGTTCTAAACTCAACCGCCCCCATCTCGCAGGAGACACAGGAGCGCATCTTTGAAGCGATCCGCGCGCTTGACTACCGGCGAAACGCAAACGCGCGTTCTCTTCGTACCCAAAGCTCGCAGATCATCGGCGTTATTCTTCAGGATATCTCAAGCGAGTATTACGCGCAATCGGCCGCGGCGGTGCTTGAGTGCGCGCAAAAGCAGGGATTGGTCGTGCTGACGTGCGATTTGCACTTTGACCACAACATCTTAAAGAAGAGCGTGACGGCGCTGGTTGAGCGTCGCGTGGACGGGCTGATCTTTATTGGAGGCGCAAAGGATGAATCGGCGATTCGCATGGCGCTCGCTTCAGGCGTTCCGGTCGTTCTGGGCGACCGTTACCTCGAAGGATTTCCGTGCGTCGAGTTCAACAACTTCGATACGGTGCGCAGCCTGACCCTTGCGCTCGGTCAAAGCGGCTACCGCCGCTTTGGTTATTTCGGTGAAAAAGTTGACTGGCAAGAAAACCTGAGCCGCCGGTTTGGCGGCTTCATGCAAGGCCTCGACGACCTGGGCATCCCTGAATCGGATCGCACGGTGGTGCTTGACCCTGTGCTGAACTTCGCCAAAATGGGCCGCGCCTACGAACGGTTTGGTCAATTGATTGAGGAAACCGACCCGGCGCGGCGCCCCCAGGTGGTGCTGACGAGCAATGACATGGTGGCGCAGGGCGCGATCAGCGCTTCGCTTCGTCACGGCCTGCGCGTGCCGGAAGATATCGCAATCGTCGGCTTTGACAACATCTCCATCGCCCAGTATTCGATTCCTTCGATCACGACCGTGGCGCAGGATCCTTCGCGGCTGGGCGTTGCCTGCTTTGATTTGCTTATCCGCCAACTCAAGCGCGAAGGGCCTCAGGACAACGTGATGCTGACCCAGCAAATCGCGGTGCGCGATTCGGCGCCCATCGACCGCGCGGTGCTTGAGTCAAACAACTTGAGCGTTTGGGAGGGATAGCGTGGCGATTCTTTTTATGGGCGATCACGACCGCGCCGTCTGGCACCCTTCGCGGGAGGTTCAGGGGCAGGTGTTTCGATCGCTTGATGGCCTTGACGAATTGGCGGCTCAGGAAAACTACGAAGATATGGGCCTTGCGCAGTTGGCAAGGTATAGCCTCATTGTCATGTATGTGGACAAATGGCCTGAATTGTGCCTGGCGCATCCCCAAATGGAAGCGGCGCTTATTGCCTACGTTGAGGGCGGCGGCGCGCTGCTCACGCTTCATTACCCGTCCATTGCCCAGCGGGAGGGCGCGCGATACTTGGTGGGCGCGCGCTTTGACTACCATCCGCCAAAGCGCATGCTCAACTACGCGCCGCACAATCCGCCGCACCCGGTCCTGGTCGGGATCAACGCGTTTGAAGTGGAGGATGAGGCGTATCACTTTGTCTTTGACGATAAATCGCCACGACGGGATCTTCTGATGCTCAACGCGGGCGGTCAAACGATCCCCGCCGCTTGGGCTATGCAGATCGGAATGGGCAAGACCGGGTACATCGCTCCCGGCCATACGGCGGCCACATACAGCCATCCCGAGATGCAAAAGTTGGTGCGCAACATGGCGTCCTGGCTAAGAAGGTGAAATTGCGCGCGAAAAGACCGTGTCAAAACCCTCCAAACATAATGAGCGCCCCATTGTCCGGGGCGCTTTCTTTGATTATAATATTGCGTATAGAGCAATATGTCAAGTTGCTAAAAAACGAAGGAACAATTCAGTTGCAACGTGAGTTTTCGGAGGAAATGCGTGTGAAGAATATTCTTTTCATCATGACTGACCAGCAGCGCGCCGATCAGACCGGCTTTGCGGGCGGATACGACACGCCCAATATGGACTTCATCGCGCGCGGCAGTTACTTTGACTGCGTGACCGGAAACCCCATTTGCACGCCCGCAAGGTGTTCGCTGCTGACCGGGCGCTACAGTCGGCAGGTCGGCATGGTGACCATGTCCGGCGACCTCGATTACCAGATCCCGACCATGCCGCAGGCGCTCAAGCGAAACGGATATGCGACCTATGGCGTGGGCAAGTTCCACGTTTGCCAAACCTGGCCATGGGGAGCCGGGCGCGGCGAGGGCTGGGATTTTTTGCAAAACACCGAGCGTATGAAAAAGTACGGCTTCGACGTGGTGTGGGAGACCGCGGGCAAGCAGCAGTTGATTCAGAACTACGACCATTATTGCGAGTATCTTTCCGGCAAAGGATTGCTCGCGGGGTACCGCGACTTTGTAACCGAGAGCGGCGGCGGCAACGGGGATACCGCCGATCACAATTACGATGAGTGCCGTCCCTTTCCGTATAATGAGGCGGATTATGTGGACGTGGTCACGGGCCGCGTGGCGAATGATCTTTTGCTTTCGCATCCGGCGGATGTGCCGTTCTATCTTTTCGTATCCTTCTGCGGGCCGCACAAGCCCTATGATCCGCCCAAACGCTACCTTGACATGTTTGAAACCGAGCGGGTGGATGATTTTGTCTTGGAGAAAGGGCAGGCGCTAAGCGTCGAAGAAAAAGAAGCCCTCTACAAAGAGCGGCGCGCGGCTAAGGCGATGATCAAGTTGATCGACGATCAGATCGGGATGTTGTTTGAAACGCTCAGCGAGCGCGGCATGATGGAGGATACCTTGATCGTGCTGGCGAGCGACCATGGCGACATGCTGGGCGATCACAGGCTCATTCAAAAAGGCGTGCCATGGAAACAGGCCACGCGCGTGCCGCTGGCGATTTCGGTTCCCGGCGCGCGGGAATTGGGCGCGCAAGGCGCGCTTGCCGAGTTGACCGACGTGACCGCGACCATACTGGACTACGCGGGACTCGATCCGGCGACAGCGCTTTCAAGGCCTTGGCCGGCCTACAACAACCGCATTCCCTGCACATCGCTTTTGCCCATCGCGCGGGACGGCGAAGGCGCGGGGCGGACTTGGGTGTTCAGCGAGAGCGATTTTACCGAGGAGCGTGAAGGCGTTTTCTGCCGTTACACCAAGGACGAGTACCAAGCCATTCGCGGCAAGGGGCGAACGACCGCATGGCAGATGATCGAGACGCGCGAACACAAATACATCAAGTACTTGGGCTACGACGCGCCCGGGCAGTGCCACGAGGAATTGTATGACCTTGTAAGCGATCCAAACGAGTTGATCGATGTTTCGCAAGACCCCGGTCAACGCGCGGCGCTTTGCGAGGCGAGGGCGCGCCTCGCCTATGTGCTTGACACCTACCAACCGGCGCAAAAGACCCTGACCGACAGCCGGATCATTCGACATATCGGGGAGTGAGGCTATGGATGATATTTTGACCATGACGGGGATCGTGAAGGGGTTTCCCGGAGTGCGGGCGCTCTCGGGCGTGGATTTTTCCATCCGGCGCGGCGAAGTGCATGCGCTGATCGGTGAAAACGGCGCGGGCAAGAGCACGCTCATGAAGGTGCTGATGGGCATCTACCGTGAGGATGAGGGCGAGATCGTCTACAAGGGCCAGCCTTTTCGCGCGCAGAATACAAGGCACGCGCAGGAATGCGGCATCAGCATGATTTATCAGGAGCTTAACCTGATCCCCGATCTGACGGTGGCTGAGAACATCTTCGTGTCGCGCGAACCGCGAAAGCGAAAACTGTTGATTGACGATAAGCGGATGATCAAGCAAACGCGCGACCTGCTCACGTCGCTCAAGCTTGACTTTGAGCCGACGCGGCGCGTCAAGACGCTCAGCGTTGCCGAGCGGCAGATGGTCGAGATCGCCAAAGCGCTCTCGGTCAAGGCGGACATACTGATTCTCGACGAACCGACCAGCGCGCTTGCGGACAGCGAGGTGCAAAGGCTCTTTGAGATTCTGCGGGATCTGCGCGCAAGCGGCGTCGCGATCATCTACATCTCGCACCGCCTCGAGGAATTCGATCAGATCGTTGACCGCGTGACCGTGCTGCGCGACGGCAAGTACATCGCTACCCACGACTGGGCGAACATAACGATCCCCGAGTTGATCACGCTGATGGTCGGGCGGAGCATCACCGAGCAGTACCCAACCAGGAACGCGCACATCGGAGACGTCGTACTGGAAGCGCGCGGTTTTTGCAACCGCAAGCTCAAAAACGCTTCGCTTTCGGTGAGGAGCGGCGAGGTGCTGGGTATGGCGGGCATGATGGGCGCCGGGCGAACCGAGTTCGCGCGCGCGATTTTTGGCGCGGACCGCATCCGGCAAGGCGAACTGTACTTAAGCGGCAAGCGCATCAGCGTCAAGTCGCCGCTTGAAGCCATCCGCCACAACATCGCCTACCTGCCCGAAGACCGGCGAAAGGACGGGCTGATGCTCGGCCTGTCGGTTGACGACAACATCCTTTCGGCCAGCCTTAACAGGTGCGCGAGGCGCGGTGTGGTGCGAAACGCGCTGTGCGCGGATGTGACGCGCAAGCAGATCAAGCAGCTTCAGATTAAGACGCCGTCCGGCCGTCAAAAGGTCAAGTTTCTTTCCGGCGGCAACCAGCAAAAGGTACTGGTCGGGCGCTGGCTGTGCCTTGACAACAAGGTGGTGCTGTTTGACGAACCGACGCGCGGCATCGACGTAGGCGCGAAGTTTGAAATCTTTTCGATCATCAATCGAATGGCCGAAGCGGGCGCGGCGGTCATCATGATTTCCTCGGAGATGAGCGAAATCCTCGGCATGAGCGACCGAATTCTGGTCATGTGCGAGGGGAAAGTGGCGGGCGAGATCGACGCGAGCGAAGCGACGCAGGAGCTCATCCTTAAAATGGCGAGCAACCTGGCTGGTGACAAGATGGAGGGTGCGAAATGAACGATCAGGTAAAAAAGCGCAAGGTTTTGAGCAACGAGACCATGCAAATGGTGTCCGTGTCGGCTGCGCTTGCGGTCATGGTGCTGGTGTTCAGCCTGTGCAGCCCGTATTTTCTTAAAATTGACAACCTGATGACCATCGCGCTGCAAACAGCGATTACAGCGATTACGGCGTATGGCATGACCTACGTGATCGTGTCGGGCGCGGTCGATCTGTCGATCGGTTCCAACATCGCCTTTACCGGCGTGACCGTGGCGCTGCTGATTTCGTCGGGCATGCCCATCGCGCTTGCGATCATCATCACGTTGATCGTCGGCGCGCTGGTCGGTTCGGTGAACGGCGTCATGGTGGCCAAGATGAAATTGCCGCCCTTCATAGCGACGCTGGGCGCGCAGATGGCGCTGCGCGGCCTGGCTTACATCATGACCGATTCGAAGCCCGTTTACATTCAAAACATGCCTTCTTTTAAGATGCTTGCACAGTACCGGCTGTTTGACGTGGTGCCGCTGCCGGTTCTGTATACGCTGGTGCTGGCCGTGCTTGCGGCGTTCCTGCTCAGGAAGACTGTGATCGGTCGCAACGTATTTGCCGTGGGGTCCAACGAAGAAGCGGCGCGGCTGTCGGGCATTAGCGTGAGCAAGGTGCGCATTTTCGCGTATATGTTTTCCGGCGCCATGGCGGCAGTGGCGGGCATCATCATGGCCAGCCGCGTCACCAGCGGACAGCCCAACATCGCCATTGGCTACGAGGCCAACGCGGTCGCCTCCGCAGTCATCGGCGGCGCGTCGATGCGCGGCGGGCATGGCTCGATCGCGGGTTCAATTCTGGGCGCGTTTATCCTGGGCGTCCTGATCAACGGCCTCAACCTTATGAACGTGTCGCAAAACTGGCAAACCTTTGCAATCGGCGTGGTCATGGTGCTGGCGGTCTGGATCGATAAAATGCGCACGGCGGAAAAAGATTAGTCAACGCGCCCCGGTTCCCACTTGATGCTTGGGCCAACGGCCTGATCATAAATAATGAAATGGAGGGTTCCCCATGAAGAAATTTGTCCTGTTGGTATTGGCGCTGATGCTGGCGGTTATGCCCGCGATCGGCGCGGCGGCCGCGAGCGATGAGATCTACATCGCCATGTTCCCCAAGGCGTTCATCGGCGACTTCTGGAAAGCGGTCGAAGCGGGCGCGCAAAAAGCGGCCCAAGACCTGGGCGTGCGCATCACCTTTGAAGGCCCCGATTCGGAGACCGACCTTGAGGGCCAGGTAATGCTGGTCGAAAACGCGATCATCAAGGAAGCGGATGTTATCGCCATCGCGCCGCTTGACAGCGTGGGCAATGTCCCGGTGATCGAGAGCGCCGCTGCCAAGGGCATCAAGGTCATTACGTTCAACTCCAAGCTCGAAAGCGACATTCCGCTCACCCACGTCGCCACCGACAACTGGGCGGCAGGCGAGATGGCGGGCAAAGCGCTTGGCGAAGCGCTCGGCGGAAAGGGCAAGTTCGCGATCATTGGCGCGGTTGAATCGGTCAAGAACAACCGTGACCGCAGCGATGGCGCGGCCAGCTACATCAAGGAGAACTTCCCTGAGATGGAACTGATCACCATCCAGTATACCGAAGGCGACATGACCAAGGCGCTGGCGGCAGGCTCGGACATCATCACGGCCAACCCGGATATCGCGGGTTTCTTCACCAACAACGAGACCACCACCATCGCGCTTGCGACGGTGCTCCAGGAAAAGGGCATGGCCGACAAAATCGTGCACGTGGGCTTTGACGCGACCATGCAGACCGCGGGCTATCTGAGCGATGGCACCACCGATGCCATTGTGACCCAAGTGCCGTTCAACATGGGCTACATGGCGGTAGAGAAGGCGCTGGCCGCTTACAACGGCGAGTCGCTTGAAAAGATTTACGACACCGGCGTCGCGCTCGTAACCCCCGAAAACGTGGGCAGCGACGAGATGCAGGCGATCATCAATCCGCAGGGATAAAAACCAATCCGGCAAGCAGCCGCGGGCTTGCGCCCGCGGCTGCTGTCTTGGCAAGGAGCGTTATCTATGGAAAAGAAACCCAATGTGATTTACATCCTGGCTGACGACATGGGTTACGGCGATTTTTCGGCCTTCAACCGCGAGGGGCCTTCAACCCCTGCGCTTGACCGGATGGTTCGGGAGGGCGTGACGCTTGGCGAATGCTACAGCGCGTCTCCGGTCTGCGCGCCCGCGCGCGCGGCCATCATGACCGGTCGCTATCCGCAGCGTACCGGCGTTATCGACACACTGGAAGTGCGCGGCCTTGACCGGCTCAAGACCACGGAAACCACCATCGCCGACGTATTTCTTCAAAACGGATACACGACCGCGCTGATCGGCAAGTGGCACCTGGGCGCAATCGACCCGGCGTATCATCCCAACAAGCGCGGGTTTCAATACTTTTACGGGTTCCGTGGCGGCTGGAACGATTATTATGA
>JAVBND010000073.1:0-11424 GCA_031551775.1 Eubacteriales bacterium | reverse complement strand
TTTTTGATGGGCGCGGCGCTGGGCGCGGTATCGGGCGCGGTGGTCGCGAACCTGAAGCCCACGAAGAGGGTAAAAAAATCCAAGCGACGCGGCAAGGCGGTAACGCGCGCCGCGAAGGCATAGAGAAAGCGGCGGGCAGGGTTGCGCCCCTCCCGCCGCTTTTTGATTACACCTGCCTGATGATGGTCCCGGTCCTGCCCGCGATGCCGTCCGCCGCCTTTTCAAGCAGCGTGATCAGCGCGTAGCGCCCTTCGCCGCTTTCGGCAAACTTGACCGCAGCTTCCACCTTGGGCAGCATGGACCCGGGGGCGAAATGGCCCTCGGCGATGTACTGTCTCGCCTGGTCGGGCGTAATTTCGCTCAGCCACCGCTGCTCGGGCTTTGCGAAGTTGATGGCTACCTTCTCGACCGCCGTCAGGATGATCAGGCAGTCCGCGTCCAGCATCTGGGCCATGCAGCAGGACGCGAAGTCCTTGTCGATCACCGCACCCACGCCCTTTAGGTGGTTGCCCTGGGCGATGACCGGGATGCCGCCGCCGCCTGCGGCGATGACCACCTGGCCCGCGTTTAAGAGGTCCTTAACAGTATCGATCTCGACGATTTCAACCGGCCTCGGGGAAGCGACCACGCGACGGTATCCGCGCCCGGCGTCCTCGACCATGGTGAACCCCTTCTCGCGGGCCAGACGGTCGGCCTCCTCCTTGGTCAAAAACGCGCCGATGGGCTTGGTGGGTTTTTCAAACGCCGGGTCATCCGGGTCCACGCGCACCTGGGTCAGCACAGTCGATACCGGCCTTGCGATGCCGCGGTTGAGAAGTTCTTCTCTCAGCGCGTTTTGCAGGTCGTAGCCGATGTAGCCCTGGCTCATGGCCACGCACACCGACAGCGGCGCCAGCGGTTCGCCGTGCGCGCGGCTGAACTCCGCCATGGCGTTCTGAATCATGCCCACCTGCGGGCCGTTGCCGTGCGAGATGATGACTTGGTGGCCTTCCTCGATCAATCCCGCAATGGCCTTGGCCGTTTGCTTCACCGCGATCATTTGCTCGGGCAGGTTGTTGCCCAGGGCGTTGCCGCCCAGCGCGATGACGATTTTCTTGCCCATATGCCTTCTCCTATTCAGAAAGGGGGCTATTCCCCGCCCCCTTCGTCACTAACCCCCCCGGAACAACGCCCCTGGCGACCAGTGCGTCGGGGGTGAATAGGATTTTGACCAAGGAGGGGCTTTACCGCCCCTCCGACTCAAAATCCTTTCCCGTCCGATTTCCGCCCGGGAGCCCCACAGGGCGACAGGAAATCGGCTCCGTTCCCAATTCACCGGAAAGATTTGGCAAGAGGCCAAATCTTTCCGGTGACAGCGTCAGCTGTTTAAGCGCTTTTCGGCTGCCTTTTCAAGCTCTTCGAGCTTTGCCGCCGGGTCCTTGATCTTGGCCAGGAAGATCATGGCCGCGATGATGTAGGGCTTGAACGAGGCTTCCTTGTAAAGGGGGGTGCGGTAGCGGTCAAACACGCTGGCTTCCACTTCGCCCTCCTTGCAGGAGACTCCAGTGATGTCGGCGGGCAGGCAGTGCAGGTACAGCGCTTCGCCGTTCTTGGTTTTCTTCATCAGTTCCTCGGTGCATTCCCAGTCCTTGTGCTCCGCGTTTGTCTTGAGCAGTTCCTTCTCCAGCGCCTTGATGCCGTCGGAATCGCCGTTTCCGTAGAGCTCCGTGCGCTTTTCCATCGCGGCGAAGGGCGCCCAGCTCTTGGGGTAGACGATGTCGGCGTCCTTGAATGCTTCGGCCATGTCGTTCGTGCGCGCAAAGCTGCCGCCGGACTTCGCGGCGTTTTTCTTGGCCACTTCCTCCACCTCGGGCATGACTTCGTATCCTTCGGGATGCGCAAGCACCACTTCCATGCCAAAGCGGGTCATGAGGCCGATGATGCCCTGGGGCACCGACAGGGGCTTTCCGTAGGAGGGGGAATACGCCCAGGACATGGCGATCTTCTTGCCCTTGAGGTTCTCCACCCCGCCAAAGTGCTCGATCAGGTGCAGCGCGTCCGCCATCGCCTGGGTGGGGTGGTCGATGTCGCACTGGAGGTTGACCAGGGTCGGCTTCTGCTCGAGCACGCCATCCGCGTTGCCCTGCTTTACCGCGTCCACCACTTCGTGCATGTAGGCGTTGCCCTTGCCGATGTACATGTCGTCGCGGATGCCGATGACATCGGCCATGAAGGAGATCATGTTGGCGGTCTCGCGCACGGTTTCGCCGTGGGCAATTTGGCTCTTGCCTTCGTCAAGGTCCGCAACCGTCAGGCCCAAGAGGTTGCACGCCGAGGCGAACGAGAAGCGCGTGCGGGTGGAGTTGTCGCGGAAGAGCGAAACGCCCAGGCCGCTGTCGAATACCTTGGTCGAGATGTTTCGTTCGCGCAGGTCGCGCAGGGCGTTCGCCACGGTGAACACCGCTTCGATTTCATCGTCGCTCTTTTCCCACGTCAGAAAAAAGTCGCCATCAAACATGTCCTTCGTATCGAGGTTCTTCAGGGTCTTGAGGTACTTGTTCAGCTTGCTCATGGTGATGTTCTCCTTTATCTTCAATCAACTATTTGCAATAGAGGGTCGGAAGCGCCGCATAGATGGCCGCGCACCGGACGAGGTCCTGCTTCCATGTCTTCTCGTTGGGCGCGTGCGCCTGCGCCTCGGCGCCGGGGCCAAAGCCAATTGACGGGATCCCGTTTCGGCCCATGATCGAAACGCCGTTGGTGGAGAAGGTCCACTTGTCGGTCAGCGGGCGCGCCCCACGCATTGCGCGGGTTTCCTCCGCGCCCTGGCGCACATCGCCGTAGAGGCCCCTGTGCGCCTCTTCCATGGCCTTTGTGATCGCGTGGTCTTCCGGGATGACCCATGTGGGGAAGTAGCACTCGATGGGGTAGGTAAGCCCGGTCCAGGAGGCGCTGTCGTAATCGTACATGGAAACCGTAACGTCGTTTGCGTACTTGCGTACGGCGGGCAGCTGGCGGATTTCCTCAAGGCAGCTTTCCCAGGTTTCGCCGGCGGTCATGCGGCGGTCGAGCGACACGCTGCAGGAATCGGCCACGGCGCAGCGCGACGGAGAAGTGAAGAAAATTTGCGAGGCGGTGATGGTGCCACGGCCGAGGAAGGCCGCTTCCTTCCACTCTGGGTTGTACTTCGCATCGAGCATCTTGACGAGGCCCTTGATCTCGTCTTGGCCGCTGGCTCCGTTCTCGTTGAGCGCGCGCACGTTTTGAAGGATGTCGGCCATCTTGTAGATCGCGTTGTCTCCGCGCTCGGGGGCGCTGCCGTGGCAGGAAACGCCCTTCACGTCCACGCGGATCTCCATTCTGCCGCGCTGGCCGCGATAGATGCCGCCGTCGGTGGGCTCGGTGATGACGACAAAATCGGGCTTTACTTTGTCCTCGTTGATGATGTACTGCCAGCACAGGCCGTCGCAGTCTTCCTCCTGCACGGTGCCGGTCACGAGTACGGTGTACTTGTCGCTTAAGAGGTTCAGGTCCTTCATGATCTTCGCGCCGTACACGCCCGAAACGATGCCGCCCAGTTGGTCGGACATGCCGCGCCCGCCGATTTCCTCTTCGGTCTCGTAGCCTTCGTAGGGATCAAACGTCCAGTTCTCACGGTTGCCGATGCCGACGGTGTCGATGTGCGCGTCATAGGCGATCAGGGTCTTTCCGCTTCCCATGTAGCCGAGGACATTGCCCATCGGGTCGATCTCTACCTTGTCGAACCCGAGCGCCCTCATCTCTTCGGCGATGCGGTGAACGACGCCTTTTTCCCCGCAGCTCTCGCCGGGAATCTTGACCAGATCGCGCAGGAACTTGGTCATTGCGCCTTTGTAGAGCTCGGATGCCGCCTTAATTGCCTGAAAGTCCATGATGGTGAACCCCTTTCGCCTTTATCTCATGATCATTCTTTGAACCATTAAACGCTTGGATGCGCGCCGTCCCAGACGACCTTCTTGTAGTTTTCCGGATCGGTATCGCCTTCGGTTGAGAACATGAGCACCTTGGAATCTGCATCAAGGCCCATCGCCTCGCGCAGGTCCTTGTACGCATCTCCCACCATGAGCGCCGCGATGAGGCCCATGCCCACCGCGCCCGATTCGCCCGAGACGACCTGGGGATCGCCCTTGACGGGAGCGGCCAGCATGCGCATGCCCTTGGCCGATACCCAATCGGGGCAGGAGACGAAGAAGGACGCGTGATTGACCAAAATGTCCCACGAGATGGTGTTGGGCTCGCCGCACGCGAGGCCCGCCATGATGGTTTGAAGGTCGCCCGTCACGAAGCGGATCTTTCCGTCGGCGGCTTTGGCGCCCTGGTACAGGCAGTCGGCGGCTTCGGCTTCCATCACGACCATGGTGGGGGGATTTTCCGGGAAAAGGTTTGCAAAAAAACCGATCACCGCGCCCGCGAGCGAGCCGACGCCCGCCTGCACGAACACGTGGGTGGGGCGCTCTACGCCCGCCTCCTTGAGCTGCTCGGCGGCTTCCATCGCCATGGTGCCGTAGCCCTGCATGATCCACGCGGGAATCTCCTCGTAGCCGTCCCACGCGGTGTCCTGCACCACCACGCCGCGCGGCGTTTGCTCGGCTTCCCGGGCGGCCATGCGCACGCACTCGTCGTAGTTGACCTCCTCGATGGTCACCAAAGCGCCTTCCTTGGCGATGTTGTCGTAGCGGATCTGAACGCTGCCCTTGGGCATGTGCACAACCGCCTTTTGACCCAAGCGGTTCGCCGCCCATGCGACGCCACGGCCATGGTTGCCGTCGGTGGCGGTAAAGAAGGTGGCCTGGCCGAACTCGTCCTTCAGCTTCTGGCTGGTCAGGTAATCGTAATCGACCTCGGACACGTCCTTCTTGAGCTCGCGGGCGATGTAGCGCGCCATGGCGAACGAGCCGCCGAGCACCTTGAAGGCGTTCAGGCCAAAGCGGTAGGACTCGTCCTTGACGAAGAGGCCCTTGAGTCCCAGTTCCCTTGCCATGCCGCTCAACCCCGCAAGCGGCGTCACGGAATACTGTGCAAAGCTCCGGTGGAAATGGCGCGCCTTCTCAATCTCGGTTGGCGCCATCACTTTAAGATGCTCATCCCCGGTCTTGGGCATCCGGTTTTTGACCCATTTGATCTTCTCCAATGCTCTTTCCTCCTGCGCGTCAAGTGCTCTTAGCGCCCATTATAACAGGTTTTTTTCGCTTGTCAACAAATATTTTTCTAAGCTAAAAAATATTTAGATTTTAGGGATTGTATTGCGGGAACATATGCGTTATACTAGGGCGTGTTGACACGATCCGAAATGCCCGGATTCCGTCGGATTTTTGTGCCTGACAAGGCGCTTTCCCGAAGGAATACGGGCGGTATTTCAAGGGGAAGCAACGCGGTCAGACGCAAAAAGACGATGGAAGATGGGCGTTGAGCGGTCGTGCCAACACGCCCTAGCGTGTTGAAAGGTGGAGACGGGATGAACGAGACGCAGCTATCCTTTTTAAAGCGGCTGGCGAAGGGCATCGCGGCGCAGTTCGGCGAAAACTGCGAAGTGGTGGTGCACGAACTGGACGCGCTCGATCAAGAGCATACGATCGTCGCGATCGAGAACAGCCACGTAACCCAGCGCGCGCTGGGCGACGGGCCTTCGCGCGCGGTGTTGGCGGCGCTTCGGTCGGACGCGGGCGAACTGAGCGACCACCTGAACTACTTGACGCGCACGCGCGACGGGCGGATTTTAAAATCGAGCACGATCTACATTCGCGGCGAGGGCGGCGAAGTGGCGGGCATCTTCGCCATCAATTACGACATCACGAACCTGCTCGCGCTCGAGGGCGCGATCAAGCCGCTCGTCACACCCGACCAGAGTGAAAAGAACGAGCCGGAAAAGATCGTTCAAAATGTGAACGACCTGCTGGACGAATTGATCGAGCAGTCGGTGTCTCTCGTGGGCAAGCCGGTCGCGCTCATGACCAAGGAAGACAAAATCCGAGCCATTCAGTTCCTGAACTCCACCGGCGCCTTCCTGATCACAAAATCGGGCGACAAGGTGAGCAAGTACTTCGGCATATCGAAGTACACGCTTTACAACTACATCGACGCGGCGATTTAGATGGTGTTTACCCGAGGTACCTGCCATTATACGGCGGCATTTGAAAACAGCCCCGCTCAGTCGAGCAAGGCTGTTTTATTGAACGAAATTTAATAGGCCTCCTTTGATACCCCCGCGCCCTCGCAGATGACCTTTGAGCCGGAGGCGCCGACGCCCAGGCGGTCAGCGCCCATATCGACGTACATCTTGGCGGCCTGATAATCGCGGATGCCGCCGGACGGCTTGACCTTGATGCGGCCCTTCGCGGCATCGATCATGGCCTTAACCGCTTCGGCGGTCGCGCCCGATCCATTGAAGCCGGTGGAGGTCTTGACGAAATCGGCGCCCGCGCGAACGCATACTTCGACGCCGTCCTTGATTTTATCGTTCGGCCACTGGCTGGTTTCAAAGATGACCTTGACCAGTACGCCCTTCTTGTGGGCCTCTTCCACCACGCCGCGAATCTCTTCCTCCACCCGGTCCCACGCGCCGCCAAGCGCCAGGCCGTAGTTCATCACCATGTCGATCTCATGAACGCCCAGGCGCGTGTACTCGATGGCTGCCGCGCGCTTAACCTCAGCGCCCGAATAGCCGTAGGGAAAGTCGAGCACGCAGCTGACCAGCGTATCCGTGCCTCGGGTCAGTTCAAGCGCAAGCGCAATGTCCGATCCGCGCACACAGACCGAATAGACGCCCAACCTGACGCCCTGAAGGATGGCCTCGCGCGCCTCGTCCCCGGTCATGGCCGGACCGAGCACCGCGTGGTCCAAGTACCGTGCGATATCCATGTAGATGTCCCCCCTTGATTCCTGCGTTGAAAGGATTATTCTTCGTCCGGCGCTTCGCCTTCGCCATCGGCGTCGTCCGCGTCGCCTTCTTCGTGCTGGATCTGGATCCGGCCCGCCGCAAACTCGTCGCGGATCTGCGCCTCGATCGTCTCGCAGATGTCTGAATGCTCGAGCACGAACTTGCGCGCGGCTTCGCGGCCCTGGCCGATGCGCTGATCGCCGTAGGAATACCATGCGCCGCTCTTGGAAATGATTTCCCGCTCAAGCGCGAGATCGAGCAGGGCGCTGGTCCTGGATAAGCCTTCGCCAAAGAGCATGTCAACCGTCGCCATCTTGAACGGCGGCGCGACCTTGTTCTTGACCACCTTAAGCTTGGTGCGGTAGCCGATGACGTCCGAGCCGTTCTTGATGGCCTCGCCGCGCCTGACATCGATGCGCACAGACGCGTAGAACTTGAGCGCCTTGCCGCCTGTCGTGGTTTCGGGGCTGCCGTATGAGATGCCGATTTTATCTCGGAGCTGGTTGATGAAGAGCGCCATGGCGTTGGTCTTGGCGATCACGCCCGCGAGCTTGCGCAGCGCCTGTGACATGAGCCGCGCCTGAAGGCCCACATGGCTCTCTCCCATGTCGCCGTCGATTTCGGACTTGGGCACCAGCGCCGCGACCGAGTCGATCACGACCAGGTCAATCGCGCCCGAGCGCACCAGGGCTTCGGTGATGTCGAGCGCCTGCTCGCCGTTGTCGGGCTGAGAGACGTACAGCTCGTCAATGTTGACGCCAAGTTTTCTCGCGTAGACCGGGTCGAGCGCGTGTTCGGCATCGATAAAGGCCGCCGTGCCGCCCATCTTCTGGCATTCGGCGATCACGTGCAGCGCCAAGGTGGTCTTGCCGGAGGATTCGGGCCCGTACACTTCGATGATGCGCCCGCGCGGAAGACCGCCCACGCCCAGCGCAAAGTCCAGGTGCAGGCAGCCGGTCGGGATTACATCCACCTGCATGCGGGCGGACGCGTCGCCCAGCTTCATGACCGAACCCTTGCCAAAGTCTTTTTCAATCTTCCCCAGCGCCATGTCCAGCGCCTTCTTGCGTTCATCCGCGCCTGTGCGGCGCACCACCGGCTTTTTTTCCGGCTTTTTATCGGCCATCGGTTTCTCCTCCACTGCTCCTCGTAATGTCTCAATTATAGCACAAAACAACTGTTCGCACAAGTGGAAAGCGCATTTTGTCGCGCACAGCGCGTTAGGGTTCCGGTCAGGAGGTGTAAAAAATGATCGAGGTATTCTTTGACAAGGCGCGCGTTCCCTCGCAAAGCGGGTTTCTCGCGGCGGTGGGCGGGGATCATTGCGCCGAAACCGTGCTCTTCTTGCCGCCGGAAGGTCAAATGGACCCATCAGCCGTGGGATTTGTCAAACTGGGCGCGCCGGGCATGCCGCTCGTCAAGAAGGCGCTTGACTACGATTCGGCGCTGGGCGGGTACGTATGGACGGTTGAGCGCGCGGAGGTTGTGGCGTCAAGAGACGTGAGCGGCCTGATGGCGCAGTTTACGCTCGAATCCAGGGAGAACGGGATCAACCGGTGCTGGGAGAGCCGCGCCTTTCCCGTCACGATCGCTCAGACGATTGAGATGGACGAGGTGATTGGAAGAGAACAACCGGTGTACCTGCTGGGGCTTGACATACGGGTGGCGGCGGCGGCGGCACGGGCGGAAGCGGCAGCCGGGGCGCTCGCCCAACCCACAGCCGTCGCCCAGACGCTTTCAAGCGGGCAGGACGCGACGGTAGCGCTTGAAACAAGCGGCGGCAAGGTGGTCTACCGGTTCGGGCTTCCGCGCGGCGAGAAGGGGGAAAAGGGCGATCCGGGTTCGCTCGACACAGAGGGCAAAATCGCAATGCACGTCGTCGAAGGGCTGGAAGAGGCGCTCACGCAGGTGGATCAGTCCCTCGCGGGCAAGAGCGCAATCGGCCACGCGCACAGCGAATACCTGACGGCGCACCAGGACATATCCGCAAAGCTCGACAAGGCGGGCGGCGCAATGACCGGCATGCTCGCCGCAGGCGGCGCGCAAGACGTCCACGTCGCGCAAGTGCGCAACATCATCTTTTCCCCGAACGAACCAAGCGCCGGGGTCAGCCCGCTTGAAACCGGCACCATCTGGCTGACGTACGAATGAACGAAGCGATACGCGGGGCATGTACCGCGCGTATCGCTTTTTTTAATTGTCCGCGGTTTTTTTTATTTGTCCACGGTTCGTGTTGATTTGCGTCGGCCGGTTACGGTATAATAAGATATCCACGCCTCCGAGAAAGGAAGATTTCCAATGGAAAAATACGCCATCCCAGTAAGCCTTCGCAACACGCCCGACCTGGACGATCGCTTTGTGCCGCTTTTTGCCTTCAACCGTGCGTTCCTGAAGACGGCCAAAGAACCGTTCGCCTTGGCTGTTGAGCGCGCGGGCGGGCAAATTTCGGTCTATGAAACCCGCGTCCATTCAACGAGCGATATGGCCCATGCCGACCGGTACTATGTGGATCGCCTGCTCAAGTCGCTCCTGTGGACGAGGGGCGGATACCGCGTTTACGTGTGCGGCGACGATGACCTGTTCGCGTTCGTCCGCAACGCCTACAGCGAGGGCGGCTTAAGAGACTTCGACCGCGCGTTCATGGCGGATGTTTACGAGCATCCCTTTGAGGTTGTGGGCCTGACGTATGCGCAACGTCCCGCGCCAAGCGAATCCGCCGAGCCCATAGGCCGCCACCTTGAAGGCTGCCGGATCGGATTCGACGCGGGCGGCAGCGACCGCAAGGTTTCAGCCGTCGTCGATGGGGAAGTGCTGTTCAGCGAGGAAGTCGTGTGGCACCCGACCGTCACGGCGGACCCGGAATATCACTTTGAGGGCATCGTCTCAGCATTCAAGGAAGCCGCCAGGCACATGCCGCGCGTGGACGCGATCGGCGTGTCGTCGGCGGGCATCTACATAAACAACCGGACCATGGTCGCATCGCTGTTTCTCAAGGTGCCTAAGGATCAGTTTGAGGAAAAGATCAAGGACATTTATTTGCGCGCCGCCAAAGAGATCGGCGACGTGCCGATCGTCGTGGCCAACGACGGCGATGTGTCGGCGCTGGCAGGCTCGATGGGTATGGGCGCGACGAACCTTCTGGGGCTCGCCATGGGCACAAGCGAAGCGGGCGGGTACGTGGACGGCGCGGGCAACATCACGGGCTGGCTGAGCGAGCTGGCGTTTGTGCCGGTTGACGCAAACCCGGACGCGCTTGCCGACGAATGGTCCCTCGACATCGGGTGCGGCAGGAAATACTTCTCGCAGGACGGCGTCATCAAGCTGTGCCCCGCCGCCGGGATAGAGCTTGAGGACGCGACGCCGGCCGAAAAGCTGAAGGTCGTGCAGGCGCTGATGGCGGATGGCGACCCGCGCGCCGCGAAGGTATTTCGGTCCATCGGGTGCTACCTCGGGCATACGGCGCCGCTGTACGAGAGCCTGTACCACATGGAGCACATTTTGCTGCTGGGCCGGGTGATGAGCGGCAAGGGCGGGGACCTGATTGTTCAGGAAGCCGAACGGGTTATAAAGGATGAATATCCCGAATGCGCGGTAAAGCTGCTGCTGCCGGATGAAAAGACACGGCGCGTGGGACAGTCGGTCGCCGCGGCAAGCCTGCCCGAGGTGCGGTAAAGGGTCCCGGTTGCGCGTGAGGCGAGGGCACTGCCCTCGCGCCCATCAACAATCCCCGTTAGCAACGCCCCCGGCGACCTGTGCGCCGGGGGCGGACAGTCAGATGCCACGATAAGCACCACGTGAGAAATGACTGCCGGAACGCTTCTTCCATTGCCGTAAAAAACGCCTAAACTCCATGATCTTCGTCCCCGCGCCCGGGGATCGGTTGTCCGATCAACTTACCAGATTGACACGCGCTGTTCGGGCGCGATGTACATGCCGTCGCCTTCCCGGATGTCGTAGGTATCATAGAATTCCTGGAGCAGCGGCAACTGTCTGTTGACGCGCAGCTTGTCCGGGGAATGGGGATCGGAGGCAATGATCAGCTTCTCAATCTCAGGCGTGTATTTCGCTCGCCATGCCACGGCCCAGCCGGTGAAGAACGCGTCCAGATCGCAGTCGGGCAGGGATTTGACCACTTCCAACGCACAGGACAGCCCGCCCGCGTCGGCGATGTTCTCGGTCTTGGTCAACTCGCCGTTGATCGCGGTGTCCAAGTAGGGCAGGCCGTCGAACAACTGAACCATTTCCTGCGCCTTCTTGTCGAACTGAGCCTTGTCCTCGTCGGTCCACCAGTTGGCCATGCTGCCATACTCGTCGAACAGCGCGCCGTTGGGATCAAACGCGTGGGTGATCTCGTGGCCGATGAACGCGCCGATGCCGCCGTAGTTGGTGCTGGCGCTCTGCTCCAGGCTGTAGAACGGCGCTTGCAGGATGGCGGCGGGGAATTCGATCGCGTTGGACTGCGGCAGGTGTCCGGCACTGACAGTGTCGGCGCTGAACGCCCACTCATCGCGATCCACCGGGGTGCCGAG
>JAVBND010000076.1:0-7814 GCA_031551775.1 Eubacteriales bacterium | reverse complement strand
TCAGCCCATCAACAAACTCTCGTCACAACGGCGGGGGTTTATTATTTAACAAAGAAGCCCAAAACAGACCAAAAGGAAAAAGGGAGGAGGATGTCGAATAAAGAGAAAAAAGGACGTGATAGAGATGCTGCGAGAAAAAGCAACGAGCAAGCAATCGGAATATGAAATCGTACTGTTGGAGGAGCTGGTGCCGCAGGATCATCTTCTGAGGAAGATCGAAGCGGCAGTCGATTTCAGCTTCATACACGACCAGTGCAAAGATCTATACTCGCCAGATACGGGGCGACCGGCAGTAGACCCGGAGCTGCTGTTTCGGATGCTATTCTTGGGGTATCTGTACGGGATCAAGTCGGAAGTGAAACTGGCGCAGCAGGTGAATGAGAACATCGCGTTCAAATGGTTTCTGGGGTTGAAGCTAACTGAGAAAGGGCCGGATCACGCGACGATCAGCATCAATCGGGTGAGGCGATTCCGAGAAGCTCAGATCGCAGAGAAGATATTCGACGAGATGCTGAGGCAGTGCATCGCCAAGGGCTTAGTGGGCGGGAACATCCTCTACAACGATTCGACGCACATCAAAGCGAAGGCGAACAAGCACCGCAAGCAATTGGTGACAGTGGACGAGACGCCCAAGGAGTACATGGACGAGCTAAATGCCCAGATAGACCTGGACCGGAAAGTACTGGGCAAGAAGCCGTTTGACCGGGACGACGATCCACCGCCAGGAGGCGGGACCAAGAAGAAGATGGAGAGCCTGACCGATCCAGACAGCGGGCAACAGAGCCGTGACGGGAAGCCGGACGGGTTCCACTACAGCGAGCACCGCACAGTAGACAGCAAGCACAACGTCATCGTAAACGTGCATATCGAGCCGGCGAACATCAACGACATCACTCCGGTACCTCAAATCCTGAAAGAGATTGCACAACGGTTGGGGAAGCTGCCGCGGTACATGGGGTTTGACGCAGGATACCATAATGCGTGGATAGCACATCTGCTGGAGACAAACGGGATACAGGGCGTGATTGGATACAGGCGGCATACGACTCCGGGAGCCCATTACGGCAAGTGGAGATTTCCTTATGATGGATACTTTGACGCCTATATTTGTCCGGGAAAGCAGCGGCTTTACTGGAAGACCACAAACCGGGAAGGCTACCGGGAATACTACAGTGACGCAAAGACCTGTCGAGTCTGTCCTCGCCGAAAAGAATGTTTCTCTGAAAAAGGAACAAGAAGGCAGGTGACCAGACATGTATGGCAGGATGCGCTGGACGAGGTCATTGCGTTCACCAAGACGCCTGTGGGCAAGAAATTGTACGCTTGGCGCAAGGAAACGGTTGAACGATCTTTTGCGGAGGCCAAAGAAAACCACGGCCTACGCTTTGCTCGTATGCTCGGCATCCGCAATATGTACGAGCAGTCCTTCCTGACCGCCGCTGTGCAAAACATGAAGCGCCTGGTCAAGGCCTTCCGCTTTTGCTTTATTAGAAAAACGGGCACTTCCCGATTCCGGAAAATGCCCGCTTTGTTGATGGGCTGGAGGGGCTGTCCTGACGGTTCAGGACAGCCCCCTCTTTTTCATGAACAGCGGCGCTATTTTAGCTTACTCGAACTTCGCGTATTCGAAGTTGATGTGGCCGATCGCGTTCTTGATGATGCCGGTGATGCCGGGCTTGACCAGGAAGGTGTCCTCCATGGAGTACACCGGCATGGCGGGCATCTGGCTGACCAGGTACTGCTCCGCCGCGATCAGCGCCTTTTCGCGCTCGGCGGGATCGGCGATCTCGTTGGCGTCGAGGATCATCTGGTCGTAGGCGGGATCGTCCCAGCGGTTCTCATAGGCGTTGCTGCCGGTGGTGAAGATCTTGAGGTTGGCGACCGGATCGAGGAAGTCGCAGGTGAACGCGTTGCGGTCCACCGAGAAGTTGCCCTGGTCGAGCTCGTCCCAATAGGTCGAGGACTCAAGGTTGGTGATCTCGTAGTTGATGCCGAGGTTGGTCTTCCACATCTCGCCCAAGATCTGAACCAGCATCTTCTGCTCGTTGTCAGACTGGCCGAGAATCTTGATGGTCGGGAAGCCTTCGCCGTTCGGGTATCCGGCCTCGGCCAGGAGCGCCTTGGCGGCTTCGACGTCTTCCTTGAACATATCGCCCGCGACCTCGCGGTAGCTCTTGTCGGGATCGGTGATCGAGGGCTGCGAGTAAGGCACGTAGCCGTATACCGGCTGGTAGGTAAGGCGAAGCGCGGTCAGGATCGCCTGGCGGTCGATCGCCATGGAGAATGCCTGGCGCACGCGGGGATCGGAAAACTCGGGCAGTTCGCAGTTGAAGTCACAGTACTGGATGCCGATGCGGCCGAGCGAATTGAACTCGGGAGTATCCTTGTACTGCGCGACCGAGTCGGGCGTCAGGTTGTCGGAGATATTGATATCGCCGTTGTTGTAGGCGGTAAGTTCGGTGTTCCAGTCGGAAATGACCACGTACGTCAGGTTCTCGATCGAGACCTGGTCGCTATCGACGTAGTTGGGGTTCTTGACCATCTTGACGTGCTCAAGCGAGGAGAACTCGGTGGGCATGTACGGGCCGTTGCACACATAGGTCGCCGGGCTCTTGGTCCAAGGCTCGGTCTGCTCGACGACGTCCTTCTTGACCGGCATGAACGAGGTGGTTGCGGTGAGCGACAGGAACCACGGGCACAGGTTCTCGGTCACGACTTCAAGCGTCAGGTCGTCAAGCGCCTTCACGCCCACGTCGTCGGCCGTCGCTTCGCCCTTGTTGTAGGCCTGCCCGTTCTTGAGCACCCACATGTCGCTGGCGGCTTTGGAGGCGACATCGGGATTGAGCACGCGCTTCCACGAATACTCGATATCGCGCGCGGTCAGTTCCGAGCCGTCCGACCATTTGAGGCCGCTCTTCAGCGTAATGGTGTAGGTCTTGCCGTCTTCAGCCAGCGTATAGCCCTCGGCAAGGCAGGGGATATATTCGCTCCTGTCCGCGCTGAGCTTGTAGAGGCCGCGGAAGAGCTGCTGCAAGACGTAGGAAGAAAGCGAATAGGAATTGAGCGTGGGGTCCATTTGCTGCGGGTCCTTTTCAATGGGATAGATGATGGTATTGGGCTCGATGGCCAGGGCCGAAACGGAGCCAAGCACGAGCATCAGGGCCAGCAGCGCGGTAAGCAACCTCTTCATGTGGAATCCCTCCTTAAAAAATAAAAATGAATGATCGCGCGGGGGAAAAATCCGAATTGGTCTTGGTTATCATAGCACAAGCCCCCTTTCCTGTCAATCTTGCAGCTCGGCTTTTGTGCAAATTGCCTGACGCTCCCTCCCCTGTCATTTGCGTATACGGACATATGTGGAGAAAATTAAGCTTGCGCAAGACTGAGAAACGTTTTATAATAGTTAGATAGTTTCAGTTTTTGCCGCGCAAATCCGCAACTTCCAATCATTTGAAAGGGGTGCTGCCGGTGTTCAAATACGTGCTCAAGCGCACGTTTGCGGGCATCCTCACCGTAATTGTGCTCATTACCGTTGCCTTTGCCTTGATGCACGCCATGCCCGGCGGGCCGTTCAGCCCCGCCGAGGAGCGCAAGACGCCGCCGGAGGTGCTCAAGGCCATCGAAAGAAAGTACGGCCTTGACCGCCCGGTATGGGAGCAATACATAAACTACTGGAAGGATCTTCTGAAGGGGGACCTTGGCATTTCCTATAAAAAACTCGATACCACGGTCAACGAAATCGTGCTCGGCCACTTCCCGGTTTCGGCGCAGGTGGGCGCTCTGGCGGTCCTGTTGTCGCTCATCATCGGCATACCGCTTGGGATCTTGTCGGCCATCTACCGCGGGCGCGGCGTCGATTACGCGAGCATGGCTTTTGCCACGATCGGCATCTCGGTGCCGGTGTTCGTGATATCGGTCCTGCTCATGTACCTGTTCGCGGGCGTGCTCAAGTGGTTGCCGAGCTTTGGCCTGACCAGCCCGAAACACTACATTTTGCCGGTCGCCTGTCTGTGCTTCAACCCCATCGCCTACATCGCGCGCCAGATGCGCTCGAGTATGCTTGAGGTCATGGAAATGGACTACATCCGCACCGCGCGCGCCAAAGGCGTGCGCGAGTTCGGGGTGATCACGCGCCACGCGCTCAAGAACGCCATCATGCCGGTTGTCACCTACTTGGGGCCCTTGATCGCGGGCCTGCTCACCGGCTCGTTCGTGGTGGAGAAGCTGTTCTCGGTGCCTGGCATCGGCAGAAACTTCGTCCAGTCGATCTCCGAGCGCGACTACACCGTCATCATGGGTCTGACCATCTTCTTTGGCATATTCGTCGTGGTGTGCAACCTGGTGGTGGACATCTGCTATGCGCTGATCGACCCGCGCGTGAAATTGAGCGATTAGAGAGGAGGCGCGTCCCGTGCAGACGATCAGAAAACCGGTGCTCAACCCTTATGCGCCCCTCGATAAAAACGAGGTGGGCGATCAGGCGCTTTCCCGCCCCTCCTCCACCTACTGGCAGGACGTCTTCAGGCGCTTTCGCAAGGACCCGCTGGCAGTCGCCGGTGTGATCGTAATCCTCTTAATCGCGCTTGCCGCCATCGTCTTGCCGCCGCTGCTTCCTTATACATACGACGGCATGGACTTTGCCAGCATGAACGCCCCCCCGTCGCTGAACCACCCCTGCGGCACCGACCCTATGGGGCGCGACCTTTTCGTGCGCATCCTCTACGGCGCGCGCATCTCGCTGACCATCGGCGTGGTGGCGGCCGCGATCAACTTCTTCATCGGCGTTTTATACGGCGGCATTTCGGGCTTTCTGGGCGGGCGAACCGACATGCTGCTCATGCGCATCGTGGACATCCTGATCGGCCTTCCGCAACTGCTGTACGTAGTGCTGATCATGCTGGCGCTTGGCAGCAACATCACCTCGGTCATCATCGCGCTGTGCTTTACCTCCTGGATTGGCACCGCGCGCGTGGTGCGGGGCGAAGTGATGCGGCTCAAACATTCCGAGTACGTGCTCGCGGCACGCCTCGCGGGGGCCAGCGGCTGGGACATTCTTATTCGACACCTTCTGCCCAACTCAATGGGCCCGATCATCGTGTCTACCGCGTTCTTGATCCCGCAGGCCATCTTCTCGGAGGCGTTCCTGTCCTTCCTCGGCATCGGCATCCAGGCGCCCCAGGCCAGTTGGGGGACGCTCGCCAACGACGCCATTCCGCTGATGACCGCCTCGCCCCACCAGATGTTCTTTCCGGTGCTGGCGATCTGCCTGACCATGTTCTCGCTCAACTTCATCGGCGACGGCCTGCGCGACGCGCTCGACCCGAAGCTGAAAAAATAGGAAGGGGGTTCTTTCATGGCCTTGCTTGAAGTACAAAATTTAAGAACCACCTTCGATATCCACGTCGGGCGCGTGCAAGCGGTGCGCGGCATCGATTTTGCGGTTGAGGAGGGGGAGACGGTCGGGATCGTCGGCGAATCGGGCTGCGGGAAGTCGGTGACGATGATGTCGATCCTGCGCCTTTTGCCGGGTTATGCGCTGGTCGAGTGCGATAAAATGATCTTTGACGGAACCGACCTTACCAAGGCGGGTTCACAGGCACTGCGCGCCATCGAGGGCGACAGGATCGGCATGGTGTTTCAGGATCCCATGACCAGTCTCAACCCGCTGCTCACCGTGGGCGCACAGCTCGCGGAGCCGCTGCGAATTCACAAGAACATGGGCAAGAAAGAGGCTTATGCCCGTGCTCTCGAACTGCTCAGGCTGGTCGATATGCCCGACCCCGAAAGCCGACTCAAGCAGTATCCGCACGAGCTATCAGGCGGACAACGCCAGCGGGTGATGATCGCCATGGCGCTTGCGTGCAACCCCAAGCTCGTCATCGCGGACGAGCCGACCACGGCGCTCGACGTGACCATACAGGCTCAAATTCTCGACCTGCTGCGCGACTTGCAGGGCAGGATGAAAACATCCGTCGTGCTGATTACCCACGATTTGGGCGTTATCGCGGGCATGTGCAGCCGCGTGCTGGTCATGTACGCGGGCAAGATCATCGAGGAGGGAACCGTTCGCGAGCTGTTCTTAGAGCCGAAGCATCCCTACACCTGGGGCCTGCTCGGATCGATCCCGGGCGCCGCCACGGCAAGGAGCCGCCTCTCGCCCATACCCGGGACGCCGCCCGACCTTATCGCGCCGCCGCCGGGCTGTCCGTTTGCGCCCCGGTGCAAGCACGCCATGAACATTTGCGTGAGCGGGATGCCCGAGAAAACCAAGCTGTCCCCGACGCACTCGGTCCGCTGCTTCTTGCTTGACGCCGGTGCGCCCGAGGTAACGTGGGGAGGTGAAGGCGCGTGAATACGCTGGTTGAAACCCGCGCGCTTTCCATGCACTTCCCCATCGGGCAGACCTTCTTCGGCGATGCCAAAAAGATCCTCAAGGCGGTTGACGGGGTTGACCTCAAAATTTTGAGGGGCGAAACCTTCGGCTTGGTCGGCGAATCGGGCTGCGGCAAGACCACGGTCGGGCGTTGCCTCGTCCGGCTCTATGAGCCGACCGGCGGGCAGGTGATTTACGGCGGGCAAGACATCTCGCACCTTGATGACAAGGCGCTCATGGGCGTGCGCCGCAAGGTTCAGATGATTTTCCAGGACCCCTACGCGTCGCTTGACCCGCGCATGACGGTATCGGACATCGTGACCGAGCCGCTCAGGAAGCGGGGCGACATGTCGGGCAAGGACAAGCAGGACAGGATGCGCGAGCTGATCGAGATCGTCGGGCTCAAGCGCGACCATATCCTCAGGTATCCGCACGAGTTTTCCGGCGGCCAGCGCCAGCGGATCGGCATCGCGCGGGCGCTGGCGAGCGACCCGGAGTTCATCGTGTGCGACGAGCCGATCTCGGCGCTCGACGTATCGATCCAGGCGCAAATCATCAACACGCTCGAGGAACTCCAACAGAAGTTCGCCTTCACCTACCTCTTCGTGTCCCACGATTTGAGCATGGTGCGCCACATCTCCCATCAGGTCGGCGTCATGTACCTGGGCCATCTGGTCGAGACCGCCCGCGTTCATGAGCTGTATTCGAACATGCTCCACCCTTATACGCGCGCGCTGCTCTCGGCGGCGCCGGTCCCGAATCCCGATAAAGCGGCGGCAACCACGCGCATCCACCTAAAAGGCGACGTGCCCACGCCCATCAACCCGCCCAGCGGCTGTCCCTTCCGCACGCGCTGTCCCGAGGCGCGGGCGCGGTGCGCCGAGGCGCGCCCCGAACTCAAGGATTCGGGCGGCGGGCATCTTGTGGCATGCCACAGGATATAAGAACGCGGGACAATCCGTCCCGCGCCTTAAAATTTAAGGCAACACCGCACAGGTAGCGGATGTGATGATGGGATGATTTTTCGTCCAGGTGGTCGTGCAAAAACCGCAGGACTAGCAGCGCTAATTCAAGTGTTTTTGCAGGGCTGCCTGGGTGGAAAAGCAGCCCGTCAGCGCGTTCGCTACCTGCGCGGCGTTGCCTTAAGGGAACATGGTGCCCGTAATGTGTCAACGCAGAACATAATCTTGGGGGCGGATGGGAAATCCAAGGCTTTCGCGTCCGCCCCTTCTGGATACATCAAGTTTAAAATACATTTGTGAAGGGAGAATGCCAATATGGTACGGACAAAGTGGGTTTTTATTGCTCTGGCTGTTGTATGCTTGGCTTTTTCTAGCGGCGGTCCCGCTTGGGCGCAGGATACCCGACTTCAGCAAACCCATACATCGGGGAAGGTTACAATTGTCCTGGACGCCGTGCTTGAACCGCCCCTGGTTCAAAA
>JAVBND010000121.1:0-16606 GCA_031551775.1 Eubacteriales bacterium | reverse complement strand
TTTCTTGCGGCAGGTCGAAAGCCTGACCAACCTGATCGGCGAGCTGTTCCTCCACAAGCAGCCAAACCCCGTGGTGCTTGACGATGAGCAGGGCAACTTTACGCCTGAGGGCCTGCTCTGGATGCGGCTTAAAAAGCTGCTCGGCGAAGGCAAGATCAACGAAGCCGAGGACGCGCTGTTCTACGAGGTGGAAGGCGATGAAAACGCGCTGCTGCTTCCGGTCGCGGCCTGGTTCTACCACGAGCTGGCGACGTTTTCGGAGGCGGCGCTGGAAGATGCCAACTTCACGCCCGAGGAAGTCGCGGACGGTTGGGCCGAGATCGAAGCGCGGTACGGGCTTTCGTAGGGCGCGATTTTAACTTGACAACTTTTGCGCCCGGGCCTATACTCCCAGTAGATTTATCCGGCGGGATGACGGGGAACGGCCTGTTTAAGTGGACCGCAAAAGAGATGGCGCGCCGCGGCTGAAAGCGCGCTTTGCGGAAAAGGACAGGTTACCAGCCCCCGACCGGCGGCGCGCGGGCGCGATAGAGCCTTAAAAGTGGCCGCTTGGCGGTCAGTTGGGTGGAACCACGGGCATCAGGCTCGTCCCTTCATGAGGGGCGGGCTGTTTTTTATCATTTTATCTTGAAGGAGAATCGATTTATGAAGCTGACACTCAAGGGCGATGTGCGCGAATTCAGGGACGGCATGAACGCGCTCGACATCGCGGGCGAGCTCTCCCAGGACCTCAAGAAGCAGGCGCTGGCCGCGCGGTTCAACGGGCAGGTCATCTCCCTCGTCACCCCGATCGAGGGCGACGGGGCGCTCGAAATCCTGACCTTTGAGGATGAAGCCGGGAGGGCGACGCTTCGTCATACCGCCAGCCACGTCATGGCCCAGGCGGTTTTGCGCCTAAACCCCAAGGCCAAGCTCGCCATCGGCCCGTCGATTGAGAACGGGTTCTACTACGACTTTGATGTGGAAGAGCCCTTTACGCCCGAGTTCATTCAGGCGGTCGAGAAGGAAATGGGCAAGATCATCAAGAAGAACGACAGGCTCGAGCGCTTTGAACTTAAGCGTGAAGAGGCCATCGAGTTTATGGAAAAAGAGGGTCAGCCCTACAAGGTCGAGCTGATACGCGACCTGCCCGCGGACGCGGTCATCTCATTTTACAAGCAGGGTGATTTCACCGACCTGTGCGCGGGTCCGCACCTGCCTTCGACCGGCAAGGTCAAGGCGTACAAGCTGACCTCGGTCGCCGGGGCCTATTGGCGGGGCGACGAGAAGAACAAGATGCTCCAGCGCATCTACGGCACCGCGTTCTTCGACAAGGAAGCGCTTGAAGACTACCTTGCGCGCCTGGAAGAGGCCAAGAAGCGCGACCACAGGCGGCTTGGCCGCGAGCTTGACCTGTACGCGATCTTCGACGAGGGCCCGGGCTTCCCGTTTTTCTTCCCCAAGGGTATGGTGCTCAGGAACGAGCTTGAAGGCTACTGGCGCAAGGTGCACAAGGAGCACGGCTATGTCGAGTGCCGCACGCCCATTATGCTCAATCAGCACCTGTGGGAGGAGTCCGGCCACTGGGACCACTACAAGGAGAACATCTACTCCACCAAGATCGACGATACCACCTACTGCTTGAAGCCCATGAACTGCCCGGGCGGAATCCTGACCTACAAGCGCAAGAACTGGAGCTACAGGGAGCTTCCGCTGCGCATGGGCGAGCTGGGCATCGTCCACCGCCACGAACTGTCCGGCGCGATGCACGGACTTATGCGGGTCAGGTGCTTTACCCAGGACGACGCGCACCTGTTCATCACCCCTGAGATGATCAAGGACGAGGTCATCGGCGTCCACAAGCTGGACGACATGATCTACAACCTGTTCGGTTTCAAGTACCGCGTGGAACTGTCCACGCGTCCCGAGAATTCGATGGGCACGGAGGAGATGTGGGAGAAGGCGACGGCGGGCCTCAAGGGCGCGCTGGACGAAATGGGCGTCAAGTATACCATCAACGAGGGCGACGGCGCGTTCTACGGACCCAAGATCGACTACCACCTGGAGGACTCGATCGGGCGCACATGGCAGTGCGGCACCATCCAGCTCGACATGAACATGCCGGAGCGTTTCGACATGACCTATGTCGGGCCGGACGGCGAGAAGCACCGCCCGGTCATGCTGCACCGCACGATCTACGGCTCCATCGAGCGCTTCATCGGCATCTTGACCGAGCACTTTGCGGGCGCGTTCCCGCTGTGGCTGAGCCCGGTTCAAGCGCGCATCATGACCATCACCAATCGGGCGGATGAGGCGGCGCTTTCTCTCCAAAAGAAAATGGAGGATGCAGGCATGCGCGTTGAGATCGACCTGCGCAACGAGAAGATCGGCTTCAAGATCCGCGAGGCGCAGGTGCAAAAGATCAACTACATGCTGGTGCTCGGCGACAAGGAAGCCGAGATGGGCAACGTGGCCGTGCGCTCCCGCAAGGCGGGGGACCTCGGCGTCATGGAAGTGGACGCGATCTTAAGCCAGATGCGAAGCGAGATCGACACCAAGGCGCTGTAAGGGAATCATTCATGAGGGGTTGTTGCGCCGGTATGATTGCGGGTGCGACGCCCCCCTTTTGTACTAGCCTATCATCAAAATGGAGGTGGGACAGATGAAGAAATCGCATTTGTCTTTTGTGGTCATGGCTCTTTTTCTGCTTGCGCTTTGCCTCTGCCCGGGCGCTGTGGCAGAAGCAACCCATGAGGCGAAAATTGGAGATGCGCCGTATGCACGTCTTCAAGATGCGCTTGAGGCGGCAACCGATGGCGATCGGGTGACGATGCTCATGAACGTTGAACCGCGGGCGGCCTTGACGGTCAAGAACGGCGTCACGCTCGATGTGGACGGATATATGCTCGAGAACGACAGCTACATCCTGAAGGTTGAAAAGGGCGGGAAAATCGTGCTGGGGTTGGGCGGTGCGGTGGACATGCGGGAGGTCATCGTCGAAGGGGAAATCCTCGGCGCCAACGCGTATGTAAAGCATAACTACGTGGCGGAGGGTTGGTTCAACAGCCTGATCGGCGCAATCGTGAAGCCGGGCGGCGGCGGCACGATTTTCATGCTGAGCGACGCATCGCTCGGCGGAAAGACGGGCGATTACGGCGCGTTCATACCCAGCGGTACGACGCTTGACGTGGGAAATTTCACGTTGACCACGAACGACCGTTTTTCTGTTGAAGACAGGGCCGGGGTCAACGTCGGGGTGAAGGGGAAACTCATCATTGAATCCGGTCGGTTCTCCGCGATCAAGAATTCGAAGATGACTGTTGACGGCGCGCTGATCAACAACGGGTATTTCTATACGGATGGCGATGTGAAGATCAATGGGTCCTTCCAAATGAGCAAGTCCGCCGAGATTTCCTTTACCGAGTTGTTCAAGATGAGAATTGGGTATGACCCGAGTGAAATTGAGTGGGTCAGCAGTTATGGCGGCATGTCGTACCGCGCCGTAACGCCAAAATCCGGCCTGGAATATAGATATGTCACATACGGCAAGGAGGTTGCCCTAAAGGCTAGAGCCCAAGATTTTGAGTCCTGGGAGATTTCTTCTGATTGTGAATTGATCAACGGCACGAAAATCACAGACAAGGTCATTGAGTTTCAAGCGCGCAGCGCCTACGATATTACGCTGAAGACCAAGGCGCCAGCCGAACCGTTGACCGTTGCGCCGGAAACGCTGGTCCTGAAGGTTGGCAAAACGGCGGCGCTTACGGCCAGCGAAGAGGGCGTCACTTGGTCATCTTCGGATGAATCGGTTGCCACGGTCGGCGCAGGGGGCATTGTGACGGCAGTGGCAAAGGGTGATGTGGTCGTTGCGGCTGGGACGGTTGATGGTCGGTCCGCGACATGCGCTGTGAAAGTGACCGAACCCGAACCCGACCCGGAAGTGCTTGACATCGGAATCAAGGCGCTGGCGGTGGTCGGCGGCAAGGAAATGATCTTGCCCATTTTCAAGGGAGTCAGCGGCACATGGTCCGCTGAAGATCCCGCAATTGCGAAAATTGTCGCGCAGGGCCGCCGACTCAAGGCGGTCGGCACGGGCGAAACAAAGATCATATTCACGGTTGACGCGAAGGCCAAGGCCGCATTGACGCTTAAAGACCGCGACCTCCTGGCCGGAGGCCGCTATGAGATCAAGCTGAGCGTGTGTAAAAAAGGCGAGCTGGCCACCGCAGTTTTCCTGAACGTGAAGAAGCTGAAACTTGAGACGGTGGGCACCGCCCAAACGGCTCAATTGACGGCGACGGTGAAACCGGCAAAGGCACTGGACCAGTCGGTATTCTTTACCAGCACAAATCCGGCGGTTGCGACGGTCGATGAAAACGGCTTGGTCACGGCGGTGGGAGAAGGGCAGTGCAAGGTGATCGCGGCGAGCGCGAGCCTCAGGCAAAAGGCGGTTGCCGTCACGGTGACGGGCGCAATCGCCGTCAAGCCCAAGAAACAGACGATCAAAGCGGGCAAGACCGCCCAACTGAAGGTGGCGGTGAACCGGGCGCTTGAGGATCAATCGGTGACTTGGGCGAGCGACGACGCAGCGGTTGCAACGGTGGACGCTGCCGGCGTCGTGACGGCGGTCGCCAAGGGCAAAGCGACGATCACGGCGACTGCGTCAAACGGGGAGATGGCGCGGTGCGTCGTCACGGTAAAGAAGTAAGGAGCGGGGCGGTTTTAAGCGCGAAATGCGCCCCAAACCGCCCCGTTTTTTTGCGCGCGGCTTGGGTTGAGGATTAATGCGCAACACATTCGTCACATACCTTCACCCCCGGCAATATTCTGGTCGAACGATTATGAGAAGCATTGTCCCCGCATATAAAGCTCCAAGTCAGAGGGAGGGGCGTTGTATGTTGAGGTTTTTGTGGGTGGGGTTATTGGCGGCGGCGCTGCTGGCGGTCGGCGTTTCATCAGCCGCTTCGCCCGGCGTGACGGCGTGCGGCGCTTCGGTTTCGCTTGCGCTCGACGCGTCGAGCGCGACCGTGGATCCGCTTGCGCGCTGGCTCAATCAAATTGCGGAAATGATCAATTTGACCGTGCGCGCGGCCAAGTGGGACAGCGCGCAGTCGGTCGCGCTGACGCTGAACATGGGCAGCGCCAAGGCGTTTTCTTTGGCCGTAATCGAGGAGGAGGGCGTGACGACGCTATCGTCGAGCCTGCTTGACGAAAGCGTCCGGTTGACCCTGCTCTCTGACTGGGCGCAAGCGCTCTTTCAAGCGGCTGAAGGACTTTACGCCATGCCGACAAAGGGGCGCCTGATCCCGGTTTCAGGCGAAGGGCTTGCGCGGGCGATGTACTCGGTATCGGTCAAGCTGCGCTCCTGGGCATCGACCGCGCGCGCGGTCACGACTGAAGCATGCCAGGGCTGCGGCGAGTGCGCTTCGTGCAGGCGCGCCGAGGCGAGCGACGCGCTGGCGATTGTGATCGACTCCATCGCCATGGAATTTGATGAGGTGGTGGACAAAAACGTCCTGGTCATATCGGTCGAGCCGTTTGACGTGGTGGAAGCGCCGCCCACGGCGCGCGCAAGCGCGGAGGCGCCGCCCGACATCAACGTGCGGCTGGTCAAGGACGCCATGTGGGCTACCGCCGTCGCGATTGCGGACAATGAGCCGGCGGCGGATGAGCCGGCAATAAAATAATAGGGGACACAAAAAACCGCCCGGGCGAATGAGGCCGTTCATTCGTCAGGGGCGGTTTTTCACGCACAATGGTCAAGTTTTGCGCCTTTTAAAAAACTCCCCAAACGCCGCGCCGCCGAGGATCAGCGCCGCGCCGATGAGCTGCGCGCCGCTTAGATACTCCTTGAGGAACAGAGCCGAAAAAACCAATGCGCTCAGCGGTTCAAGGTAGCCGAGGATTGCCACCGACTGCGCGCTCAAGCGGGCAATGGAGGAAAAGTAGAGGTAGCAGCCAATGCCGGTATTGACGATGCCCAGCAAGAGCAAGGGGAGGATGCTGCCCTCGGGGACCGATGCGGCAAAACCCTGCTTGATGAGGACGAACACCGCCACCGTCAGGAAGCTGACGGTCAACTGGATCAGCGCGTTTTCAAGGCCGGTGATGCTCGAAGCCTTCTTGTTCAAAATGACCATGAGCGCGTACATGACGGCGGACGCGACGGCGCATAAAAGCCCCTGGGACACTCCGCCGCGCATTGCGTCCTGCCCGTTGACGAGCGCCATGCCGATCAGGACCGCCATGAATCCCAGCGCCTTTGCGGATGACAGCCTTTCGCCAAAGACAAGGGGGGAAAGCACCATCACAATCACCGGCCCCGTATAATAAGCCAGCGTCGCCACGCCCACGCCGATCTGTGTGTAAGCTTCGTACAGGAGCATCCAGCTCGCACCCATCGAAGCGCCGGACAAGGCCAGAAAGCTCAGGTGCCTGGGATTTTTGTGTGCGGTAAAGCGCCCCTTTGTCAGGAAGAAAACGGCGGTCAGCAAGATTCCTCCGATCAGTGTGCGCCAGAACACAATTTCATAGCTGCTCAGGGCGATGAGGCTGGCGACAATGCCGTTTGATCCAAAGAGCAAGAGCGCCAGCGCATGGGGAAAATACGGGCGGTTCATGATCAATCAATCCTTGCGTTTATAAAGTGGATGCCGAATCTTTTCACGGGGAGATTGGCGGCGGATCAGGGCGCGGAAACGGGTCCGTGCGCCCGGCATACCCGGCCAAGATGGTCGCGCGGGTGCCGCCGTCGGCCGTTCGCTCAATGCGCATTTCGTATCCGGCGAGCAGCTTGAGGCGCGTCCTGGCGTTCTCCAGCTCCGGCGGGAGCGGCTGGTCGATCTCGGGGCAGGGGCTGTCGCTGATGACTTCGATCAGTACGCTGTCCAATTGGCGGGTGGTTTTGATGAGCACTTGGCAGCCGGCGGTGTTGGTGGAAAGTCCGCGGCGCGCCGCGCTTTCCACCACCGTTTGAATTGTCAGCGCGGGGATGAAGAAATTTGATTCGCCGATTTCGCAGGCGACTTTGAGCTTTGAACCGTAGCGCAATTGCTGAAGCGACAGGTAATGGCGGATATGCTCAAGTTCGGCATCAAAGGGAAGCGGCTCGCGGCTGGTCAGCGCGTCGTAGTTGCTGCGCAGGTAGTTGGAAAATGAGATAATGGCCTCGTCCGCCTTTGCGGGATTGATCAGGCACAGGCCGCTGATGGCGTTGAGGGCGTTGAAGATAAAGTGCGGCTGGACCTGGTTGATGGCCAGCGACAGGCGGCTCGCGATCAGTTCGTTTTCAAACGCTTCCGCCCTCTGTGCCCGCTTGATGCTTTCGCGGGTGTAGCGCATCATGGCGGCAAACTGCACGATTGAAAAAAGAAAGAGGCTGAACTGGAAAAGGTAGATCCAATATTCATGGGTGACGTAGTAGTTGACCGTTTCAATCAGCGCGCAAAGCGCCACGAACAGGCCCGAGTACAGCATGATTCGAAGGCCCGGGCTTGTGCGCTTTTTATACTCCAGAACCAAGAACGCGGAGGTCAGCAGGATGAGCGCCGCGCAGGCGGGGAGCAGCCAGCCCAGCATCTCAATGGAGTCAATCACGCCCGTGCCCTGAAGCAAAAAATGCGCGATCATCAAAAGCATCCAGATATCGACGAAGACGGTCGCCAGACTTCTGAGCCGCTCGCCGTGAAGGCAGCCGCGCATGTACTTGAGCAGGAAATAGCAGATGAACAACTGCAGCACGTTGTCGAGCGCGTTGACCCAAAAGGCGTTTGGGATCAGGAGGGTGACATACTGGTAATTGATGAAGGTGCACGCGGCGCCGCACAAAAGCAGCATGCCGCACGACGCGTAGCCGTCGGGTACGGGGGCTTTGATCAGCTTGAGCGTCGCGATGGCGGAGAGGAAGATGATTGCGATGACGATGATGAACGCCGCGATCAGGATCTGCGGCAAGTGGTTGTGCATTTTCATCTGCATAAGCGCGTAGGCGTCGCCGGTAAAGAGGTTTTTTAAAAGCGCTTCATGCGCGATGCCCCTGTTTCCGGGATAGTCGTTTTGAAGCGTGATCTCAATCGTATCGTTCGCGGCTATGCCCGGCGAATCAAAGCAAACCCACTGCGTGCCGATGGAGCGCACCATGTGCGGGTGATCTTCCGCGTCCAGGGCGTACAACGCGCGTCCGTTTAAAAGCATTCGGATGCTGAGCTTGGACAGATACAGGTGGATGGGTTCGCCTTCCGGAACCGAGCGGTCAAAATGACCGGTGAGCACCATGCGTTGGGCGTTGTCCGGCGTCATATCGCTGACTTGGTTCTCGGCGATAAACCCAAGCGGCAGCGCGGGCGGCGTCTGGCCGGGGCTGGCCGTAATGAACAGGAGCCCCATGTAAAACGCAAAGCAAATGGCAAGGGCAATGCTCAGGCCGCCGCCCAGCGCCTTCAGTTTCTTTTTCATATGTGCCACCGGTCCTCTTCTCAAGTTGATTGCTTGCGCCGTTACTCCATCGAGTATAGCGGATGGTCGAATTTTGTCAATATGATAAAAAAATTTAGGAATGGGCGCGAATTGACTGGCAAACAGAGCGCCGGTTTGCTATACTTATGGGAAGATTTAACGCGTTTTTTGAGAAGGGGCGTGATGGACATGGAAGTTCTGTACGTGGACGATGAGCTGGCGGCGATTCAGAAGTTCAAGGCCGTCGTGGCGAAGATTCCGGACGTGACCGGTTCCGCGACCTTTTCAAGCGGGTTCCAGGCGCTTTCGTATGTCGAGGGGCGCTCGGTCGATGTGGCATTTCTGGATATTGAGATGCCCGAGATCAACGGCATTGAGCTGGCGAAAAAAATTCATGAGAAGGACTTAAACGTCAAGGTGGTGTTCCTCACCGCCTACGCAAACTATGCGCTGGACGCCTTTGGGGTGGACGCCATCGGCTACTTGATGAAGCCCTACAGCCTGGACCAGGTGAAGGAGCAACTCGAGAAGGCCAAGCGCATCCGCCCCATTGCCAGAAAGCGCGTCTTCATCAAGACCATGCCGCATTTTGACGTGTTCATCGACGGGGAACTGCTGCACTTCAAGGGCGCGAAAATCAAGGAATTGCTGGCGTTGCTGGTGGACCGCAACGGCGGTTCCGTCACGCCGGGCCAGGCGATCGCCTGTCTGTGGGAGGACAGGCCCTCGGACGAGGCCACAAATTCGCTTTACCGCATGACGTACAAGCGACTGCGCGAATTTTTGATGGAAGCGGGTGTGGACTTTTTGCTGACGGCGGACAATGCCAAGCGCGCGATCAACGCACAGATGTACGAATCGGATTACGGGCGGTTCCTTTCCGGCGACAAAGAAGCGCTCAGGACCTTCGACGGCGATTATATGACCGAATACGAATGGGCGGAGGAGACCGCGCTCAGGCTCAGCGAAAGGGCGGAGCGGCTGGGCGAGCATTGATCAACCGTCAAGGCGCAACGGGCGCGATATATACGTCGCGCACGCCGGTCACCTTGCGCCCGGAGTTACGCACCTGTTACGCCGCGTGTTGTATAATGCCCTAAAAAGGTAATCGACCGGCGAACGGGGGTTGCGGGATATGACCGATCCTTATGTCTACGAACGCGAGGAACACGAGTATTACGACGCGGGCATACAGATACAGCGCGACGATGGGGTGAACCCCGAGTTTTACTATCAGGGCCGCAGGATCAGCAAGTCCCGCGCCGAAGAGATTGCGCGGTTCTTCAACGCCCATGGCCGCCGACCTGCCGAAGGGGAGTTTCTTCCGGGGCAGGGATGAGCGCAGAGGCACAGCTTCAGGCCAATGCTTAGGGCCTGCGGACCGGATACCGATCCGTCATACGACCAGAAGGGAGGGCGAATCACATGACAATTCACGTGGACAAGCAGGGCAATAAGCTGACCGTGGCCTTAGACGGGCGGCTTGATACCATGACCGCGCCGGAACTTGAGAAGGAACTGGACCAATCCCTGGGCGGCATAGGCGAGCTGGAACTTGACTTTAAGAACCTGGCCTACATCTCGAGCGCGGGCTTGCGCACCATTTTGGCTTCGCAAAAGCGCATGGCCAAGCAGGGCCGCATGGTCGTGACCCATGTGTCCGAAGCGGTCAAGGAAGTGTTTGACATCACCGGATTTACCGATATACTGACGATAGAGTAGGAGAACAGCATCATGATTTCCGATGTATTTACCGATGTTGGCGCGGAGAAATTCGACGAAGTGCTCGAGGCCGTCGAGGCTTTCGGCACTTTCAGCAAACTCAATCACCTGGACGCGATGAAGCTCAGGTTGATCGCGGAGGAGATGCTTGGCATGGCCGAGCGCCTGCTCGCGCACTATGACAGCGAATTCTGGGTGGAAAGCGAAGGCAAGTCCTTTCAGTTGCACCTCAAGGAGTGGGCCGCGATTGACCGTGAGCAGCGCGAGAAGCTGGTCTCGGTTTCATCGCTCGGCAAGAATGCGAAATCCAAGGGCATCTTCGGCAAGATCGTCAGCGCCCTTGAAAACGCGCTTGAAGACAGCGCCAGCGTGACCGATCAGAACTACGGCGTCGATATGGGATTTTTGAACATGGGCGCGGTACCGGCGGCGGGTTACGCATACGCGTGGTCGATGCGCGCATATGAGGGCGCGTCGCCCGCCGATGCGCGCAAGAGCGACTGGGACGGCCTTGAGAAGTCCATCCTCGCGCACATCGCGGACGACATCGTGATCGGCGTGCGCGGAAATGTTGCGGAGTTGGTCGTCAAAGTCGCGTTCTGATTTTGGTTTTCAGTCTCTTTAAGGCAAGCGGTATTTTCCGCTGGCCTTTTTTATTGGCGCGCCGCTTGACAAGCGCCCCGCCATTTGGTAGATTCGAAGAAAAACGGTGAGGCTTTCTATGACAGAAGAACTCCGGCAATTTTCGCCCAATACGGCGCGCTGGTTCGAGGCGTGCGTCGGAAAACCGACTCCGGTCCAGCTTGCGGGGTGGCCCGCCATCGCGTCGGGCGGACACGCGCTCTTAAGCGCCCCCACCGGCACCGGCAAGACGCTCGCGGCCTTCCTCGTATTTCTCGACCAATTGGGAAAGCTTCATGAAGCCGGGGCGCTTGAGGAACAGCTTTACGTGCTCTACATTTCCCCGCTCAAGGCGCTTGGCAACGACATTCGCGAAAACCTGAACCGCCCGCTTGAGGGCGTGCCCTTTGCGCGCGTTCGCGCGGCGGTGCGCACGGGCGATACCGATCAAGCCCAGCGCCGCCAAATGATCAAGCATCCGCCGCACATTTTAATCACCACGCCCGAATCGCTGTTCCTGCTGCTGACGTCAGGCAGCGGGCAAAGCCTCCTCAAAACCGCAAAAACCGTCATCATCGACGAACTGCACGCGCTGATTGACACAAAGCGCGGCGCGCACCTCATGCTGTCGCTCGCGCGCCTTGACGCGCTGTGCGCAGCGCCTTTGCAGCGCGTGGCGCTCTCGGCCACCATCCGCCCGCTTGAGCGCGCCGCGCGCTTCCTCGCGGGCGATGCTCCGGCCCAGATCATCGCGCCCCAAGGCACAAAGCGCATGGGCATTCGGGTCAAAAGCGTGCTGAGCGACATGCGCGTGCTGCCCGAGCACACCATCTGGCCGGAACTGGCCCGCGCGGTACATGACGAATGCCGGGACGCGCGCACGGTGATCGCCTTTGTCGAAGGCCGCGCGCAGGCGGAGAAGCTGGCCCACTATGTAAACGCCATTGCCGGGGCGGGCTTCGCGCTGACGCACCACGGCTGCGTGTCAAAGGAGCAGCGCCTTCTGGCCGAGCGCGCGCTCAAGCACGGGGAACTTCGCCTCCTGTGCGCGACAAGTTCGATGGAACTGGGCATAGACGTAGGCGAGGTGGACAAGGTCGTCCAAATCGGCTGCCCCTTGACGGTCTCAAGCGCGCTTCAGCGCCTGGGCCGCGCGGGCCACGCGCCGGGGCGAAGCAGCGAAATGCGCATTTTCCCGCGCATGGTGGGCGAATTCACCGCCTGCGCGCTGACCGCGACCGCGGCGCTTGAAGGCATGATCGAGCCCGCTAGTCCGAGCGAAAACTGCCTCGACATCGTCTCCCAGCACCTGGTTTCCATGGCCGCTTCAGCCGATTATACGGTCGATGAGCTGACATCCATCGTCCGCTCGGCCCATTCCTTCCGAAACATCACCCGCGCGGACATTGAAAATGTGCTCAGGATGCTCGCGGGCGACTACGAGCACGCGCTCGACCGACCGGCCCGTCCCCGCCTGATTTACGACCGCATTCACGGCACGGTTTCGGGCGACGGATACAGCCGCATGCTCGCGCTGTCCTCCGGCGGAACCATTCCAGACCGAGGTTGGTTTCCCGTCGTGATGGAGGACGGCACGCGCTTGGGCGAGCTGGACGAAGAATTCGTGTTCGAGGCGCGCATCGGCGACAAATTCCTGCTGGGCGCGTTCGCGTGGCGGATCATCAGCATCGGGCGCGACCGCGTGACCGTATCATCCGCGAATACCGAGGGCGCGCAGGTGCCCTTTTGGAAGGGCGACGGCCACGGCCGCGCGTATCATGTCGCGCTCGAGTTTGGCCGCATGATGCGCTCTGTGAACGAGGCTTTCGCCTTGGGCCGCCTCCCCGCGCGCCTCGCCGCCCTCCATATGGACGAAAGCGCCGCCGCCAACGCCGCGCGCCACCTTGCCCGCCAGATCGAGGCAACCGGGTGCCTGCCAAGCGATCAGACGATCATCGTCGAGCATTTTTCAGACGACGCGGGCGAGCATCAGGCAATGGTCCATTCGGTCTTTGGACGGCGCGTCAACATGGCGCTTGAACTGTTGCTGGTTCACGAAGCCGAGCGCGTCACCGGCCTTGACGTCAAGCATTATTCGGACGACGACGGGCTGCTGTTGTACCTCATGGGCGCGCGGGAAGTGCCGCGCAATCTCATTGAGACGCTCGATCCAGACCGCGCCCCCGCGATCATCCGCGCGCTTTTGCCCAAGACGCCGCTTTTCACCATGTGCTTTCGCTACAACGCCGCGCGGGCGCTCATGATGGGCGCCAATCGCGGCGCGCGCGTGCCGCTGTGGGTGCAGCGCCTGCGCGGCGCGGAGGCGCTTGAGGGCGCGGCGCACGATTTTGCGCACCCGCTCATGCGCGAGACGCTTCGCGAATGTATGGAGGACTACCTGGACCTCGCCGCCCTTCGCGAAGTGCTTTTGAACATCCGCGCGGGCGCGATATCGGTCATTGAACTGGATAGCCCGGTCCCGTCACCCATGGCGCTGCCGCTCAGACGTCAGGCCGAGGCCACGCTGATGTACGAGTATTCCCCAATGCCCAAATCCGCCCTTCAGGCATCCGAGGACGCGCTCAAGGCGGCGATTGCCATACCGCCTGACCCTTTGCTGCTTGAAGACGCCGCCGCGCGCAAGGCCCCCCCGCGCGATGCCGAGCGCCTGCACGCGTCCTTGATGGAAGGCGGGGACATGCTCTCGGAGGAACTCGCGTCTCCTGCCGAATGGATTCAAAGCCTCGCCGCCGAGGGCCGCGCGCTCTATATCGATCCGGGATTGTGGATCGCGGCGGAGCAGGAAGCGCTGTACCGCGCGGCGCTTGAGGAAGGGGATGGCGAAGCGCTGTCCCGCGTCGTCCGGCGCTGCCTGCTTTTCCGCACGCCGCTCACGCCGGACGCGCTTGTCGAGCGTTATCAGGTGGACGATCAGCGCGCCGGAGAAACGCTCGCGGCGCTTGCGCAAGCGGGCGCGGCGGTAAAGGACGGCGAAGTATACCACCATCATGCGGTTTATTTGAAGGCCCAGCGCCAGACCGTGGCGCTCAGGCGGCGTGAAGCCGTCACCCAGGGCGGCGCGCGGTTTGCCCATATGCTCGCGCTCAGCACCCGGACAGGAGCCGGGGCCGCGGAGCAGCTTCGCCGCGCGCTTGAAGATCTTTCCGGCGCGCCCTTCCCGCTGTCAATGTGGGAAGACGTGCTGCTGCCGGGCCGCGTGGACGCTTACCGCCCCAAGCTGCTCGACGATCTCTTGCAAAAGGGGCAGTGGTGCTGGACGATCATCGGCGCAGAGAAGCCGAGGCTGGCATTTCAAAGCGCCTTAAGCATAGACTGGACAAAAGAACCGGCGCTTGGGGAAGGGCTGACCGGGGAGGAAAGCACGGTGGCCGGGGCGCTGAAGGCGCGCGGCGCGAGCTTCGCCCATCAGTTGACAGCCGTGATCGGGGGCAAGAGTGCGCTCCCCGTGCTCATGTCGCTTACGGGGAAGGGGCTGGTCCGCGCCGACAGCTTTGTGCCGGTGCGGTACTTAATGCGCGGGGAGACGGGCCACGTCAAGCGCCGCGCGCGTTTTCGCGTGGCCGCGCAGGACGCGGGCCGGTGGGAGCTCGCGCGCGGGGAGGGAGAAGGGGACATGGAAACGGCGCTTGAGCGCGCGTTTGACCGGTTCGGTCTGGTCAGCAGGGAGACGGCGGGCGGCGTCAATTGGGCGCAGGCGCTTGAGACGCTGCGCGTGTGGGAGCTGACCGGGCGCGTCAGGCGCGGGTACTTTGTAAAGGGACTCTCGGGCGCGCAGTTTGTGCGCGGGGCGGATTACGCGCGCGTGACGGCGGCGCTTTCAAACGCGCGCGGGGAAGTGATCTGGATCAACGCCGCCGACCCCAATCAGGCGTGGGGCCGGTACTTGAAGCATGAGGAAGGCCGCGCGTTCATGCTGGTGCCGGGGACCGTGGTGGCGCTGACCGGAGGCCAAGCGGCGATGGTGTTTGAGCGCGGCGGCGAAGCGCTCCGCGTGTTTGACGCGGGGGAGATGGAACGCGCGCTGGCGGCGTTTGTCAAGCAGTTCAAATTGGGCCGGGTGTACGCGGAGCGCGACCGCGTGACGGTCAGGCAGTACCCCGACGAGGCAAGGGAAGCGCTGGAAAGCGCCGGATTTACAAGGGAAATGCGCGACTACGTGCTGTGGCGCTGACGCGTCATCGAAAATCTTTGGCTTTGCCAAATCTTTTCGATGAGTGGGGGACGGGGCCGATTTCCTGAAATTCCTGCGGGATTTTCCGGGCGGAAATCGGACGGGAGAGGATTTTGAGTCGGGAGGGCGGTAAAGCCCTCCCTTGGTCAAAATCCGATTCACCCCCGACGCGCAGGTCGCCGGGGGCGTTGTTGCCAGGGTTTGCTGATGGGCTGGCGCGTGAGCGCTGACGGGATTCTCAAGGGATAAATCCCTTGAGCGGGTCTGGGCAGCGCCCAGCGTACCCCCGTAACCCCGCGCCGCCGCCCAAAACGTTCCCCCGCCAGAATCCAAACGCAAGTGCAGGCCCACGGCGGCGCGGCGTACCCGATTCTGAGCAGCCCCGGCGGAGGGCCGGGGTTCCTCAGAGAGCAGCCCCACAGCGTCTGTGGCCCTAAAAACCCCCTACCCACATTTCAAACCTCGGTCTGTTTAGCCGCGAATCAACCGCATCTCCGCCCCGTCCCGCAGCTGCCGCGCCGCCAACGCGACCCCACCCCGCCCGCCCATGAAACCACCCAAGCCGCACCGCGCCCCTTGTGTCCGCCTCACAGCCAATCCACAATATATGGGTAGACTTCGGTCGGTTGCTACGATTATGCCGCAAATATTTCGTTAATTGTAATGATTTAAAAAGGCGGAAGCAGTGCGCGGAAAAAATCCTTACCTATATATATGCCACAAGTATTATGCTTGTTTGAGGGCAGGTTAAAGCTGATAAAAAATGTAAATACTTCTTGACATTTCCATTTCGTGGGGCTATAATACGACCGTATAGGGTACGGACCTATGGTATCTACATTATTTTGGAGGTGTGTATTCCATGACCAAAAGGTGGTTATCCCTGGTATTGGTGCTGACGCTCCTCGCGACCTGCTTCGCAGCGGGCGCGTCGGCGGCACCGGTGTCAAAAGCGGCGGGTGAATTGACATTTGTAGTCAATTCGTCTACTCCGTTGGCACTAACTGCTGATACGCAGTATACGGAAACCGTTATTGGCAAAATTTACGATGACAGTTCAGCTCTTTCCACAGCCGCATGGCTGGCCATCAAGGACAAGTTGACGGCGACAGATGCGAGCGCTGGTATGGACACGGTTGCGGGCATCACGTTGACTTTGGCCAGTGACGGCACGCTCAAAGCTACCTTCAAGACTGGTTCTGAGGCGAAGGCGAAGACTTCGAAGTTCACCATAGCTACCAGTGCCAGTGGTTATTCGTTCCCCGTTACTGCACAAGTGTTCTATGGCATTGCTGTACCGGTGACGGGCATTGATGTTAAGGCGTGGGACGGGACGAACTTGACGGATGCTACAAGCACGACGATTGAGGCGACGGCAAAAACTGCCATAACTGATTATGCCTATCGTGTGTATGCTGGTGCGAAACCGGGTACTGCGAATGCGGAAGACCGAGTGATTTCCGCAGTCGCGGCCGATCCTACTGTTGTTAAGACGGTAGTCAAGACCAAGACGGATTTGTCCAGTGAGACTTGGTCGTTTGCATCGGACGCTAACGCCCATCTTGACACTTGCGTGCAGTTCGTTGGTTTGAAAGTGGGCACGTCTATCGTTACCATTTCGACAGCCAACGGCAAAAC
>JAVBND010000114.1:0-16050 GCA_031551775.1 Eubacteriales bacterium | reverse complement strand
TAAACAAAACGCGGGCCCTGACGGCGCGGATGCGCCGTCAGGGACCGCTTTTTGTTTTCGCGCGCCGCTACATGGTCGCGGCGGAGCTTTTCTCCCCTTCATCGTACTTGATTTCGCGCGCCAGCCTGAGCTTGGCTTCGTACTTCACATCCGTGGGCACCGTTTCAAGGAGGGCGGGATCGTTCAGGAACCCGAGCATCACGCCAAAAACCCGCGCGTAGGATGCGCCGCCCATGATCCGCTCGTCGGTCACAACCCCGATGGGCAATTGGTTCTTGTAACTCACCGCGCCGCCCGGCTGCGGTTTTAGCGCGCGCTCAATCTTGCCCAGCGCGATAAACACGCTGGTGGTGCCAAAATTGTACAGGTGATGGTAGATATAGGTCATGTTGATGGAGGCCATGTTGGTGATGAACAGGCTTGTGTGGAAGGGGCTCGCGTCGTACACAAAGGACGGCAACAACCCGTAACGGTCGAGCAGCTTGACCAGCGCCACCGCGCCCGTCGCAAGGCCCGGAACCGCCAAGAGGCCCCGCGCGAACTGATCGGTCCAAGTGCCCTTCTTGCTCTTGCGCCCGTGCTCAACCGCGCGCTCGATCTTCCTTTCAATGTCGAAAATCGTATCGGTCACGTTGACCTCGATCTTCGCCAGCGATTCGTCGATCCGCCCATTGTCGGTGTTCTTGAGCACCACAAACGACACGCTGACGCGGTTGCGCGCGTAAATCTGTTTGTTGACCACGAACCGGTTGAGCTCCGGGCAGATCGCCATCGTGCGCACATACGCCGCCACGATGATGGTCATGAACGACAGATTGTGCCCGTCTGCCCGCTTTTCCTTGATGTATTTCACCAAGGTATCATAATCGAGGGATTGCTTGCAGAAATTCTGCGCATCGGCGCGCGTGGGCATGATGTAGGGCGTGAGCTGTATAATCGGGTCTACGCCGGGTACGCGGCGCCCATCGGGTCTAAAACCAAACATACGTATCCCCCTCACAATAGGTATGAACAGTATACAGGATACGTGTGAAGAATACAAGTGTCAATCTTTGCGGGACTTACACAGAAACTTTGCGGGCTTGCGCGGGAAAAAGCGCGTTTTATTTCACGGTGATCTGGAATTTGGCCGTGGCCTTGCCCTTGTCTCTTGATTGGCAGTAGATGGTGACCGTGCCCTTCCTGAGCGCCTTGACCGCGCCTTTTTTCGATACGACGGCGATCTTGGTATTTGAGGACTTGAACCGCACGGCGCGCTCGGTGGCGTCCTGCGGGAAGAGCGAAACGGCCAGCGTTTGAATGTCGCCCTTCTTCATGGCGGCGTCGCCGGTCAACTTGATGGAATCGACCGCGACCGCCGCCACCCTGACCTTGACGGAGGCGGTCAGCCCGTTGGCGGTTCTCACGCGGATGGTCACGTTTCCGGGCTTGACCGGCGTGATCACGCCGTCCGCCACGCGCGCAATCTTGCGGCTCGTCGTACGCCATATGAAGGTGGTCCGGGCGTTCTCGGGCGTCAGCGCCGGTGAAAGCTTAAGCGTCCCGTTCATCTTGAGCGTCAGCACGCCGGACCCGAGCGATACCTTGGTGGGCTTGACCTGAATGGGTTCGTCTTGCGGCTCGCCCGACACCGGCTTGTCCAGGAGCATCTGATAAGCCTTCTTGCGCCGGGCAGCGGTGTGGGTGGCGTACTTGAGCGCCGCGTCGTACAGGTCTTTGAGCGCGATCTTTTCATACCCGCCCGCCTTTTCAGCGGCAAGCTGCTGGTACTTCACGATTGCGCCGCTGCCCACCTGATGGCGCATGTCCGCGTAGTAGCAAAGCGCGTTTACGTCGCTTATCCCAAGTTCCATGCCCTTTTCAATGTACATGGCGACGTATTTCTTCGAAAGCGCATTTTGAACCGCGACGCCGCGGTCGGTCTTAAGCAGCTTTGACGCCGCGCTCAGCTCCGCCTTGGTCATCGTGCCCTTCCAACTGGTCTTCCCGTAGACTTTGGCAAAGAAAGCTTCGCCCAGGATTTCTTGCGCGGCGCTCTTATCCTCGTCGATGATCCGGTTTAAAAGCTCCATGGTCTCGTTGCCGTTCCACTGGATGAAGCCCAGGCTCGGAAGGCCGTTGGTGTCGTTGTGCGCCGAGCCGTAGTCGCCGCTTGATTCAAAATAGCTGATGATCTCGATGGCGCGCGTGACGGCCGCCGCGGGGGCTGTTGCCGCAAACGCATGAAAAGGCATGAGACAAATCGCGAGCAGCCAAGCCATGACGGTCACCGTTTTTTTCATTTGATTGTCCCTCCGCCGAGGCATTCATCGCCCCGGTACAATACCGCCGCCTGGCCCGGCGTGACCGCGCGTTGCGGTTCATCGAAATCCAGGTACAACGTGTTTTGAGAAATCCTCGCCGTCGCGCCTTGCAAGATCTGGCGGTGGCGAAGGCGCGCCTGACAGCGAAAGCGCTCGCCCTCGGGGGCCGGGGGCGCGTTTGCCGTCCACGTCGCGTCCTCGCACAGGGCGCTGTCCGTGTACAGGCGCGGCGAATCCTCGCCCTGTTCGACCAACAGATGGTTGTTCGCCAGGTCCTTCCCGATGACAAACCAGCGCCGCCCATCTCCGCCGCCGCCGATGCCGAGGCCACGCCTCTGGCCGAGCGTGTAATACATCAGCCCGTCGTGGCGGCCGACCACACGGCCGTTCTCCGTCACCATATCGCCCGGTTGCGCGGGCAGGTACTCGGACAAAAAACGCTTGAAGTTGCGCTCACCGATGAAACACACGCCGGTCGAATCCTTTTTTTCGCTGACCGGAAGGCGGTGCTCGCGCGCGATCCTTCGGATCTCGCTCTTTTCCATGTTCCGGATGGGAAACATTGCGCGAGAGAGCTGATGCTGGCTGAGCATGTAGAGAAAGTACGTCTGGTCCTTGTTTTGATCCCCGGACTTGAGGAGCCTGAAGCGCCCGTCCACTTCGTCCACGCCCGCGTAATGGCCGGTCGCCAGCTTGTCCGCGCCAAGCTTCAGCGCAAAATCGAGCAGGGACCCGAACTTGATCTCACGGTTGCAGAGCACATCGGGGTTGGGCGTGCGGCCGCGCCGGTACTCGTCCAGAAAATGCGAAAAAACCCTTTCGCGGTACTCGGAAGCGAAGTTGACCGAGTATGAGGGAATGCCGATCATCTCGGCAACACGGCGCGCGTCGGCCCAGTCGCGCTCGGACGTACACACGCCCGCTTCGTCCTTTTCCTCCCAATTGTTCATGAAAACGCCGATCACTTCATGCCCCTGCTCCTTGAGCAGCAACGCCGCCACCGCCGAATCGACGCCCCCTGAAAGCCCTACCACCACGCGCATACCGTTCCCTCCCCGCCCGATGAAGTGTATTATACCAGCCATCGATTGATTTGGCAAACGCACGGGTAAAATCTTTCATTTGACATGGGTTAAAATCTTTCATTTGACTAAGACTATACAAATACGGGAAAATTTGTTAAAATGGATGTATGTGGGCGAAAGGAGGGCTGGCCATGCGGCGGGTGCTGTCGCCGGATGAAATGCGGGAACTCGAGGCACGCTACATGGCTTCCTCCGCGACACCTTCGATTGAGCTGATGGAGCGCGCGGCAAGCAAGGTGGCGCGCCGCGTCAAGGCGCTTGCGCCCGAGGCGGGGCGGATCGCGATTTTCGCGTGCGGGCCGGGCGGCAACGGCGGCGACGGCTTGGCTGCGGCACGGCTGTACGCCAAGATGGAAGGCAGGTCCATTGTCCTTTCGCTGGCAGACGAAGCGGATCTGAAGGGCGATGCGCTTCACAACTTCCGCCGCGCCAAGGCGGAAAAGGACGTGGCGTTTGCATCTCTTCATGAACTTGACCGCCTGCCTACGCCCGCCGTTTGGGTGGACGCCATGTACGGCATCGGGCTCAAACGGCCTCTGTCGGGCGGGGCGCTGGCCATCGCCAAGCGCATGGAGGAAGACCGCGTCCGGGGCGCAAAGGTGCTTGCGATCGACATCGCGTCCGGGCTTTGCGGCGGGACCGGGAAGGCGCTGGGCCTTGCGGTACGCGCGACCGACACCGTTACCTTTGAGACGGCCAAGCTCGGGCATCTCTTAAACGACGGCCTTGACCTGACGGGGGCGCTCGACACCCAATCCATCGGCATACCTGAGGCGCTTATTCCGGCGGGCGCGCCTCGGTGGGCGGGGATGGAAGACGTCAAGGCGCGCATCAAGCCGCGCGCGCGCAACAGCCACAAAGGCACCTACGGCCACCTGCTGATCGTAGCGGGAAGCCCGGGTATGGCGGGCGCGGCGGTGCTGGCGACGCTGGCGGCGCTTCAAAGCGGGGCGGGGCTTGTGACGCTCATGTGCCCCGAAGCGGTTCTGCCCATCGCGCAGGGGCTTGCGCCCTGCGCCATGTGCGTGGCATTGCCAGAAAAAGACGGCGCGGTTGACGCGCTGCAAACGGCGCTTCACAAAAAAACCGCGCTGGTGATCGGACCCGGCCTGACGACGCAAGTGCCGCCCGGAATCATATCCCTCGCCCTTGCAAGCGGTCTTCCCGCGGTGCTCGACGCCGACGCGCTGAACCTGATCGCCATGGACGGCGCCCTGCGCTCGCTCATCCGGCCGCACCACGTGCTGACGCCCCACCCGGGCGAAGCGGCGCGGCTGCTCGGCCGCGCGATCGATTCGCCGGTCGATGCGGCGCGCGCCCTGCGCGAACTCGGCGGGGCCGTGATCTTGAAGGGCGCGTCCTCGGTCATCGCGGGCGACGACCTTACCCTTCGCACGGCGGGCTGCTCGGGCCTTGCCAAGGGCGGGAGCGGCGACGTGCTTTCGGGCATCGTGGGGGCGCTGCTGGCCCAGGGGTATGACGCGGAGGACGCCGCCTGGATGGGCGCGGTGGTTCACGGGCGCGCGGGCGAATTGGCGGCGGCGGACAAGGGCGAGATGGGCATGACGGCGCTTGACGTTGCGGCAAACCTTTACAAGGTGTGGCAATATGCGTGCCAATAAACTGCGCCATCTGGCCGAGGGTTGCCTGCCGGAGGGCGCGAGCCTCAAGACTGACCGGGGCCGGGCGCTGTACGTGAGCAATTGCCCGGAGGCGCGATCGGCGCTTGAAACGGCGGGTTTTTATGTGGCACAGCGCGGCGCGCTGATCACAATCGACCTGACGCGGCGCCTGCTGCCGGCCCTTGAAGGATGCTTTTTATATCATGACCCGGACGACGCCCTGCTCAGACAACTGGGCGAGCTGGCGGGGCGGGACGTCCGGGACGAGGAACTGAGGCTATTGACGTTGTCGCTCAAGGCGCTTGAAAGAGGCGGCGCAGCGAAGACAGACCCCGATAAACAACTTAGGCGGACGGCGGCTTTGTGCCTGCGTTCGGGAGGGGGCGGCGCGCTTGCGCTCGCCTGTAGGATCCAGCGGACCCAGAAGGAGGAACGACGATATGAAGATTAAATGGCTGGGACATTCTTGTTTTCTGATTACAGCGGGCAGCGGGCGCACGCTCTTGACCGATCCCTTTGATGGGGAGACCGGTTACTGGGTGCCCGGCGCAACGGCGGACGTCGTGACCGCAAGCCATAAGCATTCCGATCATCACGCGACCGAGCTCTTGCCGGGCGGCTTTACGCTCATCGACCAACCGGGCGTGCATCACGCGTGCGGGCTGGTGATTGAGGGCATCGGCAGCTTTCACGACGATGAAGCGGGCCTGAAGCGGGGCGGCAACATCATTTATGTGACCGAGATCGACGGCCTGCGCATTGCGCACATGGGCGATTTGGGTCATCAGCTAAGCGAAGCGCAACTTGAAAAGCTGGGCGAGATCGACCTGATGCTGGTGCCGGTGGGCGGACGGTTCACGCTCGATTGCGAAGGCGCGGCGAAGGTCGTCGGAAGCGTAAAGCCCCGCATCGCGGTGCCGATGCACTACATGACCGAGGATTTAAACGCCGATCGGTTTGAAAACGTGACCGATGAAAAGGCGTTCGCGAACGCGTTTGAGCATAGGTACCTGGGCGAAAACGAGATGGAGCTGACGCGCGAGAACATCGGAAACCATCCCGAAGTCGTGGTGATGGATTACCATAGGTAGTGTGGACCAGGGCGCTGTCCCGCGAGGGCAAAGCCCCCCCCGGCCGCAGTAAGCGGGGGGGGGCTTTGTGGTTCCTCTCAAAAAGGCAAGGCGTCATCCGTCCCCGCGAACCGAAGCGCAAATGAAGTCCAGCGCCTCAAACGACTTGCCGTATGTCTCGCCGATGAAGCCGTGCAGCACGCCCTCGAAGATGCGGTAATCCACCTTGATCTTAAGTTCCGCCAGCCGCGCGGCGTACATCAAGCCCTGGTCCAGCAATAGATCGCACTCGGCGGAAACAAACAGGGCTTGCGGCAATCCCGAAAGGTCGGGCGCGAGCAGCGGAGAAGCGTAGGGCTCAAGCGCGTCTTGGGGGCTTGAGAACACGCACTGTGCCAGCGAATCGTTGGCTTCAAGCGTCAAGTGGTACCCGCTGCCATAGCGAAGTTCGGAATCGGTCCTCGGTTGGCCGTGCTGAAGCACGGGGTAGATGAGCACCTGCCTGCGGATGGCGGGGCCTTTGCGGTCCCGGGCCATCAGGCACACCGCCGCCGCCAGGTTGCCTCCGGCGCTATCCCCCGCAACCGTCAGGTTCCCCGGATCCGCGCCGTATTGCGCGCAGTTCTCGGCGATCCATTGAAGCGCGGCATAGCAATCCTCCTGCGCGGCGGGATACTTGTGTTCGGGCGCGAGCCGGTAATCCACCGAGAACACCACCGCCCCGGAGGCGTAGGCCATGTAGCGGGTCACACAATCGTAGGAGGTGGGGCTCGCGAACACAAAGCCGCCGCCATGGATGAAGCACAGCGCGGGCCGCACGCCTTCACGCCCGGGATTATAGATGTTCAGCGCCACCGCGTGGCCGTCCTTCGCCCTGAACGCGGTTTTTGTCACGCGAAGGCGCATGATGGCGCCGTACACGCTGGTGTTGCGGTATGCGCACAGCTGATCGGCGAATTGTTCGCTCTCCATGCGCACGCGCACCTCGGGCGTAATCGTCGCAAGGCTGGGTATCTGGGGCTTGGGCATGACTTCCGGCGCGAGTTCGCCGTAGCGCGGCGTCAGGTATTTCTTCATCCGGGCACCCCTCCCTTTATATAGCGGCTAACCTTTCACCGCGCCGGCCATGAGGCCGTCCTTTTGGAAAGCCTGCATGCCGAGGTAGAGCAAAATGCTGGGAATGATGACGAGCGATGTCCCGGCCAGCACCACCTGCCAGGGCGTGGACAGGCCGTCGCTTGTGGGCAGCATGGACACCGAAACCATCAGCGTATACTTGCTGGTCTTGCGCAGGAACAGGAGCGGCCAGAAGAAATCGTTCCAGCGCGCGATGACCGTCAAACTCGCCCAGGAAGCCAGGGCGGGCCCCACGACCGGCGCCACAATGCGCGCGAAGATGCCAAACTCGTGGCAGCCGTCGATGCGCGCAGCCTCAATGATCTCGTCGGGTACCGCCATCATGTACTGGCGCATGTAAAAGATGCCCACGGCCGTCGCGATTCTGGGAATGATCAGGCTCCAGAGCGAGTTGATCAGGCCCATCTTGCGCATGATGATGAACAGGGGAACCGCGCCCACCTCCGCGGTCACCATCATCGTGCCGATGACAAAGTAAAACAGCGCCGTGCGGCCCGGAAAGTCGTACTTCGCGAACCCGAACCCGGCCAGCGCGCAGAAGAACAGCGTGGTCAGCGTGCCGATCACCGTGGTGAACATCGAATTGAACAGGTTGGTCCAGAGCGGGATCAGCTGGAACAGGCGCTGATAATTGGCCAGTGTCGCCGATTCAATGACAAGCGCATTGAAACCGGAGATGCTCTCTCCGACCGTCTTAAACGAGATGATGCACATCCACAGGACCGGGAATACGCACACCGCCACCATCGTCAGCATGACGGCGTGCGCGAGCACCGTCCATCCGCGCTTTCGTGAATTCATGTTCCTCTCCCCTCCTTCAAGACGTTTGGCATCACAACGCTCCTTGCCTGCGCCGCACCGCGAACTGCCCGACCGAGATCACGAGCAGGATCGCAATCAGCACCACGCCAAGGGCCGATCCGTAGCCCATCTTGAACGTCCCGAAGGCCGATACATACATCAGCTGGAACAGGGACATGTTGGACGCGCCGGGTCCCGCCAGCACGAAGGGCTCGTTGAAGATCTTCCACGAGTCCACGGTGATGGTGATAAAGCAGAAAAACAGGATGTTGCCCAGCAGCGGCAGCGTGATCCTGAAAAATTGCTGGGGCGCGCTCGCGCCATCGACGGTCGCGGCCTCGTAATATTCAGGGGATATATTGAGCAGGCCCGAGAGGATGATCAGCGTATACCAGGGCACAAGCCGCCACACGTGCAGCACGGCCACCGGGAACCAGGCCGTTGCGCTCGCGGTCAGCCAGGGCACGCGCTTGCCGCCCAGGCTCACGATGATCTCGTTGATCAGCCCGACATTTTCCTCAAACAGCATTTTAAAGATCAGGCCCATGGCCACCGAGGCGCACACGTACGGCAGGAATGTCGCGGTTTTAAAAAACTGCTTATGGCGAAGCGTGCGGCTGTTCAAAAGGCATGCGGTGAGCATGGCAAAAAACACCCCGCCGAGGGCGGTCGCCAGCCAGTACACCACGGTGTTCTTGAGCGCGCCAAAAAACATATAATCCTTGAGCATCAGCTGATAGTTTTGAAGCCCCACCATCTTTATTTCGCGCAGGCCGTCCCATTCCGTGAAGCTGATGAAAAACGTCCAAACCACGGGGATCAGCTGAAAGACGATGAACAGAATAAAGTACGGGCTGATAAACAGATAGGGCCAGCGGTGTTTGCGTAATGTTTTTAGCATTGCCTGCCTCACTTCTCCCCGAAATAAAGTCGGGCGACCGGGGAGGTGAAGCGCCTCCCCGTCCGCCCCATCGCCTTACTTCGCAAGCTTCCCAATGCGGGTTTCAATTTCTTTTTGCATGTTCGCGATGGCCTCGTCCATGGTCTGCTCGCCCGCGACATACTTCTCGATCTCGGCGCTGATGACCTGATCGGCCTCGCCGTCCTTGATCGACACCGGCATGTTTTTGGACGCGTTGTTCAGGCCCTCTCCCTCTGCTTTGCGGAAGGATGTGCCGCCATAGAAGTCAGAGGGCGCCTGCCAGAAGGGATCCGCCAGCAGGGACAGGGTTATGGGGTTGGGGTAGGCGCCCTTGATCTCGTCCATCTTGGTGGCAAACGCGTTGTAGTTCTCACCATCGGTGCGCATATCGTACCACATCTTCTGCACGAGGCCCGCGTACTCGTTGGTGCCGTTGTTGACCAGGCAGATGCTGGTTGTGACCGGCGCGCCGCCCGTTGCGACGTCCTCAAACACCGGAGCGCTCATCGCCCGCCAGTCGCCCGCGGTCTTGGTCAGGTTGGCGCGCAGGAACTCGTCCCAGAAAGCGCCGATGTAGAAGGTCGCGATCTTGCCCGCGTCGGTCGCCTCGTACAGCGGCGGCGACATCATCGTCGTCTTGTACAACAGGCCCTCGGCGTTGAGCGTGTCGAGGAAGGAAAGCGCGCGCTTCGCGCCCTCGTTGGCGCCGATGACCACGTTGCCCGCCTCGTCCCAGATGCGGGCGCCGGCCTGCGGCATCAGACCGCGGCGGCCCCAATAGCGCCAGGTGTAGGTTGTCGGGTCGATGTAGGAGAGGAACACCTCGCCATTGCTTTTCTCCTTGAGTGTCCGCCCAGCCGCAAGGTAGCCGTCCATGGTCGCCATGGTAGAAGGATCAATGCCGTATTCTTCAAAGATTTTCGCGTTGTAGAACAAGAGCTGCGGGCGCACCGCGTCCGGCAGGCCGTACACCTTGCCATCAACGGTCGCGTCGTTCGCGGCGCCGCCCACGAACAGGTCCGCGATGGGGTTGTAGAAGTCGCTTACGTCCAGCAGCAGGCCCGCGGAAGCCAAGTCCACCACACCCACGGCGTCAAGATAGATCGCGTCGGGCATGTCGTCGGTCGCCCCGGCCAGGTAATCCATGGAGATCTTTTGCCGCCCTGCGGCCATGGTCTCGATCTGCACGAACTCAATTTTGACCTCGGGCGCTATATCGCGGTTGCGTTCCAGCCACTCGTCGAAGTACATCTGCAAGAACTGAGGCTGACCGGTGCAGTAAATGCTTACCGTACCGGCGGGGTAGGTCTCTTCGTTCCCCTCGGCCATGCCGATCGACTGGAACGCTCCAAAAAGCAGCATGAAAACCACCAGCACCGAAATCCATCGTTTCATGTTCCAGAACCCTCCTTGCGTATTTGAGCTTGGGATTATCTAATCGCCGCGTGTACCGCGGCCATTATTCGCTCATAGGGGATTTCGGTCGGCAGCGTGCAATCCGCGCCGAGGATGAAGCCCTTTTCACCCACGCTGTCGATCAATGCGCGCACCGCCTCAACAAGGTCATCCACCGCTCCCTCCACCATGACGCCGCTCCGGTTTTTAAGGCCCCCCATGATGGTCGCCTCGGGGAACAGCGCGCGCCCCTCGGTCAAGGTGCAAGGCGCCTCAAACACGCCCCAGTTCACCACATCGACCAGGTCCCCGTAAGCGCGGTAGCGCTCCATCACAAGCTTCTCCTTGCAGATGTGCAGGAACACGTGCCCGCCCGCCTGGCGGACGGCGCTGAGCACCTGTCGGTCCAGCGGCTCGATGAGCTCCGAAAACTCTTCATCGGTAAAGTAGCGCGCTTCCCCGCCCAGGGCGGCGTAGTAAATGCCGCGCGCGCCTTCCTCAATTGTGGCGACGGCAAAATCGCTCATGGCGTCCGCCAGCCTTTGAAACGCGTCGCGCACCAGCGCCTTGTTTGAGCGGTAGTGCGCGGCCTGCAGCTTGCGCGTCCCGTCGTAGCCGTAGCGCATCTCGATTGGGTGGATGGCGCTGGCGCACACGCCGTGGATCGTCGCCAGGGCATAGCCGTCCCCGCCTGTTCCGTCGAGCACGCGGCGGATCAGCTCGAGCTGGCGCTTGATAAACGGGCTGTGTCGGTCATAGGCGGGGATTCTCGCCCAGTCGCCGGGGCCGTCAAAGCCCTCGATCGGCGGCACGAGGTTCTCGTTCATGATCTTGTGGACATCGGCATCGGTTTGGCGAAAGAAATCCAAATGCGCTTGAACCGCCGCCGCGCCATGGGCGATTTCCGGAGGAAAATGCAGAGAAAAACACGCCGGTACGTGATCCACGCTTTTCTTCTCAATGGCGGCCAACACCCGCTCTTTTTTTGTCACGTCTATCTACCTCTCTACGCAATGATATAGAATAAGAGCAGCCATGCCCTCACACGATCTGGCGAATGTCCTCCAACAGCAGCGCGGTTGCCGTGTCCCGGTCACGCGCGCGCATCGCGGACAGGATGGCGTTGTGGATGTCTCCTTCGCCGTGCGGGATGCGGCGCACCTGTAAAAAATACTGCGCGACCGCCCGCGCGCAGGTCTTGAGCGTCCGGCAAAGCATGGCCTCAAGGTATCCGTTTTCGGAAAATCCGGCCAGCATCATGTGGAAATCTATGTTGCGCCGCCAGTTGTCCTTAACTGAGGTGTGAACCTTTTCATCTTCTTTGGCCAGGACCCAGTGCGCCTCAAGGCGCGCCAGCTCATTCTCGCCAATCTTCTCCCACGCCTTTTTGAACATAAAGGGTTCAAGCGCAAGGCGCGCCTCCACCAACTCATCCACCTGCGTCGGGGTGATCTGCACCACCCGGTAGCCGGTGCGCGGAATGGATTGTAAAGCCCCCTCCTCGCAGAGCATGATGAGCGCCTCGCGCACAGGCGATTTGCTGACCTTCAGTTGCTCAACCAGCGCGTATTCGGTCAAAATGTCGTTGCCGTTGATCGCGCCGTTGATGATGCCCGCATAGATTTTCTCGTAGACCATGTGCGTCAAAGGCTTGTGCTTCTCCACCATTGGCCAGCCCTCCCTTCCAACCGCGCCGATGCGCACGGTTTCATCTGTAATATGATTAGTTGATCATCTCACGTAAGCATATTAACATGCAATTCCCCTTTTGTCAAGGGAAATTGCACCAAAATATCCATCAATTGACATCAAAAGTATACGCATCAACCTGAATTGCTACATTTCACCAAACATCATGTTTTCGACATAGCGCTCCATAAAGTACGCGCTGCCGGAGAGCGAGACCTCCCCGGCGTTTCGGGCAAGGCGCTCGGCTTCTTCGCGCTCGGCCCCGCTCATCAAAAGCCGCGCCGCGCCCGAAAGCGCGCTGTTGCCCGCGCCGACCGCCACGCGTTTGAGTTCGTCCGGAATCAGGCCGATCGCGGCGGCTTCATCCACATCAATGAAGCTTCCGAACCCGCCGCTCAGGTACAAGCGGTCGATGTCGGCATTTTTGAGGCCCGCCTCGTGCGTGAGCGTATCGATCCCGGCGGCGATGGCGGCCTTGGCAAGCTGCACCGCCCGCACGTCCTTTTGGGTGATCACGACCTCCCCTTCGCCAAGCGCCAGCGCCGCTACGCCCTCTAGCGCTGTGATGTAGCGCTCGTAGCCATGCCCGCCTTCCTCAAATCGCCCGCTCTCGTCCACGATGCCCGCCTTGATCATGCCCGATACCGCGCTGATCAGCCCTGTGCCGCACAGCCCGGCGGCCTCCCCGCCGCCGATGACGACCGGCGCAATGCGTCCGCCCTGAAACAGCACCTTGCTGATCGCGCCCGGTCCGGCGCTCATGCCCATGGCGATTTGGGCGCCCTCAAAAGCCGGCCCGGCAGCGGTCGCGCAGGTCAACAGCCCTCCGTCAGCCCACAGCGCCATCTCGCCGTTGGTGCCGACATCGACCAGCAGGTTTTTTTTGTCTTTTTCGCAAAGCCCCGTCGCCAGGATCCCACAGGTGATGTCCGCGCCGACGTACGCGCTGATTGAGCGCGGCAGGTACATGCGCGCGGAAATATCGAGCAAGGCGCTCGCGTCCATCCACTGCCCAAACAGGCTCGCGGGCGTGAATGGCGCGACCCCGATCCCGCGCGGGTCGAGGCCGGTCAAAAAATGCAGCATGGTGGTGTTGCCGGTCACCGACAGGCGCGCAAGGCGGGAAAGGTCTTCCCCCGCCTCCCGCGCGGCATTTTTGAGAAGGTCCCGAAGCTGCCCGCTGAGACAATCGGTGAGCGCTTGAGACCCGTACCGGTTGGCGTATTCGATCCGGCTGAGCACGTCCGCGCCAAAGCCGCCCTGGCGGTTCATCTCGTGCGCCGCCGCGATGGCCGCGCCGCGTTTCATATCAAAGAGCACGCACGATACCGTGGTGGTTCCGATGTCTATCGCCGCGCCAAGGCCCTCGGCCGCGCCCGAATCGCACGGCGGCAGATCCCCGTCCATGCCCGCGACGGAGGCCGGGCGCGGGCTTTCAAGCGTTACCTCCACTTCGCCCAAGACTTTTGCGCAACACGCCATGCGCCACCGATAACCCGCCCCCGCCGCCCCGCGCTTGGTCCGCCCGAGCAGGCGCTCCTCCTCCTCCGTCATTTGGGAAAGCGCCCCGCGCGCCCTTACCGCGCACTTGCCGCAGGCGCCGCGCCCGCCGCAGGGCATCAAAAAGCCGCTCGCCACGGCGCGAATCGCGTCCGAAAGCCTTTCGCCAGCAGCGCCGGTCAGTTTCAGGTGCATCTATTGATCATCCTTTTCATTGCGTCCCCGCTTTTTGCGGTACTGCCCCGGCGATTGGCCGGTCAGCTGGACGAATTTTTTTGTGAAATAACTCTGGTCGCTGTAGCCCACGAGCGAGGCGATATCGGCAAGCGTCAGAGCCGGGTTCAAAAGCAGCTCCCGGCTTTTTTCAACGCGCATGCGGTTCAGATAATCGGTGAACGTTAAGCCCAATTCGCTTTTGAATATGGTGCTCAGGTAGCTCCTTGACAGCCCCACGTGCTGGGCAAGATCCTCAAGCGACAAGCGCCCGCCCAGGTTTTCGCGCAGGTAGGATATGGCCTTGTGCATGATGTCGGCGTGCTCGAACTGGCCAAAATCAAACACGTATCCGACAAAGCGATAGAAGATCGAAGTCAGGAACAGCGAAAGCTCGTCGAGCGTATGGAAATGATCGATCTCGGCTTGAAGGTCGCGGGTTTGCCCGAAGATCCGATTGACATCCGCGCCGCCTTCGGCCGAGGCGCGCGAAAACAGCACGATCAACTCCTTGGCGCGCTCCTTGATCAGCGGGAAATCCCCGGCGGACGCAAAGTACAGCGTACCCAGCAGTTCGTTGATCAGCTCCTGCGCGCCCTGCTTATCGCCGCGGGCGATCATGCGCTGAAGGCGCTGTTCGATCTCAAGGGGGTACCTTGCCCCGCTCGCGTACATGCGGCCCGTGACCTCGTAGAGCGAACCCATCAATTGCGTCTGCGCGCGCGCCGCTTCGCCCGCGTCCCCCTCGCCCCGCCCCGACAGGTACATCGACGCCATCCAGAGAACGCGGCTAAGGGCGCTGACCTCCCCCGGCGTCAATTGCTTAAGGCGCGAAACGGCCTGCGCCATGCCCGGCTCATCCGCCGCCGCGTCTTCCAGCTGGCCCATGACCAGCGGACCCGCGACCAAGGCATAAGCCGCGAGCTTCTTCTCAAAGACCACAGTCGCGACAAAAGCCAGGCTCATCGGGCAGTAGTACACATAGAGCCCGTTCCAGCGCTCGGCTTCAAAACAGCCATAGGTGTGGGCCATGCGAAAATCGCACGCGCCGCGTTTTGCCCTGTCGCAGGTTTCGCAAAAGGCGCGCGCTTCGCCCTGCGCAAACGCGCGCACCGCAAAATCGAACACAGCCACCGGCACGGCGCACGCGGCCTTGATGTCTGATGATGCGCGCTTTACGCGCGCGAGCAATTCATCCATATCAACTGAGGGGATCGCCACGGTCGAACATGCTCAACTGCCGCGCCGCCTGACTGCGCCAGGCAAGCGCCATCTGGGAAAAAGAGGCCTCGGTTACTTCCCGAACGCCGGTCGCGCCGCGCGCGATGAGCGCGCGGTTGCCGCCGTACAGATCGGTGTCCCAAGCATAGATGGCATCGGTATAGCGGCGCGAAATCGCCTCGCACGCGCCGTCCCACGCCGCGCCCTTTTTTTCCTCGGCAGCGAACACGAACGCCGCCTGGCAAAGCGCGTACACCAGCTTGTTGCGATGAAGCGCATGGCTCATGGTGCCCGGCGCTTCCGGGTGTACGATGGACATGGCCGCGCCCTGGTTCATTTCAAGCATAAACAGCATGTCGCGCTGGGCAATGCGCGTCGCGAGCGCGTCTGCCACCACCTCGATCACGCGCCCGCCCGCGCGGCGCGCCTCGTCCTCCGCAATGCGGCTAAGCCCCGCCGCGCCGTCCGTCACGATCACATAGCCCGCCTCCGCCGCCATCCTCGCGAAGAAGCGAACCTTCTCCTCGGCGTCGCCGCGGGCGGGAAGCGCGCCCACCACGGCGAGCGCGTCCTGCATGAACAGTTCGCCTCGCCCGCTCAGGTAGATCATCGGCGGAGCCTTGGTGCCGAGCCGCTCGCGAAGCCGCGCGGGATACGCCCGCTCTTCATAGGTGACGATCTCTATGCCGCTTGCGTAAAACGCCTCAAGCGACATCGAAAGCGGGAGCGTGCGCGAAAGCAGCACGCACATGCGGTAGGCTTCCTGCTCGCCGAGGCCGAGCTTCATCATGAAGCCGCTCATGTCGAGCTTGAGCAGCGCCCCCATCGTCCCAAGGCCGGACTCGCGCACTTTCTCGCGCATGGCGTGCCATTCGCCGGTCGTGAGCGGCCTGACCAACTCCTCGCGCCTGGGCGTGATTTGGCTCATGAGCAGCATGGTGGCAAAGGCGTCGTCATTGTGTTTAATCGTCACTTGTACATCCTCATAAGCTGCTCCTGGCAGTTGATTTTTTTCTCACCCGACTTGGTGAGGCGCTGGTATCGCCCATCAAAGGTCAACTCGGACGCCTTGACGTTGTCGGTCCATTGAAG
>JAVBND010000017.1:0-65751 GCA_031551775.1 Eubacteriales bacterium | reverse complement strand
GGAGACCATCCAGTCACTGCGAAAGCAACCGCGTACCTGGCGGCACATCCCCTGCCGTTTCAGGAAGAACACACAAAGCTCGAAATCTTGCTCGTCGCCATGATAGGCGAATACTTCGACATCGCCGCGAAAGAGTTTGCTCAAGAAGCGACCTATGAGATGATGGGTGTCGTCGATATGATTCACCTGAATAAGCTATATGAGCAGCTTTGCGACCTGCTCGGCAGGGAATCCCTGATGGTCAAGCTCAACACCCTAACCCGCCAGTACTTCTTCCCCATCCCGGCCACGGCGTCCTTCTTGCATGGGCTCACGCGCCAGCTTGTGGATACCCTAACTCAACGGGATATGGAGACCAGTCGACAGGTGTTTCAGCTGATAGTCTGCCAAATGTAAGTTTACGCTGTCTCACGGGTATAAAACGTGAGACAGCTCCTTTCCGAGTACCTTGAAGCCGGATCTCCTACTGATTCTCGAAGCAATCCTATGTCATCCCCCACTACGCCATTTACTATTTTCCATCGATGAAAATGCGTTTGTACTCCGTGGGTGAATAGCCCGTCTCTTTCTTAAAGGCTGTGCTGTAATAAGAGGCTGTATCATAGCCCACCGCGGCAGATATCTCGTACACCTTCAGATCCGTCAGGCGCATCATTTCAATGGATTTTTTAATGCGCAACCGGATCAGATAATCGGTAAAAGCTTCACAGGTTTCACGCTTGAAAATTACTGAAAAGTAACTCGGGCTCATGTGCACTTGGCGCGCGACATCGTCCATGGATACGCTGTGGTCCATGTAGCGCGCCTCGATATAGGCTATCGCCTCGTCAATGGTCTGGGCGTTTCGGCTCCTGCTGTTGCTCTCAAGCGCCTCAACCACCTTCAGGGCGATCTCGCGCAGTTGATGAAGCGCGTTGTCGATGTTGTGCTGGCTGCCGATGCGCTCGTACTCGCTCAGGAAATTGATATCCACTGCCTTTTCATCAATGCCCAACTGCTGCAGATCCTGGAACAGGTTGTGGAAGATGTTGTTGGAGTAGAATTGAAGCAGCGTACGCGAGCGCCCGCCGGCCTTCAACAGCAGTTTGCGCAGGTATTCGATTTCGTTGTCAATCCTGGCGGCATCGCATTGCTTGATGGCCATCAGCAGCTTTGAGACCGAAAATATCTTGTCCAGCTCTTCGTCGTTTAGCTCTTCGTTCTGCTCCACTTCACTGAACCGGACGATCGAGCCAACTGGATGCACAAAGCTCGCCCGCGAGGCGAGCACGGCTTCCTGATAGGCGCGGTGCATCTCCTCGGGTTTTTGGTGAATGTTGCTCAGCGCAAATGAAATCGTCAGATCTGGGCAGAGGATGCGGAAGGCCTCCCGCACCAGGGTAACGCTCTCGCGAAAACTCTGGCTCACTGCCTGTGTTGATTCTGCGCAAACACAGCCTGCAACCTCGCCCAGGGACTGCTCCAGAATGGCAATGCCAGGAGCATGCTTTATAAAACACGCATAGAAATTGTGATTGATGGCCTGTTGCTCCTCCGAGGTCATGCAATAGCGCAGCTGTTCGAAGCCGTCTATGCTGGCGATAACGGCCATGCCGGCGGCGAGCCGCATCTCGTCCAGCGCGCCCGGGCCAAAGTTCTGTCGAAACACCCTCAGACCTTCGAACATGAGGCTGCGCATGCGATCCATGGTGGCGCGCTTTTTCTGATCGCGGATCAGGTCGCTCTGGGCATTCGCTTGATCGAGCTCATCCGTAGCTCGCTTCAGCAGCATTTGCAATGCCTCGTCATCCACGGGCTTGAGCATATAGTCCATGGCGCCAACGCGAATCGCCTTTTGAGCAAAGCGAAAATCATCATAGCCGCTAAAGATGATCACTTTTATGTTCGGGTTTACGGACTTAGCGTACTCTGTGAGCTGCAGGCCGTCCATGAACGGCATGCAAATGTCGCTCATCAGAATGTCCGGCTGAACCTCGTCCAGCAGTTGTTTGGCCTCAAGCCCGTTGTTGCGGTAACCACAAAACTCTATGCCCAGCGCCTCCCAGGGAACGCAAAGGCTAAGGCCGCGGGAGATAATCTCATCATCGTCGCATAAAATCGCCCTATACACGTCTCACACGCTCCTTGAAATTATAGTTCCGCTTCTTTCAGCTTGGGAATCCGAATGGCAACTGTCGTTCCCTCCGTCGCTTTCGAGGCGATGGTCATTCCGTACTGTTCTCCAAAGTAGACACGCACGCGCCCATTGATGTTGTTTAGCCCATAGCCGCCAGAGATATCCTTGGCGACGCCATGCTCCTTGGGCATCTCGCGGATACTCGCCATGAGCTCCTCTAACTTCTGAGCCGGCATGCCAGCGCCATCGTCGCTGACGCTGAAGATGATGCAGTCGTCTTTCTCCTCTACGGTGACATGGATGTGGATGGTGGGCTTCTCCACGCAAAGCCCGTGGTAGATGCAGTTTTCCACCAATGGCTGAAGCATCAGCTTGAGCGTCACGTACTCGCCCAGACCCTCATCCATTTGGATGTCGAAGGTAAACTTCTTGCTATAGCGAATAGATTGGATCACAATATAGCTGTTAAGGTGCTTAAGCTCAGATTCAATCGGTATCAGCTCGTGACCATTGCTCAGTGCGATGCGAAACAGTGTTGACAGGCTCTGCACCATCTTCTTGGCATCACCCAGCTGCTCCATGCGGATAAGCCAAGCTATGGAATCCAGTGAATTGTACAGGAAATGCGGATTGATCTGCGACTGGAGTGCTTTGAACTCCGACCGGCGCAGCATGCTCTGCTGCTCATAGGTAGAGTCCATCAATCGGTTGATCTGCCTGAGCATGTGGTTAAAACCCTGAGAAAGCTTGGCCGTCTCATCCTCGCCAACCACCTCCAGCCGCAAACTTAGATCGCCCTCCTCCACCACCGCCATGGCATTGGTGACATCGATGATCGGCCGGGTGAAGGAGCGGGAAACCCTAAGAGAAAACCCGATGCCCGCCAGCACCACCAGGCCTGCACAACAGATGCCGATGCTGATCATCGTCATCCCGCCCTGATTGATGTAGAATGCGGGCACGACGCCTACCAGAAGCCAACCGGTGTTTGCGGAGCGCTGATAGACTACCAGCGCGCCATCCACTTCCAAGGTTACCACAGATGCGGCGCCGCTGTCGAAGGTATCTGTGATCCGCGCGCTAATCCGGTCAATTACTTTTGGCGTAGCCCACCCAGCGTCCGTATTGTACATCAGTCCCATGTCTGTATCCAGCAGCAGGTACATGCCGTTGTCGCGGGCGTCTGAAAAGATATCCGTCAGCACATCCCTGTTGATCTCCGTGACGATGACGCCATTGCACAGCCCTGTCGCACGGTTGATGTAGGGCTCAGTATAGCTGATAAGGCTGTTGTTGGCGGTCCGCGTCACCAGACTTTTGTCGTGCATGGGATGCCACTGTCCCGCGCCCGCTCTGATTGTATCTTGAAACCAAGGCTGTCCAAAGTAATTGCTATACAGGAAGGAGTGTGCGTTCGACTTGCAGCACAGCCCGTTTGTGCCCAGCAAATAGACACCGGCCAGCGTGGAGTGCCCGCTCAGGATGCTGAACAATTCCATGTTGGCTTCCAGCTCATCGGAGAACTGCTCTGCCTGCGTGGTATAGGTCTGACGCATGCGTGACTGGAAGATCGCATGGCTCTGCAGGCTCCTGGAAACCATCTGTGCCTCGTCGAAGACCTTCTCGAGCCGCGTGATCGCGGACTCAAGCCTCAACTGAGCTGAATCGACCACAAACCGACGGCTGATGCCGGTATTGATCGCCAGTGTCACCACCTCAAGCACCAGCGGAATCAGTGCGATGACGGCAAAATAGCAGAACAGCCTGCGGCTGATCGAGCGGCTGATGAAAGACTTAAGTTTCTTCATGCATTGCCACCTACCAGTACAACGCAGCGTTCAGCGCCCAGGCTTCAGACTGCTCATTGTAGATATGATAAGGAACGACCCAGTAGCGGGACTTCCGATACTGGTTTCGCAGGCGCTCTACCATGATGACGACTTGCTCTCCCAGGTTCTTTCCGCTCTCGATGGTGGCCGTGTATTCTCCGGCAATCAGTGCCTTGAGTGCATCCTGAATGCCATTGACAGATACGATGGAAACCTCCTGACCAGGCTTGTAGCCCGCAAGCTTCAGCGCGCTCAGCGCACCTAGCCCATCCTCATCGCTACAGGCAAACACCGCCTGAAAACTGCCCTTGGGCATCCTGCCGATCAAGTCCGTGATTTCATCCTCCGCTGAAACGCGGTTAAAGTCACCCTGAACCGATTCGACGATGCGCAGCCACGGGTAGTTTTCCAGCTCGCTACGAAAACCCTTTTCTCGCTGGGTCGCAATGGAGGAATCCTCAGGTCCAAGAATCTCCACAATATTACAGATCCCCTGATTGTACTTCCTGGCCAGTTCTTTGGCGCACAGCCTGCCCTCCAGCTCGTAATCGATGGAGATGAAGCCGCTGCACCGGTCGCGGAAATTCAAGTCACTGCAGATCAGTACGACGGGGATCTCCCGTGCGTCGGCCGCCTCGACGATCTCAGGGATGATGTCTGTAATCCTGGGCAGAAGCACCAGATAGTCTATGCCATCATCAAGCATCGCAAGCGCATCAGCCAGCTGTGCCTCACTGGTCTTTTCTTCGAGGTCATGAAAAACTATTTCCATGTCATGCACCCTCGCCGTATTCGACATGTGATCCACCAGCTCCGTCGTCCAGGAATTGCGGGTTTCCGCCATGGAAAAGCCGACCCGTGTCGTTCCCTCTTCCGCATCCACCTCAATTGTCCCAGCACCGGAAGGCTCATGCCCCCTGCGAGATACCAACCATGTCGTCAGCAGCGCTGCAATCAACAACGCTGCGATCGATAGGATCGCCAGAGTCCTTCGTCTGCGCGGCATATCCTCTCTCCTCTGTGATTGTCCTCATGCCAATTCCATGCGGCCGTTATTATGACTTCGACCCCATCCATCATCATTTAGTTTGTATCCATAATTTTCAACCAACAATTTCATTCGTTTGGCAGGATTTATTATAGCACACTTCGAATTGATCCAGTGGTTTTCTCAACTGTACATATTATAGCACGCCCTCAGACGGTTTCAAATATCATAATCGCCAATTCCAATGATATTGAACTTAAAATGAATCAAAATCGATGTACCCCTACCTGAAATTGTGTTATTCTCAGGATGCCAAGAGGCCATGCGCCTCAAAACGCAGAAAAGAGGAGGACTTATCCATGAAAAAGCTGTTTGCCATGGTCCTGGTATTCGCGCTGTCACTCACAATGAGCGGTGTTGCCCTGGCCGAGGGCTACAAGATTGCCCTTTGCAACAACTCGCTGGGCGAGACTTGGCGTTTCCAGATGGTTGCCGAATTCGAGCAGGCCGCCGAGGCGTTGAAGGAAGAGGGCATCATCTCCGAATACTATGAGACCAACGCCGACGCCGACGCTTCCAAGCAGATCTCCGATATGCAGGATTTGATCTCCAAGCGCGTGGACGGCATCCTGATCGCCGTCGTCAATGACACTGCGCTCAATCAGGTCATTGAAGAGGCTGAGGAGGCCGGAATCAAGGTTGTCGCCTTCAATGCGCTGCCGAGCACCAAAAATCTGGTGGCCAAGGTCAACCAGTCCGACTTCGACTTCGGCCAAATTGGCGCCCAGTTCCTGGTCGAAGCCCTGGGTGGCGAAGGCAAGATCATCGTGCTGCAGGGCGTGGCGGGCAACCCCATCTGTGCGGGCCGCTGGGAAGGCGCCAAGGCCGTCTTTGACCAATATCCGGGCATAGGGATCGTGGGAGAAGCCTACGGCAACTGGGACTACGCCGACGGAAAAGCCGCAACCGAATCCCTGCTCTCCGCCAATCCCCAGATCGACGGCGTGTGGTCTCAGGGCGGCGCGATGACCCAGGGCGCGATCGACGCTTTCATCGCTGCGGGCCGTCCCCTGGTTCCGATGGCGGGCGAATCCGGCAACGGCTTCATGGCCTCGTGGCTCAAATACGAAGGTGTTGACAAGTTTGACTCGGTCGCCCCCGTGTATGACTGTGCGATGGTCGTTGACGCGATGAACGTGCTGATCGACGCGCTTGACGGCAAGGAAGTCGTATTTGATCAGTCCAGCATGGAAATGGACATCATCACCGCCGAGAACATCCACGACTACTATCGCGAGAACCTGCCGGATTCCTATTGGGGCGGCAGCCGCCTGACGGAGGAAAACCTGACCAAGCTGTTCGCGGTCAAATAACACCGTCTGAATTATGGTCTGTCAAGCCTCCGGGAAACCGGGGGCTTGACACCTAATTGCCTTGTGAAAAGCGGTCGGGTAGCCGCATCTGCCGGCCGCTTTTCATAAGGCAATTGGAAAAGGTTGCTTAACGATGGATTGGGGGGAATTACATGCCTGAGAGTATCTTACGCATGGAGCACATCACCAAGCGGTTCGCTGGCGTGAGCGCGCTTAACGATGTCAGCTTCTCCTGTGAAAAGGGCAAGGTACATGTACTCGCCGGTGAGAATGGCGCCGGCAAGAGTACCATCCTGAAAATCCTGGCTGGCATTTATGTGCCGGATGAGGGCACGATTCGCCTGCGTGGAAAGCGCGTGCAGTTTCACGGCCCGACCGATTCTCAAGCCGCCGGCATCGCCATGGTATTCCAGGAGTTGACTCAGATCAACGAGTTGACGGTCTTTGAAAACATCTTCCTGAGCAAGGAAAAGAAGAAAGGTGCTTTCATTGACCGCAACGTGCAGATGAAGGTGCTTAAGCACTACCTCGAAAAGTACGAGATTGACATCGACCCGTCGGTCATCGTCGACCGGCTATCAGTTGGTCAGAAGCAACTGGTGGAGATTCTCAAGGTGCTGGTGCGCGACCCGGAAATCATCATCTTGGATGAGCCCACCTCCGCCTTGGCTACAGATGAAGTGCAACTGCTGTTTAGAATCATCCGCAAGCTAACCCAAGAGGGTAAGGCTGTCATATTCATCAGCCACCGCATCGAGGAAATGTTTGAGATCGGCGATGATATGACCATCCTCAAAGACGGCAAACACGTCGGCACCATGCCGGTAGCGGGCCTTACCACCGACGAGTTGATCACGAAGCTGGTTGGCCGCCCGCTGCAGGACATCTATCCGCCCCATCTGGACGCGCCGACCGATGAGGTCATCCTTGAACTTGAACGGTTCCTCTTCCACCCCGGCGCCCAGCCCATCAGTCTCAAGGCGTTTAAGGGCGAAGTTGTCGGCATCGCGGGCCTGACCGGCCACGGCCAGACGGAATTCATCAACGCCATATCGGGCCTTCATCACGTGCACGGCGGCAAAATACGCATCCACAGCAAAGAGGTCGCCATTCGCTCGAGCTCCATGGCCGTAGCCAATGGCGTGGCGCTGGTGCCCAGTGACCGCAAACAGGAAGGGCTGATGCTTGAGCAAAGCATCCGCAGCAACATCGCCATCGGCTCTATATCACAGAGGCGCAAATTTGGCCTGTTCATCGACCAGGCCGCCGAGCGCGAGCTGGTGGATGCGTATAGGAACAAGCTAAACATCAAAATGCGCGGCGCGCAACAGGAGGCGTGCGAGCTTTCCGGCGGCAATCAGCAGAAGGTTGTGCTGGCCAAGGAACTGGCCACAAATCCCAAGGTCATCCTGTTCAACGAGCCCACCAAGGGCATCGACGTGGGCAGCAAGCGCGAGATCTACTACCTCATGCGAAGCCTCGCGGATTCAGGCGTCGCGGTCATCATGTATTCAACCGACCTCATGGAGGTCATCGGCATGAGCGACAAAGTGCTGGTCATGTACGAAAACAACGTAAGCGCAATTCTTACCGGCGCAGATATCAATGAAGAAACCATCACGCGCTACATGATGGGCCTTGAAAAGGAGGACGTATGAGCATGAACGGGAACGTGAGGGCACCCCGCCTGCGTGGAGCGGACTTTTCCTACCGCTACTTTCACCAGTGCTTTGTGGTCATTTTCACCGTACTCATCTTACTCGTGATGAGCATCGTCAACGAGAACTTCCGTACACTCTATAACTACGGCAACCTCATGAACAGTTGCTTTGCGCTGATGCTCGCGGCACTGGGCCAGTTCTTGGTTATCCTCACCTCGGGCATCGATATCTCAGTCGGTTCGATGGTTACGCTGGGCAACTGTTTCAGCGTCTATATTATGACGAGGATTCCCACCGTGTGGGGCGCCGTACTCTCGCTTGTGCTGACGGTGCTCCTGGGCCTTGCCTGTGGTGCCTTGAACGGGCTGTTTGTAGCGGTGTTCCGCCTGCCATCCATCATCGTCACCATCGCCACCTCGGCAATCTTCCAAGGCATCGCCCTTGTCCTGATGCCGATCCCAGGCGGCACTGTCCATCCTGACTTTGCCAAAATCATGACGCAGAAAGTCTTTGACAAGACCACGCCCATGAGCTTCATCTTTGCGGTGATCGTCGTGGCGATCCTCGCCTTTGTCACCAACAAGACCTCATTCGGCATGGCTCTGCGCTCCATCGGCGGCAATGAGAGCGCCGCCTATGCCTCTGGCGTCAAGGTAAGGCAAACCAAGCTCAAGGCCTATATGCTGTGCGGCCTGCTGTGTGCATTGGGCGGCCTGTATCTGTCTTGCCGCACCTATACGGGCGACACAAGCATCGGCAACACCTACACCGTTTACGCCATCTCCGCAACCGTCGTCGGCGGAACGCTGATGACCGGCGCGGTCGGCCAATCCTACGGCACAGCTTGCGGTGCGATCATCATCTATCTGGTCAACAGCATCATCAATATGATGAACATCAGCACCCATTATCAGTATGCCTGCCAGGGCGCCATCCTGATCTTCGCGCTGATGATCGGCAGCTTCGAAACGCGTCATCGCAAAGGGTAAGGAGTGATGAATATGAACAACCGAGCGCTTGTATTTGCGAAAAACAACTTCAACCGGTACGCGGTCTACCTGTTTCTGGCCGTCATCCTGCTGCTGGCGCAGCTCTGTTCGCCCACCTATTTGGCGCTGCCTCACATGATGGGCGTTTTTCGCCTGGCCTCCTTCATGGGCATGGCGGCCATCGCGCAGACCCTCGTTATCCTATCCGGCGGCATCGACCTATCGATTCCCTACACGATCTCCTTCTCCTACATACTTGCGGCGCAGTACATGAACACCAGCAATGCCAATATCCCACAGGCCATCCTTGCCTGCCTGGCCCTGGCTATTGTTGTTGGCGTGCTCAACGGCATCGGCACCTGCATCCTGCGGATTCCCGCCTTCATCATGACGCTGGGCCTGGGCACCGTGGTGCGCGGCGTATATACCATCTGGACCAAAGGCACCCCCAAAGGCTATACAGCGCCGCTAATCTACACCATCGCGAACGGTTCCATCGGCCCGGTTCCCTATATCGTCATCGTATGGTTCGTCATGGCGGCGCTGACCATCGCGATGCTTAAGCTGACACCCTACGGGCGAAAGATCTACGCCGTGGGGACAAGCCCGACCGCCGCCCGCTTCTCCGGCGTCAACACGCGCAAGGTGGTCTTCAGCGTATACATCCTCTCCGCGCTGATCGCGTGCATCACCGGTTTCCTCCTGATCGGCTACACCGGCGAGAGCTACATGGACGCGGGCCTTAAGTACGATACCGCGGTCATCGCGGCAGTGATCATCGGCGGCACGTCCATCAACGGCGGCAAAGGCGGCTACCTCGGCTCCGCTGTAGGCTCACTGATCATGATCGTCTTTACCGATTTTCTGCAAATCTTGCGCATGGCGGAGGGCTTCCGCCAGGTCGGCCAAGGCGCGTTGATCCTGCTGCTCATCATGCTCTACGCCCGCGACAACAAGGTTCGCGTCTAAGCAAGGAGGCAAATACATATGCGGATCATCGACATTTCCCGACCCATCCATCAAGCGCCCAAATATCCAACTGCGCCGGAGACCACGCTGACCCAGGTCAATTTCATCGAGCGCGGCGATGATAGCAATTTCACGTGGGTTTCAACCAACACCCATGCCGGCACCCACGTGGACGCCATGCGCCACTTTGTCGCTGGCGCACCCGGCATCGGAGATATGGATCTCTCCATTTACTACGGTCCTATCCGCGTGCTCAGTTTTCCCCCCCATCGCATGCTGACCCGCGCGGATTTCGAAGGGAAAATTGACGGTGCCGAGCGCATCGGAATCCACGGTGACGGCTTCACCTACTTGTCAGAGGAGGCAGCGGACTACTTGGTAGCACGCGCCATCCGCTGCCTGGTAACCGACGGCTGGAGTCCCGCGCCGCTCGACAACGAAAAGACCATACACCGAACGCTTCTGCTGGGCGATGTAGGCATCGTGGAAAACGTCAGCTTTGAAGGCGTCGCAGACGGCGACTATACGCTGATCGCGTTTCCGGTGAACTTTGGCGTCTGTGACGGCGCGCCCGCAAGAGCCGTACTGCTGCAAGACTGACACATAAATAACATAGGATTATTCAATCGCAAGGAGGAACTCCCTTATGAACGTACAGGACAGACTGGCTATGTCCGGCATCGTGCCTGTGGTCGTGCTGGAAAAAGCCGCCGACGCCGTGCCCACGGCAAAAGCCATGTTGGATGGCGGTATCGACGTCATGGAGATCACTTTTCGCACGGCGGCCGCCGCCGATGCCATCAAGGCTGTATCCGAACAGTGTCCCGATGTGCTCGTCGGCGCGGGTACCGTCATAACGCTTGAGCAATTAAAGCGCGCAGTGGAAGCGGGCGCGCAGTTTATCGTCTCCCCCGGCTTTGACGAGGAAGTCGTGCGCTGGTCAATAGACAACGGCGTCTCCGTCGTACCCGGCTGCGTCACCCCCACAGAGATCACAGCGGCGCTAAAGCTGGGGCTCAAGGTACTTAAATTCTTCCCCGCCAGTGTGTACGGCGGTCTTGACGCCATGAAGGCACTGTCCGCGCCTTTCGGTCAGGTGAAGTTCATTCCCACCGGCGGCATCAACGCGGACAATGTGGGGCAGTACATCGCCGCGCCCTTCATCCATGCCGTAGGTGGCAGCTGGATCTGCGACAAAGATGATATTGCCGCTCATAACTTTGACAAAATAACCGCGCTGTGCGCCGCCGCGCGAACGAATATGCTGGGTTTCGAGATCGCCCATGTGGGCATCAACTGCCCTGACGCTGAGGTATCCGAGACCGTATGTAGCGCCTTTAATGAGCTATTCGACTTTCCAGTGAAGCCGGGCAATTCCTCAAACTTCGTCTCGCCGAAGATAGAGGTCATGAAGTCCAACTACCTCGGCGCCAACGGTCATCTTGCCGTTAGCACCAATGCTATCCAGGCGGCGATAGCAACGCTTGAAAAGAGGGGCTTCCAAATCGATCCCGAGACTGTCAAATATAAGGGCGATCGAATGGCTGCAGTGTACCTGAAAAGCGAGATCGGCGGTTTTGCCATCCACCTTTTGCAGAAGTGATTGAGGAGGGGTTATTATGCGGTTTATGACATTTGGGGAAATTATGATGCGCCTGCGCGCACCGGGCTATGAACGCTTCTTCCAGAGCAACATGCTGGAAGCTACCTTCGGCGGCGGCGAGGCCAACGTGGCCGTTTCCCTGGCTAACTTCGGCCAGGACGTGGATTACTTCACCGTGCTGCCCGACAACGAGCTGGGTGAACAATGCATCCGCGAGATGCGCAGGTTTGGCGTGAACACCCGCAAAATCCAGCGCGGCCCTGGCCGCATGGGTATTTATTTCCTGGAGACCGGCGCGAATCAGTTGCCCAGCAAAGTCATCTATGATCGCGATTATTCCTCCATCGCCCTTGCCAAGCCCGAGGACATCGACTGGGCGGCAGCCTTTGAAGGTGTCGAGTGGTTCCACATCACCGGCATCACACCCGCCATCTCGCAGACCGCCATGCAACTCAGCCTCGATGCCATGCGCTACGCCAAGGCGCAGGGCATCACCGTCTCCTGTGATCTGAATTACCGCAAAAACCTGTGGAAGTACGGGAAGAATGCCGAAGAGGTCATGTGCGAGCTCGTCAAGTACGTGGACGTCGCCATCGCCAATGAGGAGGACGTTCAAAAGTCCCTGGGTATAAAGCTTGATGTGGATGTCAGTTCTGGTGAACTGGATCGCGAAAAATACCGTGCCCTAAGCGATAAGGTGCTCTCGATCTACCCTGACATGAGGCTAATTGCCATCACCCTGCGCGGCAGCCACAGCGCCAATTGGAACACCTGGGCGGCTTGCATCAACGACCGCGACCACTTCTACGTATCCAAGTCCTATGAGATCCGCGACATCATCGACCGCGTTGGCGGCGGAGACAGCTTTTCCGGTGGCCTGATCTACGGCCTGACCCACTACGAGACCCATGACGACGCCCTCGAGTTCGCTACCGCCGCCAGTTGCCTGAAACATAGCATCCTCGGCGATCTGAACCGCGTTGGCGTTTCTGAAGTCACGCGGCTGATGACTGGAGATAGCTCCGGTCGCGTGCAACGGTAATATACGCATTCAACAGATTGGCGGGGCTGTCTCGTCTGAAGACATCCCGCCAATATCATGGGGTCCGCGCATCAGCCCTTAAGATTCACATGAAACACAGGCTTGCCCTGGGTAAGTGCCGCGGCTACGTTTTCCGCGGTCTTGCGCTGTAGTTCAAGCCCTGCCTCTACAGAATTCCAGCCAAAGTGTGGTGTCAGACAAACCTTTGGATGGTTGAGATAAGGCGATGCCGCGAAATCTTCGCCATTGATGACATCGAGGCCCGCGAAGCCCACCTTGCCGTTGCCAAGCGCTGTCAGCAGCGCATCGTCATCGATAATGCCTCCTCGGGCGGTATTGACGATGACAACGCCGTCCCTGGCCGCCGCCAGCACCTCGGCGTTCACCATACCGCGCGTGGCTTCCATCATCGGCACATGGATGGAAATCGCGTCCGCCTGCATAACGGCCGTTTTCAGATCATCAATGAATTCAATATTGGAATAGCCCGCGCGATCCTTGAAGTAAGGATCATAGGCCACGATACGGCCAAAGAAGGGCTGCATCTTGTCCATCAAATTTCGAGCAATGTTACCAAAACCCAACAAACACAGCGTGGCGTTCTTCACCCGGTGCAGCGGCTCGATGGCTTTCATCGAAAACTGTCCCTTAAGCAGCAAGTCGCGCGCATAGCTCACCTTGCGCAACCCGTTCAGCAGATGCGCAGCCGCGGTATTGGCCACCTCGTCGATGCAGTAGTCCGGCACGTTCGCCACATAGATGCCCTTGCGGGTCGCTGCCTCGACGTTGATGTTGTCTACGCCAATGGCGTAGCGCGCGATGACCTGGCAGTGCTCCATCGCCTCGATAACCTGCTCGGTGACCTTGGCAAACTGCACCACCAGCGCATCGCAATGACGCACATAGGGGATCAATTGCTCTGGTTCCAAGATGCCGCCCGCTACAACCTGTGTCAGGTCTACGACCTCGACATCGCCGCCAAGCCTCGCGTACACCGCGTTCTCCTGGTTCTGGTTGGCATAATAATAATCCGCAATGACGATCTTGAATTTAGCCACGGAAGATCCCCGCTTTCTTCGCAATTTCGAGTACACCGTCGATGCTCATCTTGTCGATCTCCATTGCATCAGAAATGGAGCGCACCTGCGCCTCAGGCAAGTTCTGCTTAACGACATACTCATACAGGCGGCAGCGGCCCGGTAGGCCGACGAACACAAAGCGCTGCTTAAAGACGGGATCGAAGGTATCCATCTGACCGATGGCCATCATATCCTCCGACGCAATCAGGGATTCATAGAAATGCTTGCGTTCATACCATTTGGTGTTCAGCAGCACATCCAGAAACCGCGGCAGCATTGTTGCGCGCAGGAGGCCGCCACGGCCAATCCAGCGCGCGGCCTGAGCTACGATCGCTGGTTCAAAGTAATCCTCGGGTTGGTCTTCCGCGCCCTCAGGCTTAACCACTGACTTGCCCACGAAGGTCTGCTTGAGGATGGCTTCGTGTACCTGGCCACTGGCGGTGGTAAGGCTGCCCAGTATCTCTCCTTTTTCATTGATGGGGATAAACTTTGTATGGGAGGACAGCATTACCAGCGTGGCCGGTAGCGTAAGCCGCTTCTGCGCCAGCAGGCCCGCCACCTGCGTCTCCTCGCCGCGCATGAAATCAAGCTCCCCCACAAGGCCAAAGGGATCCTCGACCTGCTCGGGCATGGCATTCTTGATGCCGCGCACGAAGTACATAGGGATATTGAGATCCGTCAGGTGAACGTCATTGACCCGGGTCAGATTCGCCGCCAGAGTCTCGGTGTCACAGGGCGCACAAAGATGCGGGATTTCACACAGCCCAATCTCGGAAGTGATCATGCCGGAGGACAGGATCGCTTTGAACTGATGCGGATCAATGCCCGATTTTCCGATGACCTCAAAGGCCGCCTCACGCAGCCCCGTCTCGAGGCATTCCCTCGAGCCCGTCATGGAGGTGTTGCGCACGCCCACATTCCGGGTTGCCTTGCCGTGGATATTGCCCTTTTCGTCCACGATGTACACGCGCGAATTCGTCGTCCCGCAGTCGATGGTGATAAAATACATATTTCCACCTCCCTCTTACAGCTCTGCCACCATGGCGATCGGCGAAGCTTCCAGCCCCGTGAAGCGCAGCGGAAACGCATAGATCGCCTTCGCAGGCCGACCAGCCTCGTACAGTTTCTTTGTGTTCACGTCCTCGAAGATCAAAAGCGTCCTTTCCGGATGCGCCTCGTCCTCATCAAGGATGGCATGATGGGCCGGGAAGCCCTCTTCAGTGCCGGAAACCGCGCTGTCCACGCTCAGCACGTCCATGGCGATGGCTTTAAGTCTGGGAAAACCTTTTCGCAAATAAGCGCCCGCGTCCGCGCCCCAGCAGGGAAAATCGTCAATGAACGCCGCGGGATTTGTGCTCCTGAGATCGGCGTAGCCTGTATAAACCAGCAAGATATCGCACGCGGCAATCTGCTCCGCGTAAGGTTCAAGATCTACCCTATCGATGCGCTCGCCCTTACCTTTGGCGATCTTTATTACCAGCGGCGCGTCATAGCAGAAATCCTCGATGGGCAATTCGTCGATGCCACGCCCGCCGGGATAGAAATGCTTGGGCGCGTCCACATGGGTGCCGTTGTGCATGTGATGGTAGATCGAGGATGCGTTGTTGACATCCCCGCGCTCGGCGCAGGTGTCCCACACGCAATAATCATTGGGGTTGGTCGGCCATTTGGGCTGACTCATTCCAAAGGGATAGCTAAGCTCCAGCAGCATGTCAGTTGCCCTCCTTCATAAAAGTTTCCCGGTTGATCCACAGGCCAAGCGCCGGGTTGGCGATGAAGAATATCTCCTCGCCATCCGGCAGCATCTGATAGCCCTCGGTCAATGCTTTGGGGTTGTAACGCATAAGCGCCTCGTCTATATCCATGGCGTGAAAGCCGATGGCCTCAATGCCCGCCATCATCGACCGCTTTACCGCGTAGGTCACCTTGAAGCGGCCATCGACCGAGCCGTGGATCAAGTGCGCCGCCGTACCCTGCATCTGCCTCAGGTCTTCGCAAGCAGGGTCTTTCAGCTTCTCAAATACGTTCCTCCGCCCACAGTGTCCATACTTGCGGATCAGCCTATCGATCTGCGGGTCCTCGCCAAAGGTCTCAATGCCCGGCGCGAGGATGATCAGCTGCCCACCGTCGGCCATGGCTTTGCGCACGCGGTACAGCGCCTTATTGCCCACCCATGTGCTCTTAAACTCCTGCGGGTCAAGGAAGGAGATGCATTTTTGAATCCCGTGATCAACGAATGTGACATTTTTCTCAAGCGCCAGCTTGACAGCCGCCTCAAAGGGGCCCCTCCCCTCGCCTATGAACAGCCCGTGGGTGTGGATGCCCGCGCCCGACGCGGTACAAACCGTCTGCACAAAGAGGATGGGCCGATTGGCGAGGAAACGCTCCAGCGCATAGTCAAACAGCTCGCGCACCGGCGTGTGGTCCTGGCCGAGAATGCGTTCGATGCCGTAGATCGCACCCAACATGTGGGACTTGTTGATCATGTCGCTGCCGCCAACGCCTACAAAGAGGTTTTTTGAATAATTGCCCATGCCGACCACCTCATGCGGCACGACCTGCCCCAAGGAGATGATCAGGTCGTAGGAAGGGTCGAGCACCCGGCGGTTGATCTCACAGGCGATGGGCTCGTCCCACAGCCCCTCGCTCACATTATGCAGGTATTCCCCTGGCACCGTGCCGAGCTTCACCACGTCGGTGCGCCAATCGTGGGGGATCAGCTTTTCATGGGGGATGCCGCAAAACATGATGGCCGCTTCCTCGGCCGTCACGGGAAAATGGGAGCCGAGGGCGGGCATGATATCCGCCTCTACGCCCATTTCCTCAAACATGTGAACGTACAGCCGCGTGATCAGGCCGCAGTTGGAGTTGTAGCGGGTGAAGTCCGGCGGGAGCAGCAGCACCTTCTTAAGCTGCCGCCCCTTGATGGATTCGATAAGCGCCAATTTGATCTCGGCCTCGGTGAGGCCCTGCCCAGTCCGGGCGTACGCGCTATTCATGACTCAATAAGTGCCCGTAATGGGCTGTCCAGTGTGGCAAGTGATGCCGCCGTCAATGGGCAGATTGATGCCGTTGATTGCGTCTGATTCCCGTGCACCAAGGAAAACCACGGCGTTCGCCACCTCCACCGGCTCCGCGATCAGGTGGGTGGGGTAGTTCGCCTTGAAGCTTTCCTCCGAGCCGGGCACGCAGTCAAACGTGTGCTGTGCGATGTCGGTGCGGACGATGCCGGGGCACACCGCGTTGACGCGGATATTCTCCTGCGCGTAGTCGAGCGCCATCGAGCGGGTCAGATTGGTGACGGCTCCCTTCGCGGTATTGTAGGCACACATGGCGTAGTCCGCTAAAATGCCCGACACGGACGACATGTTGATGATTGAGCCCCAATGGTTTTCAAGCATCTGCGGCAGGACGTAATAGCTGACCAAGTACACGCCCCTTAGGTCGATACCCATAATCCTGTCCCATGCCTCGGGCGTGGTCTCGTGGAGCTTGCCCGCCAGATGGATGCCCGCGTTGTTGAACAAAATCTCGCAAGCGCCAAAGGTGTCTTTGACGTAAGCCGCAAGCGCCTTGACCTGCTCCTCATCGGATACATCGCACTGAACGTAGCGCACATTGTCCGCAATGCCCTTTTCCGCAAGCTCCCGCATGAGCGCTTGCGCCTTCTCCGCGCCCAAGCGGTCACAAAATACCACCTTCGCGCCCTCTTCCGCGAAGCGGAGCACCGTGGCGCGACCGATGCCTGACGCGCCGCCGGTGATCAGGCTGACCTTATCCTTTAGCCGCATGTCCTCAGCCCTCCAGCAACCGGGCGTTCATGGCCCGGCAATCGGTGACCTCTCCAAACTGCGGCAAAATGTGCGTGACGTCGAAGTCGTGCATTTCTTGCGTCCAAGACGCGCAGCAGTCCTCAACGACGTGGATATTGTAGCCAAGCTCTGAGCCATAGCGCGCCGTACTATCCACGACGAAGTTGGTGGCCACGCCGCACAGATACAAATCGGTGATGCCCTTCGCGCGCAGGATTTGGTCGAGCGTGGTATAGGAGAAGGCGCTGGTGTTGGTGTTGCGGATCATGATGTCGCCGCTTTCGGGCTTGATGATGTCAGGATTTTCGGTGCCCCATGTATCTACCAGGAAGGAATTGGTCTCGCGGGCGGCGATGCAGATGGGCAGGTTGTTTTCGCCCAGCTCCGGATATCCCTTAGAGAACATATTGTTGACGTAGAACACCTGCATCCCATGCTTGCGGGCCGCTTTGAGAGCGGTGCTGATGGCGCTTAAGGTGCCTCGGCGGGAGACCTCGGCAAAGGCGCCACTGCCGCTATACAGACCCTTCGGATCCACGATGTCGTTCTGGCAATGCATGACGAGGATGGCGCACTTGTTGGCTTTCATTGTAGACTCTCTCCTTTTGCTAGTCGGTATGGCAAAGGTCAGATGGCGCCGATCTCGGCGTAGGCCTGTTGGAGCGAGGAACCGCTCTCAAGGCGAGAGCGCACCGCGTCTTCCTTCTCGATGGTCTTGAGCGCCTCCTCGATGACCTCTTCTATGATGTCTTTGGGGATGATGACCACGCCATCAATGTCACCGAAGATATAATCGCCCGGGTTGATGGTCACGCCATCCATGATCACGGGAATCTGGCACTCGTTGATCTCGCAGCGGCCCTTGGAGGTCTTGGGATTTTTGCCGCGGTAAAACAGCGGGAAGTCCATGGCATTGAGCGCCTTCATGTCCCGGGCATAGGCATCCAGCAGCACGCCAGCGCCCTTCCTGCCCTTAACCGCCGTGGCAAACAGCTCGCCAAACACCGCGCAGGCGTAGTTGCCGCGCGTGACCAGCACATAGATCTCGTTCTCGCCCAGCTGATCCACCACCTTGCACTGCGCGGTCAGCGGGTCCTCGGGCATGGAATAGACCTCCGTGCCGATGCTGGTGAAAGCCGGCCCGAAGATGACCGTGTCATCGGTAAGGCCGTAAATTTCGTTGCTCAGCGCCTGATTGCGGTAGCCCTTATGGTCCAATACATCGCACAAAATGCCCGCGTAAAGCTGTCCCTTGAGTTCGCCAATTCTGCCATCGTATTTCATTTGGTTCACACTCCTGTCAATTTATGTAATCCTCGTATTTCATCCCCATGTCGCAGCCAATCTTGATCAGCTCAGCAACCGTCACATCGCTTACCGGGATGCCGGTCTGCTGCTTCTCGCGCAGCGATTCCATTTCCTTTTCGCCGTGGGTATAGATGCGGTCATGGCCCTCGGCTTTGGGGCTTTGGCGCAGCTCCTCAAGAAGCGTAGATATGCGCGCGCGGATTTCCTTCTTGTCGCCAAACATGCCGTAATCAAGCGCAAAGAAACCGAAGCTGGTATCGCCCATCCCGCCATTTTTCACATGGGGCGACGTATCGCCGCCGGAGAGGATGCTGGTGAATATCTCAGCGATGATGCCCAGGCCATAGCCTTTGTGTGAGGCACTATTCACCGATTCGCCGCCGATTGGGAAGATGCCGCCAAATACCTTTGCATTGATGTTGTCAAGCACATGTTGAGCATCTAAGCAGCTCCTGCCGTATTCATCGGCGGCCCAGCCGGGCTCAAGCGGTGCGCCGCGCTTGTTGTAGATCTCGATCTTGCCCCTGGGCACGACAGTCGTCGCGACATCGAATAGGAAATCGTAGGGATCGGCCGGCATACACAGCGCAAGCGGGCTTGTCCCCAGCATCGGCTTTTTTCCGAAGGTCGGGATGGCGATGGCCTCCGTATTGGTGGAACTGCCGCCCATCAAGTCCTCTTCACCCGCCATCTTGGCGTAGTACCCCGCGATGCCGTAGTGGTTGCAGCCCCGCACCGTCACAGCGCCGAAGCCATGCGCCTTGGCCTTATCAATTGCCATACGCATTGCGCTCGTCGCCGTGGTCTGCCCCATCGTGTGACCAGCCTCGATCACCGCGCTGAGCTTGGTTTCAAATACGATCTCCGGCTTCGCGCCTACATTCACCAATTTGCGGACCAGTGAATTGTGGTAGCGCATCATGCGCTGGATGCCATGGGACTCGATCCCGTACAGGTCGCTCGTAAGCACGACATCGACGATTTGCCTGCTGGCTTCCTCATCAAAGCCATGGCGCATGAATATTTCTTCGCAGTAAGCGCGCACCTTTCCCACCGGCAAATGGCTGTAAGACATGTTCACCCTCCTCTTCTCATCAGGCCTTTTTGCGCCTGCCATAGACCGCCACCAACAGTACGATGATCAACAGTCCTTCGACCATCTGCTTGCCCGCCTCAGCCATATTAAGCACCGTCATCAAGCTGTTTAGCACCATCATGATGCCCACGCCCGCAATGGTGCCGACGTAGCCCCCGCTGCCACCCATGATACTCGTCCCGCCAATGACCACAGCCGCGATGGTATCCATATTGTAGCTGGATGCCGTTGACAGATATCCCTTCTGCGTGAACCCAAGAAACAGAAAGCCGGTGATGCCCGCGGTAATCGCCGCGACGACGTACACGGTTATCATCACGCGCGCCGTGTTGATGCCGGCATAGCGCGCCGCCTCGGGGTTGGTGCCCATCGCGTAAATTGAGCGGCCAAAGGTAGTGCGGCTGAGCATGATGATCATCGCCGCGGCCAGCACGATCCAGATGATCGAAACCCCGTTCATAATGCCGAGCAGCTTCTGGTTGGCGATGGCGCTGAGAATTGGCGACGCGTGGCCGCCGGGCGCGCCCTTGCAGTAGAGCAATGTGATGCCGTAGCATACGGTGCCGCTGGCAAGCGTCATCACCATCGAGGGAATCCGTAAAAAGTACACACCCGCTCCGTTGATCAATCCGATCAGCACACACGCGCCCATGATCATCGTAAAGGCTGTCCATGTATTTGCGGCGACGCCGTTGATCATCTGCGCCGCCATGACATTGCTCAGCAAAATGATGCAGCGCAGCGACAAATCGATGCCGCCGGTCAAAATGATGAGTGTCTGCCCGATGCAGGCGATTCCCAGGAAGGAGACCTGCTTCATGATGCTGTACAGGTTACCGGTTGACAGGAAGCCGGGGTTGATGAAATTGGCCACGACTGCGAGCAGGACCATCACGCCGTAAACCAACAGAATAGGCACGGCCTTTTGCAGGCGCAGGGAACCCGACGCTTTATCGTTCATCTTGCCGCCTCCTCATTTGTTCGTCCGAATCGCGCTGATGGCAAGCGCCAGAACCAGAATGACGCCCTGCAATACATACTGGTAGTAGGCGGTGATGCGCATCAAATTCAGCAGATTGTTGATGATGCCCATGATCGCTACCGACGCAATGCAGCCGATCACGCTGCACTTGCCGCCCGCGAGCAGCGCGCCGCCGACCACCGCCGTGGTGATGGAGCGCTGGGTGTAATGCTCGCCCACCAGTGGGTTTCCGGAGGTGGTATAGGCCGTGATGACGATGCCCGCGATGGCCGCCATCACGCCGGATAATACAAAGGCAAGCACCTTGGTCCGCTTAACCGCGATGCCCGAGGACTCGGCGGACATCTCATTGCCGCCAATGGCGAGGATCGACCGGCCATGACTTGTGCGGTTAAAGAATATCCACATGACCACGGTAATCAGCGTCACATAGACCAGCGGGAACCAATACTCCCAGCCCCTCACAAGAAACTTGCTGAGTTCTGAGGGCAGGACGCCGCTTGGGATATCCATGATGAACAACGCAACGCCCGCGAAGATGGTCTGCGTTGCCAGCGTGGCGATGATCGGCTGCATGTTGCCCTTGACGACCAAGAGCCCGTTGATCAGACCGATTGCCGCGCCGACCATTAGCGCCAGCGCGAAGGCGTAGACCCAAGAGATGGGACTTTCATTGATCAGCGTGATCAACAGTACATTGACCACGGAGATCACCGAGCCCACGGAAAGGTCAATGCTGCCAAGGGAGATGACGAATAATTGGGCGTAGGTCACCATCAACAGTCCCACGTTGGCCTCAAAGAGCTTGAGCAGGTTGCGCTGCTTTATAAATACATCGGTTGAAAGAGCGCCCACAACGATCATCGCAAACAGAAACCCATACACCATCAGCACATCGGTCTTGCGGCGCGTTAGCAGGCGCAGGTTTTTTGTATTGATCAGCCGTCCGGTTTTCATTGGCCCACCTCCTTCTGCACACGTCCCGCAAGGTTCATCGCGCCGAACATAATGCGCTCCTCATTGATGTCGGCGCCCCTGAGCTCATCGGTTATCCGGCCTTCAAACATCGTGATGACGCGGTCGCTCAGGCCGATGGTCTCCATGATATCGCTTGTATACATCAGTACAGCGATGCCCTCGCCCGCTAAGCCCCGAATCAGGCGGTATATCTCCTGCTTGGCCTCCACATCGATGCCGCGCGTAGGCTCGTTGAGCAGGATGACCTTGGGCAGATCATTTAGCGTCTTGCCAATGGCCACCTGTTGTTGGTTGCCGCCAGAGAGGCCACTGACCGCCTTGAGCATCGAGGCGGTGCGCACATTCAAGCGATTGATCGTATCCTGAACCACAAGGCTCTCTTTCTTTTGCTTGATGAAACCAAGCTTTTGGTTTTTAAACATGCTGGTGAGGCTCATGTTTTCCTTAACCGACATGCCAAGGCACAACGCCTGCACCTTGCGATCCTCCGGTACATAGCCGATGCCGTGCCTGAGCGCCTGACGGCAAGTCTGATAGGTAAGCTGCTGCCCGTTCAGGGTGATTGCGCCTGCACTGTGGCGGCTGATGCCCGCAATGGCGCGCATGAGCTGGGCCTGTCCCTGCCCGTCAAGCGCGCCGATGCCGAGGATCTCACCCCGGCGCAATGCAAAGCTGATGTCATGGAAATGATGACCGTCGCCCAAGCGGTCAACCGCGAATATGGTATCGCCCGCGACACCGGTCAGCTTGGGCGGAAAGATATCCTCCAGATCGCGTCCTACCATCATGCGGATGATGTCGTCCGCCGTGACATCCTTTAGGCACACGGTGCCGACCAGCTTGCCGTCCTTGAGGATTGTGGCGCTATCGCCAAAGCGAAACACATCCTCCATACGGTGAGATATAAACAAAACCGTCTTACCCTGCCCTTTGATTGTCTGGACGATGCTATAAAGCGTATCGACCTCCTTGACCGTGAGCGCGGAGGTCGGCTCATCAAGAATTAGGATTTCGGGTTCGGCGGCGAGTGCTTTCAATATTTCAATCATCTGCTGGCTGGCAATGGCCAAATCGCCGGTGCGCATGTACGGATCGACCGCAATGCCGTAGCGCTTCGCCAGTGACTCTGTTGCGGCGATCAGCTCGCCCTCGCCAATGATTGCGCCCTTTGAGACGCGTTTTTCCTCGTGCAACCAGATATTCTGTGCCACCGTCAGCTCTGGCAGCATAGACATTTCCTGATAGACCATCGCTATGCCCTTCTTGCGGGCGTCACTGGGATGGCGGAATTTCACTTTGCTACCGTTTACGTAGATTTCACCGGAATCCGGCCTATACATGCCGGACAGCATCTTTAAAATGGTGCTTTTGCCCGCACCGTTTTCCCCCTGCAGCACATGCACCGTGCCGGGCGCGCAATCAAAAGATACGTGGTCTACGGCATGCACGCCGATGAACGCCTTATCCAGTTCTTTTACGGCCAAAGAAGCTTGCATGATTTCACCTTCTCTATTGTTTTGAAATCGCTGGCATAAGGCTCGCGATGACCGAATATCGCTATCCGGCCATCGCTTTTGTTGCGTTGCGAGCGATCAGCCGCCAACCGGGAAGATCGTCTCAAGGATGGCGTGCGGCACATAGGTGCCCGGCCAGAAGTCGTCGTTCAGGGTGCTGTCATACAGTTCCTTCGCGTCGTCCAGCGTGACTGCCGGGAATTCCATGTTGAGGGTCTTGCCGTCAACCGTGGGCACAACACCGTACTCCTCGGTGATCAGGGCGGTGCAATCCTCGATGGCGCCGCCCTCAAGCAGCTTGATAGCGCACTCAAGCGCAATGCGGCTGGAATAGGCGGGGTTGTTGAAGGCCATGCTCTCAAAGCCCTTATCGGAATTGTCGATCCACGCCTTAAGGAAGCCGTTGCCCGCTTCGCCTGTCATGGGGCACAGCGCGCGGCCGGCCTCGTTGAAGGCGTCGATGGCCGCCTGGGTCATGGCGCCGCCCTGGGAGATCAGGCCGTCGATCTGGGGATAGGTGGCCAGCAACGTCTCTACGGTGGTCTTTGCGGTGGCATAATCCCAGCTGCACGCTTCTTCGGCCACGATCTTGGCGCTGGGGCACTTGTCAAGCAGTCCGTCCACGCCGCCCTGATAGCGGTTGGCGTCGGTAGAGGTGCCTACGCCGCCGCGCAACACGATGATGTTGCCTTCGGCCTTGTCGTTTGCGATGAGCTGGTCGCCCAGCCACTGGCCGCTGACCCAGCCGTGGTTGTAGTCGGACACAGTGAGCTTTACGTCCACGTCGAGGGAGCAGTTGTTGTCGAAGTTGACCACGATGATGCCCTCTTCCATCGCCTCGGCAAGCGCCGCGTTCAGGCCGTCGGAGGTGATGGTGGGGATGACGATGGCGTCAACGCCCATGGTGATCAGGTCCTGCACGTCGGCAATCTGCTTGGCCTGATCGCCGTTGGATTCGTAGACGTAGTACTCGGAGATGACGCCCTCTTCTTTCAGGGTATCGGCCAAATAGGTAAATTCGGTTTCCATCTGTGTGCGCCACGAGATTTCGTTGTTGTAATTGGAAAAGCCAATGACAAACCCTTCAGCACTGGCCGCGCACACCGAGCAGCACATCGTGAGAACCAGCAGCACCGCGAGAAGTTTCTTCATGTTCAGTACCCTCCATTTTTTTATTCTCTAATCCCCTACCCCGGGGATTCAGATTCAAATTTGTTAGATTAAAGGATGCCCAGTTCCTTAAGTCCCGCGGCGATGTTGTCCTTCTCCTCATTCGTCGCAGGGATAAAGGGCGAGCGCGGATAGGCGGTCATGATGCCGCGCAACTCGGCAATGGTGTAGATCGCCAATTGGGTCGAGCGGGTACGGTACATGATGGTACGCAGCTTGTTGATGTCAAATTGCTGCTTGAGCGCTTCGTCGGCCTTGCCTTCCATGGACAGTTTGTACATGTTGCTGCACAGCTCAGGGTAGACATTGCCGACGCCGGGGATAAAGGCATCACAGCCCAGCGCGCGCGCGGAAATCCACATCGCCTCAGTGCCGAGCGCGATGTCAAAGTGCTCGTCCGCCAGCTCGCGCTGGTAGGTCGCGTACTGTATGATGTCAAAGGTGGCGTCCTTGATGCCGGACATGCCCGCATCCTTCAAGCGCTTAAACACCTCAAGACCCGTCTCATAGCCTTGGAACTGAGGGTTATGATAGGCATAGAAGGGGAAATCCCCGGTGGCTTTCAAGATCTCCTCATAGTAGCCGATCAGATCCATGTCCTTGTATTTGTAGTAGTAAGGGCCGACTGCCGAGGCTGCGTCACAGCCGATGTCCCGTGCATGTAGGCTTAACTCGATGGTGTCGCGGGCGTTGGTGGTGCCCGTATGCACCACGACCATGGTCGAACCGGAAGCGTACTTCTTGACGATCTCCGCCACGCGCTTGCGCTCTTCAAGACTCATCAGCGGGCCGCAGCCGTAGCTGCCGCAGATAAACAAACCATCGACCTTGCCGGACAGATACTCGACCAACTTTTGAAGATTGACTTCGTCCAACTCGCCATTTTCCCTAAACGGGGTGATCATCGGGGGGATAACGCCTTTTAACCTGAACATACCGTCCTCCACTCCTGCCTGTGTGTATTGATGAATGTGTGATTCCCCGGCTCTCTTGGCTTGAATATAGATTTCGCTCAGCGTTATGTCAATAAAGCCGGTTCAACATCACGACAGATTGAATCTTATTTAAATCAAATTGGAAGTTTGGGGCCCCTGCGTTCAGTTATAATGATGCTGTACATCAAGTGTACAAAAACGCTCGCTATGGGCCTTTGTGAAGGGAGGGCTAACTTATATGAAAGTCATCGATATTCATGCGCACATCTACCCGAAAGTTGCGGGAATCACCGACGGTGCACCCATGACAAGTGAACCGCTAGGCCGCGTCAGGGTCGGCAATGAAGTCAGGCAGTTTCTGCCGCCCGCCTTTGAATTGACCCACAGCACACACGAAATGCTGCTGGCCTATATGGATTGGTGCGGAATCAGCAAGGCGCTGCTCATGCCCAATCCCTACTACGGCTATTTCAACGATTATTTCATCGACGCGGTCAAGAAGGCTCCGGACCGGTTCAGGGCGGTAGCGCTGGTCGATCTGATCAAGGGCGAGTCCGCTGCGCGGGAATTGGCTACGCTGTACGACAACACGCCCCTGTTTGGCTTTAAGGTTGAGACCAGGAGTACCTTTGAGTGTGCGCCTGGCAAGCACATGGCGGACGACGACCTCATGAGCGTGTGGGATTGCGTCAACCAGTACGCTCAACCGGCATTTCTGCACCTGTTTACAAACCGGGACATTGCCGATTTGCGTACGCTGATCCGCGAATTCCCCAAGATCACCTATGTGATCTGCCACATGGGTGCGGACGCCTGCTTCGCACCCAATGCGGTCAAAACGGCCTATGATGAAATACTTAAGCTCGTGCGGGACAACCCCAACGTATACATCGACACGTCCACCGTGCCGGTCTACTACGGCGAAGAGTACCCCTTCCCCTCCTCCGTTAAGGTCATCCGGCGCTGCTGGCGGGAGGTCGGGCCGGAAAAGATGATGTGGGCGTCGGACTATCCCGGTATGCTGAACCACGCCACCATGGCACAGCTCATGGGCCTCACGCGGACTCAGTGCGGAATTCCCGAAGATGAACTGCGCCTCATTATGGGCGAAAACGCCGACCGGCTGTTCTTTAACTGATATTCAACGCAAGAAGGAGTGTTGCGATATGGAAACCCTATACGATCCCAAATTCACCCGCGTGGGTCTCTCCTGCCAGAAGGCGGAGCCGAACGACGCGGAGCTTCCGGCCATGATTGACGACGCCATCCGGCAGGTGCTCGGCCCGCAGGGGCTGCGCGCGTTGGTCAAACCCGGCGACCATGTGGTCATCAAGACCAATGTGGTGTGTTGCTGGCAGGGCGCTCGCGGTGAGAAGGGACGAGGCGTCATCACCGATCCCCGTATCGTACGCTATGTCGCGGAAAAAATCCGCGAGATTATCGGCTGGGATAACGGCTCGGATCTGAAGGTGGTGGACGCCGTGTTCACGCAGGACAAAAACCCCTCGGGCTTTGATAACTCTGTCAGCTTCCACTGGGCGCGCCTCAATCGGATTCCCGACAACGCGGTACACGCAGAAGACGTATGTTATGATCTAAACGGTGATGGCATCCTGGACGGCACCAGCGGCGCGCGCCTGATCAATGTCGATTGCTTTGGCGGCGAAGAGCGCGACCTGCATAGGGTCAAGCTGGCCAGCGGGCGCATGGTCCCCGTAGCCTTTCCCCGCTTCCTCAGAAAGCGCGAGGAAGCCTGCGACGGTGGCGACTGGACAGACGTGTTCATCGGCATGCCGGTGTTCAAGAACCATGGCTTCATTGGCTGCACCGGCTCCCTCAAGCTGCACTACGGCCTGCGCGACCTGCGTGCCTGGTTCGGCGATACCGGTCGCCGGGGCCACAGCGGCATGTACACAGACCGCACGGACGGCACCATTTCCTCGCAAGGGCGACAGAAGCTGTGCGATTACATCACCGCTCAGCACATGGTCCGCACCTATGATTTCGTGCTGATGGACTGCCTGACCGCCAACCGCCGCGGCCCCTGCAGCCCCACAGGCGCTGTCAGCCTTACCCCAGACCCGGATGAGCCGGTGGATTACTTCCTCACCAACGCCATCATGGCATCCCGCGACTGCGTAGCCATCGACACCGTGGAAAGCACCCTTGGCGGCTATCGGTCGGAATCCATTCTGCTGCCCAAGACGGCGGCGGAAAATGGCATCGGCGTGCTCAGCCCCGAGCTAATCGAGGTAGATGGCATGGAACGCCTGCGTTACCACAGAACCTACCTGCTGAACACCTACGGCCCCAGCGGTCAGTTTCCGTTGTCGAATATGGGCGATCCTGAGATCGCCGACACAGTGCTGCCAAAGTACACGGTGACGATGGATCACTTCACTGTAAAGCCCGACAAAGAAGGCTTTCACTGCGTCAAGTACACCATTCATCCCACCGATCCCAACGTCGATCCCGGAATCCGGCGAGTAGACCTGACCGTGGCGGGTGCCCCGCGCCAGTCAATCATAGGCAACGGCCTGCTCGAAGGCGAATTCAAGTTCCGCCATATTGACTACGACAACTGGGGTGGCGCGTATGTCGTCGGCATCATCAGCGTCTGGGACGACATGTTTAACTGCGTCAACTCGACCACGGAATTCTTCATTCCGCCGGATGGCTGTGAAGATTGATTCAGATACGGCGTAGGGAAGCTCTTTCTTATGTTTGTGTTTCGCAAGAAATAGCTTCTAATCTTTTACTTCCCGGCGCTACCCCAACCCTGCCGCCAGCCCACTCTCACAGAAGCTCATGAAGATTTTGCAATTTTTGCAAACCACTTGCGCGCGCAAAATGATTGTGGTATAATCGGCGTATTTGAGGGGGTGCGAGTTTGGAGAAGATGTTTAAGTGGCTGGCGGTCGCGGGGCGGTTGGGCAATCAGTATGTCGATCAACAGCTCGTCCGATACAACCTCAATAGCGGCTGTTCCGCCTATATTCTGCACATATGCAGGGACCCAGGCCTCACGCAGGACTCCCTGCGCCTGCGCGTGCATGTCAACCCCAGCAACATCACCCGCGCGCTCAACCACCTTGAAAAGCACGGTTACATCACGCGAGAAGTGCTGCCTCAGGACAAGCGTACGTCAAGGCTTTACCCGACGAAACTGGCGCTTGAAGTATGCTCGGAGGTTAAGAGAGTGGTTAACGAATGGATTACTATCCTCACAAACGGCATGTCGGAGCGGGACATTACGACCTTTCATTCCTTACTCACACAAGTCGGTAACAACGCAGCGGATCACTTTTATCTCGAATAATCGGTGAATGTTTTTAGCACAACGGAGTCAATTGATTTTCACGCATATGTATTTGCGCGCGCAAATAGAATGAATAATCGGAGGGATTCAGGATGAAATCGACATTGGGACGGCTATTTACACTGATGTTGGTCCTCACTTTACGATCACTTGGATGAACTGGCCCGTCACGCCATGCCGTAGCCGTGGCGATACAAAGACAACAACGAAAACCGCAGAAACACGCGGACGCCGGTTCTGGAACGCTATATTTATTCCGTGTTTCGCGCCCTGTCCGTCGATCACCAGAATGCGCGGACACAGGCCGAAGCCGACACATCGTTCGTGCTGCGTGAGGAATACGCCTATTTTAATACCGGACTTTTGAACCGGTTCGCCAAACCGATTTATATGTATTTTGAGAGAAACAAACGTGAATGGTCACCACAGGAATACTATTTCAAAGGATTCGTTGACGAAAACGCGCCGCGCCTTATGTATTCGCACATACTCCCACAAAGGCCGTTTGTCAACTTTACGCCGGATGCGTCGTTCTCGGCTGATTGGGACATCCGCGTCAACACTGAACACATCCTACAAGACCCGGTGAATGTGGAGCGAATACCGGACGCCCTTAGGTAACCGCTGATTAATGGAGTTTTCAAGCATGCAAAAGACCAATCGACATCGACCAGCAAGATAACCGTGAAGTCCCCCCATATTCCTCCCAACATCAACAAGCCATACACTCACCGGACTGAGCCAGGAGGAAGGCGTTGGTACAGAAGCAGAGCATGAGTGCGTGGGTTCTGTTCTTGGCAAGTCCTCGGTAGCGGACCTTTTTGTAGCCGAACAGGCGCTTGATGACCAGGAATGCGTATTCCACCTTGGAGCGCACGCGGGACTTCTGATACTCGATGTAGCGATCCCAGTCGAAGCCGGGTGCGCAGGATGTGCGGCGAAAGCGGTTCTTGGTGTTGGTGCGGAACTCGACTTGGGGAAGGTGATCGTCGTGCTGGATCTCGGGGCGGTTGGCCATGCCTGTGTACCCGGCGTCGCCGTAGACGACGCGGTCGTCGTCGCGGATCAGTCTGGAAACCACGTCCCGCTCTGAGGCGTTCGCCGCCGTCACCTCCACCGAATGGATGTAGCCCGTGCCCGCGTCCACGCCGATATGCAGCCGCTCGCCGAAGTACCACTGGTTCCCCTTCTTCACCTGGTGCATTTCAGGATCACGCTTGCCGGACGCATTCTTGGTCGAGCTGGGCGCGTCGATCAGCGTCGCGTCCACGATCGTACCGCCATGCATCAGCTTGCCGTGCTGGTCCAGGAACTGCTTCATGCTCTCGAAGAATCGCGCCGTGACCCCGCTCTCGTGCATCAGTTTGCGGAAATTGCACAGCGTCGTCGCGTCCGGTACCTGCTCCGCCTCCATGAAGTCCACGCCCATGAACTGCTTGAACGCATAGCTGTCGTAGATCGCGTCCTCTATGCCTTCGTCCGACAGGTTGAACCAAATCTGTAGCAGGTACATCCGCAGCATCTTCTCGATCCCGCGCGGCGGCCGGCCTCGCCTCCCCGCGTAGTAGTGCGGCTCGATCAGCGTCGCCATCTCTTCCCAAGGAATCACCGCGTCCATCGCTTCCAAGAACTCTTCCCGCTTCGTCTTCCGCTTCCGGTTCCCGTATTCGATGTCGCTGATGCTCTGCTGTTTCATCTCGCTGGCCCTCCGTACGCTGGATGGCTTTATTATACCACACCCTGCTTGTTGATTTAATCAGTGGTTACCTAGACGAGGGCACAAAAGGGCCGTCGTTGCCGTTGCTCATACGATGCTGATTGCCATTTTCCACATCCTGAAAGACGGTGAGCGCTTCACAGACCTTGACGCTGATTTCTACATGGCGCAACATGCGCAGGCTTTTGTCAACCGCAGCGTTCGTTCCTTGAATAAACTCGGTTATCAGGTTACGCTTACTCCCGCCGCTGGCTAACCGTTTTCATACTTGAAAGGCCCCGTTTTCACGAGGCCTGTTTGCTATATCCTTCCCTCGCTTGATTTCTGGTTGGTTTTCAGGACAGCCCCTGAGGGCCGGATGCGCTTATCGCGCAGTCCGGCCCTTCTTTCGTATGCTGGGCGTCATATTGCTCCCGCAAGGCGGTGCCCCGGCGGGTTGCCCATTGGGTTATTTCGCCAGCGCCGCCGCGTTGGTTCCGGCGATGCGGCCGGTGGTAAAGCACATCATAATCGACGTGCCCGAGGCCGGGTATTCGCGGTAGAAGAAGTCGCCGTTCGCGCAGGCGCCTGCCGCGAAGAGGCCGGGGATGGCGGTTCCGTCGGCTTTGAGCACATGCGTGTCTGTATCGATTTTGATCCCGCCGAGCGTTCCGATGGTGGTGGGGATCACGCGCAACGCCCAATATGGGCCATCGCCCACGCCGGTCATGAGGGACTGGTCCTTGCCGAAGTCCGCGTCCGCTTGACCCTTGAGCTGGTTGTAGCGCTCCACGGTCTTGAGGAAGTTTTCCCCGTCCATGAAGGTAGCCGCCGCCAGTTCTTCGAGCGTGTCGCCCGTAAAGGCGTAGCCCGTCTCGGCAAGGGGCGCGAAGGCTTCGGGGCTTGCCTGTGAGGCGTCAAAGATCAGGTAGAAGTACGCCGAGCCGCTTTCCTTGAGCTGGGTGTGGTAGATCGGGTAATCCGCGCTCTCGTTGACCACGCGGCTGCCCGCCTGATCGACCAGCAAGTAGGGCATCCAGACAAAGCTGTTGACCGGATCGCCAAAGGATGTGGGCAGTATGCCGCGCAGGCCGATCACACCGTTGTGGAAGACCGTGTCCGCGCCCAGGGCCTGCGCCATCCTGATGCCGTCGCCCTCGTTGCCGACGCTCGAGTAGCAGATTTCGTCCGCCGCAACCGGCGCGTACTTGCGCTTCATTTCTTCGCTCGCGTCAAAACCGCCGCTGGCCAGCACCACGCCGCCCTTGGCCAACGCCGTAATTTTATGGCCGTCGGCCGCCTGCGCCTCCACGCCAATCACGGCGCCCGCTTCATCGGTTAAAAGCGTCTTGACCGGGGTTTCGAGACGGATATCCACGCCGCGCGCCTTGACCGCCTCGGTCATGGGCAGAATAAAGCCGCTGCCGCCGCTGCCCGTGGACTGCATACGCGGAACGGGGCTGATGCCCGAGGTGGTGGGGCCGGTCAGATTCACGCCGTTTTCCATCAGCCACTCGATGGTTTCGGCGGATTTCTCGGCGACCAAAGTCAAAAGCGCCTCGTCGGCGTGTCCTTCGGCGCGCGTCTGCCAGTATTCAACCAAGGCTTCCACGCTGTCCTCCACGCCCGCTTCCTTCTGGAAGCTGGTGCCGGTTGCGTAGATCAGGCCGCCGGAGATCAGCGTGTTGCCGCCTGTGTGGGACAGCTTTTCAAACAGCACCACATCGGCGCCCGCATCCGCCGCTTCCGCCGCCGCGCCCAGGCCCGCCGCGCCACCGCCCACCACGACCACGTCGCACTCGATGGTTTCGTCGGCGGCAACCGCCGCGGGTTCGGCTTCCCCGGTCATGGCGGCCGGGTCGCCGCCGGCCTGGGTCACGCAGTCCGCTACCGCCGCCAGAATCGCCTTGCTGGTGTTGGTGGCGCCGGAGACCGTGTCCACGTTCAACGTCTGCCCGGCGATGATCGCCGCAGGAATCCGTTCCAAGGCCGCGTCGCAAATGCCCGCCGTTTCCGAATGGGCGGTGATTTCAATGCCCGAGATCGCGTCATCGGCAAATGCTACCTTCACTTCCACCGCTCCGTTGTTCCCCTTTGCCGCCGCAGTGTATTCTCCCGCCTGATACGCCATCGCGGGCATCGCGGCGAGCATCAAGGTAAGGCACAGCGCCAACGCCCAAAACTTCTTCATAGATCATACCCTCCATCATTCGCTTTTGATCAGTTCTCCGGTGTAAACGACCTTCCCCCGGACCGTCTCCGAAGCCCCGCGACAGCGCGCGCCGTCCAGGAATTCGAAATCTTTCTCCGGGATATTGGTGACATATTCCAAGGTTTCGCATGCCTCGCCATAGAGCAACAGCACGAAACGGTAGTCCGCAAGCTGTGTATTCATGAGCTCAAGCGCGCCTTCAAGGCCCATGGCGCACAAGGCGGTAGACAGCGCGTCATCAAAAGCCGCGCTTCCTCCGAACACGGTTGCCGAGCAGATGCCCTTTTGAACGCCGCCCGTCGGCATGTTGATCGGGTAGCCGGTTCCGGGGTCGATCAGGTGCGTGTAACGGATGCCTTCCACCGTATACGTGTGCTCGTAATCGCCGCTGGTGGACAAGGCCATGTCCTGTGTGAACACCCGCATGAGCGTGGGCTCGCCGCGCGTCTGGTGCCTGGGCTTTTGGATCGCGACGCCCCACTGGGCCGGTTCCGGCGCGCCCTTGCTGGCCGTCGCGCGCTTGAGCACCGCCAGGCTGCTCCCACCGCAGGAGAAATGGCCGTATTCGTACCCCCTTTCCCTGAGCAATTCAACCACCTGGTCCACCGCATACCCTTTCCCAATGCCGCCCAGGTCCAGCGTCTGTGCGTACGCCGCGCCCAGGATTTGGGCCGGTTGAGCCTTTTTTGTGATCGTCCCAACCGCATAGCGCACCTCTGGGAAAGCGACCAGCTTTTTCAGCCCCTCCACGTAGTCGCCGGAGGGCGGAGCAAATCCCGCGCCCACGCGCGCGCGGTCGTAGGGCATGGCGGGCGCATCCGACGCGCCCGTAAACCTGGGTGAAAAACCCCACAGATCCACGAGCGCGCTGACCGTTGGATCGTATTTCCCCCCGGACAAGGCGTATACGTCTTGGGCAATCGCCAGCACATTTGCCGTATGGCGCGAGACGGAGATTGTTTCCCCATATCCAAGGCGGTTAAAGCGGCTCACGTCGCTATCGGCATGGGATGGGGACAGCGCCAGGTCGATCTCGCTCAATAGCGCTTTGACGGCATCCCAGGTCTCGTCGAAGGCGCGTCTGCGCTCGGGCGAAGTGAAATCGTCGAAGATGAGCAACGTGGACGCCGTCGCAAAGTAATCGGTCGTGACGCGGGACATGGCCGTGTACTCCGCACGTTCGCTTTGCGCCCGCGCGGCGCACGGCGCCGCGGCGAGAAACGCCGTCAAAGCGAGGAACGCCGCCAGCGCGCGCATCGCGTTACCGGACGTGGGCACAGTAGTACTGCGCCGCCGCGATAAAGCAATCCCTCACCGCCCGGCTTGTATCGTTGCCCTGTGCGGTCGCGCCTGTGACCGCATCCTCAAAGGAGCCGGTCGCGCTTGTGACCACGTATTCCGGCGCGTCGGTGACGAGGCCGGGCGTATAGGCATCGAACGCGTCGCCCCCGGTGATTTCCACCGCGCAGTAAGACGCCAGCCTGTCCTCCATCATTTCAAAGCCCTCGTAGAAGCGCCCGGCAAGCATATTCGCCTTGAAAACCTTGTTTGACTGTCTGTCAATCCAGATCTGGTATATCGGCATGGTCATGTTGTTGTCGGCGTTTTCCGGAACAAACTTGCTGGCAACCACCAAGGCGCAGAAATCGACGCCGTCTTCCGTCCGGCCTTCCGCGGCGTATTGGATTTCGCCCGCTTCGCTCACGAACGACAGATCCACACCCAGCTTTCGATAGGTTCCGGGCAGGGCGAGCATGAGCTTTTTTATCTCGAGGTCCAGCGAATCCTTTTCGCCCCATCCAAAAACATTGGCGGCATAGTTTGAACACAGCCGAACCGCGTACAACACAGCGTCCGAGGAGAAGGTCGCGCCGGAAACCGCGTCGGCGACAAAGCTTGCCGATGCCTTCTTCCCCATGTACGCCGCGTCCAGATACGCCTGGGTGACCTGATTTAAAAACTCTTCTGTATGCTCGAATGTTTCGCCCACCAGGACGCCCGCGATCGCGCCGGCGGCGTCTATGGCCACATATGCGGTCAGGGACGGGGCTTCATAGTAATCCGCGCCGTAGTACACCCTTGCCTCAAACGCGCATCCATCGTCGTTCTTGAATACCCGTAAAATTTCGTTTTCAACGCCCAAGTCCTTCATGGTCTTGTACTTACCCTTGACCGCCTGCTTCTTGAAGGCGGCGTCGCTTCGAAGAAACCGCGCGGCGATCTGCTCCATGTCCCGCGCGGGTTCAGCTTTGGCGGGCATGAACAGGGCAAATGCCATGATAAGGCACAAAAGAATCGTTCCCGTTCTCTTCATCCGCTTCCTCCGATAGACGCGTCCGGCGCGTGAACGCCGGACGCCGCATCATGTTCTGTCAGTCCCAGAACGCGTAGTTGTCCGGACGCGCGTACAGGGTGGAGTGCGTCGCCACGTCCTCGCTCACATTGGGCTTGCCGATGACGATCGCCGCCACAAACGTGTGATTGCCCTCCACCGGAATCTCCGTGCAGGTTGACTCATCCCCGTACTTGCCGCCGATGCCCCACAGGCGGGTATAGTCGTTCCCCTCAAGGAAGTAGCTCATGTCGTGCGCCGTGCCGTTGATCAGCGCGCCGTCCGGGTAGGCAAAGTAGTGGGTGGAATAACCAAGCGTTGTGGCCGCGACATTGAGCATGCCGCAGGTCATGCCGGAGTTAAAGCTGGCCATGACGGGATTGGAAAAGTAGCTGCTGTCGTAGGGCAGCGCGTGCTGCTCCTGCGCAAGAATGTTGTCAACCAGCACCAGCACCGTGACCGTGCCCTCGTTGGCACTGCCCTCCAGCGTTCCAAAGGTCGATCCGATGATGCCCTGCTGCGCCTTGGGATCGCGTACGACCAGGAAGAAGGTCTCCGTCCAGCAGATGCCCGTCTGAGACTTGAGGGCAAACTTGAACATCTTTTCAAGTTCCTCGTCGGTGGGTGCGGTTTCTGCGTCCTGATTCCAGTGATCGTTGTTTACCGTCATCCAGATTCCCGCGGTTTCTTCCTCGTCATACCACTCAAGCAGGCGCGAAGGATCAAATTCCTCAGCCAGGCACGCGGCGCACGATGCAAAAGACAGCAAAAGCACAAGAACAATGGACAGAATCCTTCTCGGTGTCATGACAGCCAATCCCCCTTAAAAAAATAGTGTTGCTCGCGCAATCATTGCGCTTGCAACATTATAATATCGATATTTAATTATGTCAATGCTCTTAAACCGCTCCCGTTAATTATCGTATTGTCCGTCCAGAATTCGCTGTAAATTTTCAATGCATTTTTCCGTAAAGGAGAATACACTGTTCATCTCGTCCTGGGTGACGGTTGAATACATGGCCTCGGTCGCTTTGAGCAAAAGGGCGTCCATTTCGGTGAAGAAGGCCCGGCCCGAGTCGGTCAATGTGATCAGGTACCGCCGCTCGTCGGCAGCATCCGCGGTTTTGGATACCAGTTCGCACGCCAACAGATGCCGGGCCCTTCGCGTGGCTGATGAAGGGTTGATCTCAAGCCGCTTGGCAATCTGCGCCATGCTGACATCCCCATCCTCCGCGCCCGCGACAATGGATAAAAAATCAAAATCGCCCACGCAAAGCGAAACCGCCAAATCATACTTCCGGCAGACCTCCACGAGGAGTTTTTCGACCAGCTTGACCGAAAGCGCGTGATATTTGGCGCTCTTGGCAGTCAGCCAAGCACAACGTGGATCCATCGGCAAAGTACATCACCACCCAGCTAGCATATGTCTGATCCTACCATGCGCGGCGCAAAATGTCAAATCAAATACGCAAAAACCGACCGACAGGCAGCCGCAGCATTCCCGCGCACAAAAAGAACAGCCGACCGCCCTTTGACGCATCTTACGCCTCACCCGCCCGAACCAGTTCTTTGCGTCCGTTAAGCGCAAAGCCGCCCGCGATCATCAGCGCGCCCGTGACGATCAGCAGCCACTCGATCTTTACCGCGTCCCCCAGCGGCCCGAACAGCGCCATGCCCAGCGGCATCGCCAGTCCGTTCACCATGGCCACCGCGCTGAACACCCGCCCCATCATGTGAGGCGGGATGTTGGTCTGCATCAGCGTCATGCTGGGCGTGTTGTACAGCGGCATGGTGCAGCCGCAGAACACCATCACGCCCAGGTATATCCAGAAATTCGATGTCACGCCAAACAGCACCGTGGCCGCGCCAAACAGCAGCCAGGCCAGCACCATCGTGTGCGCCTTGTTCTTGAACCCGCCCCAGATCGAAATTCCGATGCCGCCCGCCATCATGCCCACGGAAAACGCGATCTCGATCGCCGTCAGCCGCCACACGTCCTTGCCGAAGGTGCGCGCCACCTGCAGCGGCGTCAGCATAGCGGCGGGGGACGCCAATATGCAAAACAGCGCGGTGGCAATGAACAGCGTCTTCAGCCACGCCGCGCCGCCGATGAAGCGCAGTCCCTCCTTCATCTCGTGAAAGTACGCCTTTGCGCCCGGCGCGTGCTCGTGCGGCTGCGCCGTACGGGTCACCTTCACGCAGAAAAACACCACGCAGATCCCGATGGCGGCGGTGGCGACGTCGATGAAAAAGATGGTCTCGATGGGCACAAATGTCAGCAGCGCGCCCGCCGCCATGGGCGCGGCGAACATGGTCAATGACTGCGCGGCGCTCTGGATGCCGTTGAACCGCGTCAGGTGCTCCTCCGGCACGATCTCGGGGATCAGCGCACTGACCGCGGGCTGCTGCACCCCCTGCCCGACGCTGCGCGCGAACGCCGCCGCAAGCAAGAGCGCCATGCTCTTAACACCCGAGGCGTAGAACAGCGCGAGCGCCAGCGTAACCAGCGCGATCGCGCCGTCGGCGATGTTCACCAGGTACTTGCGGTTGTACCGGTCCGCCCAAACCCCGGCGAAGGGCGATACAAACACCATTGGCAGCATCGTGACGCAGGTAAACAGCGCCATCAGGCTGCCCGACTGTGCCAAAAGCGTAACGTGCCAAGTGACCGCGTGGGAGACCAGCATGGAACCGAACATGGATATGAACTGCCCCGCGATGAAAAAGCTTGCGTTTCGTTTCCAATGCGCCGTCTTGGATTGCATGGTGACTTCTCCTTTGAAAACATGTCATTTTGCGCCTGATTTTCAGCGTGCGAACGCTCACAGCATACCATGATCGCACGCGCAAGTAAAGCACATCTTGCAAGGTTGTACAGCCCGTGTTATAATGCCGTAAACCCCAAGGAGAACGGCGCCGCCTTCCTATCCTTATTGCGAGCGGAAGCGATCATCACGGATCAGGATATGTTCAGGAAACGATTCGCAAGCCCGGCGAAACCCATGTCGGTCCCAACCGGCGCCAACAGCATGCCATCCGATGCATATAGGGAGGTCACCTGCCATGAAGCAACACAGCACCAACTATTTTGACACCTTCATTGAGGTCGCAGAAGACTGTCCCGCCACACTTGGCGAAGCGCCGCCTGAAAAGGAACCCAAGACTGCCGCGCGAATTGAGTATGAGATGCTCGTCGCGAATCCTTACCAACACACCTCGGATGAAGTGCTCTACACATCAAACGGCGCGCGCCGGGGCATCTCCCGCGAGGACTTTTTTTCAAAGGGGCAACCCTGCTTCCGTTCCTCCGCACTTACAAAGCGGTACGGCTGGGGCGTGCATAGCGACGCTGAAGGCCGCGTGGCCATCTATGCCGTGGACAGCGACGATTATAAACGTCTCGCGGCGCAGGCCTCAGTAAAACATACAAAGGGCATGCGCACCAGCAAGAAATGATGGCCGCCCGCCCGCCAGAAATGGCGGAAAAGATGCCGGTAATGCATTCCAGTGAATTTAGAAACAGACTCTAGGCAGGCCGGACCCCGCTTTACGCCCTTGGCGCATATGCGGCCGCGCGGGCGTACGCCATTGGCCCTGTCATTTTTTAGCCGTCAGCTGATAGGACTCCGCCAGCCAGTTCAGCACAGCCTCAAACCCGGATTCATCGGTCAGTTCGACGGTGTGTGACACGCGGTTCTTGCTGAGCCGCTGGGTGCGAACCGCTTTCAGCTCCGGGCGCGGGCGGTCCTGATAGAACTCCACCCGCATGGCGCCGGCCGTGCCGCTCACCTGCGCGAACGTCGTATCGTGCTTCCACCTGACGTCAACAGCCGGGAAATACTCGTGAAAAACCGGCAGCCGTTCCCGTGCGGCATCGCGGAGCGCTCCGTACAGCGGCAGCCACTTGGCCCTGACGCCCGCAAACGCGCGGCTGAGCGCCTCGTCATAGGGCAGTTCGGGCGTCACATCCACGGGCGGCGCGTCAGGGCGCCGGTTCTGTTCGATCACCCGATCGACAAGCGCCTCCAACGCGGGAATCGCCGCATCATCCGTGAAACGAACCTTGACGCAACCCTTGCCATAGTCGGCCTTGGGCAGTTTCTGTTTCATCTCATCAATCAACTCGAAGTTCATCGTATGCACGCTGAAATGGCGCGCGGCGGCGGTGAACATCACGTAGCTCTTGCCCACCTTGAACATCGGGCGCTGGCGGAACATCACCGGCGCGACGTCCGGGTGGCGCTTATCCATATAATCATAAAACACCTTAAGCCAGCTTCGTCCAGGGCCTTCGATCGATTCAAGGTATTGTTCGGGCGTTGTCAGCATGCGGCCTTCCCTCCCGTCTTGATGCATGTGTGCATCATACCACGCCGGCGCAAGTCTGACAAGCCATCTACGAGCGCTTCACAGCAACTACAGCTTTTTCCGGTTGCGCCGCGCGGCCAACAGTTGGTCGGTTGTGTCGGGGGCGGCGGTCGGCGTTGCCGGCTCTTCGGGCTTTCGCTCGGTCTTTTTTTTCGAGGGCTTGCCGGCCTTCTTTCGCTCGCGCGCGCGCGGCCAACCAAGCCTTCTCATGGTGATGTCTATGAGAAACGCCGCCAGCGCCAGCGCGATGAACCAGGCGGTCAGGTCGGTTCGAGCGCGCACCGGGGCGCCCCGCTGGGTAAACAGCTCTTCCGGGGTGCTGAGCACCCGCCCGCCGGTCTCCTTGGCCAACGCTTCAAGGGCGCCGGAGTTTTTGTCGGCGCGCAAGTCATATTCACCCGAGTAAGACGATACCGCGCCGCCTTCGATTTTTCTCACCGGTTGGCCGCCCGAAGTCTGGGTCACGGTAAGGGCATAAGCGCCTTGGGCCCCGGCCGGAATTCTGCCCTCGAATACGCCCGGCGCGGTTTCGGTTAGAGTTGCGGTTTCCTCGCCTCCGTCGGGCAGGACCACCTGTGCCCGCGTCTTAAGTCCGACTTCATCCGCTTCCGGCGGCTGTTCATAGCCAATGACGAGCGCACCGCCCTCAACCGCAGCGGTGAGCGAACCCGCCTGAGCGGTTTCGCTCAGCACATGGGAAACCATCCCCGAGAAGAATTCCGCGGCCCGACTCCACGCCAATAGGCCGCTCGTCCACGCGCCTTGCGCGTCGCTTGTCCAACTGAGCGCCTTGCCCGCGCCATAGCGCCAGTGGGCCAGGATCGGCTCTTCCAAGTCGCTCATGAGGCTTTGAGTGGCGAGGGGTTTGAGTGTGGCAGCCAGATATCCGTCAAGCGCGGGGAATGCCGGATAATCGGTCAGCGCGCTTCGTTCGGTCACGACAGGCGTAAACGACCGGTTTTTTACGTAGGTCCCGGCAGCCATGTAGGTCTCCTTGGTGAAGATTTTCGTCAGATCGTCAAATTCGCCCGCCGCGTAGGCGCGGCCCCCGCCGATTTCGGCCAGCCGCGCAAGCAGCGGCGCGTTGGCGCCCGAGCCCACCGCCACCGTGGTCAGCGTGACGCCCTCGCCCGCGTAGGCGGCGACCAGCGCCTCAAACCCGCCGTCCGCGCTTTCGCCGTCGGTCAGGAAGATGATGTGCTTTTGCGGCGCATCATAGGCGGATAGCGCCTGATAGGCTTCGCTGAGCGGCGCGTAAAAGGCGGTGCCTCCGCCCGGACGGATGCTGCCGATGGCGCCGCCAATCGCCTCCGCGTCCTCGTTGAGCCCAAGCGGCGATACCCACTTGGCGCTGTCGTCAAAGGCAATCACGCCCACGCTATCGCGCTCGGTCAGCACAAGGCACGCGCGCTGCGCGGCTTCCTTTGCCAGCTCAATGCGCGGCGTGCCGTACTGCCCATCGGTCATCGAGCCTGATTTGTCAATCACCAGCATCAGCGCAAGCGAGGGCATGTCAAGCGCGCCTTTCACGTCCATCGTGACCGGCAGTATCTTTTCAAGCGCGCTGCCCTTGTACCCGCCCAGCGCGTAGCTCGTCGCGCCGCCAAGTACCACCAGTCCTCGTCCGAGCGACCGCACCGCCTGATCGAGCGCCGCCGTCTGGGCGGCGCCCAGGTCGTCCGCGTCCACATCGGCAAGCACAACCGCGTCATACGTGCGCAGCGCTTCCGCGCTCGCGGGGAACTGGGCGGGCGCGATCACATCGTGGCGCAAACCGGTAGCGTCCAGCAGTTTTCTCAGTTCGCGCGCGCCGCCTGCCTTGCCTTCGACCACGAGGCAATTGGCCGAGCCCTCCACGCGCACGTAGGCTGCGCGGCGGTTGTTTTCGCTGCGCGCGTCGCCCTCGGCGTCCAACAACGCTTCGTATGTTACCACGCCGGCCTTTTTGACGATATCCTGAAGCACAAAGCGGTTCTCTCCGCCGCGCAACGCCACTGTGCGCACGGCGACCGGCTCGCGGTTCGCGTAAAGCACCAACTGCGCGCCGGTCTCATGGTTCGCGTCAATGGTGACCTCGACGGACAGCGACTGGCCCTCGCGGACCACCGAGGGCAATGACAGGGAACGCACCTGCGCGTCTCGCGGTTCGTCCGGCTTGACCTGAAGCACATCAACCACCACGCCGCGCGCGCCGAGCATCGCGGCCTGATCCTTGATATCGTCCACACGACCGTCACTGATCACCGCGATGCGGCCCGCCGTTTCCGAAGGCAACAGCGCCGCCGCCAGTTCGAGCGCCGAGGAAAGGCGGCTTGCGCTCGGGTCCAAGGCGCTTGCGGCCGGATAACGGCGCGCGGCCGAGAGCGGCGCTTCGACCGAAGGCTGAGCGCCAAAGGCGATGAGGCCGATCATGAGATCGTCCGGCGCGCCTTCAAGCGCCGATTCCAAACCTTCCTCCACTGCTGCGCGCATGGGCTTGGCCGAATCCGAACCGTCCACCAGCACCCACGTGGCGCTTTCGCGGGAAGTCGTGACCAGCGAGGGCGCGGCGAGCGCAATTGTCAGCAGCAGCGCGATCAGGCAGCGCATGGCAAGCGCGGCGCGCCCTGAGAGGCCGCGCGCCGGCATCGTACGCCAGATGAAAACGATGGCCGCGACCGACGCGGGCATCGCCAGCAGCCACAGCGGCCTATAGAGCTCAAAGCCCACGTTGACTCACCCACCATTCCGTGAGGACCAGCGCCAGCGCCAACAGCGCCAGCAGCCTTGTCAGCTCCCGCCCGCCCGAAACGCCGCCCGCAGCCGCGACCGAGACCTCATCGCCCGTCTCGACCACGCGCACGTCGCTTTCCGACCGGGGCATGTTGAGCGCGAACAGGTCCTCGCGCGTTTCGCCCTCAAGGGTCTGTTCAAACCGGTACACGCCGTCTTCATCGGTCACGTCAAAAGCGCCCGAAGCCGCGACCGGATAGATCGCGCCGCTCGGCGTGGTCACGCGCGCGGACAGCGCGCGGGCATCGAGCGTCAGGACAATGTCCTCTGCGCAGGCAGCGCCCGCCTGAACCGATACGGGCTTTGCCAGAAGCTGCGAGAGCAGGTTCTGAATCAGGACCGGGAAATCCATCTTGAGCGGCAAATTGCTGTCCCTTATGTCAAATCCGAAAGTAATAACGATCTGCCGCCCCTTGTTTTCATACGTCAGCACCGGGGCGTCCCCCGCCACGAGCAGGGGTGTGCCGCCGTCAAGGCGGGTGTAGTTCTCAGCGGCGGTATTGTTGAGCGGCATGTTGCGCGTCAAGCGCGAAGCCAACGCGCCCGGCGCGCGCTTTAGCGTCCCGTGTTTTCCCTCCCCGCCCCAAATCAGGCGCACGATATGCCCCATCTCGGGCAACGCATCCGGTTGTTCGCCATCGAAGATGTACAATTCATACCCGCCTGTTGCCGCCACTTCCCGGGCGCTTCCGCGCGTCAGAAGCACGCCGCCGTCAAGGGTCAGCGCGTTTTCGAGAAACACATTGCCCGCCCCGGCCAGCGCGACCGTGCGCCCGCGCGCCTCCTCCACGATCAGATCGTAGGAATTGTCGAGCGGGAGCGCGTCGCTTTGGGCGATTTGCGCGCGAAGATGGCGCGCGTTGACCGGCACCTCAAAGCGCGCCTCGCCGCTCTCACCCGCGCCCAGCGTCAGTGTGCGCGCGTCGGCCAGCGCGCCGTCGGCATAACATTCAAGCGTCAGCGCGCGCGCTTGGCCGTAGTTGGCCACACGGCACAGCGCCTGCGCGCCCTGTTTAGAAAGCAGCAAAACAGCCGTGTTGTCCGCGCCCTCAAAGGGCGCGACGCGCTTTATGCCCTGCCCCGCTTCAAGCGCCTCATCGGTATAGACAAGGGTTTCTAGTCCCCCGGCCTCGCGCGCCATGGCGCGCGAAAGCGACAGCGCCTGTGTGAGGTCGCTTCCGCCATTCCCGGCCCGGATGGAATCAAGCGCCTTGAGCGCCATTTGCCGATTCTCGGCGCGCGAGAGCAGTTGGCGCGTTTGGCCGCCCGCCGATACGACGCTGACGCGACTGCCCTGCGGCAATGAAGAAATGAGCGCGGACGCGTGGTCCACCGCGCGCGCGAGGCGGCTTTTGCCCCGGCTATCCGCCTGCATGCTGGCCGACAGGTCGAACACCAACATCACTTCGCCCGCGGCGCCGCCCGGAAGCGCAGGCCGCATCAGCGCCAGCGCAAGGCACAGCGCCGCCAGCAAATTAAGCGCCATCGAGAGGTTTTTCTTGAGTTTCTCCATGGGTTTTGATGCCGAACGATCGGCCAGCGTCCGCCGCCAAAGCAGGGTGCTGTTGACGGGCGTATCGATGTAGCGCCGCCTGAGCATGTACAAAAGGCAGATGTAGCCAAGCGCCGCCAGCGCCCAGGCTGCCTGAGGATTTTGCCAAAGCATGTGCCCTCTCCTTGTTATACGACGAATCCGGCCCTGACCAACGCGCCCAGTGCATGTCCCTCGAAATCTTCGCTCGCGTTGATCAGCGCGTAGGGCGCGCCGTAGCGGTGCGCCTGGGCGCCGAGGTCGGCAATCAGCGCCCGAAGCGCGCGCTCATATGCCCTGAGCGCCTCTACACCCGCGTGCACTTCAAGCCGCCCATGATCCTCCGCGTCAATCAAGCGAACCGGACCGGTGAGCGTCGGGGACAGCTCCTCCCGCGTCAGCACCTGGGCAATCATCAGCAATTGCTTCTTGTAGGACAGCGCGGAAAGCGCCCTGTCGTAGCCGTCGCCGCTCAGGAAATCCCCAACCAGCGCCGCCGTGCCGCGCGGCGTGAGCGACACCCGCGTCACCCGCTCATTCATCAGATAGGTCCCGGAGGGCGTGAGCGAGGATAGAAACTGTGCCGCCCGCGCGAAAGCCATCCGCCCCGCGTATACCGGGCTTTGGAAGGTGGCCCCGCCAAACGCTACCACCCGCGCGCGGTCGCCGCCGGTCAGCGCCAGATAGATGAGCGCCTCCGCGGTCTGAACCGCCGCATTCCATTTCTCCGCCTCCGCCATTGACCCGCTGGCATCGAGCAGCACGGTCAGCATGCCCTCCTGCTCCTCCATGAACAGCTTTAAAAACAATTTGTCAAAGCGCGCGTGGGCGTTCCAATCGATCCGGCGCAAGTCGTCGCCGGGCGTATATTCGCGAAAATCCGAGAATTCCAGCGAGCTGCCCAAGGAGCGCGAACGCCGCACTCCCCCTGCCGCGCCGCGCGCTTTTTCGCGCATGGCCAGCGCCAAGCGGTCAAGCTTTTGCAAAAATATGCCGCTTAGCATGCTTTTTCCTCAATCAGGCGCTCAATCAGCCGCTCAACCGTCTCGCCGTCGGCCAAGCCCTCAAAGTTGAGCGCCACGCGGTGGCGGAGGCAGGGCGCGGCCAGTTTGTTCACGTCCTCCATCGATACATTGTAGCGGCCCTCCATCAGCGCCCGCACGCGCGAGCCCGCGATCAACGCCTGCGCCGCGCGCGGACTCGCGCCAAAGCGCGCATAGCGGCGGATGTACTCGGGGCTGTGATCAAGCGCCGGATGGGTATTCATGACAAGGGTGAGCGCGCGCTCCATCACCGCCCGCGCGACGGGCACCTGCCGCGCAACTTCGCGAAGGGCGAGGATGTCTTCCCCGCTCGCCACCCCCCGCGCCGATTGAGCCTGCTCGCTCACCGTCATATCGACGATCGATTTGAGCTCGCCAAGCGACGGGAATTTCGCGAGCGTTTTAAACATAAAGCGGTCGAGCTGCGCCTCGGGCAAGGGGTAGGTACCCTCCTGCTCGATGGGGTTCTGGGTGGCCAGCACGAAGTACGGCTCATTCAGCGCGCGCGTTTCGCCCGACACCGTAACCGAGTGCTCCTGCATGGCTTCGAGCAGCGCCGATTGGGTCTTGGGCGTGGCGCGGTTGATCTCGTCGGCCAGCACGATTTGGCCAAACAGCGGCCCGGGCATGAACTGAAAGGCGCTGCCCGATTCGGTCTTGACCACGATGTTGGTGCCGGTGATGTCGGCCGGCATGAGGTCGGGTGTAAACTGTATGCGCGAAAAGGGCAGGTTCACGGCGCGCGAAAGCGCCCGCACCAGCCGCGTCTTGCCAAGGCCCGGCACGCCCTCGAGCAGCACATTGCCGCCCGCGACCAGCGCCATCAGCAGGTGATCGATGACCTCGGCCTGCCCCACGATTTCGCGCGCGATTTCGCCCCGTATGGCGTCAAGTTTCCCTGAAAAAGCCTCGATTTGCGCCTTTGTGGCCGGTTGATGCATCATTCGCCCTCCCAATCGGTCAATGAAGTAAAATAGTCGTCAACCCATTTTTTGACATAAGATGGAACCGCCGGGTCGCCCGCCGCCTGGACCGCGGCCTGTTGGTACGCCCCGATCACCGCGCGGTAGGGTACGCGGCCGCCGCTGTCGCCTTGGCCGGGCGCGAGCTGGACGCGGTTGACTTCGCCTTCCCCCACGTCTCCCCGGACGAACGAAGTTTCGCCGTCGCCGCCCAGGCGCGTGGGATCGTAGATTTCCTCGTATTGCGCCATCTTGTCCATCGAAGGCCCGCTTGCGCCGCCGCGCGAACGCGCGCCGCCCTCGCTGTATCCCGCGTCGCGGTTGGTGCTGCCCGTGCCCGCGCCCGAACCCGCGCCTTCGCCCGGGCCGAGCCCCGAACCGCCGGTTGTACCGCTGCTGCCGGAAGCGCCTGACGCGCCCCGTCCGCCGGACCCGAGAGAGGCGCGCAGGCCCGCGATTTGACGCGCGAGTCCGCCCGCCTGGGCGCCCAAGGATGGGCTTGCCAGCTGCCCGGCAAGCGCGCTCAACGCGCTGTCCAGGGACGGCGCGCCGACGGCGGTCTGCGCCGCTTGGTTGAGCGCCTCCTTGACCTCTTCCGCGCCGGACAGTTCCGCCGCCGCCTGATTCAGCGCGTCCGCCAGTTTTCCCGCCTCGGCCTCGCTCAACCGCGCCTGACTGGCCAGGGCCTCAACGGCTGCTTGCGCTTGCTGCCTTTCTCCCGCTCGCACGGCCTCGGCCAGAATATCCAGGCCCGCCTTTTTAAGTGCTCCGGCGGCATGTTCCCGGACAGTCTCGGCCCTGTTTTGTTCGATGCGCCTGAGCGTTTCCTCGGCCTTGCCCGCCTCGATCAGCGCCCCGGTTCGATCATTTGCCGCGCGCAGCGCCGGGGCCAGCTCCCGCGCCAGCTTTTGAAGCGCCGCAAGCGCCGGGTCTACGGCCTCGCTTTCCACCGCGTTTGCCGCTTTTTCCAGCGCGTCGGCTTGTTCCTTCAGCGTTTCCTTGAGTCCGCGATGGTCGTCGATGCGCGCTTGGTGGGGATTTGGCAGGAAGCAAAGCGCGCCGGAGATGATCAGCGAAAGCGCCAAAACCAGTCGCGGTGCGCGATTTCCTTTGTACGGCAACGCCTTGCGCGGTTCAAGTGCGCGCAATTTCTCCAAGGCATCTTCGCGCTGAAGCCCGCACATCGCGCACTCGTCCAAAAACTCCAGCGCCGTCTGGGCGCGCTCGTCCAAGCCGCAGGCGTCGGCGGCGCGCGCGGCGCGAATGTCCCTCACCGGCAACAGCAAGCTCAGACCCGCGATCACGGGCGCGGCGAGCAAAGCCCCAAGTTGAACAAACCCGGCATTTGGCAAAAAGATACAATGGGACAGCGCCGCCGCCGCCACGCAGACCTGAGCGCCCACCGCAAGGCATACTTCGAATGCCTTTAAAAAGCGAAGCGCACGCAAGCGCCGCCTCACCGGGCGCAGCGCGCCTATCACCGGATTCACTTTTTCCTGCGCCGATTGACGCGCGGGCGCACGAGCAGCGCCGAGATCAAGATGAGCGCGAGCGCCAGCGCCAGCATAATCCCCATGTTGACCATCGCCACGCGCTCAAATCCCAGTTTTTCAAGGATCACATAGTAGGTTCCGCTGTATCGCGGTACGACGTTGCGAAAGGTCGAACGCATGAGTTCGGTCTCAGATGTCAGCAGCGAGAACAGGCCGATTGCCGGGCTGACCAGCAGCACCTTGGGCAGGAGCGAAAAGGCGACCGCTGCGGTCATCGACTGAACGAGCGCCGGGTCGTCCGCGTATTTCTGGAAGGTGGGGCTGACGCTTGAGAGCAGCGGCAACAGCGTCAGCGCGCCAATGGCAAATATGGCGAGGTATGCCACCACCGTCGATGTGGCGGTGCGCTTGAAAAGCGCCGATGCGAACAGCCCCACCGAAAGCGCCGCGAATGCGCATACCAGCAGAAACAGCAAGGATTTGGCGATTTCAAGCGCGCCGATGCCGCCCGAAAGCAGCACCACCGCCATAAACGGCGCGCTCGACAGGATCAGCAGCGCCAAAAAGAGGAAGCCCTCAAGGAACTTGCCGATCACGATTCTCAGTGAGCCGGTATCGGTCACCAGCATCAGGTCAAGCGTCTGCCGCTCGCGTTCGCCGGATATCGCGCCCGCCGTCATCGCCGGGGCGACCAGCACGATCAGCAAAAACTGCATGAGCGCCAGCATAATATAGCAGTCGATCCCCGAACGCATCGTGGTGAGCGCAATGTTTTGAAACCTGAATGTCCGAATTGAAAATGCCGCCAGCGCCATGAGCGCCGTGGCGTATACGGTAAAGATCAGGCTGGTTCGCACAGAGCGCATGCGCCGCCTTGCGGAGGATACCAAGATGGGATTGGTCATGCCTCAGTCACCTCCATAAACACCTTTTCAAGGTTCATTCGCGAACGGTGAAAGTCAACCACCGGCACGCCCTGTTCGATCAGCGCGCGCAGGAGCGTTTGGCACGCGGCGTCTCCCCCGTCAATCTCTACGCTGAGCAGGTGTTCCTCGGCCTCGGTGATGCCGGTCACGCCCGCAAACTCCTTGAGCAGCGTCACAAGCGCATCCATCGCACGCGCACCCGCCTCGCGGTTTACGCGAATCATAAGCGCCGCTTCGCCCTCCATTTTCTTGGACAGTTCTGCCACCGCGCCGGAGAATACCAGCTTGCCCTGGTCGATGATGGTGAGCGAATCGCACATCTCGGAGAGCTCCGGCAGGATGTGGGAGGAAATCAATACCGTCTTGCCCATCGCGCGCAGCGCGCGCAGAATTTGCTTCATCTCGGCGCGCGCCCTCGGGTCCATGCCCGAGGCGGGCTCGTCCAAGATCAGGAAGCGCGGGTCGTGGATCAGCGCGTGCGCAAGACACAGGCGCTGCTTCATGCCGCGCGACAGCTCGTCCACATACACGTCGCGTTTATCGGACAAATTCACCAGCTCCAGCAACTTAGCGATCATCTTGCCGCGCTCACGCGCGTTCAAATTGTAGCAACGCGCGTAGAAATCGAGGTACTCCCAGGCGCGCAGGCGGTCGTACACGCCAAAGAAGTCAGGCATGTAACCGATCATCCGCCTCACCTTTCGCGCTTCTTTCTGAACCGATACGCCGTCAATCGCGCAAAAACCCGATGTCGCGGGGAGGAGCGTGGCGAGGATCCTCATGGCGGTGGTCTTGCCCGCGCCGTTGGGTCCCACGAAGCCGTGCAACTCGCCGTCCGCTATCGTCATGTCCAAGTGACTTAGGGCCCGGAAATGTCCATAATCGCGCGTCAATTGTCTGATTTCAATCATTGCCTGGTCCTCCCTGTCAGCGTAATCTGAGGCGCCATGATGGACGAATAGGCGTTTGCCGCTCCGCCCGGCGCGTAAGATATGAACAGGCTCCCGTCCGCGCCGATGTAGGGCGAAGCCGCATCGCCCTTGAGGGTAACGAAGGCGGTCTTCTGATCTTCAAAGGCATGGGCCTGGTGGTTGTAGAGGCGCATGAGCGGCGCCTCGTCGTAAAATGAGCTGGCGATGTCCAGTTCGCCAACCTCCATCCCATCGGGCAGCGTGAACATGAAGATGGGTTGCTCGGAAAGTTGGAAGTAGCCGCCGCGTCCGTAGTAGCCGCCGCCCGCGCCGGCCTCATCGTCCACAACCGGCGCGCCGTCAACCAGCTTCGCCGGGCGGGCCTTAAGCAGGCCGCGCGGATAAAACACCACGCCCGTTGGGCTGACCGGGTCGTAAGCCATGGCGACATCGATCAGGGCGCGCCGGGCGGTGCGCTGAGCCGTTTGCCCGCCGATTGATAAAATGACACCCGGAATATCCTGCGTGAAGGCCACAAAGTGGAAAGCCAGCGATTTCTCGCCTCCGGTCCACTGATAAACCCGGTTTTGGAGCATGCTCCTAATCAAAATGGCCTCCTTTCTTTCGGGAGCCGAGCGCTTGCGCCGGGCGGCCGCACGGACTTGCGGATCGGGGTCGTATTGTTTGGGCGCGACAAACGCTTCAACGCATTCGTAAATGCTGTCGCTATGATTCCCGTTCAGCACTTGCGTGGTCATGCGGCCATCTTGCACAAGGCGCGTACCGTCTGCCGCCAGGGCGTCTTTAACCGCCTGTTGTTCCTCCGCGGACGGGTAGACGATGGCGGTTCTCGCCACTTCGCCCGGCGCGATGGCCGGAATGCTCGCGTAGCCGACCGAGGTCACCACGCCGCAGTTTTCAAGGTTGTAGGGCGTGTTGTTGGCGATCTGGGCGTGAAGGCCGTCCTCCTCCATCCAGATATCCGCGTCTACCATGCCCTCAAAGGGCGCGGGCGCATCGAGCTTTGCAAAGCGCGCCTCCCACGCGGGCGCGGCGGGCATCCACAGCTCGGACGCCTCGCCGTATACGCGCAAATTGCGCAGCTCGCTCGGCGTCCTGATGGCAAGCGTCTCGTCGTAGATGGAATCGCTGTCCTGCGCAAGCGGCGTCAGCACAGCCCCGGTGCCGGTAAAAATGGCGACCCGCCCGCTGTCCGGCGTCGAGAGTCCGAGGTAGGTGGCGACGCTCGCGGACCGGTTTTCATCGACCGTCACCCGCGTATAGGTGGTGGCGACCGGCGTGTTGAACCCGGCTGTCAAGCCCATGCCCCACACAGCCAACGCACCCAACACCGCCAGGAGCGGCATGGTGAGCCAAAGATATTCGCGCTTGTCGAATCTCTTGAGCAGAAAGTAGGACAAAAGGCCCGCCAGCAGCACGTAGCCAGCCAGGAGGATAAACGCGGGGATGACGCTGAAGGGATTCTTGACCGGCATTTCGCGCACAACCGCCATGCCCTCGTAGTCGTCGTCATCGTTCCAGCTTCCATGGCCGTCAAACATGCGCTGATAGCTTTCAGGCGCGCTTTTGATCATCACGCGCTGCCAAAGCGCTGCCATCCCCGGCCAAACGGTGAGCGGCTTCGCGCCCAGTTCGAAGGCGGCGGTGTAAATGAGCCCCCGACCCACGCCGGAAACCGCAATGAGGGGATGGCCTTCACTTTCAACAAGCGCGCCTGCCTCGCCCGCCATGGCGTTTATCCATACGCCTTGACCAAGCGCCGCTTCGGCCACGCCCTCGTAGGCCATCAGGGCGGGCGTGATGTCCCCGGCCACGATCAATTCACCCGCGCCGATGCCGGTATGGCCTTCAAAAAAAGGATATCCCGCCGCCGCGCCCGCGCCGCCGCCGACGATGGCCGTGCCGCCGCCCTGAATCCAGGCCATAAGCGCGGCCTGCTGCTGCTCGTCCAGGCTTCGAAGATCGACTCCGTCCACCACAATCAGGCTGAAGGCGCAAAGCCGGTTGATGTCGTCCGGGAAATTGGCATTTGTCAGCGGGATGGTGCGGAAGTACTCTGCGCGCAGCATGGGATCGTTCTTGCCCGACAGGTTCATGTAGCCAATCGCGGCGGGATCGCCAGACAGAACGCCCACCAGCGCCACCATCGGGTCAACGGTTTCAGCGGGCGCAAAATTCTTCGCCGCCACCACCTGCCCGTCCACCTGATATTCGACGGTATACGCGCCTTGCTTCATGGCGAAGGTGACCGGCAGAACAAGCCGCTTTTCGGCCCCGCCCGCGAGAAAGACCGGGTATTCTACGCGGTCGTAATGGGTATAGTCCTGATAGAGATTGAGGCACACGCTGCCGTCAAGGTCGCTTCCCGTGTTTTTCAGCGTGACCTCGACCGGCATGCTGCGGCCATAGGTGATCACGCCGCCGTAACCCAGCACCGCTTCAATGGCAAGATTGGGATTGTCGATGGCGGTGTGCAACTTCGCGACGCGGGCGGTTTCCTCCGCCTTGATCCGCGCCTGTTCATCCGCCGAGCGGTTGCCTGATATCTGGGCCGTCCCGGGGTCCTCATCCCAGCCGTCCTGGGAAGCTTCCTCAGCATCTTCCGCCTCGTCAGGCTCGGCTTCCTCTCCCCAATCGTCTTCGTTGGACTCGGCTTCCTCTCCCCAATCGTCTTCGCCCAAAACGGCTTCGTCTTCCCGGTCGCCGCCCTCCGGTTCGGCCTCCTCGTCCCAGCCGTCCTCTTCCACCGGACTATCCTTGGTCACGAAGATTTGAGTAGGACCGTCGGCCCCGCCAATTATACCGATGGACTCGGCGCACGCGCCCAGGCACAGAGCCAACGAAAGGAAGCAAATCAATACGGATTTGATGCTTAAATTCATCAACACATCCCCTCTCATTTGGAAAAATCATCCATCTCTTTATGTAAGACAACGCTACGTGCCAAAACGTAGCGTTTATATATGTTAAACATTTACATACCGCGCGAACAGCCATCGATTGACCTCTTGCGCGCATTCCCTCGCCATCGACCGCGCCGGTACAAAAACACCGCCGGGTTAGGGCGGTGTTTCTTCAATAAATGCTGGTTTACTTGCTGACCGGCTTGAGCGCCTTCCACGCGACGGAAGCGTTGTTGAGGGCATTTACGATGCTCTGCCACGCCGTGGGCGAAGCCACCTTGCGGATCGCGCCTTCGTTCTTGTAGCTGGTGGTCGATGCGGGCGTGTACTTGCCGTAAAGCAGGTCGGACAGTTCGGCTTCGTACACGGTCCTTGTGGTCTCTATGCCGTGGAAGCGGTAGCGCTGGTTCTTGTTTGAACCCGTCCAGGTGCGCGCCAGGTACATTTCGTTCACCATTGTGTCACCCGCGCGGGTGAAGACGTTGTACAAAAGCTCCTTGCGGCTGCTGCCCTTCTGCTTGCCGGTCGATTGGAGAATCCAGATGTGGTCGGATGAATTGCGCCGCTGCATGCGCCTAAGCGACAGCGAGCCCGGCGCGACGCCGATGTAGTTCTGCTCAATCTCGAACTCGTATACCTCGTCCCCGTCAAACCCGCAGAAGTGGAACTCGCACACTTTGCCCGCGCCCTTCCAGATGTAGAAAAGCTCCGGGCGGTAATCCTTGTTGACGTCCGCCATGCCCACATGGGTGATCTTGCCCTTGCCGCCGTCCTTAAAAAGCTCCTTGAGGTAGGCGGTGTAGGCGGTGATGCGCGTATCGACGACGGTGGTTTTGGGGGCCGCTTCCGCCTCAGACGCCATGGCAAGGGGAACCATGCCCATGATGAGCATCAGTGTCAATAAAAACGTGATTACGCGTTTCATTTCGCGCACCTCCACATCAATCCTTTGTAGAGCAATTATAGGAAAAATTCGCCATGTTTGTCAATCTTTTACGCAAATCGTCATATTTTCGTCATGTTTTAACTGCGCAGGCGCGCTCCATGCTCAGCCGCGGCGGCCAGCACGCGGTCGATCCGCGCGCCGATCTCTTCTTCGGTCAAGGTGCGGTCGCCGGCCCTAAAGGTCAGCGCGAAGGCAACGCTCTTGACGCCCGCGCCAAGCTGCGCGCCTCGATAGATATCAAAAAGCTGAACGTTTTCAAGGTCCTTGCCGGCGGCGCGGCGAATAACCTCCATCACGGGACCGACGCCCACGCTTTCGTCCATGACGAGCGCCAAGTCCCGGTTGACCGCCGGGAAACGCGGAAGCGCGCAAACCGGCGGGATGGCATGTTCGTGCGACATCAGCATTTGAACATCAAGCTCGGCCACATAGAGCCTGCGCCCGTCTGCGTCAAAGGCGGCGGCCACATCGGGATGAACCTCGCCGAGCTGGCCGAGCGTCTCGCCCGCGTGGGTAAGCAGCGCTTTGCGGCCCGGATGGTAGTACCCATCGCCGCCCGGCTCGAACGCGGGCTCTATTCCGATGGTTTTCATGAGCCATACGCACGCGTCGCGCAGTGCGTAGAAATCGGCTTGTTCGCCAAACATGCCAAGGCACAGCGTCTTGTTCTCGCGCGGGAGCTCGCCCGGCTTTGTCTTCTCAAACACCGACGAGAGTTCAAACAGCTTCGCCTCCGCCGCGCCGCGGTTTATGTTGGTGGCGAGGCAGACGATCATCGACGGCGCGAGGGATGTGCGCATGACCGAAGTATCCTCACCCAGCGGATTGAGCACGACGACCGGGTCCAGCCGCTTGTCCCCCTCGGGGAGGTTGAGCAAGGCGCTGAACTTGGGGCTGACGAAGGAAAACGACATGGCCTCAAACCAGCCAAGGCCGGTCAGCACGCGCTTTACGCGGTCGCCAAAGCGCTGGTTCACAGAGCGCATGCCCGCCATGGCCCGGCCGCGCATGAGCGTCGAAGGAATGTGCTCGTAGCCGCTCAAGCGCAGAACTTCCTCCGCGATATCCGCTTCGGTCTCGATGTCGCCGCGGTAGGACGGCGGCTGCGCGGTCAGGTCATCCCCCACCGTGGTGGCATCGATGTCAAGACGCGACAGGATGTCTTCCATCTCCTCACCCGTAAGGCTTGCCGAGATCAGGCTGTTGATGCGCGAAACGCTTCCCTCTATGACGCGCGCACTTTCCGGTCTCGGGTAGTGGTCGAACACGCCCGGGGCCACGTCGCCGCATTCAAGCATATTGACCAGCATGGCCGCCCGCTCAAGCGCCTCAAGCGCGGTGTCCGGGCACACGCCCTTCTCAAACCGGCCCGAAGCTTCGGTCCGGATGCCGAGCGCACGCGCGGTCAGGCGGTTGTTGGTGCGGTCAAACGCCGCGCACTCGAACAACACCGCGCTGGTGCCTTCCTGGATTTCCGATTCCTCGCCGCCCATGATCCCGGCAAGGCCGGTTGCGCGGTCGGCATCGGCAATGACCAGCATATTTTCGGCGAGCGTGTGTTCCTTTCCGTCAAGCGTCGTCAGTTTTTCGCCCGGGCGCGCACGGCGCACAATGATCGTACGGTCCTTGACCTTTGACAAGTCAAACGCGTGCATCGGATGCCCGGTTTCAAGCATAACATAGTTGGTGATATCCACGATGTTGTTGATCGGGCGCACACCTGCGGCGTGCAAAAACTTGCGCATCCACATGGGGGACGGGCCAATCTTGACGTTCTCAATCACGCGCGCGCAATAGCGCGGGCACAGGTCGTCGTCGTCAACCCGGATCGCCGCCCATTGGCCGATCGGCCTGGCTCCGTTTTCAATCACCGCGATTTCCGGCATCAGGCAATGCACATCGAGTACCGCCGCGCTCTCGCGCGCAAGGCCCCAGATGGACAGCAAGTCGGGGCGGTTGGCCAGGATTTCGAAATCCACGACCGTTTCGCCCAGGCCCAATGCTTCCTTCACGTCATTTCCAGGCGCATATTCGTCCTCAAAAACCAAGATGCCCTTGTCCCCGATGTGCGGATACAGTCCTTCGGGTACGCCAAGTTCCGCACCCGAGCAAATCATGCCGCGCGATTCCACGCCGCGCAGCTTGCCCTTCTTGATCTTGATGCCGCCGGGAAGCACCGCGCCTTCGCGCGCGACCGGGACCAATTGCCCCTTGGCAACGTTGGGCGCGCCGCACACGATTTGAAGGGCTTCTTCCCCGCCCGCGTCCACCATGCACACGTGCAGGTGATCGGAATCCGGGTGGTTTTCCAGCGAGAGCACGCGGCCGACCACGACGCCGGAAAAATCCTCGCCGGTCTCGTCGATCCCCTCGACGCCGGTGCCGGTCATGATCATCTTTTGCGCGTAATCCTGCGCGCCTGTTTCGATGTCCACATATTCTTTAAGCCAATTGAGCGGCGCTTTCATGATCTTGCCCTCCCTTACCGAAACTGTTTGAGGAACCGGATGTCGTTTTCATAGAGGTAGCGCATGTCGGGCACGTTGTAGCGCAAGATCGACAGGCGCTCGATGCCCATGCCAAAAGCGAACCCGGTGTACTTTTTCGAATCGATCCCGCACATGTCGAGCACCTTGGGGTTGACCATGCCCGCGCCCAGCACTTCGATCCAGCCCGTGCCCTTGCACATCCTGCACCCCGCGCCCTTGCACGCGGCGCAGGTCAGGTCCACCTCCGCGCTCGGCTCGGTGAAAGGGAAGAACGACGGGCGGAAGCGGGTCACGACGCCCTCACCGTAGAGCCGCTTGGCGAACGTATCAAGCGTGCCCTTGAGGTCGCCCATGGAGACGTGCTCGTCCACAACCAGTCCCTCGATCTGATGGAAAACCGGCGAATGCGTGGCGTCCACTTCGTCCGCGCGGTACACGCGGCCCGGGCAGACGATGCGTATGGGCGGTTTGCGCGTGGTCATGATGCGCGCCTGAACGGGCGAAGTGTGCGTTCTGAGCACGATGTTGTCATCAACATAGAAGGTATCCTGCGCGTCGCGCGCCGGATGGTTCTTGGGCAGGTTCAAAAGCTCAAAGTTGTAGTGATCGTATTCGACCTCCGGCCCTTCGACCACCTCAAAGCCCATACCGGTGAAAATATCGAGCAAGTCGTCAAGGACGATGTTCATCGGGTGCAGGGACCCGGCCCTGCGGTCCTTGCCCGGCAGCGTCACATCGATCGCTTCCTTCGCGAGGCGCGCATCCTGCTCCATCTTCCGAAGATGTTCCCTGCGCAATTCCATCGCTGACTCGATCTCCGCGCGGATTTCGTTGACCACCTGGCCCATGGCCGGGCGCTCCTCGGCGGGAAGCGAACCCATCAGGCGAAGGATCGCCGTCAGCTCGCCCTTCTTGCCGAGCACTTCCACGCGCAATTGCTCAAGCGTTCCCGTATCTAGCAGCGCCGCCAACCGCTCCCGGACGCGCTCGCGGATCATTTCCAATTGATCTCTCATATTGCTCCCTCCACAATAAAAGGCCCGCCCCGCAATCGGGGCGAGCCAAAACTCACCGTACCACCCAATTTTCGCACTCCGCGACGCGCGCGGTCTATGCCTTTCATCCCAATAACGAAGATGAACCCGGCCCGGCCTACGACCGCCAAGCGGCTTCAGTCGAGCAGCTCGGGAGCGAACTTCACCGGACCGCTGTCCCCGCGCGCTTTCAGCCCTTGGCGCGCGTCTCTTTCAGGGAGCGACAACCGGATACTCTTCTCCGTCACAGCTGTTAAACGCGATTATATCATCTCCGCCCCCCTCGCGCAAGTTAATAATAGGGCATGTGCGGCCCATAAACGGCGTATAAAAATTGCGGTATATTCCCCGCAAACGCATGAATGGGATTGACAACTTAGCATGCGCTACATAAAATAGTGTGGTCAACTTGGGCAGGCGCAATGGGGCGCCATGAAAGGGACGGAACATGAAACCGAAAAAACTCTCGCCCGGCCGGATGATCGCCATCAGCTTCGCGTTGGCCATCCTGCTGGGCGCGCTGCTGCTGATGCTTCCAATCTCGCGCAACCAGGGCGTCGATGTGGCATTCATCGACGCGTTGTTTACCTCAACCAGCGCCGTTTGCGTCACCGGCCTGTGCGCGGTCGATACCGCCGACACCTTTTCGGTGTTTGGCCGCACCGTGGTCGCACTCCTGATCCAGATGGGCGGCCTAGGCGTCACGTCGCTCGGCGTGGGCCTGATCGCCATGGCGCGGCGCAAGATTACCATGCGCGAGCGCACCTTGATCAAAGAGTCTTACAACCAGGACACGCTGCGCGGCATTGTGGGCTTGGTCAAGAACGTGCTGCTCATGACGCTGTGTTTTGAAGCGCTCGGCGTCATCCTCAGCTTCATTGCCTTCTCGCGCGATTATCCGTTCTGGGACGCGCTGGGCATTGCGGCGTTTCACTCGGTGGCGGCGTTCAACAACTCGGGCTTTGACATCCTGGGCGGACTGAGGAACCTCGCCCCCTACCGCGACAGCGCGCTGTTGCTTTTGACCACTTGCGGCTTGATCATCTTCGGCGGCCTCGGTTTCACCGTGATCCTTGAAATCATCCACAAGCGCTCGTTCAAGAAATTCAGCCTGCACGCCAAGGTGGTCGTAAGCGTCACGGCGGCGCTGCTCATCATCGGCACAGTGCTGATCAAGCTGACCGACCGCGTGCCGTGGCTCGAGGCTTTTTTCTACAGCGTCTCCGCGCGTACCGCAGGCTTCTCGATCGGCCCATTGGGCGAATACTCAAACGCCGGACTCTTCGTGATCGCCATCCTGATGTTCCTGGGCGCGTCGCCGGGCTCGACCGGCGGCGGCATCAAGACCACCACCTTCTTTGCGCTCCTGGCCTCGCTATACGCCACCATCACCAACCGTCAACCCACGGCGTACAAGCGCGGCATCGGGCGCGAAGTGATCCGCAAGGCCAACATCATCATGCTGCTTGCGCTGGTTCTGGTGCTGCTGGTCACCTTCATCATGTGCATCGAGGAACCGGAGACCGGATTCCTGGCGCTTCTGTTTGAAACCATTTCGGCGTTTGGCACGGTGGGCCTTTCAACCGGCATCACGCCCGATCTTTCGCCGCTGGCCAAGTTTACACTGGTCCTGACGATGTACATCGGACGCCTGGGCCCGCTCAGCGTCGCATGCCTGTGGGTCCTTAAGCCGCACAACGAAGTGTCTTTGGCGGAAGAAAATCTTGCGATTGGATAGATTGGGAGGAGACAAAATCATGGCTAAGAAAAAAGGCGACGAGCTGTACGGCATCATCGGTCTGGGCCGGTTCGGCTTGGCGCTCACCCAGACGCTGGCGGAGCTCGGAAAGGACCTGCTGGTCATCGACAACAACGAAGAAAAGATCAAGCATGCCGCGCAATTTACCGACAACGCGTTTACCGTCGGCACGCTCAACCATGACACGCTTCAGGAAGCGGGCATCAGGAACTGCGACACGGTGATCGTGTGCATCGGCGAAGCGGTCGATACCTCCATACTGACCACGCTGACCGTCATCCAGATGGGCATTGCGCACGTGCTGGCCAAGGCCATCAGCCCCGAACACGGCATGGTGCTTGAGAAGCTCGGCGCGGAGGTCATCTATCCCGAACGCGATATGGCGGTGCGCATCGCAAAACGGCTCAGCATGCCCCACATCATGGAGTATATTTCGCTGAACGGAAACGTCGAAATTACCGAGATTCAGCTTACAAAAAAGCTCGACAAAAGCACGGTCGCCTCGCTCAACCTGCGCGGGCGCTACGCGCTCAACATCATCGCGGTCATGAGCGGCGGCGAGATCATCACTGAAATCCAGCCCGGCCTGATGCTCCACGACGGTGACATCGCGGTGGTCGTCGGAAAGCACGAAAACGTCCAGCGCTTTGAGGCTTTCCTCGAGGACTGAAAGAACAAAACGCCCCTGTCCATTTGCGGGCAGGGGCGTTTTCGTTGGGACATTATTTTGTGGCGAGTCCGTGGATTGAGCCCGCCGCGCGCATGCCATCGGCCCTTTCAATGCCCAGGAGCGCAAGCACAAGCGGGGCGGTAACGGTGCTCGTGAGCGTCTCTTCGCTGTAATCGCCCGGCGTCACCTTCCCGGACACGATATAAAGCGGCACTCGGCGCTGAATCTCCTCATTCCCCTCATGCAAGCCGAGATGATCCATGCCATGGTCGGCGGTCACGATCACGTCGTACCCGGCCTGTGTCCAATCCGGGATGAGCGTGGCCAACTGGTCCATTACGCGCGATGCCGCCATCCCGTACTCAAACGATCCCGCGCCCTTCCTATGCCCGGCCAAGTCCACGTCCATCGGATGCGCGAGGAGAAAATCCGGATCATAGCGCGCGCGCAGGTATTCCGCGTCGGCAAAAAGCCGCTCGCAGGGATACTCGTCCTGGATGTAGAAGATGCCGTGCGCGATGTCGCCCGCGCCGTCCAGGTGGTAGACGTCGTGCACGGGGTCAAACGCGCGGCCCGTGCCGTAAAGCTCCAGCACCCAACCGTACGCCGCGGCCGCATTGCTCAGCCCCGCCGCGCGCGTAATCGAAAACAGGTTGCCAAACGCGCTCCTGCGCACGATCCGGTTGGATGTGACGCCGTGTTCAACCGGGGGCAATCCGGTCATCATGGTTTCATACATGGGCCTTGACAGGGCGGGCAATTCTCCCGTCACGCGATACTTGGCCGCACGGCCATGCTCGACCAGCGCCTCAAGGTATCCGCCCCGCTTCACAGCCTCGTCATAGCCCAGCGCGTCGATCAAGACCAGCACCACTTTGTTTTTCATGAGGTTTCCTCCACAAAAAAGGAGCGCCGCGCGCCCCTCTCAATGCCGCAACAACGGCTTATTCTTCGTCTTCGAAAGCTTCGTCCGCTTCGTCGTCGGCTTCGGCAAGTTCAAGGTACTTCTCGAAAATCTTCTCAAGAAGCTCCTCATCCTCAATGCCGACATAAGCGTCGTCCTCGTCGCCCGGCTCGATGCGCATGATCATGACCTCGTCCTCGCCAATGCCGTCCACGTCGTCGATGGGCGAAAGCAGCACGTATTCATCGCCTTCAAAGGGCACCGTGTATACGTGCTCAAAGCGCACAGTCTTGCCGTCCTCGTCGATCAACTCCACGATCGCGTTGCCTTCCATGAAACCCTCTTCCATGACCAATTTCCTCCAACTATTCTTCTGGCCAGCCGCCCGCGTCCAAAAACGCTTGCAGGATGTAGGTGGCGGCCAATTTATCAATTACCAGCTTGCGCTTGTCGCGCCTGACGTTGCCCTCAATCAAGGTGCGCGCGGCCGATGCGCTGGTCAACCGTTCGTCCTGCCACCGGATCTTAAGTCCGGTAAGCCCGCCCGCAAATTCACGCACGCGCGCCGCCTGGAATCCCTCGCTCCCGTCCATTGAGCGCGGAAGCCCCACCACCACTCGATCGGTCCCGTACCCGCTCGCGAGTTCCATCACGCGCGCCCGGTCTTTCTCCGCACCCTTGGTAAAGATGGTCTCGACGCCCTGCGCGGTCCATCCCATGGGATCGGACACCGCGACACCGATGCGCTTCTCGCCTACGTCAAGGCACAGCACGCGCTTCACTTCTTCTCGTGCTCCTCAACGTAAAAGCGAACCAATTCCTCCAGTATCTCGTCACGCTCAAGCCGCCTGATCAGCGACCGGGCGTTGTTGTAGCTGGTGATATAGGTCGGATCGCCCGATATGATGTAGCCCACGATCTGCAGGATCGGGTCATGTCCCTTGGCTTTGAGCGCCTGGTAAACCGACAGGATGATTTCCTCGGCCGGCTCACCTGACTCCGAAGGGAAAGAGAACTTGCTCGTCTCGCCAAATCTGCTACTCATAACGCACCGCCTTCCACGGACAAAATGATGTCCTCAGTTTATTATACTACACGTTCGGCGGTTTTTCAATCACTTCATTGCGCGTTGCCCAGACTCTGAAGCAAATTCTAACAATCAGCACAACCGGCAGCGCCAGGAGCATGCCCATAATGCCCCAACCGCTTCCTCCTACGGTCAGTGAAATGAGCACGACAGCGGGCGGCAGGCCCGTAACCCCGCTCATCACGCGGGGGCTGATGAGCATGCCGTCAACCTGCTGGACGATGAAGAGCACCGCCACGCACATGAGGGCGCGGATCAGGTCCTGCGAAAGCGCCGCCAGCACAGCCGGAACTCCGCCGATGATGGGGCCAAAGTAGGGTACCATGTTGGTCAGGCCCACGATCACGCCCAGCACCAAGAAGCTCTTGACGCCGATCAGCGCCAAGCCCGCAGACGCGATGACGCCCACGATCACCGATACCGTGAGCTGCCCCCGAAGGTACCCGCGCAGACCGCGCCCGCTCTCCCCCGCCATGCGCAGCACGATCCTGCGGGCGCGCGAGGGAATCATAAGTTCCAGTTGCTGCGTGAAGCCTTCCCAGTCAAGCAGAAAATATACGCCCAGCATGACGCTGAGTGTCGCCTTTGTCACAAAATCCGCGACCGATCCGGCGATCAGCGCCGTCCCGCTTATGATGCCGGAGGCATTGCCCGCGATGGCAGAAAAATCCAGCGCGCCATCCTCCGGCACTTTAAAACCCATACCCTTGGCTTTTTCCATGAGCTGAGCAAGCGCCTGCTTTCCCCATTCGATCCACTTGCCGACTTGCTGGGCAAGGTCGGCGAGTTGTCCGATGAGCGGCGGCAATGCCAGCACCATGACAAGCGCCAGAAGCAGAAGCGTACCCGCCACGCTCATGATCGCCGCCGTGGCCGGTTTCATAAACTTTTCAAGCCTGAGGGCGAGCGGGCGAAGCAGGAATGCGATGGCCGCGCCGCCAAGCGCAAGCTGAACGGCCAGCGCCACCTGCTTGGGAAACAAAGCGACGACGAGAGATGCCGCCCCCACCGGAATCAGCCACTTGAGCTCTTTGCTCTTCATTCTATCCATGGAAATATTTTGCCCAGCAAATGCCCCGGCGATGCGGTTTTACGAATTATATGCACGGGGCTGTTGCAGAAGCAAAGGAATCTGCAGCAGCCACCTTTTGATCCCCAAAGCATGTACTGCGGATTTTTCCGGGCCAATTTAGAGTAAAGGAAATACAGTACCCTCGCAGAAGGACTACGGGAACGAATTGGGCGGCTGGACGGGCTAGGATTCATGGCTCACTAGGCGCTGTGAATCCAGATTTCCAGAAATCTCAGAATTTCAGCAGCGTCTTTGGGTGCAAAATATGGTTTTGCAGCACTTTCTGTTGCACTTGCTGATGTACTTGAGGATGTCCTGGGATAGCGCCAGCAGGCACAGTTCGGTGGTTACCTTTACCGTACCGCTGGTGAGGAAGCGCTTGAAATTGCGGTTGTGTTTGAGCTGGCCAAACGCGCCTTCGGATTGAATCGAGCGGTTCACCCGCAGCAACTTGCCCTCTTCGCTGGTGATTCGCTCAAGGGCGGCCTGACGGTATCTGGCCAGCTCCCAGCAGATGGAAAGCTCCTTGGGTGTTTCGGGATCCTTGGCCTTGCAGCACGCCGCCCGGTGCGGGCAATCGCAGCAGTCTTCGCAGCGGTAATTGGCTACATCGCGCTTGGTGCCATCCTTGGCAGTTTCCTCCGTGGTGCCGATGTGGGCCAGGATGCGCCCGGCCTTGCACAGGAAGTAGTCGCCAGGTTCGTAGTAAGCCATGTTTTCCGCGCGCCCGATTTGCGCCTTGTATTTCCGGGTCTTGCTGCTCTCGTAATTGTTCGGCTTGATGTACGCCGCTTGCTCATGCTTGGCCAGATACCGGTGGTTGGATAAGCTGTCGTATCCCGAATCCGCCACCACCTTTTTATAGCGCTGTCCCTGCGCCAGGAACATGGCATCCAGCAGCGCCGGCAGCGTGGCATAGTCCGTCCGATTCGCGAATACCCCGATCCCCACGATGTATTCGCTGTTCACGGCGAACTGCACGTTGTACCCCGGTTTCAACTGCCCACCCCGCATGTGGTCTTCCTTCATGTGCATGAACGTGGCGTCCTCATCAGTCTTGGCGTAGCTGTTCCGTCCTTCGCCCAATATGCGCTTCTTCTCTTCGTAGGCCATGAACCGCTCGGCCAGCGCCTTCACCTCATCCCGCAAACGTACGATGGTTGGCTTGTGGTGGCCGCGCCCGCGCTTCCCTTCTATCTGGGCATCGGCGATCTCTTGATCAAGCGCTGCCACATACGCCAGCACCTTTTTTACCGTCACATATCCCTCTTCGTCCGGCAGATGCTTTCTCAGCTTTTCCTTGATCTTGCCAAGCTCCCGTTCCACCGTTTTGCGCCACACGAAGCTGTACCGGTTGGCTTTGCTTTCATGCTTCGTCCCATCCTGGTATACCGTTTCGTGGTCGGTTTCCCCCATCTGCTCCAGTTGCTTCGTGTACTGGATAAACAGGTCCTTTATCGCTTCTCCCGTTGCCTTGCCGCTTCGAAAGCGCGCTATTGTCGTGTGATCCGGCGGCTCATGGCCATCCAGTATCAGCAGAAACTGCACGTGGTTGCGGCATAGCTCTTCGATTTTCCGCGTGCTGTATACGCCCAATGCGTATGCGCACACCAGGATCTCAAACAGAATTCTTGGCTCGACTTGTGTTTTTCGGATGCTTCCCGAATACGCCTTATACATCTGCGTATAATCCAGTCCTTCAAGCTGGCCGCGTACTTGTCGATAGAATTCGTCTTTCTTGATCTCCATTCCACCTAAGCATATCGACAGTTTTAGTTGTTGACATCCGTTCGCGACCGCGATATACTCTTCTTGTTGAATGTTGTTCACAAACTATATATTCGACAAAAAGTCGGCGATTCCTTTTGGATTCGCCAGCTTTTTTTTATTCTTCTTTTGGGCCGCTGTATGCGTGCCTGTTGTGCAACAGCCCCGTTTGTGATGCTATAAATCCTATAATATGAGCTGTGTAAATACATTGCTGGCCGATTTCACTTGTCGCAGAGCCAGAGGTTTTTTTGACCGTTTACATCGGTCGGCTCCCTCGTCAGGCAGATAAATGCGCAGCACGGCGGCCTCCCTCTGCCGCCGTGCCGATTAAAAGGTGCAAGAAACACACCCTCCACATCTATGCTTTTTCAAAGCAAAAACGGCGGTTTGATTTGATCCTCAAACCGCCGCCGAGCTGATGCTACCGTTCGTCCCCCTGACTCGATTGCGGTCTATGTGGCTGGCAACCAGATCGGTTTCGGCACAAACATGATTTCTTCAATTGTCTGCACTCCCGTTTGTATCATAACTGTTTCCTATCGCGTTGGGTTTTCAATACAGACCATAGGAACATAAATATCACCTAATGGGATATTAAAACTCGTTTATTTCCTTGCACCGGAACTGTAAAATGAACCGAGGTGATTTACTAATGCATAATAGCAACCGGTTCGACTGCACAGCATTTGGACTTGCAGTCAAAGAAGCTCGAAACAAGACGGGCTTGACCAGAGAACAACTGGGCGAACGACTCGACCGCGCTCCACGCTACCTCCTATCCATTGAAAACAAAGGTCAGCACCGAAGCTTGCAGGTGTTCTATGATCTGGCCACTATGTTCCAGATCTCCATCGACCAGTTTTTCTTTCCAGACAACAGCGATGGAAGGACATCACGCCGCAGGTATCTTGAGACTGTACTGGATGAACTGGATGATGATCAGCTTGCGGCGTTGCACGCCGAACTGTGTGCCTGGAACAGCTGCCATAATTCTGACGCTGCTCCAGTCAACTGGCGCTTCACTTCTCCCGATGCCAGGATTAGGCTTCGCTCACTCTATCCTGTCGTTCTGTAGTAGATGGACTACGAGTTGGACGTAGGCTTTGATTTTCCCAGCATGCAGTGTGCTGGCAAAGGCGCGGAATTCGATGGTGCCCTTGGTAAACGTCGCGTGTAGGTTCAAAAGATGGTAGCGGCTATCATCGTAGTGGCAGTTCTTGCGGCGTTCCACCGCGTAGTCGCTGTGTTCGTTGTACCAAAGCCGGGCAAGCGCGTCGTCGTCCTGGGGCTTGTGTTGATTGAGCTGTGTCAGGAAACGCTGGTCGACCGGCTTGCACCAGTGCTCGCGGCGGAACGCGGTGATGCCCAGGGCTTGGGTAAGAAGGTCTTCCTTGGCGTTGACCATGTTGACCAAATTCCGTAGCGTTTTCGCGGTGTGCTCGCCCCGACCAACATGCACGTGGATGCCGCAGGACGGGTGTGCCTGCGCCCCGGCGGCGCGCAGCTTGCGGATGATTTCCTGCAATACCGGGATATCGTCCCAGCGGCAAATGGGGGTGACCAGTTCGCAGCGTTGGTCGTAGGGCGCGTCGATGCTGGCATCCGAGACCACCTTCCAAACGCGGGCTTGTTGGTCGCAGACCTCATGTGTGTCGTAGGTATCGCCTCGACGGCGGACCTGGGCGGCAAAGTAGTCGGCGAGGACTTGTGCGGCCGTGGCGCGAGAGATAGCGTTGAATTCGACTTCGACGCCAAAGGTCTGGTCCTTCATGGGTGTGCGCCTCCTTCCGATTGGCGGGGCTTCCCGCGACGCGCTAGGCGTTTCGCGCCGGAGCCGACCGGCGCTCATCAGGCAGGTAGAGACCGGGTAGGTAGAGGCAGGGTGGGTAGACCGGGGGTGGGCGTGGCATGGGTGTTCCTCATTCCGTTGGTTTTCTTTTCCCTTTCGGGCTTTGCGCCGGGGCCCCGGGCGCAAAGGTTCGGTCGTCATGGGCACCCGAAAGGCCGTCTATAGCCAGCCAAACGGGGCGGGCAGGCCGCGGCGTTCGCGCCTATGGCGTAGGCGCGGGCCGGGGCGGTAGGGGTAG
>JAVBND010000040.1:0-7837 GCA_031551775.1 Eubacteriales bacterium | reverse complement strand
AGTGCCAAAACATCCCCGCTCGACTTGCATGTGTTAAGCACGCCGCCAGCGTTCGTCCTGAGCCAGGATCAAACTCTTGTGTTTAATCCTTCTTCATCTCTCCGCTTCCTTCGCTCACGTCTCGCCAAAGACCCGCGCGCCTTCCGCTTCAGATGCCTTTTAACTCTTCGGAATCTGACTTCTTCTTCTCTCTCTTGCTTTCGCTGTGCCGTTTTCAAGGATCGATGCTGCCGTTTTTCCGGGGCGTTTCGCGCTCAGGTTTCTTGCGGCAACAGATGGAATTATATCAAACTGTGCCCCCGATGTCAAGCCCTTTTTTTCAATTGCCCGAAAAAAGTTTTTTGGCCTCCTGGCACACCATGTGGTGGCGGCCGTGGCAGCGCCCTCGACATCTGGTGGTATTCTTTCCCGGTTCGGGTGCAATTATGCATGTGCCCGAGCAAGAAAACCCAACAGTTAACAATTGGCCGCGCTGTCCGCCCATGCCGCCGCCGCATTTGGCTCGTCATTATTAAAGGAAGGGATCGGGGAAAAAAGACGCCCGCGCTATTGATATTCCCCTATCTTTATGATACTATTACAATGCTTGTGGATGTACTTAATTTTGAGAGCGAGGGATATATATGTATCTTGATCCTGGATTTGGCAGCATGATTATTCAGTTCATCGTCGCGGGCATTGCGGCCGTGGGCATGTACGCCGTGATTTTCCGTTCAAAAATCAAGGATTTTTTCGCCCGTAAACGCGGCGATAAGCCTGAGACGAAGGCCCATGAAACCACGTCAGAGGAATAGCATACATGAAAGAGTTTAGCTCATTTCGCGATCCCTCCGGCGCCGTGTTCTACCAAGACGGCGCCGTGCTGCGTCAAGTCAACGCATGTTACCGCGCGCAATACGAAAAGCTGATGGGGTCGGGCCTGTACCGGGATCTGACGGGCGAGGGCCTTTTGATTGCGCACGAGGAACTTGCGTGCGAAACCGTGCCCGCGCCGGGGTTTCTCGTGATCCGCCCCGAGATGATCCCGTTTATTTCCTATCCGTACGAGTGGTCGTTCGGGCTTTTGAAGGACGCGGCGCTTGTGACGCTCAAAGCGCACCGGCGCGCGCTTGAAAGCGGCATGATCCTCAAGGACGCGAGCGCCTACAACATACAGTTCCTGCGCGGCCGGGCCCTGCTCATCGATACGCTGTCCTTTGACTTCTATCAGGACGGCATGCCTTGGGTGGCATACGGCCAGTTTGTCAGGCACTTCCTCGCGCCTCTGATGCTAATGGCGCATGTGGACGTACGGCTTTCGCAGCTTCTGCGCGTCTACATCGACGGCATCCCGCTGGACCTGGCGAGCGCGCTCTTGCGCGGCCGGGGCGGCTTCGCGGCCACGCAGCACATCCGCTGGCACGCGCGGGCAACCGTCGGGCATGGCGAGGACGGCAAGTCGGGCGGCAATGCGGGCATTCGCAAGATCAGCAAGTTCAACCACGCCGCCATGATCGATTCGCTGATCCGGATCACCGAAAAGCTTTCCCTGAAAAACATTCAAACCGAGTGGGGCGACTACTATGCGCGCACGAATTACACGAGCGACGCCGCCAATCAAAAGGAAGCGCTTGTCCAGGCGATGCTCGATCGCGTTGCCCCCTTGACCGCGTGGGACTTTGGCGCGAACGACGGGCGCTACTCGCGCCTGGCGCTCAAGTACGGCGGCACGGTGGTGGCCTTTGACATCGACCCGGTCGCGGTGGAGCGCAACTACAGCGCGGTCAAAGTTTCGCGCGAACCCATGCTCCCGCTGCTGCTCGATTTGACGAACCCGAGCCCTGGCATCGGCTTCGCGAACCGCGAACGCACCTCAATCGACCATCGCCAGCACCCCGACGTGATTTTGATGCTCGCGGTGATTCACCACCTGGCGATTTCAAACAACCTTCCGCTCGACCGGATCGCCGAGTGGCTCAGGGGGATCGGCGATCACCTGATCATCGAGTTCGTGCCCAAGTCCGACTCGCAGGTGAAGACGCTGCTCGCGACGCGCGACGACATCTTCCCGGACTACACGCGCGAAGGGTTTGAGCGCGCGTTTGAATCGTCCTTTGAGACGCTTGAAAAGCGTCCCATCGCCGGCAGCGAGCGCGTGCTGTACCTGATGAGGGCAAGGCCATGAGCAAACGCTGGCCCCTTTTTGTGAGCGCGCTCATCATGCCGCTCGTCGGCATGGCGTACCTGTACAGCCGCAACGCCGAGTACCTGTCCGCCGTGCAGGTGCTCGTCCTTAGCGCGGCGATGATGCTCCTGTCGGCGCTGGGTTACGCCGCCCTGCGGCTCCTGTTTCGCTCAAGCGCGTCGGCCATGGCGGGCTGTCTCGTCGCGTGGGTCGCGTTTTTCGCGTTTGTCGCGGGGCTCGCGGACCAGCTTCGGGGACCCGCGCGCAGTTTCTTGCTCATGTCCATCCTTTACGCCTGCGCAACCGTGCTTCTGATGCTGGCCGCGGCGTTCGCCATGCGCCGGTACAAGGGCGGGGCGCTTGGCATGATCGCGCTGACGATGGCGTCCGTTATGCTGCTGCTCAACGCCATTCCGGCCGTGACGGCCGCCAACCTTAAAGGACACGGAAAGATGAATGCCGTTCTCAAGACCGAGTTTACCGTTGACAAGACGCTGCCCTCGCCCAATGTGTACTGGATTCACGCCGATGGCATGCTGGGCGTCAGCGCCATGAAAACCTACTTTGGGAACGACCAAGAGGCGTTCCTGGACGCGCTCGACGCGCGCGGGTTCATGGTCAACGAGGACGCGTATTTCGAAGCCGCGCACGCGACCGTGATCGCCGTACCCTCGCTGCTTTGCCCGGCATTTTACGACGAAATCATTGCGCCCAACGTCAAAACGCACGAGGCGGCGATGGCGCTGGGCGACGACAGGGCGTTCGCGGTAAATGAATCGCTTGACGCGCGCGTACAAAACGAGACCCGTCTGGCGTTTGAGGCGAAGGGCTACGAGAGCCAGACGCTGTCGATGTTCGGGACTTATTACCCGCCCGTGACCGACCGGTTCTACATGACGGACGATTCGCGCGGCGCGTACAGGCTCTCGCTAAATGACGCGGAATCCACATTTGAATCGATCGTGGAACTGCGCGAATTGTGCGTGATGCTCAAGATTCCCCAATCCGTGGTCTTCAGAGCGCTGCTTAAAGTCAACGACCAGCTGAACCTGGGCATCAAGAGCGAGCAACTCGACCATGCGCTTACAGGCGAAGCGCGGCTAGAACTGATGGAGGGAAGCAAGGACGCGCTCAAGGACGCGGTGGTGTTTGACGCGCTGAATGATGCGCTTCTTACCCAGCAAACGCCCACGCTGACCATGGTGTTCTTCCTTGAAACGCACGACCCCTACGAATATCAGGCGGACGGTTCGAGCGTGACGGGCGACAAGGGCAGCATTGAAAACTACGCGGGCAACCACGAATATTCTTCAAAGCTGCTGATCAACATGGTCGATATGATCCTTGCGCGCGACCCGGACGCGGTCATCGTCATTCAGTCCGATCACGGGCCGCATACGTCGCGCCGCGACGCGCAGATGCTTCAGGACAAGTACGGCGAGGAAGGGCTTCATACGATTTGGAACCAGCCGATGAGCGCCGTGCTCGTGCCTGAACAGTACCAAAACGGGGAAGAGGGGAACATGATGAGGACCCCGCTCAACATCTCGCGCTACCTGATGAACCGGTTTGTGGGCGAGCGGTACGCCTATCTTGAAGGATAACTGAATGGAGGGGCATTCCTGGGGCCGCAGCATTTAACGCTGCGGCCCTGAACAATTCACGGGCTTGCTTGACACGCGCTTTTTAAGAGTGCTATAATCGCATAATTGCTAAGCATATTGGAGGATAATCCGCATGACCAGGCACATTTGCCCCGAAGGTTACAGCCCCGCGCTCGACCTCATCCAAACGCAGCAGGCGATCAAAACGCTCAAGGACTGCTTTCAGCAGCAAATCGGCGCGGCGCTCAATCTGACGCGCGTATCGGCGCCGCTGTTCGTCAGACGCGAAACCGGCCTCAACGACGACCTGAGCGGCGTCGAGCGCAAGGTGACCTTTGACATCAAGGATCGGGCAAACGACGAGGTGCAGGTGGTGCAATCGCTGGCCAAGTGGAAGAGGGACGCCCTGGGCCGCTACGGCTACCCCGTGGGCAGCGGGCTGTATACCGACATGAACGCGATCCGCCGCGACGAGGTGACCGACAACCTGCACTCGGTGTACGTCGATCAGTGGGACTGGGAAAAGGTGCTTGCGCGCAAGGAGCGCACGCGCGCGACGCTGATGGACGCGGCCAGGCGCATCCACGCGGCGGTGCTTGAAGCCGAGACGGTGCTTTTCAGCCGCTATCCCGCGCTCGCGCCCCGGCTTCCGGCCGAGCTTACCTTTGTGGACAGCAAGGAATTGGAAGATCTCTATCCCGACCTTACGAGCGAAGCGCGCGAGTCCGAGTTCGCGCGCCTTCACCGCGCCATATTCGTCATCGGGATCGGCTGGCCGCTTGAGAACGGACGCCCGCACGGAGACCGCGCGCCCGACTACGACGATTGGACGCTCAACGGAGATTTGATCTACTACCACCCGGAGCTCGACTCAGCGCTTGAAATTTCCTCGATGGGCGTGCGCGTGGACGCGGCTTCGATGTTCTCGCAGCTTTCCGCCGCCGGCGCCATGAACCGGCTGGAGCTGCCGTTCCATCAGGCCGTCATGCGCGACCTCTTGCCGCTGACCATGGGCGGAGGCATCGGCCAATCGCGGCTGTGCATGCTGCTGCTGCGCAAGTGCCACATCGGCGAAGTGCAGTGCTCCATATGGCCCGAAGGCGTGGTGGGCGCGTTCAAGGAAAGGGGCGTCCCGCTTCTATAATTAAGATCGCGCCAACACACCCTAAAGAAAGGATTGTTCGATGCTGAATTTTCTGATCCGAAAATTCATTAAAGATTACGAGCAGGTCCACGAACGCGGGGTGCGCACATCTTACGGCGTCCTGGCCGGGTGTCTGGGCATCGTGCTCAACTTGCTGCTGTTTGCGCTCAAGCTGCCCCTTGGCCTTTATATGGGCTCGATCGCCGTCCTATCGGACGCGTTCAACAACATCTCCGACATGGGCTCGTCGCTGATCGGCGTGATCGGCGCGAAGATGGCCGGACGGGGACCCGACCGCAGCCATCCGTTCGGGCATGGCCGGATCGAGTACATCTCGGCGCTGGCTGTGGCGATGATCATTTTGCTGGTAGGGTTTGAACTGCTCAAGGAATCCGTTGACAAATTCTTTCATCCGGAACCGGTTGCGCTCAACGCGGTGCTGCTTACTTTGCTGGCGCTGTCCATCCTGGTCAAGCTGTGGATGTTCCTCTACAACAGGCGCCTGGGCGCGTTGATCAATTCGCCGGTCATGAAGGCGACCGCGAAGGACAGCCTGAACGATGTATTTACCACTTCCGCGGTGGTGCTGGCAACGCTGGCCGGGGCCTTCACCGCGTTTCCGGTGGACGCAGTTGCCGGTTGCGCGGTCTCGCTGCTCATCCTCTACAACGGTTACGAGACCGCGCGGGATACCGTTGACCTCCTGCTTGGCGGGCACAGCGACCCGGAACTCATGCGGGAGATCGCCGGGATGGTGTCCGAGGCCCCGGGCGTGGTGGGCGTGCATGATTTGATCGTGCACGATTACGGACCGGGACGCGCGATGGCATCGGTGCATGCCGAGGTGCCCGCTGACGGCGACATCCTGCGCATCCACGAGGTGATCGACGAAGCCGAGGGGCGGATATACCGCGAGTTGGGCGTGCCGATCGTGATTCATATGGACCCCATTGTGGTCAACAGCGCGCGGCTTGATGAACTGAAAGAAACGGTTGGCCGGGTATTGGGCGAAGTGAACCCGGCGTTTTCCTTTCACGATTTCCGCATGACGGACGGCGAGAACCGCATCAATCTGATCTTCGACCTGGTGGTTCCGTGCGAGGAGACGGTGGAGGCGCGCGCGGCGGCGGTAAAGGAAATTGGGGACAAACTCAGGGAAATCGACCCGCGCTACCGCGCCGTGATCAAGATCGACGACGGCTTTGCGGCGTAGAGCGGGATTGTCCAAAAAAACAGGGGGCTGCCGTATATATGTGCGGCAGCCCCCGTAACGTATTTTAGGCTTCCTTCTTATCTTTATCCCCGATGCCCAGCAAGAGGTTCAGCGCGATGCCGAAGATCGCCGCGCCCGCGATGCATGGCACTTCCAGGCCAAAGAAGTTGATGTTGCCGCCAAAGGCGTACTGGCCGCCGACGCCAATCGTCATGATGGTCGCGATGACCGCGATGTTTCTCGAGCTGAACATGTCAACCTGCTTGTCGATCATGATCGCGATGCCCTGCGCCGCAATCGCGCCGAACAGGTAAACCTCAAGCCCGCCGATGACCGCGAGCGGGATGGCGTAGATCGCCTGGATGAGCGGGGTAAAGCATGAGATGACCATGGCGATGACGGCCGCGACCGCCAGCACCGGCACAGAAAATACGCGCGTAATGGCCATGGTGGAGATGTTCTCGCCGTAGTTGGTGCCCGCAGGGCCGCCCACCACGCCCGAGATCATGTCGCACAGGCCGTCGCCGATCAGGTTCAGGTCGAGCTTGTCAATCAGGTTGTACTTTTTCGCCACGCCCTTCTTGCGCGCCACATCGTTGACGTAGATGTCAAGCTGGTACATATGGGCGGTGGATTCGGGGATGGTCGCGATGGCGATGGGCATGATCGCGACGACTGCGGCCCAGGAAACCTTCGGGAAGGTAAACGCGGGCACCGCGATGACGCCGTTTTGCCACAGCGAAGCCGACAGCGCCTCCTGCGGGATCGCGCGGAACAGGTTCATTTCGCTTCCGCCGAACGCGTACAGGAGCCCGGCCACACCGCAGCCCACCGCCGCGCCCAGCAAAAGCGGGAGCTGGCCGAGAAACCCCTTGAGGTAGCGGGAGAAAAAGATGGTTGACAGCAGCGTCGCGAGCGACACCACCCACACCCATGAGCTTGCCATCACACCGGCCGCCGCCGCCTGCGGCGCGGCGTCCGAAATCGCGTTGCCCACCAGCGTCAGCCCGATGATCATGGCGATGGAGCCCGTGATCGAGGGCGGCAGGATCTTTTCCACGGCGTTCTTTCCGAACTTTTTGATGATGAGGCCGGCGGCAATCGACACGAAGCCCGACATGATGATGCCGAACTGCGCGTAGGAGATCGCTTCGCCCGGCATGACCGAGGTCAAATGGTTGCTCCATGCCGCGAGCTGCGCTGCGGCCTCGGGGCTTAAGCGGCTGATGATGGCTTCGGTCGCCATGAGGGAACTGACCGCGTTCAGGTAGGCGAAGCTCGATCCGTAATACAGCGGAATCTCTCGTCCCGTGATCAGGATGAAGCACAGCGTCGCCAGGCCGCTGGCGAAGATGGTGGTGGATACCTGGAAGCCTGTGATCAGCGCGACAGCCACCGTCGCGGGGAACATGACCACCACCTGTTGCAGCGCGTACAACAGGAGCTTTCCAAGCGGCGGTCTCTCGTCGGGCAGGTATCCTGCGTAGGCTTCATGGGACTTCGACATGGGTTTGGCCCTCCCTCTCTTGTTTCGCGGCATAAAAAAATGCCCCGCCCGCAATTCGGACAAGGTTAAACAGGGTTTTGCCCCTCAAAGACCCCATATGACCCTTGTCGGCTTCACGGTGCCTTAAGGTTTTTCCAAACGTCATTTAACCATGCCGCCGCGCTTTTGTCAAGATCAAAAGGGGCTGGGCGCGTGTTTTAACATA
>JAVBND010000048.1:0-6994 GCA_031551775.1 Eubacteriales bacterium | reverse complement strand
TTTCACCGCTGACGCTGGCGGCAATATCAACAACAGAGCACCACATCCACATGCTCTTTCGGATTTTCCAAATATTGCGCCTTCGCTAGTTGGTAATAGTATTCCCAGTCCATGGCTCCGGGCAGGGCTTCGATGAAGCTGTTTGGGACCTTGACCTGGTTGATCGCCTGACGCTCGCCCCATGTGCGCTGAATATTTTGAAACAGCACCGGCGCGCTGATTGTTCCGTCCGCTTGCTGCGCCGGGTAAAAATCAAGATAGGTATACTGATCGTCAAATCCGCTGATATGCATGTCAAATATCTTTTCGTCAAGCCCCTCATTGGGCGTCATCCGCGTGGAGACGCTTTTGAGAATCAAATGATATAAATAAGCGCCGTATTGGTCTGTGTCGGTTTTGTCAGGCGCATTCGCGATTTCAGGCAGATTTTTTCTGACGGCAGGGCGCCCCTCAAGCACCCAGGTCGCGGCATAGCGGGCGTAAAAATAACCGGCAGGCAGGATGGTATTTTCGTTGCCGCACAACTGCGCGTTGGAGACTGTGTCCGGGGCGGAAAACACATCGTAACGATGCCCATGCTCGATTGCGATCTCGCTTCTTTCACCCGTATAGTAAGCGCCAAGCCCATCGGCATCCCAAGCCTGCACGATTCCGGGAATCGCTTCCTGCAATACTTCGGCTTCAAGCGTCATGTCGTGGTTTCCGGGTATGTAGACCAGTTTTATCCCGCCGTCTATGATGCTGTTCAGCTCGTCAATGACCGCTTGATTGTTGGCAATCACATCTCTATAGAACTGTGTTTGATCCGTGTAGCTTGGATAATAGACCGGCAAGTACCACTCGTCCAAAAAATCACCGTCTATGACCAACTCACGCACGTCTGTGGTGCTTTTCAGACGCTGTAAAAAGTCAATCAACAACGCGCGGTTTTCCAACGTTTCGGTATAGCGGTCATCTATACCCAGGTGGATGTCGCTGATCACAACGATTTTGTTTCTCGTGCCGCCGACATCCCACAAAGCTGCAATGTCCTTCAGTGCGGCTGCTTCCGCCGTGGATTTATTCGATGTGCCACCGGCGATGAACAGCGCGATTGCCAAGCCGGACAACAGCAAAAAAGAGAGAATCTTTGTTTTCATGGCCCTCGCCTCCTATGCTTTCGTGGCTTTTTATTTTAGCACAACGCAATAAAAAAGCCCACCTTGCAAAAAAAAAGGGGGAGTTTGCACAGAATCGGACGCAAACACCATCATAAAAGCTTACCGCGCAATGCGCTTTGGACCTGTTGACATTCCTCTGAATCCGGATCATAATTGGTTCAGAATCGTTGCTCGGGAGGTTTGCCCATGAACATGAAAATGCTTTGCGCGCAGGCTGAACACGGCCACACGCATGCCGCGCCGGAAACCCCCACGCGCGGGGCCGGCGATGATCACGGCCCTTTCTATCACGGCACAAAAGCCGATCTGAAACCCGGTGACCTGCTCGAACCCGGCCATCGCTCGAACTACGGCCAGGGAGAAAAGGCCAACTTCGTGTACATGTCCGCGACCATGGACGCCGCCGTTTGGGGCGCGGAACTGGCGCAGGGCGACGGCCCCGGCCGCATCTATCGGGTGGAACCCACCGGCGCGTTCGAGGACGATCCAAACCTGACAAACCAGAAGTTCCCCGGCAACATAACCCGATCCTACCGCACCCGCAAGCCGCTGCGCATCGTAGGCGAAGTGACAGGCTGGGCAGGCCACACACCGGAGGTACGCAAGAACATGCGCGATTCCCTCGAAAAACTCAAGCGGCAGGGCATCGAGGCGATCAACGACTGAGCGCACCCTCGCACAATCGTGCATCAACTGACAGACGGGGATTTCAAGGTGAGCGAGGCGCAGATCGCCGACAGTTTCTCGCATGTGCCCGCGTTCTGGGCATCGGCCGGGCAAAGCGGCCAGATCGCACAAATTCTGAGTCTGATGAACGCCGAGCCGATGGGCCTGCTGGGCGTCAGCGACTGCAAGGGCGACGGCGAGGGCAGCTATTACTACATCGCCGCCGCCACCGACAGGCTCGCGCCGGAGGGCATGCACGCGTGCGTCGTGCCCGGTTGCACCTGGGCGGTGTTCACCGGCGCGGGCATGCCCGGTTCCATCCAACAGCTGCAGCAGCGCGTCTTTGCCGAATGGCTGCCCACATCGGGCTACGAGTGGGACGACGCGCCGGACATTGAGGTGTACCTGAACGACAGCCCAACGGACATGAAGTACGAAGTCTGGTTGCCGATCGTCAAAAAGGCGTAATCAGGTCCATGCTGAAGGCCACACCCCGCCGATGGACCGGCGCTTGGGTGTGGCCTTCTGCTTCTCACGGTTGGCTCGGCGTTTGTCCGCGCCTCAAAGCGATCCGCTTCTCCAAAGATACACGGTTGGGCGGTTAGCTCGCAAAATCGTCCGGCGCCGTCAGGTTGGCAAGCTGGTTGCCGGTCTTGGCGTCCACGATGCGGATTGCCGTCTTGGGGTTCTCGTCCCCGCTGAGCAGCGCCTGGTAGGCGGGCGCGGAACTCGATAGCAGGGCCAGCGTGATCAAAGTGGACATGTCCTCGCTGAACCGGGCGCTGTCCACCTTGAGCGTGATGGCGCCAAAGTCATCGCTCGCCGTAAAGGCGGTCACGGAACCGCTGTCGCCCAGGGTCATCAGATTGCCGAGCATTGTATTGAGATTCGCCTTCCACGCGCCGAGCAACGCCTGATGCGCATCCTCGTCCATGCGGTAGGCGTACACCCCGTCCTCATGGGTGACGGTAATGCCGTACTGCTCCGCCTCCTGAAGCACCGCGGCCTCGTCACTCAGCATGAGGCCGTCCGGGACGCGGCGCTCCACCTGTCCACCGCCGGCATAAGGCGCATCGCCCGTGTCGTCAGCGGGGGCAGCGCCGCTCCCCTCTTGGGTAATATCCGGCGCGCGCCATTCGCCCGCGGGGATGTCTCCCGGATCGCCGTCGTAGCCCACCCAGCCCACGAAGCCGTTCGCCTTGGCGGTCTCCATGTCGTAGAAACCGTAGGGCAGGAACTGGTCGGGATAGGGCGTGTAGAACTCCAGGCTCTCCCTCGGCCCCCAGACGACGAGGCTGTTCACACCGCCCGGCCTGATTTCGATCGTCAGCCCGTCTTGGGCATACATCTGGCCAACCACCGCGTAGGCCTGATACAGATCGTTCAGCATGCGCACATCCAGCCGCATCGCGCCATCATCCACGATGGCAAACACCTGGTCATGGGTCATGGCATAACTGCGAAGCGTGCCATCGAACCGAAAATCAATCTCGCCCTTTTCGATGTTGAGCCGCCCGAAGTAGTCCCGGTGGTCCACCCAGATCGACTGGCCGGTGGAGATCACGTTTAAGATCTCGTCCTTCGGATCGTAGATGGTCGTATGCTCGCCGTCCTTCCACAACTGCACCCGGTTCTTGCCGGTATTGAACACCACCGCGGCGCCGTCGTCCATCATCTGCGCCACGGCGCGGCCGTTCAGCTTGCCCAGCTTCTTTTTGTTCTTGCCGTCGTGCTCCATGCGGTAGTAGGTCACGGCGGTGCCGCTGCCATACTCAAAGTAATAGAAATAGGTCTCATCCGACCAGAACACACTGTTCAGCTCGTTCAGGCCCAGGCTGACGGGCGTCGCTTCGTCCGGGTCGCGGAACATCCAGCCGAACTTGCCAGATTTCACCTCGCCGTAGTATGCGAATCCATCCTTGGTGGTCACAAATTCCGACACGACGGTCTCGGCCAGGATGCGGTATTCCTGTGTATAGCCGTTCCACCCATAGATGCAGTAGTGGTCATCGCAGACGCCATAGCCGACGTTCCATTTGCCGATCCTCGCGTACTCCACCGCGCCGCCATACGGCCTCGCGGTGATATCGCCCACTTCCAAGCCAAACAGCACGTTTTCCCAGAACGCGCGGTCGATGTCGTCATCGGTGTGCTCGTGGTTGTCCTCGGGCACCAGGTCGCCGTCGAGCATACCCGGTTCATCCTCCGCGCCCGGCTCAACCGTCACTTCCGGATCGGGTTCCTCGATGGGTTCCGGTTCCCCGGTGGGGTCCGGTTCCGTCTTGTCCGCGCCCATCAGCCCGCCAAACAGGCTGCCCAAGTCCAGCTTGGGCGCCTTGGTGGGTTCCGGCGTGGGTTCCGGCGTTTGCGTCTTTGCAGACGGGCCGATATCATTCCACCAGTTGGCCTGCGCCGTCGCGCCGAGGGGCGCCGTCAAGATTGCAAACAACACCAAAATGCAAAGCATCCTCTTCATCATCAAGCAGCCTCACTTTCGTCAGTCCAATGCCTTGGGCGAACCCACGGAAAACTCAATCTCGATGCCGTAGTCGGCCAGGTCCTCGAAGAACGCGGGATCAGGCGAATACTGGTAGAATACCCTGCCGCCAATTAAGATCTTGGGCGCGTATGGCGACTCGTCCTCCCCCACCTCGTAGGGACCCGCCAGCTCAAAGGGCGTCGTGCAGTCCCGGGGACCGGCGTACAGTTGCCCGTCCGCCACCGACCACATCGAGATCGACACCCCGCCGTCTCCTTCGCCGTACTGGCTCGGGATGATGTACAGCTCCTCCCGCGTGAACAGCCAACGCTCGCCGTAGCCCGAGCCCACCATCGGATCCTCGCACCAGGACCCCCACAGCAATTGCCCCCACGTGGCGTCCTCCATCGGCGGTCCGGGCAGCGGCACCAGCTCGCCCTGCGCCAATGCGGGCATCGAGAACAGCAGCAACAGCATCAGTACCCACAATATCCGCTTCATCGCTCTTCTCCCTCCATGTTCAGCTCCGCCCCGTGCGCCTCGGCGATCTGGCGCGCCACCTCCACAGCCTCGGCGTACCGGTTCAGCGGCACCGGGACATAGGCTGTGTAGTGGTAGGTCTGCCGATAGACCGGCAGGATTCCCGTCCGATGCGCCCACATGCGCTGCCGATGCCGGATCGTCATGATGTGTACGGCCTCGCCGCGCTTAAGCTTCACCCACTCCACGTCCGCCCATACGGCGTGCGCGCCCAGAACATGGCCCATCCGAAGCCCTACATCCGCGCTCGCCGGGTCCTGGCGCAGCATGCGCAGCCGCGTCCACCTGGGCATGACGAACCCCGTGATGCCCCATATGGCCAGTATCCCAAGCACGACCAGCGAAAACGTGCCCCAGTCGAGCTGTATGATCAGCTGCATCAGCAGCGCCAACCCAAGCAGTATGCCAACCGCCATCAGCGCGCCCGCGTTCGCGCCATGTTCGCGCTCGTACACTTCGGCAGCGAACGCCTGGTGCTCGGTCAGCGTGAGCGTCCACTGCGCCAGCGCCTTCTCCCCACTGGCCAGCTTTTCCGCTTCCTTTGCGCAAAGCCTGAAATACCAGGCGCAGATCACCCCAACGATGACAAACGACACGCCAAACGTCAGACGCACCGCGGTGAACGGCTCGGGGTGGGACAGATTGAACGCGTCCTCGCCGTGCTTAAGCAGCGCCCATGCGGTCAGCCCCGCACCCAGCGCGGCCAGCCCAATCGCCCCCTTGGCCACCTTGTGGTATCCGCTTGCGGCCTTCACATCTTCTCACCTCACTCAAGCAAAAAGCCTCCGGGCGCGCGACGCGCTCGCGCCATCGCGCGGCAGCTGTCGGCTTTATAAAGCGGGCCGCTGATCGCGTTTTGCGATGAGGCGAATGTCGATTACTTTGTCCTTGGACGCGTTGATCAAGATGAACAGCTCACAATACGCGTTGCCAATGACCGTTTCGTATTCGCAGCGGATGTAGCCGTGCTCGTCGAACCAACCCTGGGGCTCGCCGTAGGCCGCAAATACCTCCGCCCGCGTCGAATCAAATCCGATGCCGCGCGCGGTCCGGCCGCTCCGCGCAAAATCGACCTGCTCAATCAACCCGTCGTCCGTGCCCGTGAAGAAGTTGAAGGCGTCCGTCAGCAGCCGGTGGTAGGCAATCCCGAGCTCCGGGAACTCGTCATAGAACTCCATCTCCCGCCCGGTGATGCGTTCCAGGCCGGCGCGATCGTCGGTGATCAGGTTGAACGCGCCGCCGGGCAGATCCACGGTAAAGTCGGACGCGTCGATGGGGTCGGGCCGCAGCCCTCCCGCTTGCCCCACCGACAAGGGCAGAAGCGCCAAAACCAACAGGAACAACAGGGTTCTCGTCATCAAACCCCCACCTCCTCAAGCGCGCCGCCCGGCACGGGCATGATGAACAGCGCGAACAGCTCCGCGCGGCTCTGGATGTTCAGCTTGCGGTACAGGTTCTTGGTGTGAAAACCCACCGTGGGCTGTGAGATGTGCAGCTTGGCGGCGATGATCTTGTTGGAATCGCCCGTCAGCAGCAGTTGCGCCACCTCGTGCTCGCGCGGGGTCAGGTTCAGCGCGTCAAGCGTCTGCTCCGGCGTTTTGCGCTCCTGCCGGCTTGCGCGAATGGAGGAGAGCAACCCGTCGGTCTGGATCTTCTGGTACTTCAGGTTGAGCCATGTCACAAGCGCGACCAGACCAAGGCCCAGCAGCAGCAGGAAACCCTGGCGCGGAATCACGGACAGCGTGCCCGGTTTGAGCTGCGTCAGCAGGATCAGGAATTCGACTGCGGTCGAGATGGCGAACCCCAAGCCCGCCACGGACGGCTTCCTGCGCGAAGCCGCGTACCACAGCGGCACGGCCAGCGACAGCAGGTACGGCGGCATCTTGGCCGCCATGGTCGCCAGGTTGTAGCTGACCGCCAGCGGCATGTTTTCGATGTTCCACAGCGTCAGTCCCTGACCGAAGCACAGTACCAGCAAACAGCTCATCGTCAGCACGAACCAGCGCCGCTTGTCAAGCAACAGCGTCGCTGCGCCCATCACGACCAGCGCCAGCAGCTTGAAGGAGATCTCATATGCCAGCGAGGGGAACTCGCCATTGTTTTCAAAGTACCACACCGTATTGATCATCACCGAGAACAGCGCGTGCAG
>JAVBND010000002.1:0-56051 GCA_031551775.1 Eubacteriales bacterium | reverse complement strand
CGACAGCGGCAGCGCGTTCGACGCGCAACTGATGCCCCAGGCCGAATCCCGCCTGGTGATCTCCGCCGAGATTCCCCGTGTTGCAATGGATGCGAAGGAGGTAAAATTGTTCCTTGAGCAAAGCGGCCAATCTATAACATTTGATGGCAGCCATACACCCGCTGATTGAACAAATCAGGCGGCGCTTGATACACTGTGCCTGATCTGAGCCGCACTGGACGTGCCGGTTGAATGGATTATTAGCGGCGGATTCTATAACGAATATGACGGAAGAAATCAAAAAACCCATCGTTTCTGACGATGAGTTTTTTGTATCACTATATCAGTGATAAGGTGGTCTGGGTGAAAGGATTCGAACCTTCGGCCTCTTGAACCCCATTCAAGCACGCTACCAAACTGCGCCACACCCAGGCGCTGCTGTTTGTTCACAGCGATAACTATTATAGCACAGCACATTCGGGTTGTCAACTGTTTTTGCATGCTGATCGCAATTTTGGCCGCGTTTTGCGATCTGAAGATGAATCGGCGCTTCTGAAAAGGTTGGAAATACCGGTGGTAGTTTGTAAAGACTAACTGTCTGGTTTTTTGAGTTTTGGAAGCTTGCGCCAAAAATGCTGCAAGTTCTCATTGTAAATTTTCACGGTACAAATACAATGATCATATGGTTTGTGTTACAATAGGGATTGGTAACTTGGCAGAGACGGGCGCTTGGCGACCCCGGCTTTGGCCATAATTTAACGATAAGGGAGGATCTGTCTTATGTCCGTGCTGGAAGACAAGGCCAAGCTTGAAAAGCTCGATGAGGTCATTCAGGCCAACAAGGGCTCGCGCGGCGCCGTGATGAGGACGCTTCAGTCAGCCCAAGACATATTCGACCATGTGCCGCGCGAAGTGCAGCGCCACATTGCCGAGGGACTGGGCGTGACGCTGAGTGAAGTGTACGGCGTCGCGACTTTTTATTCCCAGTTTGCGCTTCAGCCGAGGGGGCAGTATGTCATCGGCGTTTGTCTGGGAACGGCTTGCTACGTCAAAGGGTCCAAGAACGTGCTTGAGCGGATTGAGTCGGAACTTCATGTCAAGCCGGGTGAGACGACTCCGGATTTGCGCTTTACCGTCAAGGACACCCGCTGCCTGGGCGCGTGCGGCTTGGCGCCGGTTATGATGATCAATGAGGACGTTTACGGGCGTCTGGTACCAGACGACATTCCCGGAATCCTTGAGAAGTACAAGGCGATGTAAGATGTTTGAACTGTCTTTGAACATCTTGGACCTTGTCCAGAACTCGATTACGGCGGGAGCGATGCTGGTCACGATCGGCGTTTGTTATGATGAAGAAACGCGCGTGCTCACCATCGTGATCGCGGACGATGGGTGCGGCATGGACGAGGCGTTGCTCAAGCGGGTGACGAGCCCGTTTGCAACCACGCGGACGACGCGCAGAGTCGGCCTTGGCATTCCGATGTTCAAGCAGACGGCTGAGTTGTGCGCAGGGACGTTTGGGCTTGTGTCCGAGCCCGGCGAGGGCACGACGCTGACCGCGACGTTCTCGCTTGATTCAATCGACCTGCCGCCGCTAGGCGATTTGTCGGGCACCATGCGCTCCTTGGTGCTGGGCGCGCCCGACCGGCCGGATTTCAAACTCAGTTACCGCGTGAACCAGTCGGAATTTACGTTTGATACGCGCGCGGTCCGCGAGGCGCTGGGGGGCGTTTCGCTCAGTGAACCGGATGTGCTGGGCTGGATAGGCGAGTATATTTCGCAGGGCATGGCCGAATGTGACGCCGTGCGCTCCGATACGACCATTTGATGAAGTATTATTTGGAGGTGTCAACCATGAAGTCGTTTGCCGAACTTGAGGCGATTCGCCAGAAGACACTCGATAAAGTCAACCTGCGCCGCGAACATGACGGCGCGCGCATCGTCGTGGGCATGGCCACCTGCGGCATCGCCGCCGGTGCGCGGCCCGTGATGCTGGGGTTTCTCGACGAAGTGAGCAAGCGCGGCCTGCTTGATGTATCGGTCGCCCAGACCGGCTGCATCGGCATGTGCCGGCTTGAGCCCATGGTAGAGGTCTATATGCCCGGCAAGGAAAAGGTGACCTACGTCAAGGTTACGCCGGACATGGTGGGCCGCATCGTGGCCGAGCACATCGTCAACGGCCGTCCAGTGGATGAATACACCATCGGAGCCGCCGAATAACGGCAACAACGAGGAGGGAAACTACTATGGAGCTATTTCGTTCCCACGTATTGGTTTGCGGCGGCACCGGCTGCACCTCTTCCGGCTCCGCGCAGGTCCTCAAGCGCTTTGAGGAACTGATCGAGAAGAACGGTCTGGGCAAGGAAGTCAAGCTGGTGCGCACCGGTTGTTTCGGTTTGTGCGAGGCCGGTCCGGTCGTCATCATTTACCCGGAAGGCGCGTTCTACAGCCGCATCGGCGAAAACGATGTGGACGAGATCGTATCGGAGCACTTGGTCAAGGGCCGGATTGTGCAAAGGCTTTTGTACAAGGAATCGGTCGAGGAATCGGGCGCGGTCAGGGCGCTGGACGATGTGGACTTTTACAAAAAGCAAAGAAGGGTTGCGCTCAAAAACTGCGGCGTGATCGATCCGGAGAACATCGACGAGTACATCGCCTTTGACGGCTACACGGCGCTTCACAAGGCGCTGACCGAAATGACGCCGGACTCGGTCATCGATGAAATCAAGGCGTCCGGCCTTCGCGGCCGCGGCGGCGCGGGCTTCTCGACGGGCCTTAAGTGGTCCTTCGCAAAGGCATCCGTCAGCGACAAAAAGTACGTGTGCTGCAACGCCGACGAAGGCGATCCGGGCGCGTTCATGGACCGCTCGGTGCTTGAAGGCGACCCGCACGCGGTGATCGAGGCCATGGCCATCGCGGGCTACGCGATCGGCGCGGACCAGGGATATATCTACGTGCGCGCGGAGTACCCCATCGCGGTCAAGCGGCTTGAGATCGCCATCGCGCAGGCGCGTGAATACGGGCTGCTCGGCCAAAACATCTTTGGCGCCGGGTTCAATTTTGACCTGGACGTGCGCCTGGGCGCGGGCGCGTTTGTGTGCGGCGAGGAAACGGCGCTCATGAACTCGATCGAGGGCATGCGCGGAGAACCCCGCGTTCGACCGCCGTTCCCGGCGGTCAAGGGCCTGTTTGGCAAGCCGACGATTTTAAACAACGTCGAGACTTACGCCAACATCGCGCAGATCATCGTAAAGGGCGCGGCGTGGTTCGCGGGCATGGGTACCGAGCGCAGCAAGGGCACCAAGGTCTTTGCGCTGGGCGGCAAGATCAACAACACCGGCCTCGTCGAAGTCCCGATGGGCACTTCACTGCGCGAGATCATCTACGAAATCGGCGGCGGAATCCCGGGCGGCAAGGAATTCAAGGCGGTTCAGACCGGCGGCCCGTCCGGCGGCTGTCTGCCCTCCGCCTTGCTTGACACCCCGATCGACTATGACAACCTGATCGCGGCGGGTTCCATGATGGGCTCAGGCGGCATGATCGTCATGGACGAGGACAACTGCATGGTGGACATCGCGCGCTTCTTCCTCGATTTTACGGTCGATGAGAGCTGCGGCAAGTGCACCCCGTGCCGCATCGGCACGCGCCGGATGCTTGAAATCCTCAACCGGATCTGCGAGGGCAAGGGCGAGAAGGGCGACATTGAGAAGCTCGAAACGCTGGCGGAGAACATCAAGGCCACCGCGCTTTGCGGCCTGGGCCAGACCGCGCCCAATCCGGTGCTTTCGACGATACGGCATTTCCGGGACGAGTACGAGGCGCACATCTACGAAAAGACCTGTCCCGCTGGCGTATGCCAAAAGCTGCTCAGGTATGAAATCGTGTCGGCCAAGTGCAAGGGCTGCACGCTCTGCGCGCGCGTTTGTCCCGTGGGCGCGATCACCGGCTCGGTCAAGGAACCCCATGCCATTGACCCCGCCAAGTGCATCAAATGCGGCGCTTGCATAGAAAAGTGCAAGTTCGGCGCCATCGTTAAGAAGTAAGGAGGATACCTGCCATGAACATGATCAACCTAACCATCGACGGCGTCGCGGTATCCGTACCGGCGGGTTCAACAGTTCTCGACGCGGCCAAGAGCGCGGGCATCCGCATTCCGACGCTGTGCTACTTAAGCGGCATCAATGAAATCGGCGCGTGCCGCATGTGCGTGGTCGATACCGGCGCGCGGGCGCTGCAGGCTTCTTGTGTGCTGCCCGCGGCCGAGGGCATGAAGGTCAAAACCAATACGCCGCAAGTGCGCGCGGCGCGCAAGACCAACCTGGAGCTGCTGCTCTCCAACCACGAAAAGAAGTGCCTGTCCTGCGTACGCTCGACTTCCTGCGAGCTGCAGGCGCTTTCAAACGAATACGGTGTCAGCGACGAGACGCTCTACGAAGGCTCCATGACCCCATCGACCGTCGATGAGCTCTCGCCTTCCATCGTGCGCAACAACGCCAAGTGCATCCTGTGCCGCCGCTGTGTCGCCATGTGCTCGAATTTGCAGAACGTCGGCGTCATCGGCGCGGTCAAGCGCGGCTTCAACACCGCCGTCGAGTGCGCGTGGGGCGAATCGCTTGGCGAGTCGCCGTGCGTCAACTGCGGCCAGTGCATCGCGGTGTGCCCGACCGGCGCGCTCACTGAAAAGGACGACACGTACAAGGTGTGGGAAGCGCTGAACGATCCCGAAAAGTACGTGGTCGTGCAGACCGCGCCCGCCGTGCGCGCGGCGCTGGGCGAGGAGTTCGGGATGCCCATGGGGACTTCCGTGACCGGCAAGATGGCCTGCGCGCTTCGCCGCATGGGCTTTGACAAAGTGTTTGACACCGATTTTGCCGCCGACCTGACCATCATGGAAGAGGCGACCGAGCTGGTTGACCGCGTGACGAACGGCGGCGTGCTGCCGATGATTACGTCCTGCTCGCCCGGCTGGATCAAGTACTGCGAAACCTACTATCCCGAGTTCATCCCGAACCTGTCAACCTGCAAATCGCCTCACGAAATGGAAGGCGCGATGATCAAGACCTACTTTGCCCAGCGGGAGGGCCTTGACCCGAAGAAGATCGTGGTGGTCTCGGTCATGCCCTGTACGGCCAAGAAGTTCGAAGCCGCGCGCCCCGAGATGGGCCATGACGGCATGCAGGACGTGGACGTGGTCATCACCACGCGTGAACTTGCGCGCATGATCAAGCAGGCGGGCATCGCGTTTGACCGGCTGCCGGACGAGGATTTCGACCGGCTGCTCGGCGAATCGACCGGCGCGGCCGTCATATTCGGCGCGACCGGCGGCGTCATGGAAGCGGCGCTGCGAACCGCCTATGAGGTCATCACGGGCAAGACGCTTGACAATGTGAACTTTGAGGCGGTGCGCGGACTCAACGGCGTCAAGGAGGCATCGCTTGACTTAGGCGGACTCACGGTGAATGTCGCGGTCGCGCATTCGACCGGCATGGCGGCGTACCTTCTCGACCAAGTCAAGGAAGGCAAGAAGAACTACACCTTCATCGAAGTCATGGGTTGCCCCGGCGGCTGCGTGAACGGCGGCGGCCAGCCGATCGTCTCGCCTGAACAGCGGGAGAAGACCGACCCGCGCGTGCTGCGCGCCAAGGCGCTCTACAGCGAGGATGAGGCGAAAACCATCCGCAAGTCCCATGAGAACCCGGAGATCATTAAGATTTACGATGAGTTCCTGGGCAAACCCAATTCGCACAAGGCGCACGAGCTTCTGCATACGCACTACGTCAAGCGCGAACAGTACGTGTAACAAATGGGCGGGGCTGCGGCGGTTCGAATCTGTGAACTGCGGCGGCCCCGCTTTCTTTTGGCTGATGCTGAGGGCGGCCTGTTTCCCCCTGCGACATAGCGAGAGGAGCGACCAAATGAAGGAGAACAAACTGCGCCGTTTGCTGAAGGATCACATGCCATCCGTGGCGACGCGCGTTGAGAGCGTATGGCCCACCATCATTGAGATCGTCGGCGCGACCGGGCAGTACGACTACATTGAATTTGTGGCCGAGTACGCGCCCTATACCACAGGCGACCTTGAGAACATGGCGCGCGCGGCGGAACTGCACAACATGGCAAGCATGATCAAGGTGGACCTTCAAAACCGCGCGTATGTGGCGCAAAAAGCGATGGCGTGCGGCTTTCAGGCGGTGCTGCTGGTCGATCACAAGACGGCCGGGCAGGTAGCCGAATCGGTGAAGCTCTTAAAGCCTGACTGCCCCGAGGACGCGGGACACATGGGTTACCCCAACACGCGCTGGATCGGCTACCAGCCGTACAAGGCGCAGATGGACTACGCGAAGATGGCGCGCGAAACGGTGATCGCGCTGATGATCGAGAAGAAAGACGCCATGGACAACATCGAGGAGATTTGCGCCGTCCCGGGCATCGACATGCTGCAATTTGGCCCGTCGGATTATTCCATGAGCAACGGCTGGAACCTTGTTGACCACCGCGAGGAACTCAAGGCGATTGAGCGGCGGATGATCGCGGCCGCGCTGGCCCACGGCATTGAGCCGCGCTGCGAGATCTATACCGCCGAAGAAGCCAAGTACTACATGGACCTGGGCGTCAGGCACTTCTCAATTGGCGATGAACTCAAGGTTCTGAGCAATTATTGGGCGGCTTCGGGCAGCGCCATGCGCCGGATCGCGGAGGGCATCAAGCCTTGAGGAACGGAGGAAGATTTGATGAAAATTGTGGTGCTTGACGGATACACCGAAAATCCAGGCGACCTTAGCTGGGCGGGGCTTAAACGAATGGGCGATTTGACGGTCTACGACCGAACGCCCATTGGCGACGAAGGCGAGATCATCCGCCGCGTCGGGGACAGCGAAATCGTGCTGACCAACAAGACGCCGCTTACGAGGGCGGTTCTGGACGCGTGCCCGGGCATCCGCTTCATCAGCGTGCTTGCGACCGGCTACAACGTCGTGGACACGGTGCGCGCGCGGGAGAAGGGCATCAGCGTGTCAAACGTGCCCACCTACGGTACGGAGGCGGTCGGGCAGTTCGCGATTGCGCTGCTGCTTGAGATTTGCCACCGCGTCGGCCACCACAGCGAGGCGGTACATGACGGTCGCTGGGCCCAAAGCCCGGACTTTTGCTTCTGGGATTATCCCCTGATCGAACTTCATGGCAAGACGCTCGGCATCATCGGCTTTGGGCGGATCGGGCAGACGACGGGCCGCATCGCCAAGGCGATGGGCATGAACGTCATAGCCTACGACCGCTTTGCGTCAGACGAAGGGCGCGAGATTGCCGCGTATGTGGCGCTTGACGAGCTGCTTGAAACTTCAGACGTCATCGCGCTGCATTGTCCGCTGTTCGAGGAAACCCGGGGCATCATCAACCGCGAATCGATCGCGAAAATGAAGGACGGCGTGATTATCCTCAACAATTCGCGCGGGCCGCTGATCGTCGAGCAAGATCTGGCGGACGCGCTCGCCAGCGGCAAAGTCTACGCGGCGGGACTCGACGTGGTATCGGTAGAGCCGATCCTTCCGGACAACCCGCTGCTGGCGGCCAAGAACGCAATCATCACGCCGCACATCTCATGGGCGCCCAGGGAAAGCCGACAGCGGATCATGGACCAGAGCGAGCGCAATGTCGCGGCGTACCTTGCAGGAAAACCCGTCAACGTGGTCAACTGATGAAGGCGCCAAGCGCCGCCCGCGCCCAAATCGGGTCGCGTGCGGCGCTTGACGTTGCCGGGGGCTTCTTTTTGACCGAGGCCGCGCTTGCCTAAACGTTTGACGCTGCCCACACCGGCGCGACCGGAATTAGCGGCATCTGTCCCTGCCTGCGCTGGCTCCGTCCGATCCTTGACCATCCCTATGTCAGCGCGTAGGGCCCGATGGGGCGAACGCTCAGTTCCGTGGTCGCGCCGGGTCCGAACACCCGGTCCATCTTCGCGCGGTAGGCCTCAAACATTTCGCATGGGACAAACGCCAATATGGTGCCCGCGAAGCCGCCGCCGTGGATGCGCCACGCGCCCACGCCTTCCAGCATCCGCCGGGACAGCTCGAGCGCCAGCGCCATCTCCTGGTTGCCTGACCCCGCGACATAGAGGTTCTGCAGCTTCTTCCAGCTGCTCTCGCCGGAGGCCACGATCAGGTTCAGGAGGGTTTTCAGGTCGTCTTTTTTTAAGGCATCGACCAGTTCCGGAATGCGCGCGTCCTCATCGTAGAAGTGCAGCGCTCGGAGGATCGCGCGGTCGCTCACTTTGTTTTTCAGCGCGGGGATGGCGTCTTGCATCACCTGGGGGTCGATGTCGCGCAGCACCTCGCCGCCAAGCGCCTTGGCAACATCATGCATCTCGCGCGGGATGGCGGCGTATTCGCTGGTCAGGTTGCCGTGGTCGCCGCCCGCCGATACCACCGCCATGCTGTAGCCCCTTGCCTTAAAGTCGTAGGACAGCGCTTCGATCTGGGCGGGCGTGTCTTTGAAATCCATGGCGACAAGCCCCCCAACCGAGCTTGCCATCTGGTCGAGCAAGCCGCTGGGTTTGCCGAAATAGACGTTTTCCGCGTACTGCGAGATCACCGCGCGCGCTTGGGCATCGAGCGCCTCACCGCCATAGAGCGTATCAAACACCATCACCAGCATGACCTCAAAAGCCGCCGAGCTCGAAAGCCCCGAACCCTTGAACACGGTGCTGGTCACGCAAGCGTCAAACCCGCCAATCGGATGGCCGAGTTCTTTCAGCCGCGCCGCCACGCCCCGAATGACCGCAGCGGTGGTCTCCTTCTCATCCTCGCGCACATGAAGGTCGTCAAGGTCCACAACGAAGGGGTGGGGGTAGCCATCGGAATGCAGCGTGACGATGTTGCCATCATTGGGCGAGGCCGCCGCAACCGTGTCGAGGTTGACCGCAGCGGCCAGCACGCGGCCCTTCTGGTGATCGGTGTGGTTGCCCGCAATTTCGCTGCGACCGGGCGCGGAGACAATCGCAAGGCGTGCCTTCCCGCCAAAGGCGGCTTCATGCGCGTTGAGCAGTTGCAGGTAGCGCGCAGCCTGCGCGTGAGCGGCTTCGCCGTACGGTGTCGTCAGAGCCGTTATGCCTTCATCCGACAAAAGATAAGCCTTCATCCGGGCTGTATTCATGGCTGTTCCCCCTAAAAAATACTGAAGACATGATACCATGCGGCGGGTGCTTGCGTCAATCGACAACGCCCGGCATTTCTCAAGCGCGCGCGCATAGCTTTGTATGGATGGGGGGCATGGACATGGCTTATGACCGCGGGGCCGCGATTGCCTACGCGCACCGCTGGGCGTATTCACGCAATCCTGAGTTTGGCGCGTTTGATGAGATCGGCGGCGATTGCGCCAATTTCGCGTCGCAGTGCCTGTTTGCGGGCGCGGGTGTGATGAACATGCCGGACTGGTACTACCGGGGCGTTCAGGACCGGGCGCCCGCATGGACCGGTGTGTACTTCCTGAGGCGGTTTCTCAGCGCGAACATGAGCGCCGGACCATATGCCGAGGTCAGATCGCTTGAGGGCGCCGAGCCCGGCGATGTGTTCGTGATGGCGTTTGTGGGCGGGTTGTTCACGCATTCGGGGCTTGTGGTGGAAGTGAAGAACAAAGAGCCGCAAGGCATCCTGATCGCCGCGCATACCATCGACAGCGACGAGCGGCCCATAAGCTCCTATGCCTATGAGGCAGTCAGGATACTGCATATCCTGGGCAGCCGCTAGGTAAGCGCTGATCAATTCGATCACTGTCTGGCTTCTGCTTTTTTGCCCATGCACGCCTGCAAAAACACTCGACGTAGCGCTGCTACGCCTTCGGTTTCTGCAGGCGCACCTGGATAAAAAATCAAAACCCAGCTAGCAACCGAATGAATCATCGTTTACCTAGAGTCTGTGACTCTAACCATCCAAATTTTTTGTCAATTCATACATCATGATCCCGGCGGCAACGCCCGCGTTGAGTGATTCCGCGCCGCCGCGCATGGGCAGCTTGAGCTTCATGGTGGCAGTTGCTTGGACGCGCCCGGATACGCCGTGCGCTTCACTCCCGATTACGAGCACATACTTGCTTTTCAATGCTTCATGCGCGTAAAACGGCGCGCCGTCAAGGGAGGATACCACGATGTCATAGCCCGCGTTGAAGAGGCCCTCAAGCGTCTCGCCGAGATCGTCCGTCACAGCCACGGGGAGGCGCATGCCGCTGCCCATGGCGCCGCGTTGCACCTTGGGGGAGAAGGGATCGGCTGAGCCCGGACCCAGGATCAGTCCCCCGAACCCGGCGGCATCGGCGGTGCGCCAAATGGTTCCCACGTTGCCGGGGTCCTGTACGCCGTCAAGGGCCACCAGGCGGTCAGGGAAACCCCGCATCATCTCCGGCAGCCGAAACGCCGCGCATACGCCTTGGGGCGTCTTGGTGCCCGATACCGCGCCCATGACCGCGTCGGACACCGGATGGATCTCGGCTCCGGCTTCATGGAATGATCGAATGAGGCCCTCCAGCGCGGTTGCGAGATGGCTTTCATACAAGAGGAATCCCGGCTTGTGGCCGAGCAGCAGCGCTTCTTTCAGCAGCTTTTCACCTTCAATGAGCAGCATGCCGCATTCGTCCCGGCCCTCTTTATCCTTGAGCGTGCGCAGGCGCGCGATCAGCGGATTGCGGATGCTCGTGATCATTTCAAATGTCATGCTTTGTCCCTCCTGCGCTCAATCGAGCGACGCAAGGCGGCCGCGATCACGCCCAGTAGTCCCGTGAGCAGCAACAGGTAGTAGCTGAAAAAGCGCCAGCACAGCATGGCGGCCAGTATGTGCTGATCGGGGAACACGCCCCGGAAGAACAGGTAGAACCCGCCCTCCTGCGCGCCTGCCGCGCCGGGCAGCGGGACGAACGCCGCGGTGATGAACAGGAGCAGTTGCAGCGTCACCAGGTCGCTGTTTGAAAAGCCGCCAAGGCCAAAGGCGTGGTACAGGCAGACGATGACGCTCATATAGCTCATAATTTGCAGGCAGGACAGCAGGAACACCACAATGGCGTCGCGCGGTTTTTCCGCCAAACGTTTAAGCGCCGCGCGGTAGTCCTCAAGCGACGCGCGCGCGTTGGCGGAGGTTTGGTCGGCATCCTTGATGAGGTGCAGCTTAACGCCCACCCGTATTGACCAGTTCAACGCGTTTTCGACAAAGAGGCTCTTGCGCATGGTCAGCGCCACGCCGACCATCAACGCCAGGTTGATCAGGTACCCCAGCACCACCAGCCACCGGACGGCGCCGAGTTGTTCGGACACCATCTCAGGATGCGCGATCCAAAGCGCGCCGCCGATCAGCATAAAGGCAAGCTGAAAGCCGATGAACTTGACCGATACGGTGGCGGTGCCGATTGAGACCGGGATGCCCATCTGATGCATGGTCACCACCTGCAAGGGCTGCCCGCCGCTTGAGGACGGCGTGATCGCCGAATAAAACTGGCCGATCAGCGTGACGTTAAAGGCGTTCAGCGGCGAAATCTTCGCGCCCTCCGAGTGAAGGTAGTACGCAAGCGTAGACGCGCGGAAAATCAGGTACAACGCAATACACCCGGCCGCACCCCACATCCAGCGCGCGTCGAGGTTGGCCATGGACTTGAGCACCGTCGGCAGTTCATTTGAACAGGCCAGCACGACGATGACGATGAGGCTGAGCACTGTGATGTAGACAAGCCCGCCATACTTCTTCAAAAATTGCTTCATTCAAATATTTTCCTTTTGTTTCGTTGGTTTGAAAAGCCCAAAGGATATTATACCCGGCTTTCGCACGTTCCGTCAACGCATAGCCATCTTTCAATTGTGACTTTTTCATATTGAACTGTTAAGCGCGCCGGGACGCTGGCCCCAATCCAGCCCCAGCGGGAAGGAAGAAAGCCGCCTCCTCACGCCAATCAGGGGTCAGTCCCCTGATTGGTGCGTCACCGCTAGGCGGCGCCGGGTACGGCCCCGTTCCCGGCGCACCCCGCGCCCCTCCAAAAAAATCCGCCCGAAGGCGGATTTTTGATGGATGTCGTACCCCCGTCAGGGGAGATTGTACGGCGCGGGCATCATGCCGCCGCCGGTCGAGTAGCGGTTGATCAGGCTGACCACGGTGTCAAAGCGCGAATCGCTGCGGGGGAGGAGAATCGGCTGGCAGTTGTTGTTTTTCTTCACATCCTGAGGCGCGCCGCTGGTAAAGATCGGATAGACCGTGGGCACCTGCGGCTCGGTGTAACCGGTGCCCGGATCGACCAAAATGGTCTGCTGCATGATGAAGTTGGGGTACTTGAAGCGCGGACCGGAGCTTTCCACAGCGCCCAGGCCGTAGAAGATGTACTTGCCCTTGTAGCGCTCAATGCCCTGAATCACGTGCGGGTGGTGACCCACCACCAGGTCCGCGCCTGCGTCGATCGCGAAGCGCGCGGTTTTGATCTGAGTTGACTTGATCGGGTGCTTGTGTTCGGGCACTTCGGCGAAGTGGAAGGACACCACGACCACGTCGCACCCTTGATTCTTGGCCTTCTTGATCGAGTCGCGGATGTCGCCGTAGGACCTGGGCGTCTGATAGCCCACAAAGCCAACGCGCACGCCCTTGACGACGGTGGAGTTATCCGAAATGTTAAACCCGTTGTCGCTTTGGATTACCCCCGCGTTTCGCAGGATATCCTTGGTTGCGGCCCTTGTGCCAAAGTCGTTGATGTGGTTGTTGGCGACATTGGCGACTTCGACACTGCCCGCTTTCAGAATGTTCACGTATTCGGGTTCGCCGTGGAAGTTGTAGGTGCGCCATTCTTTGCGCGGGCCGCTCCTGCCCTTGAGCGGGCATTCGAGGTTTAGAATGGTCAAGTCGTCCTTCTCAAACACGGTCTTCAGGTTTTTGAGCACGTAATCGAAATCGAGCGTGCCGTCCGCCTTCGTGATGATGTCCCTGAAACGCTGGTCGGTCTTTTTGACCATGTCGCCGCCGAGCACGATGTCGCCGCCCGCCGAGATCACGATGCGGGTCATGCCGGAGGTATCGCGCACGCGCACGGTCGCGCTTGCCTTCTTGCGGCCATTGTCGGTGGTGGCGGTGATGGTCGCTTGACCCGCCTTCAGGCCGGTTACGACGCCGGAGGATGAGACCGTCGCGACCGATTCATCCGAGCTGGTCCACGCGATCTGCTGAAAGGTCGCGGTGGCGGGCAGGATGGCGGTCCCGATGGTTTCGCTCTTTTCATTTGACTTGGTATGGTCGAGCAGCAGGAGGTCCTGGCAACTGAGCGCAATGCTCGACACGCGCAGCGCCTTGACGGTCACGAGGCAGGCGACGCTCAGCACCTTGGTCTTGCCCTGTATGGAAGCGCGCACGCGGGTTTGGCCCTCGCCGACGCCGGTGACCAGGCCGTTTTGATCGACCGTGGCGATTGATTCATCGTCGCACGACCAGGTGATGTTCTTGTCGGTGAGCAGGTGCGCTGCGGGCACAGTTGTGGCCGTGAGCTGGACGGCGCCGGGTTTTTGGTATAGGTTCGTGATCGTGGCCTTGGCCTTGCTCATTCTGAGCGACTTGGGGTAGGTGATGGGGCCTGGAACCTCCCCGGCCAAAGCGGCCGTTGAGCCAAAGATCAGGCACAGCGCCAGCAGGTACGCAAGCAGTCTCTTCATGATGTCCTCCTACATAATTGGCTGAAGAATCAGCCCATGTTTATCTTGACATTGGGCGATAGCGCCTGTATGCGCGCGATTACGCCGTTCGCCGCCTCGCCGGTCAGTATGTCGGGTTGGAAGTTGTTGACCGGCGCGCCGAGTTGGCCGAACCCGTCGTCGCCAGGGTAGGTCTCGGTGGAAGTTGTGGTGGTGCAGGGGATGACCTTGATGCCCATGTCCTCAACGTAGCCCAGCGAATCGATCTTGAAGGTCCACTGGAAGATCATGGAATCGGTCAGCGGCCGCCCGGTCGCGGGGTCAAGCTTGTGCTTGATGCCCACCACAAAGTTGCTTAAGTCGAACGCGATGTACTTGCCGTTGTAGACTTCGATGCCCGAGGGCACGTGGCGGTGATGACCCAGTACGATGTTCGCGCCCGCCTTGAGGGCGAGTTTCGCGCGCGTCCGGTCAGACGCGTAGTTTTTGGCCGTCCACTCCGGGGTATCGCACCAGTGGAATGAGACCACCACAACATCGCACCTTTTCTTGAGATCCTTGACGCGCTTGGCAATGGTTTCGCTCAGGACCGGCGTCTGGAAGCCCGCGAAGCCGATCTTGATTTCCATGCCGTCTTTTTTTACGGTATAGGTGGCGTTCTCGGTGAAATCGCACCACTTGACGCCCACGCGGTTCATGGCCGCGCGCGTGTCGTTGGCGCCGCGCTGCTTGAAATCGTTGGCGTGGTTGTTGGCGAGGTTGACCACCTCGATGCCCGCGTCCACCAGCATCTGCGCATAGATCGGATCGCCCTTGAAGGTATGGCTCTTGCTCTTCTGGCTCTCAGCCGTGGTCAGCGTACCTTCAAAGTTGACGATCGACACATCGTCCTTTTGGAAGATGCGGGAGACGTTTTTAAAGGGATAGTCAAACCCGTGCTGGGCGATGAGCGTTTTGAAGACCTCTTCGGTCGAACGGTTGAGCGCGCTCTTGATTTCCGGATCGCCGCCCAGGATCACATCGCCCGCCGCCGAAAGCGTAACCGTGGTGTAGTTGCCGCGCACGCGCACGGAACAACTGGCCTTTTTATTGCCCACGGCGCAATAAATCCGGGTTGTGCCCGCGCCAACACCGGTCACCACGCCCCCTTGATCGACCGTCGCCACGTTTTTGTTGCCGCTCGTCCAGACGGTGGACGTGGCCGTGGCGTTTGCCGGCAAGATCTCGGGCGTGCCGATGCCAAGCTTCTCGCCCCTGTCAATCACGGCGGAGGTCGCGGACAGCTTTACGCTCGTGACCTTCACTGCCTTGACCGTCACCTTTCGAATGGCGTACTTGCCGGTCACCGGATCGGTCGCGCGCACGTAAACCGCGCCCGGCTTGATTGCGGTGACGACGCCGTTTTCATCGACCGAGCCGAACTCCGCGCCGCGCTCGATGCGCCAAATGATCTCGCCGCCGCGCGCGCCCGATACGGTTGCATTCAACTGCTTTGTTGATCCGGCATTGATTGTGGGCGCGGCGGGCGTAATCAGGACGCGCGCCGTAGCTTTTGCGTCCTTGTCAAACGCTTCGCGCCATTCCCGCCGGGTGGGCATGGCCTGCGCGCACAGCGCTGTGAGCGCGATCAAAAGGAGCGCCGCGAGCGCTACAAATAGGATTCGTTTTTTCTTCATTGAGAACCTCCTCGGTCACGACTGGTTTTTTAACGCGGAAATCAAGCGCGCTGCCAGGGCTGCGTTTTCATCGCTCAGGCCGGACGCGTCGATCAGAACCCGGTGATCAATGCCAAGCAAGTAGTCGGTCGTCACGCCGAATATCGCCGCAATGCGGATGAGGATGTCGTAGGAGGGATAGCGAAGCGCGGTCTCATACGCGCTGACGACACTCTTGGTCAAGCCCAGCATTTTTGACAGCTCACCTTGCGTAAGGCCCCGCGTCAAGCGAAGAGACCTGAGTCGGTTCCCAAAGTTGACCAATATTGCCACCTACTCCCTATTGTCATAGAATACAAGTTTTGGGTATTTTTTGGGTGGAAATTTGTCTTGTTATAGTTGATAATCATATATTAATTGTATGATATGAGCCTATGAAAAGCCCTTCCGGGCACAAGTGCCTGGAAGGGCGTCGCCAAAGGGGCGTAAAACACCGTCAATATGCCTTTGCAAAGAACATCGTCTTTGTGGCGGGCTTCGCGCAGCAGATGCACACATCCGACGGGCGGTCGGTTTGATCGAAGGGCATGTTGCGGCTGGTCGCGCCGGTTTTTTCCTTGATTGCATCTTCGCAGGCGCGCTCGCCGCACCAAGCGGCCTTGACAAAGCCGTCCTGAACGCCCTTTTCAAGTTCGTCCATATCAAGACCCGTGTAGGTGTGCCCGTCGCGGAAGGCGCGCGCCATTTCAAACATATTGTCCGAGATGGAATTCAGGAGATCGTTGACCGCCTGCGCGATGTTGTCCAGGGGAAGCTGCGTTTTCTCAAATGTGTCGCGGCGAACGCAGGTGACCACGCCCGATTCGATGTCGCGGGGCCCGAGCTCGAGTCGGACCGGTACGCCCTTGAGTTCCCACTCATTGAACTTCCAGCCCGCGGACACGGTGTCGCGGTCGTCAAGTTCGGCGCGGATGCCCGCTTTCTTCAGCGTTTGGAACAGCTCGTTCGCCTTGTCCAGTACGCCTTCCTTGTGCTGAGCGATGGGCAGGATGACCGCCTGGATGGGCGCGACCTTGGGGGGGAGCTTGAGCCCGCGCTCGTCGCCGTGGGTCATGATGATGGCGCCGATCATGCGGGTGGAGGTCCCCCAGCTGGTCTCGTGAACGTATTCAAGCTTTCCGTCCTTGGACAGGTACTGGATGTTAAAGGCCTCGGCAAAGTTGGTGCCGAAGTTGTGCGAGGTACCGGCCTGAAGCGCCTTGCCGTCCTGCATCATGGCCTCCATGGAGTAGGTCGCGCGCGCGCCCGCGAATTTTTCTTTGTCGGACTTTTGCCCAACGATCACAGGCACGCACAGGACGTTCTCGGCAAATTCGCGGTAGACGTCAAGCATCGTCAGCGTCTCGTCCTGCGCCTCCTCCGCTGTTGCGTGGACGGTATGGCCCTCCTGCCACAAAAATTCGCTTGTGCGCAGGAACGGGCGGGTGCTCTTTTCCCAGCGCATGACGGAGCACCACTGGTTGAGTTTCATGGGAAGGTCCCGCCAGGACTCGACCCATTTGGAATACATGGAGCAAAACAGCGTCTCGCTGGTCGGGCGGATGGCCAGGCGTTCTTGCAGTTTCTCGTTGCCGCCATGGGTGACCCATGCCACCTCCGGCGCAAAACCCTCCACGTGTTCGGCTTCTTTGAGCAGCAAGCTCTCGGGGATCAGCATGGGGAAGTAGGCGTTTTTATGGCCGGTATCCTTAAACCGGCGGTCCATTTCCTGCTGAATCAATTCCCAGATGCCGTAGCCGTATGGCTTGATAACCATGCAACCGCGCACCGGCGCGTAGTCAACCAGGTCGGCCTTGAGAATCACATCGGTATACCACTGCGAGAAATCCTCGCCGCGGGGCGTGATGTGGGATACGAATTCCTGTCCCTTGTCTTTCTTGCCCATTGTTCGGTTCCCCCTTAAAAAAATGAACCCCGTCCCGTGCAGGGACGAAGCGAACTTCGCGGTACCACCTTGCTTGGCGCATTGCGCCCAACTTAGAAGCCTTGTAACGTAGGCCGGACGGCGGCGATTAACCGCGGCTCGGGGGCGGGACGGAAGGCTTTTGCCGCGCGGACTTGCAGCCGGTGGACCGCGCTCTCTTGGGCAAGCAAACTCAGCCGATTCCCCTTCAACGCATGCGATATGAAGGTATTATAAGCAATCGCGGTGGCAAAAGCAAGTAAAAGTTTGGGGACGGGAGCGGCTGGTTTCATCGAAAATCTTTTGCCCCGGCAAAACCTTTTCGATGAGGGGGAACGGGAGCGGCTGGCTCCCGTCCTCCTTTATGCGGCCTATGATCAGTTTCCTACAAGATACATGGATCAACGATGGTGAAGAAGGCCTGCTCGTGGTGACAAGCCGGGCAGGACATCGGGGCGCAGGTGTCACAGTGGCGGTAGCCGCAGTTGGAGCATTGCCACATTTCAGGCCTGCAAGAAGTGAAGAGTGTGCCGGTGTTCAGGCGGAAGAGTAGGTTTGAGAAGCGCTCGTCGTGCCGCTTTTCAACGCTCGCGATCTTGAAGAACGAGGTCGCAATTTCCGAGAAACCCTCGTTCTGGGCGGTTTTGCCAAAGCTCGGATAAAGACTGGTCCATTCGTGGTTTTCCGTTCGGTGCGCGTGGTCCAGGTTTCCGGCCGTATTGCCCAGGAAAAACGGGACCAATATCGCGGGTTCGAGCGACGAATCGCCTATCCCTTCGGCCAAATATTCATAGAACATTTCGGCATGACCGCGCTCTTCGTGGGCGGTGGCGAGGAATACGTCGCGCAGGGTGGGATACCCCGCTTCAAGCGCCGTTTCCGCAAAAAACGTGTAGCGGTTGCGCGCCTGAGATTCGCCGGCGAAGGCCTTGACCAGGTTAAGCGCGGTTTGCGTGCCCGCTAAAATCAATTTGCTCATGGTATTTCTCCTTCATCGTGGATATTTGCAAAGTATGTCGGGATCTGATGGATCCCTGATATCCTATGTGCGGTAGCGCGAAGTGTGAGCGTATTTAGGTTAGTCACCAGTAACACAGTCCGTGGGAGCCGCAGCGCAAAATGAAGCAAAAACGCGCCCTCTGTGACGGCACAAAGGGCGCGCGGGTTCACGTATAAGCGGACAAAAAATGTCAGCAGTACGCGTTCATCAGGATCACCACCAGCGGATCGTCGCCTTCATTTATGTAGGAGTGGTTCACGTCTGAAATGAAGGAGAAGACCTCACCTTCCCGTACAAAAAAACGTTCCTCGCCCACACGCATCACGAGATTGCCGCGAATGGGGAAGCAGTGCTCCCAGATGTCGCCGCCGAAGCGCGGCTCGCTGTCCCACTTCGTGTGGGGCGCAATCTCCTGGCGCATCACTTCAAAACGGTTGCGCGGGTTGAATTCGAGCATCATGCGCAGCTCGCATCCCTTTTTGAGGCGCAAAAGGCGCATGTCGTCCCGGTGCACCACCTTGCGCGCAACATCCCGGGGCGGCGCGAAGAGTTCGGAGAGCGAAATTTGAAGGCCGCTGTTGATCTTGTTGAGCACGTTGAGCGTGGGGCTTTTCAGCCCGCGTTCAATCGCGCTCAGCATGCTCACGCTGACGCCGGTCATTTCGGCCATCTGTTCAAGCGTAAGGCCCCGCTGCACGCGGATTTCCCGTATCCGAAGGCCGGTTGGTTTGTTGATGTCGCTTATCATCTGATCCTCAATTGCCCAGCATGATGTTGATGATCTCTACGTCGGTCGAACGCATGCCCTCCGAGCCCATCCTTCCGATGTTTCGGATGGTGCCTTCCACGCCGCCCTCGACCAGGCCCTCGCCCTCCTTGAGCGCTCGGCCCTTCTTGGCCATTTCGTAGCTCATGAGCGCGGTGGAGACAGCGCTTGCGATCTTGGACGCGCAGCTGGATTTCGCGCCGTCACAGACCATTCCGCCAATGGTGGCGATGGAGTTGATGATGGTGTTGGAAATGGTCTCGTAATCCGCGCCGTCCAGGTACGCGATGCCCGCCGCCGAGGCCGTGGCCGCGCTGACTGCGCCGCAGTAGGCCGAGAGGTTGCCGATGAAGCGCTTTTCGTGGACGGAGATGAGGTTGGCCAGCGCCAGCGCCCGGTACAGGTCGCCCCGCGGGACGCCCTTCTCCGCCGCGTATTCGTACAGCGGCATGGTGACCGCGATGCCTTGGTTGCCGGAGCCTGAATTGATGACCACCGGCATGGAACTGCCGCCCATGCGCGCGTCGCTGCCTGCCGCCGCCGCCGCCGCGCGCGTTTTGAATCCGCCGCCTTCGGAGAGCAGCGTCCGGCCTACCTGCGCGCCCCATTCGTTTTTAAGTCCCTCCTCGGAAATGGCCGCGTTGCACTCGATCTGACGGTCGAGCAGTTCGCGCACATCGTCAATTGCCAATGTGTTCGCGAAATCGATGATGTCGCGGACGTCAAGCTGGCTCTTGTCGGCCTTGACGCCTTCCGCCTTGGCGGCGCTCGCTTGAGCGAGTACCTGATCGTTCTTCATGACGCGAGAAAAGTGGTTGTGCTGCGTCTTGATTTCAACCAGCGCCCGATCCTCTTTCAGGTGTGCTTCCACGCGGATGTAGAGGTTTTCTTCGCCCTCTTCCAAGTGGCAGACACACATATCCGCTTCGATCAGCTCCTTGGCTTTTTGGTTGTCCGCTTCCGTCACGCCCGCGATGACCTCAAGCCCCTTCTCCCAGTCGCCGCCCACCGCGCCCAGTACCGCCGCCACGGCGATGCCCATCTGACCGCCGGAACCCGGTACCACGACGCCGTTGACGTTTTTGACGATGTTGCCTGAGCAATAGACATCCATGTGATCGGGTATGCCGCCGAGCACGGCTTTCGCCCTCGCGCCCGCGAGCGCCACCGCGATCGGCTCGGTACAGCCCATCGCGGGAATCAGCTCGCTTTGGAGGATGGCGATGTAGTTTTCGTATTTCGCCCTGTCCATGTCACTTCTCCTATATTTGCGTAAATGCCTGGCAAATGCCCAGAATGATCAGCTTGCCCGCGACCGAGCCGGGGTCGATGACGCCGATGGACTTGTCGCCGTAGTAGGCCGCGCGGCCATGCACGGCGCGCATCGCGCGGGTTTTTTCGCTGCCGGATTGGGCGGCCTCGGCGCCCGCCGCGAGCGCCGCCTTGGCATCCGACGCAAGCGCGATATACGCCTCAGCCGCCGGATACAGCGCGTCGAGCACCGTCTTTTCCCCGGGCTTTGAGCCCGCGCGCTCCATGATCTTCTCGATCCCCGCCATGAACGCCTGGGCGAATTCTTCAAACGAAGCTTCGGTCTTGCCCTTTAGGGGCTTCGCCATGCCCATAAAGACGAAGGACAGTATGGTGCCAAGCGACGACGGCGCATGCTCGTTGAACGCGCCCGCGCACTTCATCATGACCTTGCCCAGGTCGGTTTCTTCCGTCCCCGCCAGGAAGTCCTTTACGGCGCGAAAGCCGTCCGACATCGAGATGCCGAGGTCGCCGTCGCCGTTTTGCTGGTCCAGCTCGATCAGGTAATCCCTGTTGAGATCGATGAGCGCCGAAATGGAGCCTATGGCGCGGCGGATGGAATCGGTATTCATCGTGGCCCCCCCTATTTGTTGGCGTTGGTATAAAACGGCGTGTTCGCGGGCGCGCGCAGAAGTTCCTTCATCTGCGCGTCCAGCTTAAACATGGTCACCGACAGTCCGGCCATCTCCATGGAGGTGGCAAATTCGCCGATGTGGGGCATGAACACGCTGACACCCTTGGCGGTGAGAATCTGATGGATGCGCCGGTAGAGGATCAGCTGCTCCTCAAGCGGCGTTCCCCCCAGGCCGTTGACCATGATTGAGACCTCGTCGCCCTGGCTTAGGGGAAGCTCGGTCATCAGCTTCTCCATGATCAAGTCCGCGATCTCGTCGGCCTTCATCATCTTTTTGACCTCGATGCCCGCTTCGCCGTGGATGCCCATACCCACCTCGATCTCGTCATCGGCGATGGCAAAGGTGGGCTTTCCGACCAGCGGAACGATGCACGGCGTGAGCGCCACGCCCATGGTGCGGATGTTGTCAAGCGCCTTCTGGGCGATGCGCGCCACTTCCTCAAGCGTCATCATTTTCTCCGCCGCCGCGCCCGCCACCTTGAACGCGTACACCATGCCCGCTACGCCCCGGCGCCTTTCCTTTGTCTCTTCAGGGCTTGAGCAGATGTCGTCGGCGACGAGCACCGTCTGGGTCTTGATGTCGTCCATCTCGACCATCTCTGAGGCCATGTTGAAGTTGAGCTTGTCCCCGCCGTAGTTGCCGTAGAGGCACAAAACGCCCCTTCCCCTGTCGCAAGCGGTGATGACATCCGCCATCTTCTGGGCGGACGGCGAGGCAAACACATTGCCCACGATGCAGCCGTCGAGCATGCCCTGCCCGACGTAGCCCAGGAACACCGGCAAGTGGCCGCTTCCGCCCGCTGTGACGATGCCCACCTTGCCCTCCGGCGCGGGGTAGTTCGACAGGTACATCTGCGCATCGCCGTTTAAAAGCTTCACACGGTCGCCGTAGGCGGCGATGATGCCTTCGACCGTTTCGATGGCGAACTGCTCGGCAGTGTTGATGATCTTTTTCATAGGGGCATCCTCCTCAATGAACTCAACCGATTTTCGATGACGGCCTCAGCCGCCCAAGTAGACCCGTTGCACTTCGCCGTTTTTCAGAAGGTCCTTGCCCGTGCCGGTCAGCACGATGCTTCCGGTTTCCATCACGTAGCCCCGATCGGCGATCGAGAGCGCCATCGAGGCGTTCTGTTCGATCAGCAAGATGGTCTTTCCGCCCTTGTTGACTGAAATGAGCAGCTCAAAGATTTCCTCCACTACGATGGGCGCGAGACCCAGCGATGGCTCGTCCAGCATCAAGAGGTCCGGATCCATCATGAGCCCGCGCGCGATGGCCAGCATCTGCTGCTCGCCGCCCGAGAGCGACCCGCCCGCTTGCGTCTGACGTTCCTTGAGGCGCGGGAACAGCTGGTAGACTTCTTCGTACAGCTCGCCGATCTTTTCCTTGGTCAGCGCGCGGTTGCCAAGCGCGCCCGCGCGCAGGTTGTCCTTGACCGTCAGCGCCGGGAAGATCTTGCGCCCTTCCGGCACGTGGCTCAGTCCCATGTGCACGATCTTGTCGGCGGGCATTTTGGTGATGTCCAATCCCTTGAAGGCAATCGCACCGCCGGATTTGGGAACCAGCCCCGAGACCGACATGAGCGTTGTGGTCTTGCCCGCGCCGTTGGCTCCGATCAAGGTGATGATCTCGCCCTGCGCGACGCTTAAGCTGATCCCCTTGAGCGCGTTGACGTAGCCGTAGTAAACCTCAAGGTTTTTGATTTCAAGCATCCTGCTTAACCCCCTCCACGATCATGCCTTTGCCGAAGTAGGCTTCGCGCACAGCCTGACACGCGCGGATCTCATCGGGCGCGCCCTCGGCAATTCTCTGGCCGAAGTTGAGCACCAGGATGCGGTTGCAGGCGTTCATGACGAACTTCATATCGTGCTCGATGACCAGGATCGTGTAGCCCTGCGCGTTCAGCATCTTAATGAACGCCATGAGCGACTGGGTTTCGAGCGGGTTCATGCCTGCCGCGGGTTCGTCGAGCAGGAGGATCTTGGGCTTGAGCGCAAGCGCCCGCGCGATTTCCACCTTGCGCTGCATGCCGTAGGGCAGCGTGCCCGCCATGGTATCACGAACCTCCAGCATGCCGATCTGCTCAAGCACCTCAAGGCTGCGGTCGATGGCATACTTCTCGTCCGCGCGGTAGCGCTTGGTTTTGAGCATCGCGTCAAAGATGCCGGTGCTGGTTGATGTGTGGCAACCGATCTTGACGTTGTCGAGCACGCTCATGAACTTGAACAATTGGATGTTCTGGAACGTGCGCGTTACGCCGCGGCGCGCGATCATTTCCGGCGTCATGCGGGTGATCTTCTCACCTTCAAAGTACACCTCGCCCTTGGTGGGCGGATAGATGCCGGTCATGCAGTTGAAAAACGTGGTCTTGCCCGCGCCGTTGGGGCCGATGATGCCGAAAATGTCGCCGCGGTTCACTTCCATATTGACCGCCTCGACGGCCTTGAGGCCGGCGAAATACTTGCATACGTCTACGGCCTTGAGCAATTCGCTCATCTCGCGCCACCTCCCGCCTGAGCCTTTGTCTCCCTGCGCCGCAGTTGCCCGCCCGCGAGCATCGATTTGCTGGCGCCCACGAGGCCCTGCGGCCTGACCCACATCATCGAGATGATGATGAGCGCGTAGATCACGTAGCGCCAATAGCCGAGGAACCGGAGCGCTTCGGTCAAGATGGTGACGATCGACGCGCCGACGATGGGCCCGATGAGCGTGCCCTGACCGCCGATGACCACCATGGCCAAGACGTCAAAGCCGGTGTCGAGGGAGAACTGGGACGCGTCGATGAAGTTGACGAACGGGGCGTAAGCCGCGCCGATCACCGCCGCCCAGAACGCGCCGTAGACAAAGTTGAGCGATTTGTAACGCTTGATTTCAACGCCCAATGACCTGGCCGCGATCTGGTCCTCGCGGATCGATATCCATGCGCGGCCGAGCCTGCTTTTCAGGATGCGCGCTGTCAAAAACAAAAATGCGATCCCGAGGAACAGGAAGATGTAGAAGTAGTCCTTGGGCTTGAAGATCTGCATGCCAAAGAGCATGGGCTTGGGGATCGATTTGATGCCCATCGAGCCGCCGGTGACGTCTGTCCAGGTTTGCGCGATGATGCGGATGATTTCAGACGCTCCGAGCGTTACGATGGAGAGGTAAATGCCCTGGAGCTTGAGCGTGGGCAGGCTCACCACGTAGCCAACCAGCGCGCCCAGGATGCCCGCGATGGGCAGGCATACCCAGAAACTGATGCCGAACTTGGTGCCGAGGATCGCGCAGGTGTACGCGCCCACGGCGAAGAAACCCGCCTGCCCCAGGCACATTTGCCCGGAATAGCCGTTGATGATGTTGAGCGATCCGGCGAGCGTCGCGTACATCAGAATGCTGCAGCCGTAGCGCACGTACACCGTCTGGGTGACGAGGCGCGGAAACAGCATGAGCGCCACGAAGATTGCGCCGAGCGCCGATAGTTGAAGGATTTTTTTTCTGTCAAATGTTTTTCCTGTGCTCATACTCTGCTTCCTTTCTTTGACGCAAAGCCCTGGGGCCTGATGATCAAAATCAGGATGAGGAAGCTGAAGGCGAAGATATCGCGGAAGGACGCGGAGCTGAACGTGATGCCCAGGTTCTCAATGACGCCCAGACACAGCCCGCCCAGCGCCGAGAACCTGAGGTCCACGAGACCGCCCAGCACAGAGGATGAGAACGCCTTGATGGAGTATATCGAGCCCATGGTGGGATAGACGGTGTAGTAGTAGACCGCGAGCAAGATGCCCGCGATGCCGCCAAAGCCGCAGCCGATGGAATTGCCCATCATGGTCACGCGTTTGACGTTGATGCCCACCAGGTACGAAGCGTCGCGATTCTGGCTGACCGCGCGGAGCATGACGCCCCACTTGGTCTTGTTGAAAAACAGGGTCAGCGCCACCGCCAGGAAGATGACCAGAGCGATGATCATGATCTGCAAAAGCTTGATGTTGACCGTCGCGCCAAAGAGATCGAGCGTAAAGACGCGGTTGTCGATGACGCCTTGAATGGGCTTGGTTTCCGGCCCGAACACGATTTGCGCCAGGTTTTTGATGAGGGTGGAGATGCCGATGGTGCAAAGGAGCGAGATGTGCCTGGGCGCGTTAAAGAAGCGCTCGTAGCACACTTTGTACACCACGATGCCGATCACGAAGGAGCTCAGGAACGCCGCGGGGATCGCGACCCACAGGCTCTTGCCCACGAGCAGGAAGGTGTAATAGGCGCCAAACGCGCCGATCATCATGATCTCGCCGTACGTGAAGGTCACCATGCCCACCACGCCGACGATGACCGAATAGCCGATGGCCATGAGCGCGTAAATCGCGCCCTGGCAAAGGCCGTTCATGAGTTGGCTGAGTATGTAGTCCATGCAATTTCTCCTCCGGGCGATTTCTGGCGCCACTGGGTGGGCGAACCCTTTATCGGGCAAAGGGCGGCACTACCGCCGCCCTTTGCCCAGGCTGTCATAGAAAATTCAGGCGCTGTGCCCCCGTAGCTCCTTCGCCGAAAAGATTTGTCAAAGCCAAAGGTTTTCGATGACGCCGTCAGGCGATTAAATTCCTTCCGCGCCGTACTCAAAGCCTTCGAGGACGACCCAGGCCTTGTCCTTGACGCCGCAGATCATGTAGTCGCGGCGGATGTCGCCGTCGGGGGTGAACTTGATGTTGCCGGTGAGGCCCGTGTAGCTGACGTTTTGAAGCGCCTCGCGGATGGCGTCGCGGGTGATTTCGCCCTCTCCGATCGCCTTGACCGCTTCGGCGATCAGGTACACGCAGTCATACGCGCAGGCGGGATGGATGGTGGGAGCGAAACCCGACTCGCTCATGAACGCGTCGCGCCATTTCATGAGTTCGGCGTTGCCTTCGTCAAAGAAGAAGGGCGAAGTGACGATCAGGTTGTCGGGGTTGAGGAGCTGATCGACCAACTGCTGCGAGGTGCCAGGCCCGAGGGCGACGTGCTTGACGTCCCAGCCGTCCGAATCGGCCTGGTTGAAGATCGCGGCGACCGAGTTGCCCTGGTCGAGCACGACCAGCAGGTCGGGATTCGCCGAGCGGACCTTGGTCACGATCGAGGAGAAATCGGTCTCGCCGGTCTGGTAGGTCTCATGGGCGACGATCTGGATGCCTTCTTCAAGCGCCTTCTTCTCAAAGTTGGAGTAGCTCGAAAGGCCCCAGTCGCTGTCCACGCGGATCACGCCCACCGTCTCGGCGCCCAGGTACTTCTTGACGATGTACTTGGCGAGGAAGGGCGCTTCCACGTCCTGCCGGCCCATGATGCCAAAGCAGTAGGGGCTCATCGCGGCATAGTCGGCGGCGGACGCGGTGGGGGAGAGCTGCACGATGCCGTACAGGTCGCAGATTTCAGCGTTGGCCTTGCACGCGCCGGATGAGAAATCGCCCAGCAGCGCCATGACCGCGTCGTCCTCGGCAAACTGGGTGGCGAGCGTGGTGCTCGTGACGGGGTCGCCTTCGGAGTCCTTCACGTCAATTTCAAAGGTGTGGCCGTTGATGCCGCCGGCCGCGTTGATCTCATCGATGGCCATCTGGAAGCCGATTTTGAAGCCTACGCCGTACTCGGTGTAGGTGCCGGTAAGGGGCGCGAGGCCGCCCAGCTTGATGACGTCGGCAAACGCGGTCGCGCTCGTCATCACGAGCAGCAGGGTCAGGACGATGGCAAACAGTTTCTTCATTGTAAATCCTCCTATTCTATTCATCAAGCGGCGGCGCGCAATGCGGGGCCGCTCAAATACTGCGGGGATTACTTGTGGAAGTGGAGCTTGCAGGTCGCGCAGCCCTTGGCGATGGTGTCGTCCAAGTCGAGGGTCAGCCCCATGCTCTGGGCGATGCCGCGGTCGCCGTCCATGGCGATGTCGCAAAGCTTGGCGCAGGTTTCATCGTCAAAGCCCAGCTTCTTCCAGGCGTTGACCAGCGCGCAGTAGTGAAAATCGATCTTGAGATTGCCTTCGTCGCAGTCGGTCACGACCATCTCGAAGGTGTCAAGGCCCAGCGGCGGCAGGAACGCGTCGCGGAAATCGCGCACGTCCGCCGGGTTTTTGCACATGGCTTTATAGTTGTTGCCGTGGATGTTGCCGCAGCGCTTGATGGCCTTGCGGCAGACCGATTCGGCGTCAAGCCCCGCCTTGACCGCCTCATCATAAATCAGGCCCATCCAGGTCGCGCGATGCTCGATCGCGTTGCGGTTGATGTTGACTTCGTTGTCGCCGGTGATCTTGGCTTTGTTTTCAATGGCCATGGTTTGGTTCCTCACTTTCGCGCGGTGGTTTCAGCCGTACCCGGCTGCCTGAGGGAATTATACTATAGTAACAATTTGCTGTCAATGAACAAATTTAAAAAGTCGTCATAATTTGCGCCGCGCAATTGTCGCTATTTTCACTCATTATAAAACGCGCGCTGTAAAAACGCAGGTTTTGCGCGGATTTTTTTTGCGCGCTTTTGCTTTCGGTAGAATTTGCGCCTGCACTATCGCGAAAATTTACGTTGCAGCGCGGGGATGCCCAGCATCATGGGTACGGTAACCGCCGCCATCAAAAGCGCCATCGCCCGGTATGCGGGGGCGTAGCTCGCGGTGACGTCAAACACCTTGCCGCACAGCGGCGGCGCCAGCATTGCGCCGAGGGACGATGCGGCGGAGAATATGCCGGTGATCGCGCCATAGTCGCGCGCGCCAAAGGCGCGCTCGGCCAGGAGTCCCATCGGCACGGTGCCGTAGGCGCAGGCGATGCCGCCCGTCGCGAGGAACAGCGCGATGAACTGAATTGACGCCCCCGCGGCCATGGACAAAAGCGTCGCGGCAAGCAAGAGCGCCGCGATGAGCGACGCGCCGCGCGCGCCCAGCCGGTCAAACATCCATCCCATGAAGAACTTGCCAAACGCCAGGCATGCCATAAACAATGAGGAGATGCTCGCGGCGGTGCCGGCGCTGTTCAACACGCCCGTGTAGTGCGGCGTAATGGTCACGGCCACCGAGTTGACCGCAAGGCCGGTCATGACGAGCGTCAGCACCAATATGTAAAACCGGGGCGTTTGCCGGGCCTCGCCAAGCGTCAGCCCTTGGCGGGGAGAAGGGCTGTCGCCCGCGGTTTCGCTCTCGCCCAGAGGGCGAAGGCCCATGTCCTCGGGCTTGATCTTGATCACAAACAGCAAGATGGGCAGGAGCACCAGCGCCATGATCGCGCTGAACCACAAAAACGTCGCCCGCCAGCCCGCGCGCTCAATCAAAAACCCGCCCAGGAGGTTGAACAGCATGCCGCCCAGGCCGCTGCCCATGTATGTCGCGCCCAGTGCCAGCCCCAGGCGCGCGCTGAACCAGTTGCGCACGATGATCGAAAAGGGCATGTTGCTTACAAGCGCCACCGAAAACGCCACCGCCACCGAGATGAGGTAAAAGGAAAAGAGCGACTGTGCGGTTGAAAAAAGCGCGTAGCTTGCGGCAAGGGTGACGCCGCTCAGGATCATGAGGCGGCGCATGTTGAGTTTTTGAAAGATCGGTCCCGCCATGAGCGCGACCAAAATCATTGCGGCGGAAAAGATCATTTGCGCGTAGCCCATGGCCTCGCGTGAAAAGCCCAGCTCCGTTGAAATGGGCACGATGAACAGCCCGAAGCAGTTGTGAACGATGCCGATCGTCGTGCCGATGACCGCCATGCCCGCGAAGACCACGATCCAGCCGTAGAACAATTTTCTTTTTTTCATGCGTCTTCCCGCGCTTTCATCTCAAAGGAATACGCGGGGTTGAGCGTGATCGAGCGCCCGCCGGACACCTCAATGATGCTGCCGGTCATGTAGGAGGAGGCGCCGCCTGCCAAGAACACAATGGGCCGCGCGATTTCCTCGGGGCGCGCGGGGCGCCCCAGAAGCGTTGCGCGCGCGTTGTAGGCAAGTTCCGCTTCGGGAATGGTGGCTTCCACCGCGGGCGTCAGGGTGAAGCCGGGCATTACGCAGTTGACGCGCACGCCATAGGCCGCGTATTCGCCCGCCAGCGTGATCGTCAGGTTGTTGACCGCCGCCTTCATCGCGCCGTAGAGCGTCGAGCGGCCCGCGGTCGGGCAGCGCGCCGCGAGGGAGGAAATGTTGACGATCGCGCCGCCGTGCCCTTTCATGTGGCGAAACGCCGCCTGCGCGCCAAAGAGCGTACTCTTGAAGCACACGGAGGTGATCCGGTCTACGTCATCGCTTTTGAACTCCCATCCATCCTTGACGACGGTGGCGCCCACGTTGTTGATCCAGACGTCGATCGAGGAAAAGTCGCGCGCGACCTGATCCGCGAAGGCGTATACGCTGTTTTCGTCGGCCGCGTCGAGCGCGTAGCCCCGGATTTCGCCGAGTGATGAAAGTGTCTTTGCCGCATTTTCCAATTCTTGCGCATTTCGCGCGCAGATTGCAACCTTCGCGCCTTCATTCAACAGTTCCCGCGCGACGGCCAGGCCAATCCCCTTACTGGCCCCGGTCACAACCGCCGTCTTGCCCTTAAGCGCCATGTCCACTTGGCTTTTCCTCCATGTTGTGTAGTTTCATTTTTATTATACATCAATTCTGGGCGATTACAAGACGGCAGATGAATTGAATGTCGGGCGGAGAATTGATTGAAATATTAAATTTATATAGAAATTAGAATTTACACTATACAAAATAAGACTGATGATATATACTAAATTCAAACGATCAATTATCCAAAAATCGAGAACGCGAAAATATAACGAGTAACAAACGGGCGACACATCTTTGAAATTCATGTAAATTGAATTGATGATCAAATCAATTCGCGCACAACCGATCAAAGGGGGGGCGAGAACATGACCACACGTGTCGGGGGCATCGGCAAGGACGCCATCAAGGCCAACAACATGTTCGCGCTGCTTTTCGGCATTTACAAAAACGGCCCCATGTCGCGGCGCGATCTTGCCAAGCGCGTGGAACTGACCCCGTCAACCGTGACGCTCCTGGTGGGCGAGATGATTGCCTACGGATTGCTGCGTGAGGGGCAAGAGATCGACGAGGCCCCGCGCGCCGGGCGAAAAATGGTGCCGGTCGAGATCAACCCGGCGTTTGGGGTGATTCTGGGCGTGTGTGTGGAGCCAGGCCGCCTGTTTCTGGCGCTGAGCGACCTTGGCGGATGCGCGCTTGACCATATGGCGGTCAAGAACACGTATGGTCAAGATGAATTGCTCCTCGCCCTATTGGATAAGGCCAGGGAACTGATAAGCCGCCAGATCCGGCCGGTTCGCCTGTGCGCCATCGGGATCAGCATATCGGGGAGGGTGGATCCGGCATTGGGCGTGAGCGTCGATTCCTACGGTATCCTGCCGCCGGGAACAGACGTCGCCCAAGCGTTTGAAGACGCCTTCTTGGCGCCCTCCTTCCTGGACAACAATGTTCGCTCGCTGGCGGGCGCCGAACTCGCGCTTGAAAAGAGCGGCGAGGACACAAGCGGCCTGTTCATCAAGCACGGCCCGGGCTTTGGCTGCGCGGTGCTGCTCGAGGGGCAGTTGTTCGAGGGCGCGCGCTTTAGCGCGGGGGAGATCGGTCACGCCAAGGTGATCGACCATGGACTTACATGCATATGCGGCAAGACCGGCTGCCTCTCGACCGTGGTCAGTACCGAGGCGCTGATTCGCGGCTCTCAACTGTCGCTCAGCCCCGCTTCTACGCCCGCGCTCTGGGCCGCGACCGAAGGTTTGGCGGAGGCGATCACCGTACAGGCGTTGGTACAAAGCGCGGCGGCGGGCGACCGTCCCATCATGCTCATTTTGGATGAAGCCGCCCGAATGATGGCGCGGGCGATTGAGACGGCGCTGCTTGCCATGGACGGCGATCAGGTCATTACCTACGGCCAAATTTTCAAGGACGATTGGTTCTTTGATCGCCTGACAAGTGCGCTCAATGATTCCTTCGGCGTGTTTCGCAGTATTCGCGTCATCCGCAGCCGCCTGTCGGACGAGGACCGTTGGAAGGGCGCGGTGCAGGTCGCGCTATCACAGTATTTGCGCTTCGCGAGCGCGCAGATCAGCGCGCAATCGGGAACCAGGAACGATGAGTAAGGAGGGCCCTCCCATGGACCGCAAGATCACCATAGGCGTTGTGTGCCTGGCGCGAAAGACGTATGACTTTGAGGCGGCGCTTACGATCTATGAAGATACGATGAAAGGCCTTGAAGCGTGCGCTGACGTGCGTTATGTTTGCGTGCCCGAGCTCGTGATTGAGGTGGATGACGCGCACGCGGCCGCGGCGTTCCTGTCGAAGCAAGCCCTCGACGGCCTTGCCATCATCACCGGCACGTTCCACCTGGGACACCTTGCGCTGATCCTCAAGAAGAAGCTTAACCTGCCCGCGCTCCTGTGGGCCTTTCCGGAGTTGCCGTACAACGGCGGCAAGATCAGGCTCAACTCGGTGTGCGGGCTGAACCTCAACGCGTCCAACCTCTTTAAGGCGGGATATGACGATTTTGCATGCCATGTGGGAAGTGCGATCAATCCCGACTTTGTCGCGGCGGTTCGCATGAAGGCCATGCTCGCGCGCGCCCATGTCGGCCTGATCGGCTATCGCGCGGATGGGTTCTTTAACCTGGACGTCGATGAAATGGCGCTGAACCGCGAGACCGGCGTGCTGATCGACCATTATGAATTGGTGGAAGTGACATCGCTTGAACCGGCGCAGGAAGATGTGGCCGAGTACAGGGGCAAGCTCGACCGTCTCTTTGATTCGGCGGGCATCACCGAACGTCAGAGGGAACTGACCGCGTCCCTGTGCGCCCGGTTCAAGGCGTTCATGAAGAAGAAATCGCTGACCGCGCTCGCGGTTCGGTGCTGGCCGGAATTTGCGGGCCTCTATGGGTGCGCGCCGTGCGCGGCGATGTCGGTTCTCCAGTCCGAAGGCATCCTGCTGGGCTGCGAAGGGGACATCGAAGGCACGCTGTCCATGTTGATCGCCGCGTCGCTCAATGAAGGCACGCCCTTCCTGGCCGATCTTTCGCAGGTGTTTTACGAGGACGATACCGCGCTTTTGTGGCACTGCGGCGTAGCGCCCACCGACCTGTGGGACGGCTGCTCCAAGCGCACGCTCGACACCTACTTTGCAGCCGGGCGCGGCGTGACGGCGGGCTTTGTGCTGAAAAAGGGCCCCGTAAGCCTTGTGCGCATTGATTCGGCGCGCGGCAAGACCCGTCTTTTCTACTTGGAAGGCGAAGCGGTGCCCATGGACAAGCTCCTGACCGGGACCTATGCCCGCGTGAAGTTTGGCCGCACCGCGCCCGAACTCCTCGACATGGTGACCGGCTCGGGCGTGGCGCACCACCTGGCGATGGTCTATGCGCAAAGGCGCGAGGCGTTCATGCTCTTCGCCAAATTCATGGGCTATGAGGTGATCGCCTGACGATGGACTTACATTCCTTTGCCCTCCTGATCGCATTGTTCTCGCTCATCGTCGTTTTGTCGCACTTTTTAGAGGGCATCACCGGGTTCGGTTCGACCGCGCTGTCCATGCCGTTCTTAACGGTGCTGCTGGGCATCGATGTCGCAAAGCCGCTGCTTACGCTATACACACTGATCCTCACCCTGTACGTGCTCGCCCGCGCGCATAGGGACATCGACTGGAAGAGCTTCGGGCGCATGATGGGCGTGCTTGTAATCGCGCTTCCGATCGGGATTTGGCTGTACAACGTCCTGCCGCAAAAGCCGCTCTTGGCGCTGCTGGCCGTATTCATGATTCTGGTATCCGTCCGGGGGCTGCTGACGGCGTTCGGGGTGCTGCGCCAAAGGGTGGCCATGCGCGAGGGGCCGGCGCTGCTGCTGGTGTTTCTCGGCGGAATCATGCACGGCGCTTTCTCCTCCGGCGGACCTTTGATCATTCTCTACGCGACCGAGCGAATAAAGGATAAATCCCGCTTTCGCGCGACGATGTGCATGGTTTGGCTGACGCTCAACACCCTGATCCTTGTGCAGATGGCGCTGGGCGGCCAGTTGACAAGCGAAATGCTTGGAATGTCGCTGTGGGGCCTGCCCGCGCTGGTCGTTGGAACACTGCTCGGCGACTTAATGCACAAGCGCATCTCGGGTCGGGTCTTTTTGAAACTGACCTACTTCGTGCTTCTCCTCTCGGGCGTTTTCATGTTGGTCAAGCTGTAACGAAGCTTGAAATAAATCAAGACCAATCAATTGGAAGGAGCGAAACCCATGAAAAAGAGTCTTTCACTGCTGCTCATCACCCTGCTCATCGTTTCCATGTTTGGCGGCTTCGCGACCACTGCCCAGGCGGCTGAAAAGGTCACCCTGACCTGGCCGTGCATCTGGGTGGGCACCGACTCGAAGGCCCCGGCGGTCAAGGAGATCATCGACCAATTCAACCAGGACAACCAAGGCTCGATTGAGATCGTGATCGAGGAGAGCAGCGACTATCAGGCGTACCGCGACAAGCTGCGCACGTTGATCTCGACCGGCAATGCACCGGACCTGTTCACCATCGATTCGGACATCGCGACCATCCTCGCGAGCGACAAGCTGGCCGACCTCGCCCCCTACATGGACGAGGAATGGGCGGCGACCTTCCAGGCGGGCACGCTTGAAAACGGCATCGTCGCCGGGAAGCAAAAGGCGCTGCCCTTTGAGATGGCGCTGACCCCGGTGTTCTACAATACGCGCCTGCTCAAGGAAGCGGGCTGGGACAAGATGCCCGAGACCTACGAAGAGCTGATTCAGTGCGCGCAGGACCTCAAGGCCGCGGGTATCACGCCCTTCAGCCAGATGACCGGCGAAAACGCCTGGACCAGCATGCTCTGGTTCTCGCAGCTCCTCGTCGCCTGCGGCGGTCCCGACATCATGACCGCGCCCGACGATCCCGCGTGGGTTCAGGCGGCGACGCTGCTCAAGGAGATTTTTGACTACACCACGCCCGACGCGGTGGGCGCGGGCGCCTCGGTTTCCGGCGGACACTACCTCGCGGGCGAGACCGCCATCTTCATGAACGGCCCGTGGTACATCGGGCGCCTCTCGACCGACGGCATCAGCGACCTCTATGACACGACCAACGTAGCTGCGGGCCCGACGGTTGAAGGCGGCAAGGGCGAGAAGGGCTACTACGTCGGCGCGGTGCAGGCGTTCCTGGCTGTCGGCAACGGCGAACCCGCCAAGGTCGAAGCCGCAGTGAAGTTCCTGAAATTCCTCACAAGCCCCGAGAACGTGGCCAAGATTTCAGACACTTCCGGCGCGCTGTTCTTCGTGCAGGGCGGCGAGATCACCGAGCGCCTGCGCTCGAAGATGCTGTCCGACCTGACCGTCGCCCCCTATGTGGTCAATCACTTCCAATATTCCTCCCCGACTGCCGTCGTCAGCGAGTTCCCGCAGGCGCTTAGCGCGCTGGTGCTGGGCGAAGCGACGCCGGAGGAATTTGTCGAAATGCTCAACGCGAAGCGCTGAGGCGTCTGGGACGAGGCACGTCGCCGGGACGATTTAGACTGGGGGCTGCGGCTCCTGCGATGTTTCCGGGATTCAGACTCAACGTTCCCTGAGGAACCAGCGGCGGGTTCTGCCGATGGCGGGGTCCGCCGCCTGTATTAAGGGAGGAAATGCGATGAACGTGTCCAAGGGGAATGCGCAAAACCGGACCGGGGTCTTTTTGTTCCTGTTGCCCGCGCTTTTGTTGTTCCTGGCCTTCTTCGTCTACCCGGTCGTCCACGTATCGATCCTGAGCTTCATGAAGTGGGACGGCATGTCGGACGCCGTATTCAACGGCATAAGCAACTACGTCAAGATCTTTTCCGACAAGGTGTTCATGCGCTCGATCGGGAACAACCTCATCTGGGCGCTGGTCGCGGGGGCCGTTCAGGTGCCGCTGGCGCTTGTGACCGCCCTGATGCTTGCCCAAAAGATGCGCGGATGGAAGATTTTCCGTACGGTGTACTTCCTGCCGCAGGTCATCTCGGGCGTGGCCCTGGCCACCATGTGGGCGGCGGTCTACAACGCCAGCTACGGCTTGCTCAACGGCCTGCTCAAGGTGATCGGCCTCGGGCATTTGGCGACCAACTGGCTGGGCACCGTCGCCACCGCGCTGCCGTCGCTGCTCATCTACTGGGTGTTTTACGTGGGCTACTACATGGTGATCATGTTGGCCGATACCCAGAACATCCCCGAGGATTACTACGAGGCTGCCTCGATTGACGGCGCGTCGCGGCTGCGGATGAGCTTTTCCATCACCTTGCCGCTCATCAAGGGTTCGGTCTTTACCTGCATGACGCTGGCGATGATCTATGGCCTTAGGCAATTCGAGCAGGTGTACATGCTGACCAACGGAGGTCCGGCCAACCGTACGTCCGTGATGGTTCTCTACCTCTACAAGGAGATGCAGAACTACAGCTACGGCACCAGCGGCGCGGCGGCGGTGGTCCTGATCTTGGTGGGTGTGGCGGTCATCATGTCGATCCGGGCGCTGTCCGCCTGGACCGACCGGCGCTAAAGGAGGGTTCGTATGCAAGGCATTGTGGGCAAGGCCCGGAACAAGAAGCGCCTGAGTCAGGTGTTGACCGTCCTCATGTGGGTGTTCTTGATCTTTCTCGTCATCTACGCGCTCTTCCCGCTTTTGTGGCTGTTTATGTCCTCGCTCAAGACCAACGGGGAGCTCGTCATCGACCCCTTCGCGCTGCCCGCGGCGCCGCAATGGGGCAACTACGCCAAGGCCATGACGGTTTCGGGCATCGGGCGCATGATGCTCAACTCGGTTGTGATATCGATCTTCGCCACCGCGCTCAACCTGATCGTGACCGCGATGGCGGCCTACGCCATTTCCCGCTTCAAGTTCAAGGGCGGGCGGGCCATGCAGGCCATGTTCTCGGCGGGCGTACTCGTGCCGCTCAACGCGCTTATGGTGCCCTACTTCCTGCTGATCACGAAGGCGGGCCTGTACAACACGTTTGGCGCGCTGGTTCTGACCTATTGCGCGATCGGCGTGCCCATCTCAACCTTCATCATCTCGGGCTTCATGGCGTCGGTGCCCGTCGAGCTTGAGGAAGCGGCGCTGATCGACGGCGCGGGATTCTACCGGCGTTTTGCCGCAATTGTCTTTCCGCTTTCGCGGGTGGGCATCGTCACGGCGGGCACCTTTCAGTTCTTGACCTGCTGGAATGAATTCGTGTACGCGAACCTATTGACATCGTCGCAAAACGTGCGCACGATCCAACTGGGCATCCGCTACTTCACCAACCAATTCTCAACCGACTATGTGTCCATGTACGCGGCCATCATCATCTCCGTGGTGCCCAGCATCGCGGCCTACATGCTCTTCCAGAATCAGATCATCGCGGGGCTTACGAGCGGCGCGGTGAAGGGATAATTACGCGAGGGGGAATCAGTCTTGTTTGATCAGAATTTGTGCGAGGCGAATGCGAAGGAAATCCGCCGCCGCACGGTAAGGGCCATCGGAAACCTGGGCGTCGGGCACATCGGCGGATGCCTGTCCATCGCGGATGTGCTGAGCGTTTTGTACTTTGGTGAAATGAACATCGATCCGAAAAGCCCCCAAATGCCTGGCCGCGACCGGCTGGTTCTGTCCAAGGGCCACGCGGGTCCGGCGCTCTACGCGGCGCTTTCGATCAAAGGCTTTATCGATGAGGCCGAACTTTTGACGCTCAACCGCCTGGGCACGAACCTGCCCAGCCACTGCGACATGAACAAGACGCCCGGCATCGACATGACAACCGGTTCCCTCGGCCAGGGTTTCTCATGTTCCGTGGGCGTTGCGGCGGGGTCAAAAATTCGCGGCGACGGCGCGTGGATCTATGCCATCATCGGCGACGGCGAGAGCCAGGAAGGCCAAATCTGGGAAGCGGGCATGCTCGCCGCGCACAAGAAACTCGACAACCTGATCGCCTTCACCGACTACAACAAGCTGCAAATAGACGGTCCGGTTGACGCGGTCAACAGCCTGGGCGATATTGCGGCCAAGTGGAGCGCGTTCGGCTGGCATGTGCAGAAGATCGACGGCCACGACGTAGCGGCCATCCATGAAGCCACCCTGCGCGCCAAGGCCGCCAAGGGCCAGCCGCACATGATCATCCTCGATACGGTCAAGGGCAAGGGCGTAAGCTTCATCGAAGCCATGGGCGCGACAAACCACAACGCGACGCTGAGCGCCGAGCAAACCCGGCTGGCGCTTGGCGAGCTGGCATAGGGGGATACGCAGATGGAAATGAGAGCGGTATTTGGACAGGAACTTAAAAACATGATGGCCGAGAACCCAAACATCGTGGTGCTCGACGCCGACCTCGCGCGCGCGGACGGCACGCTTGCGCTGCGCGAAACCTACCCCGACCGCGCCTTTGACGTGGGCGTAGCCGAGCAAAACATGGCGTCGGTCGCCGCCGGGCTTTCAAGCTACGGCTTCATCCCCTTCATCACCACCTTTACGGCCTTCGCGTCGCGCCGCATCGCCGACCAGGTCGCGATTTCGATCTCCTATGCCAAGCAAAACGTCAAGATCGTGGGCAGCGACCCGGGCGTCGCGGCGGAGTACAACGGCGGCACCCACATGAGCATGGAGGACGTGGGCATCATGCGCGCCATCCCGGGCATCACGGTGTTTGAGCCGGTGGACGAAGTGCAATTGAAGGCCGCCATGGGGCAGATCGCAGCCCATGAAGGCCCGCTCTACATGCGCCTGTTCCGCAAGGAAATCGCGCCGGTATTTGGAGAGGACTACAAATTTGACCTCTTTACCGCCGACCTGCTCCGCGAGGGCACGGACGTCACCATTCTCGCCACCGGCATCTTGGTCCATGAGGCGCTCAAGGCCGCCGAGGAGCTGGCGGCGCAAGGCATATCCGCGGAGGTCATCAACGTCCACACGATCAAGCCGCTTGACACCGATGCAGTGCTTAAGTCGGTCAAGAAGACCGGGCGCTGTGTGACGGCTGAAAACCACAGCCTGATCGGCGGGCTCAAGAGCGCGGTGGCCGAGTACCTCTCGGAGGCGTACCCGGCGCCCATGCGCTCGGTGGGCGTGCCCGACGCGTTTGGCGAGGTCGGGCAACTTCAGCCGCTCAAGGAAAAGTTCGGCCTGACGGCGGACGGCATCATTCAAAAGGTCAAGGAGGTCATGGCGGTATGAAGCTCGTCATCGGGTCGGACAAGTCCGGCTATGCGCTCAAGGAGTTCATCAAGGCGTACCTTGCCGGGGAGGGCATTGAATTTACCGAGATCGGCACCACCGACCCGGAGGTGGGCGTGCCGTTTTTCAAGGTCGCGCCGGAAGCGGCGAAGCGGATTCAGGCGGGCGCGTGCGATTGCGGCATCCTCATCTGCGGCACCGGCATGGGCATGAGCCAGGTGGCCGGCAAGTACAGGGGCATCAGGGCCGCCTGCGTGGAGAGCGTATACGCCGCGCGCATGTGCCGCGCCGTCAACGATTCAAACGTCTTGTGCATGGGCGGTTGGGTGATCGCGCCCGAGATGGCTCTTGAGATGGTCAAGGCGTTTTTGAACACGGCGCACACCGAGGGGCTTGAGGAATGGCGGCAAGCGTTTTTGAAAAACGCAAGGACCGAATTCCTGAAGCTTGAAGAGGAGATTTATCCATGAGCTGGAGCTATCTATCGCCGGTCGAAATCGTCATGAGGCGCGGCGCGGTCATGGATTTGGGCGCGCTGCTCGCCGCTCGCGGCTACGAGCGGGGCGTCCTGGTAGCCGATCCGTTCTTTCTGAACACCGGTTTAATCGAAGGCATCATCGAAGGTTCAAACGGACGCTTGACCCAAGTGTATACAGGCGTCACACCCAATCCCCGCACGACGGAGGCGGACGCGTGCGCGAAGTTCCTGCGCGAAGCAAACGCGGATTTTGTGGTCGCGCTGGGCGGCGGCAGCGCCATCGACTGCGCCAAGGCCGCGTGCGCCGTGGCGAAAACAAGTGAGAGCATTTGCGCGTTTCACACCGGCGGCAAGGCGCTGCCCGGGGATGCGTTGCCGCTCATCGCCATTCCGACCACGGCGGGCACCGGCTCGGAGGTGACCTCCGTCGCGGTGCTGACCGACGATGAGAAAGGCGTCAAGGCCCCGCTCGGGCATCCGTCGCTTTATCCCAAGATCGCGCTGATCGACCCGGTGCTCACGCTCTCGCTGCCCGCGCGCGTGACGGCGTCGTGCGCGCTTGACGCGCTGAGCCACGCGCTGGAAGGCTTCTGGAGCAGAGGCCATCAGCCGATTTGCGATGCCTGCGCGCTTCACGCCGCGCGCCTGATTTTCGATACTTTGCCCGACGCGCTTCAAAATCTATCCGATATCGACGCGCGCGAGAAGCTGGCGGAGGCATCGGTCATCGCCGGCCTGGCGTTTGCCTTGCCCAAGACCGCGGCATGCCACGCCATATCCTTTCCGCTCACCAATGTATACGGCCTGCCGCACGGCGAAGCCTGCGCATTTACGCTCGACAGCCTGTGCGAAATCAACGCCGAAGCCGAGGGCGGGCGCGTGGGTGATTTTGCCAAGCAATTGGGCTTTGAGGGCGCCAAAGCGATGGGCAAGCGGATTTTCGAGCTCAAGAAGATGGGCGGCATGCGCGTGACGCTCAAGGAAGCGGGCATCATGGATGAGGATTTGCCGGAACTGGCCCGCCTGTCCCACCACCCCAACCTCCTGAACAACCCCGTACCGCTTGACGACGACCGCTTGATTGCGCTGTTTCGCTCAAAGGAGGCGTAAGGCATGTTCGAAAGAGAACTGGATCGCGATATCCTGACAAAAGACGTGAGAAGCCTTGAGGGCGCGGCAAAAATTCCCTTTACGGTTTACGGCGAGAAACAAATGATTTATGAAAAATTCGCCGACGAGATCCTTGAAATCATTCGCGCGAACAACTGGGAAGGCAGGGATACCAAGCTGATCCTGCCGGTGGGGCCGAAGCTGCATTACCCGATCCTGATCAGGCGCGCGAACGAAGAAGGCGTAAGCTTTCGCCGCGTGTACATCTTCATGATGGACGAATACCTCGACTGGCAAGGCCGGATGATCCCGCAAGAGCATCACCTGAGCTTTCGCGGCTACCTCAGGGGGGAGCTGGCGGGGCTTAAGGACGAACTGAAACTGCCGGAAAATCACCTCATCACGCCCGATCCCATGAGAATTGACGAATACTCCGAAAAAATCGCTTCGCTCGGCGGGATCGACGCGTGCTTTGGCGGCGTGGGCAGCCACGGCCATGTGGCGTTTAATGAGCCGCCCAATCAGGGCCTTCAGCGCGTGAGCGAGGAAGAATTTTTAGCGTCCAAGACCCGCATCGTCCACCTCGCGCCTGAAACCGTGGTGCTCAACTCAATCCGCGCAACCGGCGGCGCGTACGGCGCGTTTCCCTCCTTTGCCGTCACGGTCGGCATGGCCGACATCCTGTCGGCCTCAAAGATCCGCCTGTGCTGTGATGGCGGGCCGTGGCAGCGCTACGTGCTGAGGATGGCGCTCGTGGGCGAGCGGAGCCTCGACTACCCGGTGACCTTCCTGCAGGCGCACTTAGATGTACGCATCTACTGCGACAGCGCGACCGCCGCTGCGGTGATCCCGTCATGATCGTCGATTATCATCACCACCTGCAATCAGGCGAAGGCTACCTGGACCGGCTCATCGGCGCGATGGACGCGTGCGGGATTGACAAGGTGTGCCTGAACGGCCTGGGCATCGGCAAGGGACGGGGCGGCGCGGCGCTTGGGCGCTTTGGATTGGGCGACCTGTCGCCGGACAACGGCGATGTGCTTGCGGCCTATGCCAAGTACCCGGACCGCGTCATTCCGATCGGCGTGATCAACTTAGGCGTAGACGGGCCGGGGACGGTGGACCGCCTCTATGAAGACGGGTTCAAGGGCCTTAAGATCACGCGCCCGCGCGATGTGTATTGCGCCGATCCATACATGCCCGTCTACGCGCGCGCGCAAGCGCTGCGCTTGCCGATATTGTTCCACACCGGCATGGTGCTGGTGACTCCGTTTGACCAAGAAGACGACGTGTCGAGCCTTCGCATGTCGCCCATGACGCTTGACCGCGTGGCGCGGCGCTTTCCGGCGCTCCATATAACGCTTGCGCACATGGGCATGCCGTGGCTTCAGGAAGCCGCGGTCATGGCGCGCTTTCATGAAAATGTGTACCTCGACCTGACCGCGTCGCCCAAGGGCTGGAGAAGCCAGCTTACGGGGGAAGAATTCAAAAGGCTTCTGTACTGGGATGGGGCGCTTGACAAGCTGGTCTTCGGCACCGACGTAGCCGAAGACGGAATCGCCCTTGCGCTCAATCAGCAGGAGGCGCTCATCCGATCGCTCGGCGCGAGCGGCGAGACACAGGCGCGCTTCTTTGCCGGGAACGCGCTCAGCGCGCTTTCAATGGAGGAATGAAAATGGAAAAAATACGCTATGGCATGATCGGCGGCGGCGCGCGCGCGCAGGCGCTGATGGACGCGGCAATCAAGACGGGCGAAATCGAAATTGCCGCTGTGGTCGACTTGGCGGGTGAAAACCGCGCATGCCTGTCCGCGCCGGGCAACCGGCAATATGGGGACCACCAAGCGATGCTCGCGGCGGGCGGCTTTGACGCGGTGGTGCTCGCCACACCCAACGACACCCACGAGGAAATCGCGCTCGACGTTCTGAAAGCCGGCTTTCCTCTGTTCATCGAAAAACCGGTCGCGCTGAGCATGGCGGGATTTGAAAAGGTGCTTGAAGCTGCGCGGACGCTTCATTCCATCGTGCAGGTGGGCGTGGAGCTGCGCTTCTCGCCCCTGATGAACCAAATGCAGGACGCGCTCGACCGGGGCGAAATCGGCCGCCTTCGCCAAATCTGGTGCCAGGAGTACCGCCCGCCGTTCAACCCCGGCCGGGACGGCTGGCGCGTGAGCGCGCGAAACGGCGGCACGCTGCTCGAGAAGAACATCCACCATTTCGACCTGTTTTGCCGCTACGCCAACAGCAGGCCGGTTTCGGTATCGGCCATGGGCGGCGCGGACGTGCTGTACAAGGAAGCGGGCGTCCTCGACAACGCGCTCGTCATCGTGGAATTTGAAAACGGCGTGCGCGCGACGCTCGCCCTCGTCCTCTTTGACAGGACCGGATTTCACCTTGAGCTTGGCCTGGTGGGCGAAGAAGGAAAAGTCAGGGCGCAGGTTCCGCCCGAGCGCATGACGCTTGAGACGCCTTCGCGCTTTGAGACGCGCGTGTTTGAGCGCACCGGCATTCGCGGCCGCTACGACCATGAAGGGGAACTGCCCCAGCACCGGGCGTTCGCTTCGCGGGTCAGGCGCGGCCACCCCGACATCGCGTCGCTTGAATCGGTGCGGGACGCGCATGTGATCGCGCTGGCGGCCCAGCGCGCCATAGAAACGGGGGAGAGGCAATATGTTTGAAAAGACGGAGCACGGCTTTCAAGTGAAGATAAACGGGCGCGTCCGGCTCGAGCATGCGAAGGATGCGCCGCTCATCTACGCGGGCAGCGGCGATGCGCGCTATGATTCGCTGCACGGAAATTTTCACATTCAGGATTATCTGGTTTCGCGCGTGCCGCTTCGAGATGTCACAATCGATGGAAATGAACTCAAATTTCGCGCGTACCCGGGCGTCGAGACCGCCGTGCGCGCGCGCTTTGAGGAGGGGGAAGGCGCTTTTACGCTTCACTTCCTTGAAGCCGCGCCCGGCTACACGCGGTTCTGGATTGTGCTGAGCAGCCGCGCGGACGAGCATTTCTACGGTTGCGGCGAGCAAATGAGCTACTTTGACCTGAAGGGCCGTGAGTACCCGCTGTGGACCAGCGAGCCGGGCGTGGGGCGGGACCCGCTTTCCCCCATTGCCCTCGCGGCCAATCAGGCGACCGGTTCGGGCGGCGATTACTACACGGTGAACTTCCCCCAGCCATCCTTTGTCTCCTCCGACAAGTACCTGGTTCATCTTGAGGCGTCGAGCTACATGCGTTTTGACTTTCGCCGGGACGGCGTGAGCGAGCTTTGCGCGTGGCAGTTGCCCAAGTTTATAACCCTTCAGGGCGCGGAGAGCTTTAAGGCGCTTTCCGGGAAGGTTTCTGTTCTCTTTGGCGAAGCGCCGGCTTTGCCCGGCTGGGTGAATGAGGGCGTGATCCTGGGCGTTCAGGGCGGAACCGAGGCCGTCCTTCAGAAACTTGAGAAGGCGCGTGCGCTGGGCATAGCGGTCACGGCGCTCTTTTGCCAAGACTGGGAAGGCCGGCGCGTGACCAGCTTTGGCAAGCGTCTGATGTGGAACTGGAAATGGAACGAGCGCGAGTACCCGGGGCTTGACAGGGTCATCGGCGAGCTCAAGGCCCAGGGCATACGCTTCCTCGGCTACGTGAACCCCTACCTTGCGGTGGACGGTGACCTGTACCTGGAAGGCCGCGCAAGAAACGCGTTCGTCAAGAACCGACAGGGTGAGGATTACATCATCGACTTTGGCGAGTTTGACTGCGCCACGGTCGATCTGACCAGCCCAGACGCTTGCGCGTGGTACAAGGGCGTCCTGAAGCGCAACATGCTGGACTTTGGCCTGGACGGCTGGATGGCCGATTTTGGTGAATACCTGCCCGCGGACGCCGTGATGTTTGACGGCGCGACCGGCCTAACGGCGCACAACCGCTTTCCGGCGCTTTGGGCCAAGCTCAATCACGAAGTCATGGAGGAATCCGGGCGGTCCGGCGACGCGCTGTTCTTCATGCGAAGCGGGTTTACCGGATCGCAGAGGCACTGCCCGCTTCTGTGGGCGGGCGACCAGAGCGTGGATTTTTCGCGCCACGACGGGTTGATTTCGGTGGTGAGCGGCGCGCTTTCAAGCGGGGTGCTCGGCATGAAGGCCATTCATTCCGACATCGGCGGCTACACGTCCCTCTACGGCAACCGCCGTACGCGCGAACTGCTCATCCGCTGGGCGGAGATGAGCCCCTTCATGGCCGTCATGCGCACCCACGAGGGCAATCGCCCCGATGAAAACCTGCAATACTATGACGATCCGGAGGCCGGTCGGGTCCTTGCGAAAATGGCCCGCGTTTTCATCCATCTGACGCCTTACCGCGCCGAATCGCTTGGCGGCGCGCTGCCGCTCATTCGTCCGCTGTTCTATGAGGACGAGGCGGATCGGGCGGGCTACACCATCTGGGACCAGTTCCTGTCGGGAAGCGACCTTCTGGTGGCGCCGGTCCATCAGGAAGGCGCGCGCTCGCGCAGGGTCTATATACCCCGCGGAATCTGGATTCACCTGTTCACGGGCGAAGCTTTTGAGGGGGGCGCGTGGCATGCGGTCGATGCGCCGCTCGGCTGCCCGCCGGCGTTCTACCGGCAAGGCTCGAAGCACGAGCCGCGCTTTGCAAAGGTGGTTGAGATTGAATGACAGAATATTCGAGGATTCCCTGGGAGGCGCTCAAGGCGCGCCACGAAGCGTGGTGGCGGGGCGAAAACCGTGACGCGATTGTCAGCGTATTGCCCCAAGGCGCCCGCGCCGCCGACCGGTGGGTGGAAAGTTCCGCCGAGTCGGGCGCGCGGCCTGAAGCCGATCCCCGCGCGGAGTTTGAGGATTCGTACTGGACAGACCCCGACCGGGTGCTCGCGCGAAGCCTTGCGCTCTTTGCCTCAAGCCGATATGAAAAGGACAGCTTTGCGCGCCTGTTTGCGTGCCTGGGCGTGGCGTCCATCGCGCCGTTTCTCGGTTCCCCCGTGCGCTTTACGCCCGACACCATCTGGTATGACCACGCTTTTTCGGATTTCGAAAGCACGCGGTTGTCGCTTGACGAGCCAAACGCATGGCTTGATTGGAGCCTTGACGCCACGCGGCGCTTCCGCGCGGCGGAGCAGGGCCGGTTCAAGACCGGAATCCCCGACATTGGCGAACATATGGATGTGCTCACGTGTCTGTTTGACACGACCAGAACCATGATGGCGCTCTACGACTGTCCGGAAGAGGTCCATCGGCTGCTTTTGGAGATTCAAGCGGCATGGCGCAGGGTCTATCAGTTGCATTACGAGGCGCTGGTGGAGGAGGACGGTTTTGTGTGTTACGGCCCGTTCGGACTCTTGGGCAAGGGCAAAATCGCCAAGCTCCAGTGCGATGTGTCGGCCATGATGTCGCCTCAGATGTTTGATGAGTTTGTGATGCCGCACCTCGTGGACCAATGTGCGTTTCTCGACAAGGCGCTTTATCACCTGGACGGCGTGGACGCGCTCAAGCACCTTCCCATGCTGCTCTCCATCGATAAGCTGACCGCGCTTCAATGGACGCCGGGCGCAGGGCAAAAAGACGGCGGGGATGAATGCTGGGATCATTTGTACCGAAGCGCGCTCGACGCGGGCAAGTGCATTTATGCGTTGGTTGCCCCCAAGAACGCGCAGCGGTTCATAAAAAAATTCGGGGGTCAGGGTGTGTTCATCGTCACCAGCCAAGCGTAGCGTGCGTTTTTTTGTTTTCGGCTGACATTTTTTGGCCTTGGCGCATAGTATGAGCCGGGCCGCTGAATGCGGTACCGCACCTGATCGGAGGCGCATCTTTTGAAAGCGATTATCGTGGGCTTGTTTGTGCTGGGCATTACCGGCCTGGTTCTGACGGCTATTTTTCCTGTCATTTTTGGATTCGGTGGCATCTTCGGTTCAGTCGGCGCGATTTTGACCGGTATCGGCTTCCTGCTGCTCATCCGGTTCCGCCGCGAGGGCTGCTAGAATGCGCGGGGCTGTCGCATTGATGCGACAGTCCTACATTTTGACCGGCGTTTATTTTGTATAAATACTGAACTGGTTGCGTCCTTCCCGCTTGGACAGGTAGAGCGCGGAGTCGGCATGGCGGTACAGCATGGTGAAATCACCGCCCGATTCAGGGTATAGCGCGATGCCGATGCTGGCGGAAAACGTCAGGGTTTGCCCGTCGATTACAGCTGGGGCCCTGAACCGGTCGAGCAGCGTTTCAGCTTGGGCTTCAAGCCATTCTCGGCCTGGGATATCGCGCAGGAACACGATGAATTCGTCGCCGCCCAACCGACCGCAAACATCGGTTGAACGGAAGCGGATCTTCATGACAGCCGCGATGTGTTTGAGGACTTCGTCGCCCACCGCGTGGCCCAGCGTGTCGTTGATCTCCTTGAAACGGTCGATGTCGATCATCATGAGCGCGTGCGTGGCCGCGGCATCCTGGGCGCCCAGCAAAATATCGTTGATTCTGTTCTCGGCCGATGTGCGGTTGTACAGCCCGGTCAAGGGGTCGGTCTCCGCCTTGCGGAGCATGGCTGCTTCGCGTTTCTTTTCGCTGTCGATGTTCTGACGGTAGGTGATCATGCGCACCGAATCATCGCTCGCCCAGTAGAAGATGCGCGCGCGAATGCGCAGCCAATAGTAATTTTCACCGTCCTTGGTCGCCATGAAATCATAGTAGAGCTCATCCTGGCCGCTCTTGAATGCCTTGAGCACGTTGTCCGGGGAAAACAGCGCGAGGTATTTTTCGACAAAGTCCTCCCGGATCTCCTTTTCCGCGATGGCCTTCAGCGCGTCCGAATAGGACACATCCGCCTTTAGGCCCAGACCCATAAAGTATTGACGCGTGTATTCGCCGCCCGCGCGGTTGTGCGTGATGTCCATTTCAAACACGTTCTCGTACAGGCCGGTATTCGCTTCGTTGAGCAACTGCTGGTATTCCAGTTCCTGAGATACGGTCTGCCTGACCAACTGCTCGTTGTAATGCAGGATGACGCGGTTGACGATGAACAGGATCAAGGCAAGCATGGACAGGGAAACCAGCGCGCCGATCAACAGTTGCCATTCAAACTGATGCTGGTAGCTGTCGGTATCGTTCTCAACCAGCAGGTACCAGTTGAGCTCTGGGATGTACTGGGTCACCACAAAATCTTCGCCCCGTCCCGCCTTGCTGAGCCAGAACGAGCGGCGTTCATCTTTGGAGGAAAAAATGACATCCGTGATTTTTTCATAGTCGCTCATTTCGGTGAGGTTGATGTGCTTGTCGCCGGAAGCGTCCGAGGACAGCTGGATGATGCCGTTTTCATCGATGAGCATCGATTGGGAATGGAAGCGCTGGTCGTAGCTTTTGAGCAATTCCTGGAGATTTACGACCTCCATACCCACGCCCACCACGCCGATGACGTGTCCGTCCGACCCCATCACCTTGCAGTTGACGAACACCGTGATGGTGTCGCCTCCGGCTTCGTCGTTGTCCACGTTGAGCGAATATTCTTCGTCGTTTTCAAGAAAATCGAAGTACCAAGTGTTTTCGGGGTTGTCATCGGTCAGCACCCGGTCAAGGCCGTTGAAATGATAATAGCGCCCCGTCGAGGTCGATACCAAAAACACCGATTGGAAATCGTACTTGGCTTTGTAGGCTTTTAAATATTCTTGAACGCGCAGGGTATAGCTGCGGTCAAGTGCACTGTCCTTCTCTTCGTACAGGCATTCCTTGAGCAGCGTGTCGTTCGCCATGGTCAGGGAGATGTTGACGGGCCCTGCGAAATAGGAGTCGATCTGGTAGTAGATGCTCTCGGATGTCAGCGTTGAGACGTGCTCGACGTCTCTCTTAAAAACGCTTGCGCTGGAGTAGTAGTTGTACAGGTAGATGCACGCAAACCCGGCCAGCAAGACAAGGAACAGGCATAGAACAGTCCGGGGTTGAACGTTTTTCCTGATGCCATCGGACAGGGGGTTATGTTTTTTCACGTTCAAATGACTCATTCCTTCCGTACTTCAAAGCCATAACCTTGCAGCGCGCAACGAGCACCTGTCATCAGCCCCCAACCGAGTTCAGGCAATCAGATTTTCCTGGGTTCTTCATTCTATCGCTCAAGAAACATGTTGTCAAGCGCGCGGGCCAGACATGTTGGAATACTTTGTTAAAAAAGATCGTTGTATTTATAACAAGGTTTGCGCGGCAGTCGGAGCTTTTTTGCCCGTACGATCCGCATACGCGCGGCGCGCGCTTGGCAACCTACTCCACAGGAGGGGTTGAAATGAAGTACATCATAGAGTCAATCAAGGCGCTCGAAGTGCTCGACTCGCGCGGCTGGCCGACAGTCCGGTGCGACATCACACTGGAATCGGGCGCGCATGGATGGGCGGTGGTGCCTTCGGGCGCGTCAACCGGAACGCATGAGGCGTATGAAAAGCGCGATGGCGGCGGGCGGTACCTGGGCCGGGGCGTGCGGGACGCGGTTGGCAACGTGAACGGGCGCATCGCAGGGGCTTTGAGGGGTATGGATGCGCTGAATCAGCAAAAGATCGATGAAACGATGATCGCGCTTGACGCGACGGCGAACAAGTCGGACCTTGGCGCGAACGCGATCCTCGCGGTATCCATGGCCGCATCCCGCGCGGCGGCGGCGGCGCTTGGCCTGCCGTTGTACCGGTACCTGGGCGGAACATACGCCCTGAAGCTCCCGGTGCCGATGATGAACATATTGAACGGCGGCGCGCACGCGGGCAACAACCTCGACATCCAGGAATTCATGATCCGTCCCGTCGGCGCCGGAAGCTTCCCCGAGATGATCGAGATGTCGGTCAAGGTTTACCGGGCGCTTGGCGCGCTGCTCAAGTCGCGCGCGCTTTCAACTTCGGTCGGCGACGAAGGCGGGTTCGCGCCGGATCTGGACGGGGACGAGGCGGCGCTTGAACTGCTGGTAGAGGCCATCGGGCGCGCGGGATATCGGGCCGGGCGCGATGTGACGCTGGCGCTCGATGTGGCGGCGTCGGAATGGGTCAATGAAGACGGCACATACTTCATGCCCAAGCGCGCAAGGACGCTCACGCGCGATCAACTGATCGACGAATACGCGCGCCTCGTCGCCAAGTACCCCATCGACTCCATTGAAGATCCGCTGGGCGAAGATGATTTTGCCGGTTTCGGCCTGCTCAAGAAGCGCCTGGGCATTCAGGTAGTGGGCGACGATCTGTTCACCACCAACCCTGAGCGGCTGATTCGCGGCATGAAGGAAGGCTCGGCGACGGCGGTCCTGGTCAAGCTCAATCAGATTGGCACGGTATCGGAGGCGATGGAGTGCGCGCGCACGGCGCAGGCGGGCGGCCTTGCCGCCGTGATTTCGCACAGAAGCGCGGAGACCGAGGACCCCTTCATCGCCGATTTCGCGGTGGCCTTAAACGCGGGCCAAATCAAGGCGGGCGCGCCCGCGCGTACCGACCGCACGGCAAAATACAACCGCCTGCTTGAAATTGCGGAAGAAATCCGGGCGTAAAATGTGAAGGGGCCGGTTCGCAAGAACAACGGCCCCTTGGAATTTTTATATCGGGTTACAGCGCGAGTTTATAGATGTTGAGGACGTCCGGGGCGCTGAGCTTTTTGAAGTTGCCCAGGTGCGTACGCTCGACCAGGCTGCGCTTCGCCATGAGCGCGAGGTCCGCCTCGCCGATTCCGGCTTCGCTCAGGCGTACCGGGAGGCCCAGGCGTTTGTACCAAGCCTTAAGCCTAAAAAGCATTTCTTCGACGATTGCGTCGGGATCCGCGGGGGAGAGATCGACATCCCATACGCGCTGGGCGTACTGTACGAAGCGCGCTACATTGTCCTTGTAGACGTAGCGAATCCAGGCGGGGAAGATGATCGCCAGGCCCGCGCCGTGCGCTATGTCGTACTGGCCGCTGAGTTCGTGTTCGATGTTGTGGCTGGCCCAGTCGCCGATTCTGCCGGTGTCGAGCAGGTTGTTGTGGGCAATGGTGCCCACCCACATGACTTCGGCGCGCGCGTCATAGTCCTCGGGATGCGCGATCGCGAGGGGCGCGTTGTGGATGATGGTTTTCATCGCGCCTTCGGTCAACCGGTCGGTCAGATCCACATGGTCAACCTGGGTGAAGTAGCGCTCCATCATGTGCGCCAAGATGTCGCTTGCGCCGCACGCGGTCTGATAGCTCGGCAGGGTAAAGGTGAACTCGGGGTTCATGACGGCGAACTTCGGGATCAGGCATTCGCCGCCGATGTCGCGCTTCATCTTGGTTTCTTCGTCGGTGACGACCGCGCCGGTCGAGGATTCGCTGCCCGCCGCCGGGATGGTCAACACCACGCCGACCCCAAGCGCATCGGACGGGTTCTTGTCCGCGTAGAGGAACAGGTCCCACACGTCGCCTTCATACTTGAGGCCCGCCGCGATGGCCTTGGCCGAATCAATGGCGCTGCCGCCGCCGACCGCGAGGATAAAGTCCACGCCTTCACGCTTGCACAGTTCAATGCCCGCGCGCACGAGCGAGAGTCGCGGGTTGGGTTTGACGCCGCCCAGTTCCACGAAGGGAACGCCGGCATCATTCAGCGAATCGACCACCTTCTGGTAAACGCCCGTCTTCTTGACCGAGCCGCCGCCGTAGTGCAAGAGCACCTTCGAGCCGTACCGCTTGACCAAGCGCCCGGTCTCGGATTCGACGCCGCGCCCGAACACGATGCGCGTGGGGCTCGAAAATTCAAAATTCAGCATGGGGAAACCTCCTGCATTTATGGCTTTTTAGAACACGGTAATCTCACTGATGCATGTGTCGCCAAAGTTCGTGCCTTTGTATGTGCCTTCGACCGTGACGGTCACTTCGTCGGTTTCAACTTCCTCGCCAAAGGGAAGGACATAGGTGCCCGCGTAATCATCCTTGCCTACATCGGCCAGGTCGAACCGGTATACTTTATCGCCTAGTGCAACCGCAACGGAGGCGGCGCGGCAGTTGCTTGAAAACGCGTAGGCCGATTTGGCGTAGCCGGGCGTCAGCACAATGCCGCGCACGGTTTGGGGCTGGGTCGCGGTCAGCGTCAGCGAAGCATCGGCAGCCGAGGCGGGGTATGCCCAGCAGGTTTCAAGGTTTTGATCGATGGCGTTCTTCGCGTCGTATGTATTGCCTTCCTGCGGATCGAGCGTCGCCGTTGCGCGCGCGGTGTCAAACACCGGCAGTTCGAGCTTTTCCCATCCGGCGATCCGCGCGCCGAACGCGGTCAAGGGGCTGGGCGCCAGCGAGACCCGGGCGTTGCCTGCAAAATTTTGCGGATAGCCGTTGCGGACGGTAAACCACTGGCTCAGGTTTACGATTACTTTTTCATCGGTATAATCGCTTGCGCCGGTGCGGGCCACGTCGTATTCGGCTTCGCTTGCGTCGCTGGCAAAGGCATAGCCGCCGTCAACCGCTGTAAAATAGGGCTGATCGTGTTGCGCGATGTCCCCGAACGAGCCCTCGGCAAACAGGTCCGTGTACAGCCCTTCGAGTTCGCCTTCGGTGAACGCCGCGTCTTCCGCGGCCGTGGCATGAGCGTATTCTGAGATCGCGAGCCAAGCGGTTTGGGCGTCCGGCGCGCCGGTGAAGCCGGGGAGCTGATCCATGGCCTTGGCCATGATTTGGAGGAGCGGATAAGCATCGGCCGCGACCTGCTCGCGGTACGCGGCATCTTCAATCAGCGGCGCTTCCTCGGCTTGCGTCTGGGCCAAAACCGGCAGGCCAACGAGCATCAACGCGAGAACGAGTGACATGAATTTCTTCATGGGAAATTCCTCTCTTTCTATAATGAAACGCATGGGTTTCTTGGTTCAGCCCTATCGTATCACAACAATGTGACGGGGACAAGACGCGCGCACGGATTTTTTTCCAAATGCGCGCGCCTTTGTTTCGGGGTGATCGTTCGGGCTATGGGAAACGCCGCCGTTTCTCCTCGGCCAATTGCTCGTACTGTTCGCGAAGCTCAACCACATCATCGCCCTTTTTGGGGCGCGCGATCCGTCCGGCCAGTTCCGCCAACCTCATTTCGATTGTCATCTTGTCAACCGAAGGCTGTTGGACTTGCCCTGCGCGCTGCTTCGATGCGCGCAGGGCCGCCATGCCGCCCTCAAAAGTGATGAGTTTGCCTTCTTCAAAGAACGTAAGCCGCGTGGCGCACTTTTCGATGAGTTCCCGGTCATGGCTGACCAGGAGCAGCGTGCCCGCGTATTCGGACAATACCGCCTCAAGCGCTTCCATCGAGTACAGGTCGAGGTGGTTGGTCGGTTCGTCGAGCACGAGGAAGTTCGCGCGCCCGACCAAGATTTTGGCCAGCGCTATTTTCGCGCGCTCACCGCCGGAAAGGACCGACGCGCTCTTGAACACCTGATCCCCCCGCATGCCGAGCCGCGCCAGTACCGTGCGCACAACGTCCTGGGGCGCGCTTGCGTCACACATGGCGTTGTGAAGCGCGCTCTTTGTAAGGTCCAGGATCTTTTGATGGTCCTGGCCAAAGTAGCCGATCTCAATGCCGGGGGCGAGGCGGATGCGCGGATCGCGCGCCCTGATGCGCTCGAGCAGCGTGGTCTTGCCGGATCCGTTGGGGCCGATCAGCGCTGTGCGCGAAGATGTGGGCACGCGCATCGAAGCGCCTTCAAGCAGCGTCAGGCCGGGAACGCGCAAGGTCAGATCTGAAAACTCGAGCGCGGTCTTGCTGACAATCGCGCCTTCCGCGCCCAGGCGCATGCGTATGGCGGGCATGTCGCGCGGGCGTTCCTTGACTTCAAGCTGGCTTAAGCGCGACTCAATCGCGCTTTTTTGCTGGTTCAGCTTTTGTTCCGTCTCGGTTGACGAGCGCTTGTGCAGCCGCGCCTCGCTGTTGCCCATGCGCTTGGGGGTTTTGAGCACTTGCGACGCCGACTCGCGCTTGCCCTCTACCGCCGCGCGCAAGCGGCGCTGTTCCCGGCGGTATTGGTCGTATTCGTCTTGGTTGTGCGCACGCCGGCGCGCCTTTTCCTCCCGATAAGCGTCCCATCCGCCGGGATAGCGCGTAAGGCGCGCGTCTTCAAGCTCCACGATGTCGGTGCACACGGCGCGAAGCAGCGCGCGGTCGTGGCTGATGAGCAAGACCGTGCCTTGATGGGCGATGAGCGCTTTCTCAAGCGCTTCAACGCCCGCGCGGTCGAGGTCTGAAGTCGGCTCGTCGGCCAGCAGCAGTTCGCCGTCTCCGCCAAGCGCCGCCGCGATGCGCCGCCGCGTTTTTTCGCCGCCCGAGAGCGTATCGGCGTCATCCTTTGCATGGAACAGCGCCGCCATGCGCGCGTCGGTCACGGGCGATTGCCCGGCCTCGTCCATCTGGTGGATTACCGATACCGGCGCGAGCAAGCGCACCTCGCCGGTATCAGGCGCCTTTTCTCCCGAGATCACCTTGATCAGCGTGGATTTGCCCGCGCCGTTCTCGCCCACGAGTCCGATCTTTTCACCTTCGTAAAGCGCAAAGCAATCGATGTCGAGCACCGTCCTCAGCGCATATTCCACTTTCACGTTCTTTAGTTCCGCAATGAGTTTGCCCATACAAAAAAACCTCCCGAAACGCGCTTCGGGAGGCATCAAAAACAGAGCTCGTCATGAAACACGCGCCCTGGCCTCCCGACAGCACGAAAAACTCGCGGGGTATGCCCCGCGGCTGATCGCCTGTGGTTAGCCGTTGCTCCTCATGTCTCTGACGCAATCCGCCTTTCTTTAAGATCCGTAAAGATTATATCATGTTTGTTTTTTTCGGTCAAGGTCTGTCAAGGCTTTGACAATATTATTGCAGCCTTCCAATTATTTGCGGCAAAATTGGGCCAAAAAACCGGATGCGGTTTATATTGTTGCCTTGCATGGAGGAACCAATAATGTTATACTAATTCGGATACTGTAAACGCGCGGGGATGCGTGCGCAAAAGGAAAGAAAAGTGATGGATTCGTGAAAAAAATATGGATTTGGCTGCTTGTTACCGCACTGCTGACCACCGGATGCGCGGCCCAGGAAGCGCCGGTCAAACGCTCGGCAACCGGCTTTTACTTTGACACCGTGGTGACCATTTCCGCCTACATCGGAAGCGAGGAGCCGCTCAAGGACGCGCTCGCGGCCTGCGAAGGCTATGAAGAACTGTTGAGCAAGACCATCGAGGGGTCGGACGTCTGGAAAATCAACCATGCCCAGGGCCAGCCGGTAACGGTGAGCGAACACACGCTGAACATCCTGAACATGGCGCTGAGCGTAAGCGCAGCATGCGGCGGCGCGTTTGACATCACGGTTGCGCCCGCGGTCGCGCTGTGGGACTTTACCGGCGGCGCCAATCTGGTGCCGGACGCGGATGCCGTGGCTCGGGCCGCCCAAAAAATTGACTACGCGAAAATAAAAATAGAGGGAGATCAGGTGACGCTGCCCGCCGGGATGGAGATCGACCTGGGCGCGATTGCCAAGGGCTACATCTGTGATCAGATTGCTTCCTACCTGAAGGACAAGGGCGTGAACGACGCCTTGCTCAACTTCGGCGGCAACGTGATCGCCATGGGCTACAAGCCGGACGGCAACAGTTGGACGGTCGGCATCCAGGACCCCAAGCAGCCGACCGGCGCGTACCTGCTCGCGGCGCGCGCGAGCGGCCTCGCGGTGGTGACCAGCGGCATCTACGAGCGCGGGTTCACCGTGGATGGGGTAAGGTATCACCACCTGCTCGATCCCAAGACCGGCTGGCCCGCCCAGAATGAGCTGGCTTCTGCCACCATCTTCGCCGGGAATTCCGGCTTTGCCGATGCCATGTCAACCGCCGTTTTCGTGCTGGGCCTTGAAAAAGGGATGGCGCTTGTCGAAAACACGCCGGGCGTCGAGGCGCTGTTCATCACGCGGGACGGAGAAATTTTGGCGACTCAAGGCGCTGAGGCGCTTTTGGTTAGGTAGAATCCCTGGCATCCGGTCGCACCCCAAGAAGGAATAAGGAGGAACACGACATGAAGAAACAACTCCCGGCATGGTTGGCGCTGGCAATCATCTCGCTGCTCGCGGGATTGCTGCTGGCGCTGACCAACGCGTTGACCGCCGAGCGCATCGCAAAGCAGGGCGCCGAGGCGGCGGGCGAGGCGCGCTTCAAGGCGTTTGAGGCGGCGGAGGCGTTTGAGGAACAAGCGCTTCCCGAAAAGACGGCGCTTGACAATTGCTATGCTGCCATGGCGGGCGGCGAAGCGGTGGGCTATGTGTCTCAGATCACCGTGAAGGGCTATGGCGGACCCATCGAAGTGGTGGCCGGCATGAACCTGGACGGGGCGCTGACCGGCGTTGTTGTGGGTGGTTCTGAGTTTAAAGAAACGGCGGGCCTGGGCGCGAAGACCAAGGACGGCGCTTTCACCGGCCAATTTGCGGGCAAGACCACGCCGCTCGTACTCAAAACGGACATCGACTCGGTGGCTGGCGCTTCGATTTCATCGGGCGCGGTCAACTCGGGCGTCAACAAGATGGGCGAATATATGAAGACCCTGCTGCCCGGCTATGTGGCTGAGGACGAAGGCGCCTCGGGCGCGGTTGAGACGCGCGTGGTCACGGTCAAGGGCTTTGGCGGAGACATCGAAGTGTCCGTCGGCATGGCCGCAGACGGCACCATCGCGGGCCTTGAAATCGGCGGCGCGAACTTTGCCGAAACAGCGGGCCTGGGCGAGCGCGTGACCGAGAAGGTCTTCCGCGACCAGTTTGTCGGCAAGAGCGGCGAATTGGCCTACGGCGCGGGCATAGACGCCATCGCGGGCGCGACCATTACATCAAACGCGGTGCTTGACGCGGTCAACCAGGCGCTTTCTCAGGGTCCGGTTGTGGGACCGACCCTGGTCACCGAAACTGTCAAGGGTTTTGCCGGCGACATCGACGTGACCGTAGGCCTTGCCGCAGACGGTACCATCGCGAGCCTTGAAATCGGCGGCGACAGTTTTGCCGAGACGGCCGGCCTGGGCGAGCGCGTGACCGAGAAGGCGTTCCGCGACCAGTTCATCGGCAAGAGCGGCGCGGTGGTCTATGGCGAGGGCGTGGACGCCATCGCGGGCGCGACCATCACGTCTAACGCGGTGCTGGGCGCGGTCAACGCGATTCTCGAAGGCGCTCCCGCTACGATCCCCACCTCGGCCGAACCGGTCCCGGCGGCAACTGAAGCGCCCGTGGCGGAAGAACCGGCAGCCGAGGAAATCGCCGCTGAAGAACCGGCTTCCGAAGTCCCGGCGGAAGCGGCCGATGTCCAAGCGCAGACCGTGACCGTCAAGGGCTTTGGCGGCGACATCGACGTGAGCGTGACGCTTGACGGCGCGGGCGCGGTTGAAAGCCTGACGGTGGGCGGCGCGAACTTTGCCGAAACGCCGGGCCTGGGCGCGAAGGCGCAGGACGAGG
>JAVBND010000029.1:0-69762 GCA_031551775.1 Eubacteriales bacterium | reverse complement strand
GGCTACAAGGGCTATGGCTACGCGACGGTGGTCGAAGTCCTGTCGGCGGCGCTGCAGGCGGGCACATTCCTTAAGGCGCTCAACGGCATCGGCGAAGGCGGGGAAAAGCTGCCCTACCACCTCGGCCACTGGTTCCTGGTCATCAATCCCGAGTTCTTCATGGGCCTTGAGTCCTTCAAGAAGACCTGCGGCGATATCCTCCGGGAACTGCGCGCGTCGGCCAAGGCGCCGGGCGAGGAGCGCATCTATACGGCGGGCGAGAAGGAATACCTGGTCTGGCTCGAGCGCAAGGACAAGGGCGTGCCGGTGGGCGACGCCGTGCAGAAGGAATTCTGCAAAGTGCGCGACGAGAAGAACCTTCCCTACAAGTTCCCCTTTGAGAACTAAAATATAAAGGAGATCGTTCAAAATGGATTACGCGAAAGAGTCGCTGCGCCTGCACGGCGAATGGAAGGGCAAGATCGAAGTCATCTCGAAGGTTCCTACCGCATCCAAGCAGGACCTGTCGCTGGCCTACACGCCCGGCGTCGCCCAGCCCTGCCTTGAGATCCAGAAGGACGTGAACAAGAGCTACGAACTGACCCGCCGCTGGAACATGTGCGCCGTCATCACCGACGGCACCGCGGTGCTCGGCCTTGGCGACATTGGCCCCGAGGCCGGCATGCCGGTCATGGAGGGCAAGTGCGTGCTGTTCAAGGCTTTTGGCGATGTGGACGCCTTCCCGCTTTGCATCAAGTCCAAGGACGTGGACGATATCGTCAACACCGTGTACCTTTTGTCGGGCTCGTTCGGCGGCGTGAACCTTGAGGACATCGCGGCCCCGCGCTGCTTTGAAATCGAGAAAAAGCTCAAGGAAAAGTGCGATATTCCGATCTTCCACGACGATCAGCACGGCACGGCGGTTGTGACGCTGGCGGGCCTGGTCAACGCGCTCAAGGTGGTCGGCAAGAAGAAGGAAGACGTCAAGGTGGTCGTGAACGGCGCGGGCGCGGCGGCGATCTCCATCACCAAGCTGCTCTTCTCGGACGGCTTTACGAACGTGACGCTGTGCGACCGCAAGGGCGCGATCTATGAAGGCCGCCCCGACGGCATGAACGCGGTCAAGGACGAGATGGCGCTGATCACCAACCGCGAAAAAATCGCGGGCAGCCTTGCTGACATCATCAAGGGCGCGGACGTGTTCATCGGCGTATCGGCCCCGGGCACGCTGACCACCGAGATGGTGAAGACCATGAACCGCGACGCCATCGTGTTCGCCTGCGCCAACCCGACGCCCGAAATCTTCCCCGACGACGCCAAGGCGGGCGGCGCCAAAGTCATCGCGACCGGGCGCAGCGATTTCCCGAACCAGGTCAACAACGTGCTGGCCTTCCCCGGCATCTTCCGCGGCACCTTCGACGTGCGCGCGAGCGATATCAACGACGCGATGAAGATCGCCGCCGCCTATGCGCTGGCGGACCTCATCAAGGACGACGAACTGAACCCCGAGTACGTGATCGTCGCGCCGTTTGATCCCAGGGTCCGTGAAGCGGTGGCTACGGCGGTTGCCAAGGCCGCGCGCGACAGCGGCGTGGCGCGCATCTGAGGCGCGTTTACCAAAGGGGCCGTTGCGCAAGCAGCGGCCCCTTTTTGCTTCTCTTTCAAACCGCGTGCGCATTCGCGGGCTGGGTAATCACCGGTTCGGGGCGTGTTGACACGGCCGCTCAACGCCCATCTTTGCATGTTCTTCTGGCGTCGGCGTATCCCAGCCACACGATCCCCACATAGGCGCAGGTCTTGGGGATCATCAGCATGCCCAGCGCGGGGATGGCGTCCGCCCACAAAACGACGGGGATGTAGAATGCAAAGCTTAGCGCGATGAACAGCCACATCAGCCGGAACGCGCGGTCCTTGTTCCGGCGTGCCTCGCGCAAGTACAGGCAGATGATCACAATGCCCAACGCCACAAAGGGCAGGTTGCGATAGATGCCCCAGGAAAGCGGCGCGTCGGCGCTCAGCCACTGGTTTTGTGGGAGCAGGCAAAGGACGACGCGCGCCGCCGCCAATGCATAGACGGTGATGGTAAGCGTTCCCGTCCCTCGCACCTTGTACCTGGCCTGCCAGACGTGATAGAGCAGCACGTAGAAAACCGTCATGGTGATGGACGTGACCAGTTTGCCGAAGCCGAGCGCGGCAACGTGGTTTTGAAGCCCGTCGGTGAGCAGCGCGTACATCCTCGGAACCAGATGAAACGCGTCGCCGCAGCCCAGCACGATGGCCATGACACCAAAGAGCGTGAACTGCCGATTGCCCTTGGCCATGCGCAGAATCAAAATGCCCAGCGTCACCACGCCGAGGAGGTACGGGATTTCGAAGATCGGTTCCATGATGGCCTGCATATGCTTTCCTCCTATGCGTTTTCCGCCAGCGAGCGCACCGTTTCGGCCTGTGCGAACAGCGTGCATCCGCCCGTGTGTTCCTCAAGCAAGGCGCCGCTGTCTTTGAGCTTTGTGAACAGCGGCGATTTTAGCGCGTCCCTCAGCGATGTGGTCTTTAGGCTGGTATCCGAATACGGTGAAAACGGACAGGGCTCCGCGCCGCCGGACGCATTGATGTGGAAGAAGCCGCGCCCCGCCGCCAGGCATCCGCCCGATTCCTTTTCGTCGCCGGGGAACGAGATGATGATCATGTTTTCGCGCTCGCGCAGGCGGGAAACCCGCCGCGCCAGATCGGCGCGCTGGCTCTCGCTTGGCGCCAGGGCGGGATTTTCCACCGGCACATACTCCACGAACACGCAGGCCCGGCAGCCTTTCTCATTGAGCCCGGTCAAAAACGCGTCATCGGTGACGGCACGGATGTTTTCGGCGGTCACCGTGATGGACGCGCCAAACAGCAGGTTTCTTCGGGCGAGCGCCGACATGGCGGTTATGACGCTTCCATAAACGCCTTCCCCGCGCCGCGCATCGGTCGGACCTTCGTCGCCCTCCATGCTGATGATCGGGATCAGGTTTCGGTGCTTTTCAAACAGCGCCAGCAGGGAGCCGCTGAGCAGAATGCCGTTGGTGAACACCGGGAACAGCAGGGCCGGATGCCGCGCGGCCTCTTCGATCACATCCCGGCGCATCAGCGGTTCGCCGCCCGCCAGCAAAATCGCGGACACGCCCAGTTCCTCCGCCTGCGCGAAAATCCGGCCCCAGTTCTCTGCGCTCAGCTCGGCTTGGCTTGCGCAAGCGTGGTTGGCGCGGTCATAGCAGCCCGCGCAGTTCAGGTTGCAGCGGCCCGTGATGCTGGCGATCAGAAAGCTGGGGATGTGGTCGCCGTTTTCCTCCATGGCGTGCCTGCGGCGCTGCGCCTTGTCGGCCGTAAGCGCATACCTGGCGAAAAACGCGCTCCCCTTGGGACTAATGAAGCTGGCCTTCAGCATGTCGCGAACCAGCGCATGCACGCCGTCGCTGAGGTACCTTTCCAGTTCGAATCGGCGTTCCATCCGCTAACCTCGCATCTGCTCCAGGAGCTTGTATAGAAGTGTGTACAACGCCCCGGCTTCCTCACCGCTCAGCCCAACGCATTGCCCAAGGGCCGCCGGAATGCCCAGCGCCTTTTCGCGCAGCGCAGCGCCCGCGCCTGTGAGGGTGACGATCACTCTGCGCTCATCCTCCGGCGAGCGCTGGCGCGTGACAAGCCCTTGCCCCTCCAGCTTTTTCAGCAGCGGCGTCAGCGTGCCGGAGTCCAGGTACAGCCTTTCGCCCAACTGCTTGACCGTAAGCTGCCTGTGTTCCCACAGCAGCATCATGGTCACGTATTGGGTGTACGTCAGATCGATTGCCTCCAGCAGCGGCGTGTACAGCTTCACCACGCCCCGCGCCGCCGCGTACAGCGGAAAGCACAGCTGGTTTTCGAGTTTCAGCGGATCCAATCCAGCACCTCCCATGATCTTATGGGCACAGTGTATCATAAATGCCAAATATAATCAATGAAGATTCAATTGCATGAAATTTAAAATCCGATATTCGCGCGATGCGTTTTTTTGCGTACGCGCGGCGCGTTCGGCTATGGATTTTTTTGAATTGTGCGGTATAATGAGCATATGAGACAAAAGAGGCGGGGGTGTACCATGAACGGAAGCGAGCATTGTGGGCACGTACCTGAAAACTTATCCGGAAAACGGCGTGAACACGCTGCGCACCGGGCCGCGGATTGGAGGTGGCAGCGATGACATTTGAGGACGAGCAGGTTGAGCGGATCATCCGGCGCGTGGTGGGCGCGCTGCGCCTGGGCGGCGTTTGCGGCGTCGTGCTGGGCGGCTCCCGGGCGCGGGGGACGCAGGTCGAAGGCTCGGACATCGACATCGGCATCTATTGCGACGGCACCCTGGACGGCGCGCGGTTGCAAGCCGCCGCCAGCGGCTTGGACGACCGGCGCCGGGAAAACTTGATCTCTCCGCCCGGCGGCTGGGGGCCGTGGGTCAACGCCGGCGGCTGGCTAACGGTGGAGGGCGCGCGCGTGGATCTGATCCTGCGCGACATTGCGCGCGTGGCGCGGGTGGTAAATGACTGCGTTTCGGGGGATGTGTCCGCGCACTACCAGCCCGGACACCCGCACGCGTTCGTCAACGCCATGTACCTGGGTGAGCTGGCGGTCTGCCGCGTGCTGTACGATCCCGAGGGCCGGATCGCGGATTTGAAGCGCAAGGCGCATCCGTACCCGCCCAAGATGAAGAGCGCGATTGTGAACCTGTTTGGGTTCGAGGCGGGATTCTCCCTGGAACTGGCGCGCAGGTATGCGGGCGCGGGCGACCTCTACTATGTGACCGCCCATGCCGTGCGCTGCGTATCGGCGCTCAATCAGGTGTTGTTCGCGCGCAACGAGCAATTCTTGATCAACGAAAAGCGGGCGGTGGCGGCCATCGGCGGGTTTCCCCTGGCTCCGGCGGAGTATCCAAGCCGGGTGGAGCACGTGTTCGCGCTGCTGGGGCGCGATGCCATGAAGGCACTGGGCGCGCTGGAGAAGCTTTGCGAAGAGGCCGGGGTTGACGCGGTGTCTTTCTAGGGCGTGTTGACACTATCCGAAATGCTCAGATTTCCTTGGATTTTTGCGTCTGACAAGGCGCTTTCCCGAAGGAATACCGGGCGTATTTCGAGGGAAAGCAACCCGGGGCCCCCACGAACACGGCGCACCTTGTTCGTGGGGTGTAGCTCGGTCAGACACAAAAAGACGAGGGAAGATGGGCGTTGAGCGGTAGTGTCAACACGCCCTAGGTGAGCGCTGATTCAATACGCTACAGTCGTTCGCGCGCCGCTGGATAGGGGCGCTTTGGCCCTCCCGTCCCATCTGGGGCTTGGGTAGCGTTTATTCAACAAAATACAACGCTTCAACCTCAAACACCGGCCGCATTTCGCCTTGGCGGCAGCCTTCGATCCACGCGCCGCTGTCGCTCAGGCGCATCCTAAGCGTCACGCGGTCGTCCGCTCTCGCCTCGGCGATGAAGTTGATCTGCATCGCGCGGATCGCGGGGCACTTTCCGCCCTCGGCGATCGCATCGAGCGCCCAGTCGGCGTAGCGCGCGTTGTTCATGTGGGTGTTGATGTCTAGGTCCGTGTAGCGCACGCGGCGCGTCTCAATTTCCGCAAGTTCGCCCATGTGAAGCGCGCCCGGAAGCGCAAGCGCCGACGTGCGCTCGGTATTCGCGCCGACCGGCATGGAGAGCGCCGTGGGACGCAAGAGCCGCCTTCTCTCAAATTCGAGAAGCACCCAGAGTGTCACCGCCTCGCCGATCAGGTTGCCCTCTTCATCCTCAAAGCGGAAAAAGCGCTTGAAGAACAGGCCCTCGATGCCCGCGGGCCAGGTGACGGCGGTGACGGTTTCGCCCAGCCTGATCTCGCGCTTGAGCTCAAACCTGAGCCGGTACAGCACCCAGCAGATGCCTTGGGATATCAATTGCTCGCGCCCGGCCCCCATGGCGACCGCGTTGCGCTCGGCCAATTCCTGCATGACGCGCAGGACGGCGGATGCCTTGAAGCGTCCGCCCGCGTCGGCTTCGGACATGGTAATTTTGATGGTTTCGCGCCGTTCAATCATAACTTACTTCCTTCTTCTCATCGAATGCCGCCCGTGATCATGGTCAGCGCGCCCACCAAAAACGCCGCCATCGCGGCCCATTCCACGCCCGCGACAGAAAAACCGGGCACCATGCGCGCCAGCAGCAGGATCAGCGCCGTATCGATCATAAAGCCCGAAAGTCCCAGCGTCAGGCAGCCCAGCGGAAAGGTCAGGAGCCTGAGCACCGGCCTGACCACGAGGTAGATCACGCCCAGCAGCGCGCCCGCGAGCACTGCCGCGGACACGGGATCGGCCGAGATGCCCGGCAGCATCTGGGTGCACAGCGGCATGGCAAACACGCAGCTTAAAAACGCCAGCCATTTACGTCCCTTCATCCATGGCCTCCAGTTCAGGCAAAAAGTGCGCCCACGCGCCAGTGCGCGGCGGCATGGACGTGAAAGTCATGCTTTCTTTGAGCGTTGGGTGTTCAAGCGTAAGCGCGCGCGCCCACAGCGCCACCTGCTCGCCCCGCTGCCCGTTTCCGTAACGCGCGTCGCCCCACAAGGGGTGCCCCGCGTGCATGTGCTGCACGCGAATTTGATGCGCGCGCCCGGTCATCAGCTCAACTTCGCTCAGCGTCAGGCCGTCCCGGAAAGCAATGGGGCGGGTTATGAGTTCGGCGCGCTTTGCGCCGCTTGTCCCTTCGCCGACGACCTTCACCATGCCGGTCAACGGGTCCTTGACGAGGCAGTCGATGAGGCGCGTCTCACGCTCAATTTCACCCCGCGCCACGGCCAGATAGCGTTTGAGCACCGTATGCCCGGCAAATGCGCGGCTCAAGCGCTCGGCGGCCTTTGACGTGCGCGCAAGAACCGTCACGCCGCCGACCGGCCGGTCGAGCCTGTGCACCAGGCCCAGGTACACGGCCCCCGGCTTGTGATATTTTTCGCCGATGAATGCCTTGGCAGATGTCAGCAGGTCAAGATCAAGCGAAGCATCCGCCTGAACCGGCATGTTGACCGGTTTCTCGACCACCAGCAACTGATTGTCCAAGTAGAGCACGGGCACCTCGTAGCGCCCGGCGCGAAAAACCTCCGTCATGCGCCCGTCCAGCGGCCCGACGCGCCGCAGGGCAGCACCCCGCCCGATTCGATCGGCAGCGCCACCTCGCCCGCCTCCACGCGCCCGCCGTGACCTTTTTGAACCGCCATGAGCAGCATGTTGGAAAGCACCGCCGGTTGAAGCCCGGTGGTGTAGCTGTTGACCAGCATGAACAGCGCGTCATCTGAGAGCACCTTCTGGCAAGCGTCGATCAGGCCGTACAGCTCGTCCTCAAGCTTCCACACCTCGCCGCTCGGCCCGCGCCCGTAGCTGGGCGGGTCCATCAAAATGCCCTGATAGGTATTTCCGCGCCGCGCCTCGCGCAGAGCAAACTTGAGCGCGTCTTCCACAATCCAGCGCGTCATTTTTTCATCGATGCCCGAAAGCGCCCGGTTCTCGCCCGCCCACGCGACCATGCCCTTGGCGGCGTCCACATGGGTCACCTGCGCGCCCGCCTTGGCGGCGGCGACCGTCGCGCCGCCGGTATAGCCGAAGAGGTTCAATACCTTGACCGGACGGCGCGCGCCCTCAATGAGCCCGCGCATCCAGTCCCAATTGACCGCCTGCTCGGGAAAAAGCCCCGTGTGCTTGAACCCGGTCGGGTGCACATAAAACTTGAGGCCCTTGTATTCAACTGTCCACCGCTCGGGCAATTTCCGGAAAAATTCCCACTCGCCGCCGCCCTTGGCCGAGCGGTGGTAGTGCGCATCCGCGCTTTTCCAGCGTTCCGGCGCCTGCTTGGGCCAGATCGCCTGCGGGTCAGGCCGGCGCAAGACGACGTCCTTCCACTTCTCAAGCTTTTCGCCTTCGCCGGAATCGAGCACGCGGTAATCCTTCCAGTCGGATGCCAAATAAATCATAAAAACCCCTCCGCCAATGAGGTTTATTGTATGCGCTATCGCCTCGCGCGTCAAGCGTCCCGCAGTGAAAAACCGGTCAGCGCAAAGAAAAGGGCTGCCCCGCGTTTTGCGCGCGTGAGGCAGCTCCCAGCGTATCGACAAAGTCGATACGCTGTCATCGAAAATCTTTTGCTGCTGCAAAACCTTTTCGATGAGGGGGAACGGGGCCAAATTGCTGAAAATCCTGCGGGATTTTCCGGGCGCAATTTGGGCGGGCAGGGATTTTGAGCCGGGCGGGCAAGCTCGCCCTTTGTCAAAATCCCATTCACCCTCGCGGTGCACGCCCGCGAGGGCGGTGCGAACGGGGTGTGTTGATGGGACGAGGGCTGCCCCGCGTTTTGCGCGCGTGGGGCAGCCCCGGTTCATGGGCTTGCTTATTCGGCGGTTTTCTTCGCGCGGGGCTTCCTCGCAGGCGCGGGCTTGGACTCAGCTTCCGGCGCCGCTTCAGCTTTCTTCGCGCGGGGCTTTTTCGCGGGCGCGGCTTCGGCCTTGGCTTCTTCCGGCTTATCCTCGGCCTTCTTCGCGCGCGGTTTCCTCGCGGGCGCGGCTTCGGCCTTGGCTTCTTGCGGCTTATCTTCCGCCTTCTTCGCGCGCGGTTTCTTCTCGGGCGCGGTCAGTTCCTTGTACATCTGAACATAGCTCTTGGCCGACTTGTCCCAGCCGTACTGACCTTCCATGGCGCGCTTTATGAGCGCTTTAAAGACCTCGGGCTGGTTTTTGTAATAGGAAACCGCGCGCTCAATGACGTTTAGCATGTCGTGCGCGTTGTAGTTGAGGAAGGTGAAGCCGTTGCCTTCGTCGGTGTACTTGTTGTAGGAGAGCACGGTATCCCTGAGGCCGCCGGTCTCGCGCACGATGGGGATTGTGCCGTACCTGAGGGAAATCATCTGGCTCAAGCCGCATGGCTCGAACATGGAGGGCATGAGGAACAGGTCAGAGGAGGCATAGATGCGGTGGGCTAGGCTCCCGTTCATTTCGACGCGCGCGGCGATGCTGCCCGCGTACTTCCACTGCGCCCAACTGAACAGGTCCACGTACTTGTCCTCGCCCATGCCCAGCACAACCAACTGCGCGCCGGTCGCCATAATGCCGTCAAGCACCCGGTCAACCAGGTCAAAGCCCTTTTGCCCGGACAGGCGGCTGACCATGGCGATCATCGGGATGTCGCGGCCCTCGGTGAGTCCCAGCTCCTTTTGCAATATCAGCTTGTTTTTGGCCTTGCCGGAGGAGTTCTCGGAAGTATAGTTGACATCGATCAGCTTGTCGGTCGCCGGGTTGTACTCGTCGGTATCGATGCCGTTCAATATACCCACCAGGTCCTTGTTCCTGGCGCGCAGCAGGCCGTCGAGCTTCTCGCCGTAGTAGGCGGTCTGGATCTCCTGGGCATAGCTCGGACTGACGGTGGTGATCTTGCCGGCGTAGGTCAGGCCGCCCTTCATAAACGAACACTGGCCGTAGAATTCGAGCTTGTCCGAGGTATACATGTCGTAGCCGATCGAGATCAGTTCCTCGATTTCTCCGATGGGGAAGAGACCCTGATACTGAAGGTTGTGAACCGTGTAGACGGTCTTGACCTTCTGATAGGGCGGCAGCACCCGGTACTGCACTTCAAGCATCGGCGCGATGAGGCCGGTCTGCCAATCGTTTAAGTGCAGGACGTCCGGCATAAAGTCGATCTGCGCGATGGCCTCAAGCACGGCGCGGCAGAAGTAGGCAAACCGCTCACCTTCGTCTCCGCCCAGGCCGTAGATGTAGGAGCGCCCAAAGTAGTATTCGTTATCGACAAAGTAATAGGTCACGCCTTCGTGGACCAACTTTTCAATGCCCACGTACTGCCTGCGCCAACCCAGGTTCACATAGAAGAACAGCACGTGCTCAAGTTTGGTTTTCCATTGCTCGCTCATGCCGCGGTAGAGCGGCGTGATCACGCGCGCGTCGATGCCCTCTTTTACAAGGGCCTTGGGCAGCGCGCCCACCACGTCGGCCAGACCCCCGGTCTTGGAAAAGGGCACGCATTCGGATGCCACCAGCAATACTTTCATGGTTTTCCCTCCTAGGATCGGTTTGCGTTTTTGGTATCACAGGGTCAGGTTTTTCCCAATGACGATCGGGTATTCGCTGGTACCGATCAGTTTCCCCGAGCGAATGGTGACCGCCTTATCGAAGATGACGTTTTCGATCTCTACGCCGTCCTGAATGTCGCACTCCTGCATGATGACGGAGTTTTTGACCACCGCGCCGCGCCTGACGCGCACGCCACGGAACAGGACGCTGTTCTCGACCGTACCCTCAATGATGCAGCCGTCCGCGACCAGCGAATTGACCGCGCGCGCGCCGATGGCGTACTTGGCGGGCACTTCGTCGCGCACCTTGGTGTAAACCGGCTGCGCGCCGAAGAACGCCTTGCGCGTCGCGACATCGAGCATGTCCAGGTTGAAGCGGTAGTAGCTGAGGATCGATTCCACCCGCTTGTGATAGCCCTTGTATTCATAGCCCCGGATCTTGAGCAGCCCGCTTTTGAGGTAGTTGGTCTGAAGGTCGCGGTGCATGTCGTGTATGCCGTGCGCAACCGCCTGATCGACCATGTGCATCAGCAGCGTGCGTTTGAGCAGCACGACGTTCATGCTGAAGTTTTCATACGTCGGCGGCATCGCGCCGATTTCGATGTCGAGCACATTGCCCTTGTCGTCGAGCTGAAGGTAGTTGTGGGAGGAAATTTTGCTCGACGGCAGGCGGGTTTCAAGGGCTTGCTTGGTATACATCATGGTCACGTCCGCGCCCGACTCGATGTGCTCGCGCAGCATGTCGTCAAAGGAGGTATTGAACACCGAGTAGGTGCTGCAAAAGATCGCGTACTCCTGTTTTGAGCGGCGGATGTAGCTCATGTTCGACTTGAGGGAATCGATGGTGCCCTCATAGTTGCCGACGTTTTCGCGCGTTTGGAAGGGAGGCAGGATGAACAGACCGTCGTTCTTGGTGTGCAGGTCCCATTCCTTGCCCGCGCCCAGGTGGTCCATCAGCGAGTGGTAATTCTTCTGCATGATGACGCCCACGTTGCGGATGCCGGAATTGACCATGCTGGAGAGGATGAAATCGATGATGCGGTAGCGCCCGATCACCGGAAGCGCCCCGACGGCGCGCGACGCCGTGAGCTCGCGCAACGCGATATCGTCCTTTGTGGTATAGATGATGCCCATGACGTCCTTCATTTACGCTTCCTCCTTCCGCCCGCTCGACTGCTCGCCAGGCCCTACGGCCGCCCCGTCCGCAATGTGCGCGCCTGAGCCGACCAGCGCGATTTTACTCTCTCCCCCGCCGCCGACCACCGCGCCTTCTCCGATGACCGCGCGCTCGCCCACGATTGCACGGCGCACGATCGCGCCGCGCTTGATCACAGTGCCGGGCATGATGACGCTGTCTTCAACCACCGCGTTTTCCTCAACCGTTACGCCCGCGAAGAGCACGCTTCTGAGCACCGTGCCGAATACTTCGCAGCCCTCGGTCACCATGCTGCCGTCTACCAGCGCGCTTTCGCCCACGTAATGCGGCGGCATGATGGGATTGCGCGCGTAGATGCGCCAGCGCTTGTCGTAGAGGTTGAACTCGGGCGGGTCCTTGATCAGGTCCATGTTGCTCTCCCAGAGCGACTCGATGGTTCCGACGTCCTTCCAGTAATCCTCAAAGCTGTAGGCCATGAGTTTGAGGCCGTCGCCCAGCATGCCGGGGATGATGTTTTTGCCAAAATCGTTGTGCGAGTTTGGGTTTTGCTCGTCCTCTTCGAGGTAGCGGCGAAGCACCGGCCATTTGAAAATGTACACGCCCATCGAAGCGCGGTTGCTCTTGGGTTTCTTGGGTTTTTCCTCAAACTCGGTGATGCGGTTTGCCTCATCGGTGTTCATGATGCCAAAGGAGGGCGCCTCCTCCCAGGGAACCGGTCTTACCGCGATGGTGCAATCGGCTTCGTTCTTGATGTGGAAGCGCAGCATGGCGTTGTAGTTCATCTTGTAGATGTGGTCACCCGAGAGGATCAGCACATATTCGGGATTGTACTGCTCAATAAAGGGGATGTTTTGGTATATGGCGTTGGCGGTGCCGCGGTACCATTCGCCTATTTTTCCTTTGACATAGGGCGGCAATACGAACACGCCGCCGTTGACCAGGTCAAGGTCCCACGGTTGGCCGGTGCCGATGTAGCGGTTGAGCTCAAGGGGCATGTACTGCGTCAGCACCCCCACCACATCAATGCCCGAGTTTGAGCAATTGGAAAGAGGGAAATCGATGATGCGGTATTTTCCGCCGAAGGGCACAGCCGGCTTGGCCAGTGTCTTGGTCAGAAGTCCCAACCTGCTGCCCTGACCGCCGGCGAGCAGCATGGCGATGCACTGCTTCTTTTGCATCTAGAACCAACTCCTTTATCCTAACATACCCCGGAGATCCGTATTGATAATCAGTTTATAACATTATACTACACAACCAGCCAAAATACTACTCCGCGGCCAAAAAAACCCAGCAAAACTGCATGGGCGGCGTTTTGAGTAGTTTCGACAAATTTTACACAGCGACTGATCGCGCCGAGCGTTGCGCATTTAGGCAAAAGGGGCAGCTCTACGCTTCCCTGTCGATGAGCTTTTTGAGCGCAAGGCGCGCCTTGTAGACTTCGTTGCGCGCCCGTCCTTCGGCCTGGACGCTTTCGGCGGCTTCGCTGAGCGAAAGCCCGGAAAGCATCTTTTGAACGAGCGCACATTCGATGGGCATGGGTGACGCGGGCGCTTGCTCCTCTTGGGGCGGCGCGTTCCAACTGACCGCCACCGAGTATTCGCCCTTCTCCACATTGGGGTTGGCCTTGAGCTGCTGAACCACTTCCGCAGCTTGGCCGGTCAGGATGACCTCGTAGAGCTTGGTCAGGTCGCAGGCCACCGACAGATGGCAATCGGGGAACAGTTCCAGGATGGTTTCGCACAGGCCCACCACGCGGTGGGGCGATTCGTAGAAGAGGGCGACCGGGATGCCGCGCGCTGCGGCTTTGCTGAGGTTCTCCTTAAGCGCCTTGCCCTCGCGGGGAGGAAAGCCGTAAAAGGCAAACGAGCGCGCGTCGAAGCCGGTCGCGGACAGATGCGCCGCAAGCGCGGTCGGGCCGGGAATGGGCGTCACGCGCACACCCGCGTCAATCGCCGCGCGAACGAGTTCGATGCCGGGATCCGAAATGCCCGGCGTACCCGCGTCGCTCGTCACGCACACGGTCAAGTCTTCTTCGACCATGCGCCGCACCAGCGGCTCGGCCTTTTGTCCTTCGTTGTGGCGGTGAAGCGAGACCATGGGCTTCTTGATCCCCAGGTGTGAGAGCAGTTTCATCGTGACGCGCGTGTCCTCCGCCGCGATCAGGTCGCACGCGCCGAGCGCCTCTTTCATGCGCTCGCTCATGTCTTTCAGGTTGCCGATGGGCGTTGCCACCACGAGCAGTTCAGCCATTTTGATCCTCCGTCAGATAGATAAGTTCGCCGTCCATCTCGAAGGAATCGATAATCGTCAATTGAGATGGGAGGTTTTTCATAAGCCAGGCGCTGTAATGGTCCTTCATGCCGACAGAGCGGCCGGACAGCGTCTTCGTGGGGAATGTGATCAGCTTGAAGCGCGCGCAAACGCGCCCGACCAGTTCCATGGCGCTGCCGGTCCTTTGCGCCTCGAGCGTGGGCAGAAGCTTCATGAAGAGCGCAAGGTTCGCCCGGGGAAATTCACCTGAGCGAAGCAGGTCCCTTGCTTCGGCGAAAACCTGCCAACCCCGCGCCGCCGCCCACTCGTTGACCAGGTTCACCGCGCCCAGGTGGATGTCGTAGCCGCGCGCCGCAATGCCCATGGCGCCCAGCACCAGCGGGTTCAGCCCGCAGGCAAAGTCGAGCACCGCCAAACGCGCGCCGGTCTTTTCAAATACCCGCTCAAAAAGCGCCCGCGCGCCCGCGCGTTCGCGCGTCGATGCGTGCAGCATGAGCGCGCGGTCAAGCGCGCTTGCGTCGCCTTCCAGGTATTGATCGAGCATCGCGCGCGCCGCCTTTTGATTGTCCGGCATAAACGCGCCCGCGATCTGGTGAAGCGCGCTGCGCGCCGCCTTTTCGGCTTGCTTGAGGGAAGGATAGCGCGAAAGCGCCGCCTCAAACGTACGCTCAACCGCCTCGGGCGCAATCTGGCTGTATTTTTTGCTGCTTTTGACGGCGTCAAGCGCCGCCTGTTCCCGCTGATTCATACCCCGTAGTATAGCACAAAATTCCCCCCGGGCATATAGGGAAGGAACGCGGCATATCATTTCTATCGAACTTTTTCATGCGGGCATACGCCAAAGAGTGGAAAACATTGGCCGTAAGCGCTGATTTGTTTGCTTGCCGGTTGGCGGGACGATCGGCGCTTATCTGGGCGCGGCCAAGGAACGGAGCCTCAATTGGTCAAAAGAAACCTCACCATCGCTCTTTGGATATTGGTCGCCTTTATGGCGGTCCTCATCTTTTCCATGTCGGCCCAGGACGGCGCCACGTCGAGCCAGCAAAGCGTCCAAGTGGCGAAAATTGTGGCGCGCGCGGTCACGCCGGGGTTTGACAGCCTGCCGGGACCCGAGCGGGAAAATGTGATCGAAAACTACCACCACCTGACGCGCAAGGGCGCGCACGTGCTGGAATACGCCATGCTGTGCCTTTTTTTGACGCTGGCGCTTAACAACCTTGAAAAGTGGCGCGCTGTTTCGATTGCCTGGGGCGCATCGACGCTGTACGCGGTGATTGACGAATTTCATCAGTTGTCAGTGCCGGGGCGCGGCGCTCAGCTGACCGACGTCCTGATCGACGCGGGCGGCGCGGCGCTTGGCGGGGTCGCGGCACTGGCGCTTCTGTACATCTGGCGCAGGATTGAGCGGGGGAGGAACCTAAGTAAGCACTGATCAATTCGATCACGATCTAGATTCTGCTTTTCCGCCCATACACGCCTGCAGAAACACTCGACGTAGCGCTGCTACGCCTTCGGGTTCTGCGAGCGCGCCTGAACGAAAAATCAAAACCCATCTCGCAACCGAATTGATCAGCGCTTACCTAGTTACTTGCCCTCATGTCATAGGCAAATGCTGTGCGGTACACATTTTGGTCATGCGCCCAGAAGAACTTGCCTTCCTTGATCAGCGAAATGTAATACGCTTGGCGGTCGTCGTTGTTCACAGGAAAATTCTTGCCAGGTTTATCGCCGATGCCGCCAAGTACGCCCAGAACAGGTACTTTGTCGGATGTCAGATTCACATTGAACGCATTGGGGAAAGCGCTTTGCAACTGGTTGCGGCGAAGAGGCGTGTAAGGTTTTGGCGCAGCGAAAGTATACACGATGATGTCGTCGCTTTTGATACCACGCTCCATCAGGGTTTCAGCGTACGGGTAGGTCAATGCACCGCCCAAGCTGTGCCCGGTGATGATGAACTTTAAACGAACATCGGTGCGCTTATTTTCGATAGCGTCTAGCAACTGAGAAAGCATCATCGTGGTCCCATTGACTTTTACAGGAATTTTGGGCTCTATTTTTTTCATATTTTCTGCCATATTGGCAAAACCGATGTGCGTTCCCTGCAAATTGGCTGCGGCAGTCAGGTCGGTTGCCCAGCTATCATATTCTTTGAGCGAAAAATCCGTGCCGCGAAATGCGATGAAACACACCAATTCATTTGTATCCGGCTGCATGCGGTATGCAAAGCTGATCTGTGGTGTCCACCGAATGCGCCTGAATTCGTCCCCCCACCGCTTCTCGTAGCCGAAGAAATCCACAAATGTAAAGCCGGCGCCCGAATAGTGCTTATTTGCCTCGGACCGATGACTTTCAGATGTCATTTGACAGGACTTCAGACAGAAGTTAGCCATTTGCTTGTCAAACGAAGCCGGGGAGCGCAGTGCAGCGTTCACCACTTGCTCGTCGGTGTCGTTGGTTACGTTTACCACGATCGCATATGTTGCTTTGCCATCAGGAGAATGCACGAGAACATTGGCGAAACCGGGCTTGAGTCCGACGATCTTGACCTTTTCCTCCTGCGGTGTGATGCTCACGATACTTGCTTCCTTGCAGTCCCAGATCACATTATGGCATGTCTGGCTTCCCCCCGGCTCAAATGTCAGGCGCGCTGTGATTTCCTCACCCACCTTGATCTTATAATATCGGCCCTGGTGATAGGTATAGTCGTTCACAAGGATCTTCGTGGGAGTCTTTCGGATTTTGACGACACAGCTGCTTTGCTGAAGCGTGCCAGCGCCGGATGTCAACGTGAATTGCTTGCCGGCCTTGCCTGTAATGACGAGGGTATCGCCCTCGCGGTATGCCAAGCTGTCCTTGGAGATGCTCCAACTCAAATCCTCCGCGCTTACATCGTCAAGGGAGGAGATGAGTTTGTTTAAATCGACGCGCTCCTCTTCACCCACGTCGATTCCCTTGGACAGCGTCCAATTGCCGACACCGACTTTTACGGTCACTGCGCAAGACGCCTTGATTTTGTCGCTGATCTTGGCGGTGATCTTCGCTTTACCGGCGCGCTGTGGCATGAGTGTACCGTCCGCGCTGACAGCAATCACTTCCGTATTGCTGCTGCTCCAAATCACAGGGCGATTGACTCCATTTGGATTTACAATGGCCTGCAACTTTTCTATATTGCTGCCATTGATGGTCAGCTTGGTTTTGTCAAGGCGAAGGGAGATATTGTCTACGTTAACCAGCGCTTCCGCGCTGTAGTTAGACCCATCCTGGGTCGTGGCGGTTATCTTCACAGATCCGTTCTTCACCCCGGTAACCATACCGTCCGGGGACACTTTTGCAATGGTGGGATCACTGCTCGTCCACGCGATTCCAGAAACCGGCAACCCGGATAGCGTGTTTGCTTCTAATCGGAATGATTCTTTCTTGCGAATCGTGACTGCATTAGGGGCGATGGTGATGCCGCCCTGCGTTTTGTGAACCGTCACATCGCAAGTGGCAGGGACACCGTTTTCCGCGGCGACGGTTACTGTTGTGTTGCCGGGCGCAATACCGGTTACAAGGCCGTTAGAAGATACAGTAGCCACATTGGTGTTGCGTGATGACCAAGTAAGTTCAGGGATCGCCTCGGCGGTCGAGCTGCTGGCCGTCAGTTGTCTCGTTGTGCCGACGGTCAGCTCGATGGCCGTTTCGCTCAGGGTAACCGTCGATCCTTTTGTGGTAAAGCGCGCGCTGGAATACGTGAATTCCTCGTCGTACATGACAACATAAGGCCACACCGTATAAATACTGCCAGAATCCAAAGTACGCAGGTTATAGTTGAATTTATTGGTTAACCTCGTGAAGGTGTAATCCTTCGGACCTTTCGAACGCACGGGTTCTTCATTATTCTTCTGAATATAGAGACCCATTTCTTGTACCGTGATGGAACCGGGTCCAGGCCATAAAATCTCTACCTGCACAATCACGTGACCAGGATCATTTTGGGTAACCGTCGTTCCCCAGATATTTACATAAGGCGCCTTGCTCACCGGCTTTGTTGCGGTATGCAGCTGCGGGTTCGGCGCGTTCATTTCACCCTGGACTTCCGACGCCTGTGCAGTAAGAACAACACCCATTAGCAGAACAACCAGCATTGCACATATCCAGCGGCGCATAAATATCCCCCCAAAGTGTTTTGTTCATATAATACCATAAATTCCGCACATTTGTAAATATAATGAAATACAAAAAGTGGGCGCAGGAATTGTGTGCAGCGCCTGGATGTACTTGCACAAGAGCGGCGGGAAGAAATCAGAGCTTGATTGAAGAGATTTGGCGCGCCCCAAGCGAGGCCCGGTTGACTGCCCGCTTGCCGCGTGGTACAATCGCGCGTGGGGTGATTGATTGATGAAGCTGTTGAAACCGGGCGTCTTGAATCCCGCGCCGGGCGGCTGCCTGGCGGCCGCCGCCGAAAACGCGGTGGAAGCGCGCGAGGAAATCGCTGGGCTGCTGTTTGAGGATGGCGCGATTGCCGAACTGGAGGGCGAACGGCTGGAATTTTCCGGGTGCGCGTTCGTGCGCTGCCGCTTTTTAAATCTTAAAATCAAGTGGCTCTCGTTTACCGACTGCACCTTTGAGCGGTGCGATTTTTCAAACGCCGCCTTGCGCAAGGCCGCCTTCACGCGCACAGAAATCCTGTCCTCACGCCTTGTGGGCGCGGACCTGTCGGAAGCCTCGCTTTCAAACGCCCTGTTTGCTGAATCGCTTTTGTCCTACGTCAACCTCTCGCGCGCGAAGCTGCACTCGGTCATTTTTGCTTCCTGCGACATGGCGGGCGCCGCCTTCCTCGCAAACAAGGTCATCGGCCTCGCCTTCGAGAAAACGACGCTCTCAGGCGCTGAGATCGGCGGGATGCGTCTTCAGGGGCTTGACCTCAGGTCGTGCGAAATCGACGGGATCAAGCTGACGGGCGGCGAGCTCAAGGGGGCCATTGTAACCCCCGCCCAGGCGTGCGATCTGGCAAAGCTCCTGGGCGTCGTCATCGCGGCGGAGGAGGGCGCATGAGGCTCTTGATTGACGCGGACGGATGCCCGGTGGTGAACCTTTCCATTGAGCGCGCGGCGAAAGCCGGCGTTCCGGTCACGCTGGTTTGCGATGAAGCGCACGAAATGGCGCGCGAGGGCGCGACGACCATTACCGTGTCCAAGGGCAGCGACAGCGCCGATTTTTACCTGGTCAACCTTGTGGAGCCGGGCGACGTGGTGGTCACGCAGGATTACGGCCTGGCCGCGATGTGCCTTGGCAGGCGCGCGAAGGCGCTCAGCCAAAACGGGCTGATCTACACAGAATTCAACATCGATGCCCTGCTCATGTCGCGCCACCAGTCGCGCAAAATCCGCATGGCGGGCGGGCGCGTAAAAGGCCCCGCCAAGCGCGAAAAAGCGCAGGACGAGGCCTTCCTGGTTGCCCTTGACCGGCTACTGGCCGGCCATTAGGCCGTCCAGCAAAACGCTCGCGTCGGGCGCGGCTTGCAGGATTGCGCCCATGACGCTCATGAGCGAAGTCACGGCCTGGTTTTGAAGCGCGGCCAGCTGCTGCGCGTCGAGTTTCGACGCGTCAACCACGGCCTTGCCGCCCAGGTCATAAAGCGCCCCGGCATATCCGCTTTCCGTCTCGTAGGCCGCGTTGAACCGGAGTTCGGTATTGCCGTCGGTCCAGGTAACCGTTCCCTCCTCCCGGTAGCCGCTTTCGCCGCTTGAAACCGCGCCTTCGTAGAACAGCTCGCCGGACTGGCCATCGGCTTCATAGGTAAGGGTGACCGCATGGTAGGTGCCCGCGTCGTCGCGCACGTCGTTGAGATAGATTTCGCTCGCCTGTTCGGGCGCGCTCAAAGCCCACATCACCATGTCGCCCTTGCCGTATTCGCCTTCGATGCGCAAATTGTTGACCATGAGGATCACCGGGTTTTGATCCGCGCGCGCGCTGGCGAGGTGCAAAGTGACGTTGTCGGTCTCACCGTCCGAGCCCGCGTACAGCGCCACGACGGCGTCTTCTTTCGCCTCGACCGTCAGGCTGCGCGCGCTTGGGTCCGCTGAGGCATAGGCGTAGAACTGCGCCGGGTACTTTCCGAGCGGCTTGCCCTTGGGGCCGAAGACTTCCAGTTCCATGTCGTACACCGTCATGGCCAGCTGCTGGTTTTTTTCGTCCTCAGGAATGTTGTGGCGCTTGCCCGTGAGGGCGTAGGTGCGCCCCTTGGCGTCGCCGAATTCGGCCAGGGAGATGTCCCGGACCTCGAAGGTTTCTGACCTGTCGCTTTTCAGCGTTTCGCCGCTCCACAGGGAAATCTCGCCTTCAGCCGCCGCTTGTGCGTACGCGCCCCCGGCAAGCGCCGCGTCCAGCTTGTCCAAGAGCGCGCCGGCCGCCGCGTAGGGGCTTGACAGATCGACGCCCACCGGAATTTCGCCGCCTGCAAACGCGGAAACATCGACACTCCCCACCGGAAGCGCCTGGGCCGCTTCCTCAAACGCCATGCGATAGGCGTCCGGAAGAATGGAGGTCAAGACGGTTGCACCGTCCTCTTCAACCGCCAGGGTCGCGTCGTAGGCGTGCCTGTCCGCCGTGAAGGTCACCTTTCCCGAAGCGCCGCCCTCGGCCAGTACGCCCTCAAAGTGAAGGCCCAGCTTCGAAAGGTCCATCACCAGTTGCCCGCCGGAAAACAGCTCGGCGCCGGTCAGGTTGAGAGATGCGCGCGTGCCGCCCTCGGCCAGCGCGCAAGGCGCCAGGAGCATCAGGATCACAAGGATTGCCAGCAGTTTCTTCATCGGTATCTTTCCCCTTTCTTTTGCATACAGTATTCTGTTAAGGCCTACTGGACCATGGTCAATGAGATTCGCCCTTTCTTTTCGTCCACCTCGACCACCCAGCACTTGACCACGTCGCCCACCTTGACGGCTTCGGACGGGTGGCGGATGAAGCGGCTGGCCAGGCGCGATACGTGAACCAACCCGTCCTGATGCACGCCGATATCGACAAACGCGCCAAAATCGGCCACGTTGCGGACCGTGCCGGTCAGTTCCATGCCGGGAACCAGGTCCTTGACGCTGAGCACGTCGGTTCGAAGCAGCGGCTTGGGCAAATCGTCGCGCGGGTCGCGGCCCGGCTTCATCAGTTCCCCTACGATATCCTTCAGCGTCATTTCACCGATGCCCAGTTCCTTTGCAAGGTTCTTCTCGCCGATTTCCCGAACCTGATCGCCAAGCCCATTGAGCGCGCCCAGCTCCTTCGGGTTGTGCCCGAGCCTTTTGAGCAGCGCATCGGCGGCTTGATAGGATTCCGGATGCACCGCCGTGGCGTCGAGCGGATTCTTCCCGTTTGTCACGCGCAGGAACCCCGCGCACTGCTCAAACGCGCGCGGGCCGAGCTTTGGCACCTTCTTGAGCTGCGCGCGGCTCTGAAACCCGTTTTCCTCGCGGTAGCTGACGATGTTCTTCGCAAGAGCCGGACCGATGCCCGCCACGTAGCCGAGCAGCGGCGCCGACGCGGTAAGAAGATCGACGCCCACCGAGTTTACGCACCCCTCGACCACGCCCGAAAGCGCCTGATTCAGTTCCGCGCCCTTGAGGTCGTGCTGGTACTGGCCCACGCCGATCGACTTGGGGTCGATCTTGACCAATTCCGCCAGCGGGTCCTGCATGCGCCGCGCGATCGACACCGCGCTCCTGAGCGACACATCGTACTCGGGGAACTCCTCGGCGGCGAGCTTTGAGGCCGAGTAAACCGACGCGCCCGCTTCGCTTACGATCATGTAGGAAACGCCTTCCATGCCACGGATGACGCCCGCGACAAACGCCTCGGCCTCGCGCGACGCGGTGCCGTTGCCGATGGCGATGGCTGTGACGGCGTGGCGCGCGATCATGCCGCGCACGATTCTATCCGCTTCCTCCATCAGCCGCGCCTGACCCGGGATGGTGAAATGCCCGACGCCGGTTTCAAGCACCTTGCCGTTCTCGTCCACAACGGCCAGCTTGCAGCCGGTGCGAAAGCCGGGATCGACGCCGAGGGTCACCTTCCCCTTGATGGGCGGCTGCATGAGGAGCTGGCGAAGGTTATCGGCGAAGACCTTGATGGCGGCTTTCTCTGCGCGCTCGGTCAATTCGCTTCGCGTTTCGCGCTCGAGCGAGGGCTCTATCAGCCGCGCCCACGCGTCCTCACAGGCCAATTCCACCTGAACGCTTGAAGGCGCGCCGGGCCGGACGAACGCGCTTCGTAAAATGTTCAAAGCCCGCTCGCCGTCCACCTCGACCGCGACCTTCAAAAATTCCTCTTTTTCGCCCCGGTTGACAGCCAGAATCCTGTGGCCGGGCATGCGCGAGACCGGCTCCCGGTATTCGTAGTACATGCGGTATACGCTGTCCTCGTCCTTGGCTTTGGCGCTTGTGAGTTGCCCGCTTGCGCGCGAGAGCGCGCGCAGCCGCGCGCGGCAGGCCGCGTCGTCCGAGACGGTCTCGGCGATGATGTCGCGCGCGCCCGACAGCGCCGCATCTATATCCGGCACATCCTGCTCAGGATCGACGAAGGAGGCCGCCATGGCCTCGGGCGCGGGATCGGTTTTCATTTGCAGCATGAGCTTGAGCGCAAGCGGTTCAAGCCCGCGCTCGCGCGCGATGGTGGCGCGGGTGCGGCGCTTGGGCCGATAGGGGCGGTAAACGTCGTCGAGCTCGGCAAGCGTGGAAGCTTTTTCAAGCGCCGAAGACAGCTCGTCCGTCAGGACGCCCTGGCTCACCAGCGCGCCTTCGATCTCGGCGCGCCGCTTATCAAGCGATTTCAGGTAATCAAGGCGCTCCCCCAGTTCCCTGAGCACCTGGTCGTCAAGCGACCCGGTCGCTTCCTTGCGGTACCTGGCGATAAAGGGAATGGTGTTGCCGTCCTCGATCAGCTGAACGGTCGCGGCCACGCGCGCCTCGCTTAAAGAAAACTCACGCGCGAGAATCTTCAAAATTTCCATGAACCCGCCTCTTTCATGCCTGCGCATTATCCTGTTCCAGTATAGCGATAAAGCGGCAAAAACGCAAGCCGCGCATCTCATCATCGCCGCGACCAATCCGGGGACTGACCCCGGATTGGTCGTGTAACCATTCAATCAGGGGTCAGTCCCCGGATTGGTCGCGGCGTGTTGAAACCGCTTTCCATATGCGCTATACTGATATGAAGTCATTTTGAAGGGCGGGCTGCGTATGACGCTAAAAAACATCGGCTATTTCATAGCGGTTGCGGATTGTTTGAGCTTTACCCAGGCCGCCGCCCAGTGCTTTGTCACGCAGCCGGCGCTCAGCCGGGCGATCCAGGAACTGGAAAGCGAACTGGACTGCGCTTTGTTTGAGCGCAACGGCTCTTCGATCACGCTGACCAAGGAAGGCTGGCATTGCTACCGGCTGGGAAAAAAACTGCTCAACGACAGCGAAAAAATGGCGCATGAAATACGGCGCGTCGGGCAGCCCAAGCACCTGGGATTAAAACTGGGGTATCATTTCCACCTGCACATTCTGTTTTTCGCCGAACGGCTCTCGCGCCTTAAGGAAGAATATCCGGACATTGAATTCGAGGTCTACCGGGAGGAATCCACATCGCTTATCGGCATGCTGAAAAAAGGAACGCTGGATTGGGCCTTGCTGCCTTTCCACATGGTCGAGGGACACCCGGACATCCGCTATCACCGCTTCTGCCCCGGGATGGAATACGTGCTCATCAACCGAAAACACCCCTTGAGCGGGCAAAGCTGCGTTGCGCTGAGCGATTTGCGCAACGAACTGCTGGTTTCATTCGACCCCGCCAGTCTGCCGGAGTGCAGCAGCAATATACAAGAAATCTTTGACCGGAAATTTCAGCCTTTTGAACCGCGCGTAGCAACCACCATCGCGGACATGCTCGTGGATGTTTACCTCAACAACGCCATCGGGCTGGTCAGCAGTTGCGCGCAGGTCCTGCACAACCAATTTGTGGCGGCCCTGCCCATATCGGACTTCTCGCCGGACATCGGGCCGGTCGCGGCGTGGCTGAGCGCGGGCAAGAACCCCGCGTGCGCCTTGATCGACGCGTTCTTCAAGAACGGCCAGCATTACGACCCATAATATTATTTCATGAAAGCGCCCCGAAATGCGATTAAGGCATTGGCCTTTTGAAACATTTATTGATATCATTTTATCGGTGAACGCGTTTCGCCTGATTTATGAAGGGGGAGAGAGCCATGAAAAGAACCTTGACTTGGATGCTGGTTCTGTTGCTTTGTGTTCAATCGTTCGCGGGAGCGGCTGTCGCGCAGGAGGGGGCCTATACGCCCGGAACCTACTCGGGGACGGGTTACGGCAACAACGGCGCGATCGTCGTGGACGTGAGGGTCACAAAGGACGCGATCACAGCCATCGACATCGTGGAATCGCGCGAGACATTTTACATGTGCGAAAAGCCGTACAGCGTGATCCCAAGAGGCGTCTTGGAAGCCCAGAGCCTGGCCGTGGACGGCGTCAGCGGCGCGACGAACACCAGCCGGGGCTTGCTCGGCGCCATCGAGGACGCGCTGGGCAAGGCGGGCGCGGACGTTGAGGCGCTTCGCGCCGCCGGGCCGGTTGAGGAAGTGGATACGGAGATGGACTGCGACGTGGCGGTGGTCGGGGCCGGCATCGCTGGTTTGTCTGCCGCCAGCCGGCTGCTCGACATGGGCGTCGATGTCGTGCTTGTGGAACAGCTCGACATTACAGGCGGCTGCGCGAAGTTTTCCGGCGGGTCTTTCCGCGTCGCCACCCAGGCGGACAAGTACGACGCCGTGCTCGATACCTGGCTGAACGCTTCGAAGATCGGCCGTGCCGGCGCGTCCGACCAGTACCCAAACATGGACAAGCTGACAAACATGCTCCGTCAATCCACGGAAACCATCCGCTGGTTCCGGGAGGACATGGGCATTGAAATGCGCGTGAGCGACGAGGCGGGCACCTACATCGACACAGTCGCGCCCGAAGGGTATGAGCACATCAAGCTCTTCAAGGGCAATTTCCTGACCGCCGGGATTGAAAACTACTATACGGGCAAGGGCGGCACGCTGCTATTGGGCACAGAGGCCACCGGCCTGATTCAAGACGACCAGGGTTCGGTGACGGGCGTTCGTTGCCGGCAGAAGAACGGGACGCTGACCCTCAACGCCAAGGCTGTGATTCTCGCGACCGGCAGCTATTCCCACAACGAAGCGCTCAAGGCCCGCTACCTGCCTCAGACGCAGGGGCAGTTGAGCGCCTGCTCCATCGGAGATACGGGAACGGGCATCCTGATGGCGCTGGATGCCGGCGCCGTGTTGTACGACGATCCTTTCGTAGCGGGCGCAAACGCCAATCAATATCCGATCAAAGCCCTTCAGACCGAAAACGGCGACAGCTGCTACGGAGACAGCACGCCGGCGTCCATGTTCGTCAGTTTCTCAGGCACGCGCAATTGCTCCGAAACCGGGCGCGTGGTCAATTTCTATGAAAACCTTGACGACCTCAACGGCTACTACGGCATCTACGACGCCGAACTTCTGGAGGAGCTCGGCCGGACCCAGGCTTACGACGCATTGGTTGAGACCGACGATGTATATTTTAAAGCCGATACCGTGGAGGAACTGGCCAAGGCCATTCAGGTCGATCCCCTTGTTCTATCGTCCGAAATCGCCCTGTACAACCAATCCTGCGCAAACGGCGTGGATGAGCGGTACGGCAAGGCGAGCGGGCTGCTAAGCGCCATCGACAAAGCCCCGTACTACGCCGTGAAGTACGTCTTTGTCAACAACGACCTGGTGCACGGCATCGCAACCTCCACGGATGCCCAGGTGCTGCGCGAAGACGGCAGCGCCATCGGCGGGCTTTACGCCGCCGGCTACATCTCTTCCCGCGACTTCTTCGACGAAGGGAACCTGGGCGGCGCCTGCCTGGCGCTGTGCTCGACGATGGGCCGCATCGCTGCCGACTCCGCAGCGCGTCACATAGGCTAGAGTCTGTTTCTAATCACCAATCCGGGGACTGACCCCTGATTGGTTGAGACGCGCTTCCGGTTGCCAAGCGGCGAAAGTTGCGCTATACTATAAGGCAGCGATTACCAAGCAAACGGAGGGAACGGCGCATGAAACGCTCTGAAGTCAACGCGTGGATCAGGTGGTCGAACGACCTGTTGGAAAAAAGCAACATCCGTCTGCCGGAACTGGCTTATTGGTCTGTGGAGGACTGGAAGGCGCGCGCGGAGGAAATCGGCGGCATCAAGAAGACCATGCTGGGTTGGGACATCAGCGACTACGGCCGGGGCGAATTTGAGACGCTGGGCGCGGTGCTCTTTACGCTCAGGAACGGCCTCATGGACGACCCGAACGTCGGCGTGCCCTATTGCGAGAAGTACATCCTGATGAAGGATGGCCAGCGCCTGCCCAAGCACTACCACGTCTACAAAACCGAGGACATCATCAACCGCGCGGGCGGCACGCTCTTCCTCAAGCTCTTTTCGGTCGATCCCGCAACGGGAAAAGAGACCCACGAAAAGGTCACGGTCTTCATGGACGGCGTCGCGCGCACGTTTGAATCCGGCGAGACGATTTCGGTCTCAAAGGGCGCGTCCGTCACCCTGCCGCCCTACGTCGCGCACATCTTCGGCCCCCTCGCCGGGAGCGGCGACCTGGTGGTCGGCGAAGTATCAAAAATCAACGACGACATGACCGACAACTACTTCCTGGAAGAAATCGCGCGCTTTGCCGACATTGAGGAAGATGAAGCGCCGCTCAACCCCTTGTGCAATGAGTACGAGAAGTGGGTGTGACCCCAATCCCCGCGCCTTGGCATGAGGCAAAGCAAACGGGGACGAGCGCGAGATCGCGTTCGTCCCCGTTTGCATGGGCGTATCGGAAACGGCATGGTATGCCATGGCCGCTCAAAGGTGGCAAGCGGAGAAACGGAATCTAAACGCCCCAAAAGAGATTGATCAGCGGCAGCGTCACGGCGCACAGCAGCGTGGTGACCGAGATGCCCTTGGCGGCGAAGGCGGCGTCTCGGTCATAGCGCTCGGCGAACATCTGCGTGTTGGCGCCCGATGGCATGGACGCGGCCAGCACCATGACGCTCGCCATCATGCCGTGAAGCCCAAGGAGCTTCAAAACGCCCATCATCGCCAGCGGCATCGCGACCAGCTTGCAAAGCGAGGTGATCCACAGGTTTTTGTCGATCAGGTCGCGGGGCCTGAGCGCCTCAAGGCGCGCGCCCATCAGCATCATGGAAAGCGGCGTGTTGATGGAGGCGATCGAATCAATGCTTCGGCGAAGGAGCGCGGGCAGCGCGATGTTCAGGGCGAACAGCGCCGTGCCGATCACGACCGCGATAAAGGTCGGGCTTATGAGGTTCAGGAGCGATTTTGCCTGAAAGCCGGTGAACAGCGTCACGCTGACGGTCCAAAGGGACAGGTTAAAACCGATGATGAACGCCGCCAGGTACAACAGCCCCTCGGCGCCATAGAGGCTCTCGATGATCGGTATGCCGAAAAAGCCCACGTTGGGCATCACCGCGACGATCGCCATGACCGCGCGCAATTTTTCGCCCTTGCGCTTAAAAAGCGCGTATGCGATTCCCTGCAGCGCGCCCAAAAACACATAGGTCACCCCCGCCGCGAGCAGGAAAGCGCTCAGCATTCCGGGGTTGTGGCTTTGCTGCGTCACCGAGAGCATCAGCGCGGGTTGGCTGACAAAGAGCAGGAGCGCGGTTACGCCCTTGATGACGGATTCACCGAGCAGCCCTGCGCGCCTGGCAATCAGGCCGACAAACGCTATGATGAAAAGCACGCCGATGGACTCTACCATGGCAAGGGCCTGGTTCATGGATCTTCAGCTTCTTTCGTGGCAATACCCGGGACCTTGGCGCAGTCACCCGGCAACCTTTTCGTACCGCGCAAGCATTTTCTCAAACAGGTCAAGCGCGCGCGCGACCGGCTCGGGCGAGGCCATGTCGATGCCCGCGAGGCGGAGCGCTTCGATGGGGAACAGGCTCCCGCCCGCCGCGAGGAACGCGCGGTAGCCCTTTTGCGCGCTTTCGCCCTTTTCAAGGAGGGCGGACGCGATGGCGGTCGCGGCTGAGAACCCGGTCGCGTACACGAACACGTAGAACGCGCGGTAGAAGTGGGGGATGCGCATCCACTCATAGGCGGCCTCCGGTCCCTGGTCAACCGACGGGTAGTAGGCCCGGTTCAGGTCATCGTACAGCTTGTTCAGGCTTTCGCCGGTCAGCGCCGCGCCGCGCTCGGCCATCAAATGCGTTTCGCGCTCAAATTCGGCAAACATGACCTGGCGAAACAGCGTCGAGCGGTAGGCATCGAGCAGGTGGTACAGGAGGTATGCCTGCGCATTGCGCGCCTCATGGCGCTTCATGAGTTCGCTCAGCACCAGCACCTCATTGACGGTTGACGCCACCTCGGCGGCAAACATCGAATAATCGGCCTTGGGGTAGGGCTGGGCCTTTGCCGAATAATACGTGTGCATGGCGTGGCCCATCTCGTGCGCGACGGTCAACAGGCCGTCCAGGTTCTCGTGGTAATTGAGCAAAACGTAGGGATGCGCATCGTATGTCCCCCACGCGTACGCGCCGGGATGCTTGTTCTTGTTCTCGTAGGGATCAATCCAGCGCTCGCGCTTTGCGCGCCGGAGCACTTCCTGGTAATCGCTTCCAAGCGGCGAAAGGCACTCTGCCACCAAGTCATAGGCTTCATCAAACGGAAGCGACAGCGAAAAATCAGAAACCGCGGGCACGTACATGTCGCACATCGCAAGTTTGTCAAGCCCGATCAGGCGCGCGTTCACCGTGAGCAGGCGGTTCAGCGATGGCAGGTGCCGCCGGGTTTCTCCGATCAGGTTGTCGTAGACCGATGGCGGGATGTTGTCTTGAAACAGCGCCTGATCGCGGCAGGAGGCAAACCCCCGCGCGCAGGCGTAGAACTGATCGGCCTTGACCGAGCCCGCGTAGGCGGCGGGGATGGCGTTTTCGCAGGCCATGTACGTTTTGTAGTAGGACCGGTAGGCGTCCTGGCGCACGCGACGGTCGCGGCTCATGAGCGTCTTCACATAGCTGCCCTGGGTGATTTGGATCTTGCCGCCGTCCTCGCCGATGATTTCGTCAAAGCGCATGTCGGCGCTGGTCAGGAGTTCATAGACCTCCCGCGCGGCCATGCTCATGTCGCCCGCGAGCGCGAGCACGCGCTCTTCCCCGGCGCTTAAGGTGTGCGCCCGGGCGCGCAGGGTCTCGCGCAGGAACACATCGTAATCGGAAAAAGCGGGGTCCCGCGCGGTTTCCTCAAGCGCCGCCGCATCAATCAAAGCCAGTTCCGGCGCGATGAAGCTGCTCTCGGCGTCAAACTCGGTCGCCAGCGCGCGCGCGCGGTCCGACAGCGCCTGGTACTTGGGCCGCGCGGTATCCTCGTCCCGGCGCATGGCGGCGTAGGTGTTCAGCGCGTCAATTGACCTGGCCGCGCTGAAATAAGCATCAAGCGCTTCGAGCAGGCGTGCGCGGTTTTGAAGGAGCCCCTTGAACCGGGCAAGCGCCCGGATGGCGGATTTCGCATTTGAAAAGGCATCCTCCCACCGATCGTCAGACGGAAAGATGTCCTCAAGCGCCCATGTATTTTCCGGGCGCACTTCACTTCTGAGCGGTTCACTCATATATTGACGTCCCCGTCCTTTCCGGCTTCAAACATTTCGCGTTCATATTCGCGGCGCAGTTTCTTCCTGATGAAGAACGCGCGCAGGGCGTGTACGCGGTACTGAAGGGCCACGCGCCCCCCCGCGAGCAGGTCCTCGACGCGCTTGGAGTTTTCCTCGCGCAGCCTGACAAGCAAGAGCAGCACGACGCCCATGCGCGCAATCCCGCCCAGCACGAACAGCGCGTTGTAGCGGGTGAACGGCGCGCCCGCGAGCAGGATGGCGGCCCGATCAACGCCCGAGAACACGTTGTCGAGCAGGAACCCGCCGACGGTCGAACCCAGCGCCATACCAAAAAGCTGTGAGAACAGGAAGTACACCGCGAAGTACATCGAGCGGTTCTTCTCCCTGGCCCCTCCCATAAACAGGTTTTGAAGCGTCAGATCGACCGCGCAATAAACGCCGCCGCTGAACGCGTTGGAGAAGAAGATGAGCGGCAGGGTGAAAAACGAGTTCGCGGCCATGCGCGTCCACATAAGCGGATAAAGCGCCGCCAGGAACGCGCTTACGAGAAGCACCGGACGGTTTCCGTAACTGTCAATGGCGCGGCCCCAGCGCGAGATAAACAAAACCAGGAACAGGTTGCTCGCGACCTGCCCGGTCAGGATGATGCCGAAGTTTGAGATTGAGAGCACCGATCGCGCGTAAACATTGTTGTAGGGGCTGGTCATCTGCACGGTGAACAGCCACGCGGAGAGCACGAGCACGGTGCGCATGTACGCTTTGTCCTTGAGCACCTGCAACAGCATGGGCAGGAGCCCCTCGCGTTTTTCACCCGCGGTCATGGGCAATTCCTTCATGCGCAGGTAGCAAAGAATGTCAAGCGCGCCGAACACGCCCGCGAGCGAGAACACCACGGCATAGCCGGTAAATCCGGGCAAAGCATCGAGCAGCACGCCGATCAAAAGGCCTATGACCAGCCCGACCAGCGTGGACACGCGGCTGCGGGTGGCAAAGTAGCGCCCGCGGATGCGCATGGGCACGGTGGTCGCGATGGTGTAAAAAGACACGTTGACGAAGGGGGCCATGCTGGATGAGACCAGCGCCATGACGACGGCGGCGGTCAGGCGCAGCGCAGCGTTTGAGGAGGGGATGAAGAAGGGGATGAAGGCAATGGGAACCCAAATCAGGCGCTGAATGAGCCCCGAGATCAGGATCATCTTGCGGGGCTTGAGCGTCCTTTCGAGCATGTAGGAGCACAGGAACTGAAAGGCGTTGGCGAGCGCGGGCAGCGCAAACACCAGCCCGTACAGCGTATCTGTCGCGCCGAGCTCCTTGAGGTAGCCGGTCAGCGCGACGCCGGTGGTCACGTTGGTCCACACGATGCCAAACGCGACGGCAGAAATCATCAGGCGAAGGATCTGGATGGTGCTCCCGTCAAGACCGGTCTCATCAAAGAGATGGACGCGGCGCTTAAACGCGCGCCAATTCATGTATCATTTCCTCCAATTGCGCTTGATCACCCTTGGCGCCCCGCTCTCATTTGTGAGCGGGGCGCACGTGTATTCAAGATGGTTATTGCCCGCCCGCGGCTTTTGTGCGGGCTGCGCGCTCGTCGTGCTGGACCCACAGCGGACGGTACTTGGCGACGTTGGCCAGGTGCTCCTCGCGCGTCTTGGCGAAGACCAGCTCGTTCTTTTCGGGATCGCCCGCGCAGAAGTACAGGTAGCCGTCGTAGATGTAGTCGGTGTTGGGGTACAGCGCCGCCTGAAGCGCCGCCTTCGAGGGGTTGCAAATGGGGCCAACCGGCAATCCGTCCTTCGTGTAGGTGTTGTAGCCGTTGACGGAGGAAAGCTCGTCGCTGGTCAGGATCATCCGGTCTATGCCCAGGGGATAGGCGGCCGTCGCGTCGGATTCAAGGCGCATGCCCCTTTCAATGCGGTTGTGAAAGACCGCCGCGACCTTGGCAAAGTCGCTCTTGATGCCGGCTTCCTTTTCGATGATCGAGGCCAGAATGAAGGTCTGATCGTTGTTGAGCGTGGTCGTAAAGACCGCTTGCTCAATCGGGTTGCCCTCCTCATCCAGGTTGTCGTAGACGATTTCGCCCGTCTCATCGCGCACGACCTCGGTCGGCGGCGGCGCGTTGAACACTTCGTCGCGCACCGTATCGGTTTGCTGCACAAGGCGCTTGATGATGTCCTCCGCGGTCGCGTTGGTGTAGACGCGGTAGGTGTCGGGCGCGAGGTAGCCCTCAAGCTGGTACTTGCGGCCCTGAAGCGTGCCCATCTTGGCGGCGTCCTCAAGCGCGTAGGACTGTTCCTCGAACTTCTCAAGGTTGTTTGAGAGGCTTAAAAACTCGGCCGTATCCTTGATCGCGCCGGTGCGCTTCAGGTAGTCCGCCACCTCGTCGATGGTCCAGCCGGGGATGATGGTGATCGTGCGCTCGTTGCTGGCGCTGCCTTCGGTCAGCTTCTCGACCACCTGCATGACGTCCATGTCCTTTGAAAGCGGATAGTTGCCGGCCTGCAGGTTCGCGGTCAGGCCCTGAAACTGCACGATGTATTTGAAGATCGACGGGTTTCTCACCAAGCCCTGCTTGCTCAGGTTGTTCGCGACAGTCGAGACCAATTCGCCATTCTCGATCACAAAGTCGATCGTCTCGGCATTGCCCGGTTCGACCGCCATCAGGAAGCTCTCGTTGATCTTCATCCACCCGGTCGCGACCAGGCCCACCACGACCACCAGCGAACAGATCAAAACCAGCACGGGCCGGATGGTTTTCCACAGCCAGGCGTACCAGTACAGCCCGTATTCGCGGTCACGGTGCAGCGTCTTGCGGGTATAGCGGTTCATCTCGGGGGCGCGCCGCCGCCCGCCGCGCTCGAAGCGGTTTCTGGCCATAGTATTCCTTTCAGCCGTTTAGTTCTGCGTGAGCAGGTCGAGGTCGATCCCCGCGACATCGGCCAGGATCTTGTAGATGTCCGCCAGCATCTTCTGAAAGCGGAACTCCGCCATCAGATAGGCCGAAGCATCTGGGTTGAACTGCAAAAGAGACGCGATTTGCTGCATGCGCTTGAGCTCGTCCTCTTCCATCGGCTGGCCCGACGCGACGCGCGCCTGCATGCGGTACTGAAGGCGCTTGTATTCGTCGAGCAGCGCCTTGTTGGTCGAATCGGCATAGGCTGTCTCGCGCAGGCGCTCGTATTCTTTGAATTCTTCGCTTTCGCGCATGGTGCGCGCCAATTGATGCGCCTGGTCATACACGTTCATCGGTTGGGCCTCCTACTTCCATATGAATCCTTCGACGGGGATTCACGGCGATTGGTTCATATTTCTACGATTACCGGCAAAATCATCGGCGAGCGCTTGATGTGGTCGTAGATGTACTTTTGCACACTTTCGCGCACATCGCCCTTGACGTGGTTCCAATCGCTCGGGTCAATGCGTCCGAATGATTCGAGCACGTTCCTGGCGGCGTTCTTCGTGCCTTCGACCAACTGGTCGGCCTCGCGCATGTACACAAAGCCGCGGCTGATGATGTCGGGCCCGGATACCACCATGCCCGAATCGTGGTCCACCGCCATGATGACGACCAACAGCCCGTCCTGGGAGAGGTGCTTGCGGTCTCTGAGCACCACCGCGCCCACGTCGCCAATGCCCAGCCCGTCGATCAGCACTTCGCCCGAGGGGACGCTTCCGACCACCGTCAGCCGGTTCGGCCCCATCTCGACGATGTCGCCGGTATCGATGATGTGGACGTTGGCCTCCGGCATGCCCATCGAAAGCGCGAGCCGCGCGTGGTGGTGGAGGTGGCGGTACTCGCCGTGCACGGGGATGAAAAACTTGGGGCTTGCCAGCGCGTGGATCAGCTTGAGTTCCTCCTGGCAGGCGTGGCCCGAGACGTGCACTTCCTCAATGGCTTCGTAGATGACGTTCGCGCCGGTCCTGACCAACTGGTTGATGACGCGCGAGACCGATTTCTCGTTGCCCGGGATGGGCGTGGCCGAGAGGATCACCATGTCGCTCGCCTTGACCTCGAGCTTCCTGTGCTCGGCGAACGCCATGCGCGCAAGGCCGCTCATCGGCTCGCCCTGGCTGCCGGTCGTGAGCACCACGATCTCGTCGTCGTCGTAGCGGTCAAGGTCGTCGATCGACATCAGGCGCCCCTCGGGAATCTTGAGGTCGCCCAGCTGAATGGCCACCTTGGACACGTTGATCATGCTGCGCCCGACCAGGCACACCTTGCGGTTGTAGCGGACCGCCGAATCGACGACCTGCTGGATTCTGTGGACGTTGCTGGCAAACATCGCGATGATGATGCGCCCTTCGGCCTTGCCGAACAGGTTCATAAAAGTCTCGCCAACGGTTTTTTCGCTCATGGTGTAGCCGGGGCGCTCGACGTTGGTCGAGTCCGCGAGCAGCGCCAGCACGCCTTCGCGCCCAAGCTCCGCCAGGCGTCCCAGGTCCATCACCTTGTCGTCGATGGGCGTAAAGTCCACCTTGAAGTCACCGGTGTGGATCACGGTGCCCACCGGCGTCTTGATCGCCAGCATGACCGCGCCCGCGATGGAGTGGCTGGCTTTTAAAAATTCCACTTCGAACGAATCGCCGATTTTGACGCTGTCGCCCGCTTCGATCACGTTGAGCGGGGTGCCGCTTACGCGGTGCTCCTTGAGCTTGTGCTCAATCAGCGCCAGGGTCAGCCGCGTGCCGTAGACCGGCGCGGGCAGGTTTCGGAAAATGTAGGGCGAGGCGCCGATGTGGTCCTCATGCCCGTGGGTGATCACGTACGCCCTGATGCGCGAGGCGTTCTTGGTCAGGTACGTCACGTCCGGAATCACGAGATCGACGCCAGGCATGTCTTCCTTGGGGAAGATCGAGCCCACGTCCACCACGATGATGTCGTCGCCGTATTCAAATACGGTCATGTTCTTGCCGATCTCGCCAAGGCCCCCGAGGGGAATGATGCGCAGACGCTTCTCGTTCGTCTGTTGTTTGGGTTTTTTGCTCCTAGTCGCCATATAGGCCTCCTTCCAGTGGACTGCTTTGAACGCACGAAAACAAGGGAGCCTTCCCTTGCAAAGCACGAAAAGATGAGGTTCGCTCAATCTTTTGAGAGAACCGCGATGAAATCTGGCCTCGGGCGACCCGGAAGACAAGCCTCCGCAACGTGCGACGCCCACCCGCAAGATTTCAAATGGTGCCTACGCGTAAACCCGATGAAAAAAGCGCCGCAATTGCCGGCGCTTGATTTCGGGCCTACCTTGCAATCTACTCCCTATAGTATAGCACAGAATTGTAAGGATTTGTACAGCGCCCCACGGCGGGACTCAAATGTTAACAGTACTTGTCGAGCAGCTCTTCAAGCGCTTCCTGGCCGCGCGCGCCCACCACGCGCTCCTTCTCGACCCCATCCTTGAACAGAATCAGCGTCGGGATGGAAGTCACGCGATAGCCTTCCGCGGCGGCCATCTCCTCATCGATGTTGAGCTTGCCGACCGTCGCGCGGCCCGCGTAATCCTCGCTAAGCCGCTCTACCACCGGGCCGATCATGCGGCACGGGCCGCACCAGGACGCCCAGAAATCGACCAGCACAACGCCCTTGTCCCTGAGTGCTTCGCCGGTCAGCTCGGATGATGTAAAATGCTTAATTGCCATGGTTTGTTCCTCCATTTTTTGTCTCGTCCGCGCAGGGGTAACGCGGGGAATACTTGCCGCTTCTTTTTATGCGCGGCTCAAGTGCCTTGAGCACAAAATAACCCACCGCGAGCGCGCCCAGCGCCAGCGCCGCCTGCAAAAGTTCGGGAAGCCCCAGCAGAAAGCCCAGGCCCAGCCCCAAGATCATGCACAAGAGCGGGATGCCGTAGGCGATGAGCGATGCGACAAACGCGCCCTCGTCCGGCAGGCTGATTTCAACCGTGTCCCCTTCCGTGAAGTTCCCCTTGGGCAAGGGATAGAACATGGATTCCGTACGCCCGTGCTGGCACGCGCCGCACTTGGCGCACGCCTCCGAACGAATCAGCTCAGCTTTCAGCACGCCGTCCACGCGCACCACTTTCGCGCTCCGTATCATCATAATACCCCTTTTCTTCTTTCTTCAAACACGCGCGCGGTAGCCCAGCGTTTCAAGGAACTTGATAAATCCCAGCGTGCCTTGTTCGTCCTTCTTGTATACGCCCGCATCGGCCAGCACCCGCGCGCATTTGACGGCAAGATGGCGCCGAAGCGCGTTTTCCGCCTCTTGCGCGGTAAGGTTCGTACCCTCGGCCGAAGCGATTTGCCTCACCCACGGATAGTGCTTAAGCACGCGTTCGCCTTCCGTCGGCGCGTCGGCAAGCGGGCGCGCGCCGGTTAAGTATTCTTTGACATCGCCAAATTCATCAAGCAGCCGCCCGGGCAAAATGAACAGGCCCATCACTTCGATCAGGCCGATGTTCTCCTTCTTGACGTGGTGCAAATCCGCGTGCGGGTGGAAGATGCCCAGCGGGTGTTCGGGGCTTACGCGGTTGTTGCGCAGCACAAGGTGAACGGTGTACCGGTCGCCCTCGCGCCTGAGGATGGGGGTGATGGTGTTGTGCGCTTGATCGGTCATGGCCAGGATGCCGAGCCCCTCGTCCGAGTACCCGCGCCAGGCGTCCAGCATATTGACGCTCATGCCGATGAGAGACAAAGCGTCCTCGCCCGTAAGGCGCACGCAGCTCATCGGCCAATCGACGATTTGTGCTTCTATACCGGCAACCGGTGCATCGAGCTTTGCGCGGGCTTTCGCCTTTTCCATCGGGAACACGTGCGCACCGCCCTGAAAGTGGTCGTGGCTTAAGATCGATCCGCCGACGATGGGCAGGTCGGCATTTGAGCCGATCATGTAGTGCGGGAACTGGTCCACGAAATCGAACAGTTTTTGAAACGCGCGCCGGTCGATCTTCATGGGCACGTGCCGCTCGTTGAGCACAATCGAGTGTTCTTCATAGTAGAGGTAGGGCGAATACTGCAAATAGAAGTTTTCACCCGCGAGCGTGACCGGCACGATCCGGTGGTTCTGGCGCGCGGGATAGCCGGCGCGCCCGGCGTAGCCCGGGTTCTCTTGGCAGAGCATGCAACTTGGGTAGCCGACCTTGGGCGCGGTGAGCGCCAAAGCAATGTCGCGCGGATCCTTCTCGGGCTTTGAGAGGTTGATCGTGATTTCGAGCGGGCCCGCGGGCGAGTCTTCCGTAAAGCGCACGTTCTTTAAGATGTGATCGACGCGGATGTAATCGGTCGCGCGGCACATGCCGTAGAACCAATCGGTCGCTTTTCGCGGACCTTCCCGCTCGCAAAGCGCGCGGAAGGTGTCCCGCGTCTTGCCGGGCGGCGGCGTAATGATGCCCGACAGCCGCACGCCAAAGCGCTCGCGCGCGCCTTCGGTATCCTCAATCAGGCCCCTCTGGGCGGCTATCGCCTCAAGCGGCTCAATGATGGTGGTCAGCGTGGCGGGCAATGGCTCGCTTGCGGGTTCAAAGGGTTCCGGCGCATCGAGCTTCATCGCGTCAAGCAGCCCGTTTCGCGCGTAGGCTGTGTCCATCTCTTCGATCAGGCTGTGCCTCAGCGCGAAGGAGAGCATGCGTTCTATATAGTATGTCGCGTTCATTCGGTTCCTTCTTCCAATGAGGTTGGTGCTTCGGATGGTAGTGTATCACTTTTTCGCGCGGTTTTCAAGGACACTACTTTTCAAACACCACATATTGCGAGTTTTCCGGCCAGCACACCACCTGCTGCATGCCGCCGGCGGATCCCTGGCCGTCGTCGTAATGTACGCCCATTTGGGTGTAAATCTCAAAAACGCGCGCGCGGGTATAGGTCAAAAGCTCGTGTAGCGTCAGCTTGCCGTCTGAATTTTTATCGCCGTACCAGCGCGTGGCCGCGCCCTTCCACACGTCCCAGCCGGTCGCTTCGCCAAGCGCCGTGGTGAAGAAGCCCGCGCCGTACCAGTTTTGAAGGCCCGGGTATTGGACTTCGTCGTAGTAGCTGAAAAAGCTCAACTGGTCCTGGCTCGCGGCACACAGCACCTGGTATTTCTCGGTGGCCAGTTCCCCGGTCTTGCTTGATACGCGCTTTTTTGCAAAGGCGTTGAGGAAGGCCTCCGCCGCCGCCAAAGAAGCGTTCTTGCCGATCACGCGCCCGCCGTAGCAGCACTCCGTCATGACGACGATCTTGCCCCTGACTTGATCGAGCGCGTCCCTGAGCTCGCCCGCTTCCACCCAGCCGGTACCGCCTTTGTAGTCGGTGCCCATCAGCATGAAGTACTTGTCCGAGTCCGCCGCCGGTTCGGCGCCGTGGCAGGAGATGTAGACGTAGCTCACGTCGTCGTCGTCCGCTTCCCTGAGCGCGTTCTTGAGGGACAGGAGAATGTCCTTGCCGCTTTTTTGATTGAAGATAAAGGAGACGGTCTCGATGCCGCCGCTTCCGCCAAAGGTCGATTGCGCAAAGGCGTTGCGCGCCGCGAGCGCCTGATGGCCGAACACATAGCTGTCGCCCAGCATGCTGCCGTCCTCCGGCGCATCGGAACCGGCGATCAGCACCGCGCGGCGGCGGACGCTGCCGGTTGAGGGCGCGGCGCCGCCCGAACCGATCATGAGCACGAGGTGCGCGCGCTTGCCGTTTGCCGTGGCGGTGATTTCCACCTTGCCCATCTTGCGCGCGGTTACAAGCCCGTCGGGCGCGACCGTCGCCACGCGGCTGTCGCTTGTCGTCCAAGAGACGCTTTGATCGGCGGCGGCGGGCAAAACGGCGGCGTTTAGCTTTAAGGTATCGCCCGCCGCGAGATCGAGCGGGACGGTCTCAATCAATACGCTTTGGGCCTTGGGGCGGTTGACCGTGACGGTGGCGCTTGCCTTCTTGCCGCCCGCCTGCGCCGTGATGACCGCCACGCCGCCGTAGCCCACGGCGCTGACCGTGCCCAGCTGATCGACCAAAGCGACAGAAGGGTCGCTGCTTGACCATGCGATGGGAAGCGCGGCATAGGCCGGGCCGGGCGACAGCGTGGCCTTGAGCAGGAATTCCCCGCCGTACATGAGCGTCAGCTTCTTCTTGCTCAGCTTGACCGACTTGATCCCGACAAAAGGCAGCGCGCCCTGCGCGTCATAGGCGGCGGCCAGCGGGTCAAACTGCCGGTACGCGCTCTGCCCGGCCTTGGTCACGGGCGCGCTCCGGTTCATATGGACGCGCGAAGCGTTAAACGCCTTGAGCTGCTTTTGATACTGCGCCTCGCTCACGCGCCTGCCCTTTGCATACCAGACGGTCCCGGACGGGCCCTTCGCGGTTTCAAATGAGGCGTTGCTCGAGACTCCGACGCCCGACTTGACAATTTCCATCATGCCGGTATGGTTGTTCAGGGCGCATTCAAAGTCAAGCTGCCAGGTAAACCCGCCCTTCTTCACGCGAAGGAGCGACGCGTTCAGCGATGTGACGGCGCTTGGCGCGCCAAAGGCCGCGATGGGCGCGTTGCCGCCGCCCCTGACCGTCTCGGCCACGATCCGGTTCCCCGAGGCATAGACGAGCTCGGGCGTCCCGTCAAAGTTGAGGTCGGCCAAGAGCGCGAGCTCGGCGCTTTGAAGGCCATCCCCGCTGAGCGCGTTCACGTACAGCGCGCGCCAATCATCTCCCTGCGCGCCTGCGGTCAAAACGAAGACAGGCAAAACCAGTACGGAAATCATCAGGCAGGAGAGAAAACGTTTCATAGGCCGCACCTCCGACACAAATCAGGCGTGCCTTTCAAGGCACGCCCCATCTTACCATATATTGGAAGTTTATGCTACGGTTTTTCTTCCAAGCGCTTGGTCGCGCTCTTCGTAAGCTCTAATAGCATGCTGTCGGTCTTCTCCTTCGAATCGCTCACGGCGTTGGCGTAAATGCGGATCTTGGGCTCGGTGCCAGAGGGCCTGACGCACAGCCACGCGCCCTTGGTCAACTCGAAATACAGCGCGTCTGAAACCGGCAGGCCGAGGTGCGAGGCGACGCCGTCCTCCACGCGCATGCCGGTCAGGTAATCGCGCACGGCGATCACCCGGAATTCGCCAAACGCCTGCGGCGGGTCCGCCCGAAGCGACTTCATGATCTTGCCGATCTTTTCAAGCCCGTCCTTGCCCGCAAGCGAGAACGCGGTCATCTCTTCGCCGTAGTAGCCGAATTCCTTGAACAGCGCCTCAAGCGCGTCGTAGAGCGTCATGCCGCGCTTTTTGTTGAAGGCCGCAGTCTCGGCGATCAGCATGCACGCGTTGACGCCGTCCTTGTCGCGCACTTCGGTGCCCGACAGGTACCCGAAGGACTCCTCAAAGCCGAACAGGAAGGTGTGGTCATGCTCGGTCTCAAAGCGGGCGATCATCTCGGCGATGAACTTGAATCCGGTCAGCACGTCAAAGAGCGTCACGCCGTAGTGGTTTGCGATCGCGCGCGCCCTCTCGGTGGTCACGATGGACTTGACCGCCGCGCCGTCCTTGGGCAGTTCCCCGCGCTCGGCTTTCTGCGAGAGGATGTAGTGCAAAAGCAAGCAGCCGATTTGGTTGCCGGTCAAGATGTGCACCTTGCCCGCCCCGTCCTTGACCGCAATGCCCACGCGGTCGCAGTCGGGGTCGGTGCCGAACACCGCGTCGGCGCCTGTTTCCTCCTGAAGCTTGAGCGCCAGGGTAAAGACCGCCGGGTCCTCGGGGTTGGGCACCTTGACGGTTGGGAAATCAGGGTCGGGCAGTTCCTGCTCGGGCACGACGTACACGTGCTTGAAGCCGATTTCCCTCAGCACGCGCCGGACCGGGATGTTGCCCGAGCCGTGCAGGGGCGTATAGACGATCTTGATCTTGTCGCCCATTTCGCGCGCGAGCTGGGGATTGACGCACAGTTTCTTGACCGTCTCGATGTAGCTGTCGTCCACTTCCTTGGGGATGATGCGCAAAAGGTCCTTGCCGAGCGCCTCCTTTTCGTCCATGGCGACCGCGTCTTTGATGTCGATCAAGTCGATGAGGGCGGTAATCTCACCCGCGCGCTCGGGCGGCATCTGGCCGCCGTCCTCCCAATACACCTTGTAGCCGTTGTATTCGGGTGGGTTGTGGCTGGCGGTGATGACGATGCCCGCGACGCAGTGTAAATGCCTGACGGTAAATGACAAAACCGGAACCGGCCTGAGCGAATCAAAGAGATGTGCCCGAACGCCCCGCGCGGCCAGCGTCAGCGCGGCCTGCTTCGCAAACAGAGCAGAGCACCTGCGCGAATCGTAAGCGATGGCCACGCCGCGCTCCGCCTGCCCTTTTTCCTTGAGGATGTACTCGGCCAGCGCGGCGGTCGCGCGCCGGACGTTGTAAACGTTCATGCGGTTGAGCCCCGCGCCGATCACCCCGCGCATGCCCGCCGTCCCGAAAGACAGGGGCGCGTAAAAGCGGTCCTCAATCTCGCGTTCATTGCCTTCAATCGACGCAAGCTCCCGGTAGGTCGCCTCGTCGTCCCGAAAATCCGTCAGCCATTGTTCATACGCTTGCCTGTAATTCATGGTTCCTCCTTCGTCAGCATCCCCATAAGCTCAAGCATGTGCTGCCTCTCTTGCCTGGCAATCTCCTGAAATACCCGCCGCGCGTCTTCCGACCGGGTGCGATACGCCATTTCGTCATAAAAAAGAATGGAATCCTTCTCGGAGGCGATGGCGCTGTGCAAAATCTGAACCGGGTCATCGACGCCCGCGCCGCGCGCAAGGCCGATCAGCCCGCCCGGAAACACGACTTCGGCCGCGAGCGCCGCAAGGTACGCGCTGTCCTCTTCGGAGTAGGGCGCGTCATGCGCGTTTTCACGCAGGCCCTTCTCGTACTGCTCGGTAAAATTGGCCTGATGGCGCGTTTCGTCCTCTTCCAGGCGCTTGAGCAGGTCGATGGCTTCGCGCTTCTTGCTGATGCGAGAGGCGTGGCGGTACATTTCGACGCCGCGCTTCTCCATTTCAGAGGCAATCCTAAGGCCTTCCAGGTCGCTCAAAACCACCTTCATCGCAACCGCCCCCCATCCTCTGTTTATCCACCTGTCGCCCGCTTTTATCCACATTATCCACAGAGCCAAACGCAGGTTCTGTGGATAATTCGTGTATAACCGGGGGATGGCGCGTCATTACTTGTTCGCTAAGAGATGGGCGTTCAAGTCGTCCACCAACTTATCCACATCAATGCCGTGCACCGCGCCGGCCTGCTCGAGGGACTCGGCGGTCGCGTGCGGGCAACCCAGGCAGTGCATACCGTAGCTCATAAAAATGGGCGCGGTGCCGCGGTCGAGAGACAGCACCTGACCAATGCTCATCGTTTTGTCAACCATGATAAAGACCTCCAAATTATGAAAAAATCCCTTTCGGCATCAGTATGGCCGAATGCGTGAACATTATAGCATGGAATGAATGTAAAGCGCAACCGATGGATGCATAAAAACCAATCCGCGGGTATAAAAAACCGGAGCCGCCGCGCGATGCGCGGCGGCTCTCTTGCCTTTTGACCTTATTTCTCGGCCAGCTTCTTGTAGTTGGCGAGGCGGATCGCGGCTTCCTGCTCGGCCTCTACGAACAGCTTGTCCGCCACGTCCGGGAACTGCCTGAGCAGCGTTGAGTAGCGGTTCTCGCCGCGGATGAAGTCCTGATAGGACGCGGTCGGGTCCTTGCTGTCAACCGTCAGCGGGTGATTCTCCTGCGGGTTGTAGCGGTACAGCGGCCAGTAACCGGCGGCGACCGCCTTCTTGGCTTCTTCCTGCGCCTTGCCCATATCGATGCCGTGGTTGATGCAGGGCGCGTAGGCGATGATCAGCGACGGGCCGTGGTAGGCTTCGGCTTCGCTCACCGCCTTGATCAACTGGTTCATGTCGGCGCCCATGGCGACCTGCGCCACGTACACGTAACCGTAGCTCATGGCCATCATGCCCAGATCCTTCTTGCGGGTGCGCTTGCCGGCGGCCGCGAACTTCGCCACCGCGCCGGTCGGGGACGCCTTCGAGGCCTGTCCGCCGGTGTTGGAGTATACTTCGGTGTCAAGCACCAGAATGTTGACGTCTTCGCCCTGCGCAAGCACGTGGTCGAGTCCGCCGTAGCCGATGTCGTAGGCCCAGCCGTCCCCGCCGAAGATCCAGACCGACTTCTTGGTCAGGAGATCGCGGTCGGCCCAGACCGCCTGGCACTGCTCGTCGCACGAGCAGCCGCAATCCTTGCAGCCTTCGATCAGGCTCAAAAGCTTTGCGCCCGCTTCCTTCGATGCGTCGGCGTCTTCCATGCCGTTTAGCCAAGCGTTGCACGCGGCAACGTTGTCCGGCCACTCGGCCCACTTTTCGCTCAGGGCGCGGACGTTGTCGGCCAGGCGCGCGCGGCGCTGGCTTACGCCCAGGTTCATGCCGAAGCCGAACTCGGCGTTGTCTTCGAACAGGCTGTTCGCCCATGCCGGGCCGTGGCCTTCGTCATTGACGGTGTAGGGGCAGGTGGGCGCGGAGCCGCCGTAAATCGAGGAGCAGCCGGTCGCATTGGCGACCATCATGCGCTCGCCAAAGAGCTGGGTGATGAGCTTGACGTAGGGGGTCTCGCCGCAGCCCGCGCACGCGCCGGAGAACTCGAACAGGGGCTTCTTGAACTGCGAACCCTTGACGGTCTTGACGTTGAGGTTTCCCTTGAACTCAGGCAGCTTCTGCGCGTATGCCCAATTCTCTTCCTGGGCTTTCTGGCTTGCCAGCGGCTTCAGGACGAGCGCCTTCTGCTTGGCGGGGCACACCTGGGCGCAGTTTCCGCAGCCCGTGCAATCCAGCGGGCTGACCTGCATGCGGTACGCAAGGCCGCCAAATTCCTTGCCGGCGGCGGGTTTTACTTCAAAGCCTTCGGGCGCGGCTTTCGCCTGATCGGCGTTTAGCAGGTAGGGGCGGATGGAGGCGTGCGGGCAAACCAGCGAGCAGAAGCCGCACTGGATGCAGTTGTCCTTTTGCCACTCGGGCACGTTGACCGCGATGCCGCGCTTTTCGAACTTGGTGGTGCCGGTGGGCACCGAACCGTCCACCGAGAACGCCGACACGGGCAGCTTGTCGCCCTGCTGGGAGAGGATGGGCAGGACCACGCCGTCAAAGTATTCGTTAGCTTCCACCTTGACCGGGGTCGCGCCGCTCGTGGCCTTTGCCCAGTCGGCGGGCACCTTGACTTCGCGGATGCCGGAGATCGCGATGTCGATCGCCTGATGGTTCTGCTTGACGACCTCGTCGCCCTTCTTGCCGTAGGCTTTCTTGGCGTAGGCCTTCATGTATTCATCGGCCTTGGCGTAGGGGATGACATCGGCGAGCTTGAAGAACGCCGCCTGCATGATGGTGTTGATGCGCCCGCCCATGCCGACTTCCTGCGCAAGCTTGATGGCGTCGATGGTGTAGAACTTGGCCTTCTTGGAAGCGAGCGCCCGCTTCATGGAAGATGGCAACTGCTCGTTCATTTCCTCGGCCGTCCAGGGGCTGTTGAGCAGGAATACGCCGCCCTGTTTAAGCGCCGAAACCATGTCGTACCGGGTGACATAGGCCGGGTTGTGGCAGGCGATGAAGTCCGCCGAGTCGATCAGGTAGGTTGACTTGATCGGCTTCTTGCCAAAGCGCAGGTGGCTGACCGTGATGCCGCCCGATTTTTTCGAGTCGTAGCTGAAATACGCCTGGGCGTACATATTGGTGTGGTCGCCGATGATCTTGATGGAGTTCTTGTTCGCGCCCACGGTGCCGTCGGAGCCCAGGCCGTAGAACATGCAGCTCTTGGTGCCTTCGGGCGCGACGTCGATGATCTTGCCCAGCGGGAGCGAGAGCTTGGTCACATCGTCCGTGATGCCCACGGTGAAGTGGTTCTTGGGCGAAGCCTTCTTGAGGTTGTCATAGACCGCCTTGACCATGGTGGGGTTGAACTCCTTGGAGCCCAGGCCGTAACGGCCGCCCACAACCTGGATGTCGTTCATGCCGGCCTCGCGAAGCGCGGTCGCCACATCTTCGTACAGCGGCTCGCCAAGCGATCCGGATTCCTTGGTGCGGTCGAGCACGGCGATCTTCTTGCAAGTATCCGGAATCGCCTTGAGGAAGTGCTTGATGGAGAACGGGCGGTAGAGGTGCACCTTGATGAGCCCCACCTTTTCGCCCTTGGCGGTCAGGTAATCAATGGTCTCTTCGATGGCCTCGCAGCCCGAACCCATCGCGATGATGACCTGCTCCGCGTCCTTCGCGCCCACATAGTCAAAGAGCTTGTACTTGCGGCCGGTGAGCTTGCCCACCTGCTTCATGACCTCCTCGACGATGGCCGGGGCGGCGTCATAGTACTTGTTGGCGGCTTCGCGGCCCTGGAAGTAGATGTCCGGGTTCTGCGCGGTGCCGTGCTGCATGGGATGCTCGGGATTGAGGCCATTTTCGCGGAAGGCCTTGATCTCGTCCCAGGAAACGAGGGAGGCGATTTCGTCGTAGTCGATGCCGTCGATCTTCTGCACTTCGTGGCTGGTGCGGAAGCCGTCAAAGAAGTGCAGGAAGGGCACCTTCGACTTGAGCGTCGCGAGGTGGGCGACCTGCGCCATGTCCTTGGCTTCCTGGACCGTGTTCGAGGCAAGCATCGCAAAGCCGGTCTGGCGGCAGGCCATGACGTCCGAGTGGTCGCCGAAAATCGACAGCGCGTGGTAGGCCAGCGCGCGGGCCGATACGTGGAACACGCACGGCAGCAGCTCGCCGGCGATCTTGTACATATTGGGAATCATGAGCAGCAGGCCCTGGGAGGCGGTGAACGTGCTGGTCAGCGCGCCGGCTGAGAGCGAGCCGTGCACGGCGCCCGCCGCGCCGGCTTCGGACTGCATTTCAGCCACTTTCACTTGCTGGCCGAACAGGTTCTTGCGTCCGCCCGCGCCCCATTCGTCAACAAACTCCGCCATGGGGGAGGAAGGCGTGATCGGGTAGATTGCGGCCACATCGCTAAACGCGTACGCGATATGGCTGGCAGCGGTATTGCCGTCAATGGTCATCTTGGTGCTCAATTGGATAGGCCTCCTTTGACATTTGTCCAGCAAGGTCCCCGCGCAAACGCGCCCGCCTTGCAACCTGTGTTATAGGGAATCACAACGCTTCTATTATAAGAAACGGCGCGCGCAAAGTCAAGGCGGGAGGGTGCGCAAGCCAGTCGTTCAGGTGATATCCGTGTTATTTTTTTCATTATCTTGCCTTCTTATACAATGCTTGTGTGCAATCGCTTATAAATTTGCGCGAGCGGCAAGAGCGCTCCGTCCGGTCTTTTCAAATTCGCGCGCTCATATATTCTCGCAGGGAGGAAGGGGACATGCGCGCTTTTGTTGAACGGTTGCCGGAGGCGCTCGCCTGGATCGGGGAGATCGATTTATCGAAGGTGCGCGAAGTGCGCGTCAGGGTCAATCAGCCGGTCGAGTTCAGGCTTGACAAGGGGACGCGGCTTGAGGGCGACCGGGTGACGGGCGAAATCATGCGCGACCTGGTCTCATCGCTCACGGCGCATTCGCTTTACGCCTGCGAAAGCGAAATGCGCGAAGGGTTCTTCAGCCTTCCGGGGGGACTGCGCGTGGGTCTGACCGGGCGCTACGCTTCGGGCGCGGACGCGCCGGTACAAGCCGTTACGTCGCTCGCCATCCGCTTAAGCCGCCCGGTCGAAGGCGCGGCGGGGCAGGTCTGCCCCTACATTGTCGATCGGGGCACGGTCCTGAGCACGCTCATCCTGTCCGCGCCCTGCATGGGCAAGACCACGCTTTTGCGTTCGCTCATCAGGCGCTTGTCCGAAACCGGGTTCGCCGTCGCGGTCGCCGACGAGCGGGACGAGCTTCAGGGCTTAATGGAGCTTGGGCCGCGCACCGATGTGAGCGTGTTCGCGCCCAAGCGCATCGCCATCATGCGCATGCTCCGCTCGCTCGCGCCCGACGTGATCGCGACCGACGAGTTGGGGCACGCGGGCGACGCGGAAGCCGTGGAGGAAGCTGCGCGGTGCGGCGTGGGGGTTCTCGCGACCGCGCACGCGCGCACGTTTGAGGACGCGGCGCGCCGTCCGTCGCTTCGGTCGATGACCCGCTCGGGGGTATTTGAACGGTATGTGGAACTGAATGGCGAAGTGGGGCATGTATCGCGGATCCTCGGCCGGGAGGGAGACGTTCTGTGGACGGATGGACGATGAGGCTGGTGGCGGCCTTCTTGCTCACGCTTTGCGGCGCGGCCGCGGGCCATAGCTTTGCCGCCGCGCGCAAGCGGCGCGTCGAGCAGTTGAGCGAGCTGGTTCAGGCGCTTGGCCGGCTTGAAGTCAAGATGCTTGAAAAGCTGCTTCCGCTCAAAGAAGCGCTGATTGCCGCCGCACATGAACCGTTCAAAGCGATCGGCGCTTCCATGACCGGCGCGCGTTCGGCGCTTGGGGCCTACCTGAACCAAATCGATCAATTGCGCGCGCGCGGCGGGGGGTTCTCATCCCTTGAGGAAGAGGACATGCGCGCGCTTGAGCGCCTGTTTGAGGGGTTGGGCATGTCGGGCGCGTCGGAGCAGCGCCTGCTCATCGGGAGCGTCAGGGGCGAACTTGAGCGCCTGTCGCTCGCCGCGCGCAAGAAGGCCGAGGAACAGGCCAAGCTCTATACCTCGCTCGGGCTGATCGCCGGGCTGGCGCTGGCCATTTGTCTTATATAGGCGGGTGAAAAAAATCAACTCACCATGCGCCGCGCGATACACGGCGCGCGGCAGGCAAGGAGGCGCGCGATGGACATCGAACTGATCTTCAAGATCGCCGCGATCGGCGTGCTGGTCTCGGTGCTGGCGCAGGTCCTGAGCCGCGCGGGGCGCGACGACATGGCCATGCTGACGACGCTCGCGGGCCTGGTCATCGTCCTGTTCATGGTGGTGAACCTTGTCTCCGAATTCTTTGGCTCGGTCCGGTCGATCTTTGGGCTTTACTGATATGGATATCATCAAACTTTTTTTGCTGATGGTGGCGACGGCGCTTTTGTGCGCCTCGCTTCGGGTGCAAAAGCCCGAATTGGCCATGGCGCTTTCGATGGCGGCGGGGGCGATGGCGTTTCTGTGGGCGCTTCAGTACGTACGCGAAGCGGTGGACGCGCTCGGCGCGCTCGCCGGGGGCGCGGGGCTTTCTGAGAATTCAATTTCCATCATGCTGCGCGCGGCGGGCGTTACGCTGCTTTCCGAATTCGCATCTCAGCTCTGCCGCGACGCGGGCGAGGGCGCGCTGGCCGGGCGGGTAGAGTTCGGCGCGCGCGCGGCACTTTTCGCCATGAGCGTGCCGCTCATCACGTCGCTGGCCGGGCGGATCGCCCAGCTGTTGCCATGAGGCGGCTGGTTGTCGTCATACTGGCGATGGCGGCGCTGCTTTTCGCCGCGCCCGCGTGCGCGCAAAGCGCCGGTGAGCTGCTTGCCGGGCTTGACCTGGAGTCGCTTTACGCATGGTCTGAGGACCAAAATACCGGCATTGACGCAGCGGCCCTCCTCGCCGCGCTGGTTGACGGCGAAGCTGAGTGGGATCTTGCCGCGGCGGGCGAGACGCTCAAGGCGTTATCGCTTGGCCAGCTCAAATCGGCGCTTCAGACTTTGGCCGCGCTGGTCGCGCCCGCGCTGATCTGGGCGGTGCTTCACGCGATCGGCGCGCCGGGCGGCGCGGCTTCCGTCGCCGGGTTCGTATGCACGCTCGCGGTTTCCGCGCAGTTGATCGCGCTTTTTCATCGGCTCGAGCCCGTGGCGTCGGGCGCGCTTGGCGCCATGGCGTCCTTGTCCGAAAAACTCTACCCGCTGCTCGCGGCGCTGCTGGTGGCCGCGGGCAGGACGGCGGGCTCGGCACTGTTTACCCCGGCGGCCGCCATGGCCGGAGGGCTGATTTCCGGGGTGCTCGCGCGCTGGGCGATGCCGGTGAGCGCCTCTATCGCGGCGCTGACCATCGCCGGGCACCTGTCCGAGAAGATCAAGCTTGACGGCCTGACGACGCTTGCCCGAAAGGGGTACACCTGGGCGCTCACCGGTATGCTGACGCTGTTCACGGCGCTGCTCTCGGCGCAGGGCCTTCTCGCCAAGGGCTACGACGGCGCGTCGATCGAGGCTGCCCGGTTCGCCGCTTCTAGCCTGCTTCCGGTGGTGGGCGGCGAGGTGGCCGACGGGCTCGACGCGGTGGTCAAGAGCGCGTCGCTGGTCAGGAACGCGGTGGGCGTGACAGGCGTTTTGATGCTTGCGGCGGCGATTGCCGCGCCGCTCGTAACGCTTTTGATGCAGGTGCTTGCCGTGCGCCTGGCCGCGGCGCTGATCGAGCCGCTGTCAACCGGGCCGGTGCAAAAGCTGATGGACCGCTTTGGATCGGTGCTTTCGCTGCTCGCATCGTCCGTGATCGCGGGCGCGCTCATGGTGGTGGTGTTGGTGGGCGCGGCGCTCATGGTGTTTGGAGGATAGTTTATGCAGCAGGTTACCGGGGCGATTGGGCGCTTGATCGCGCTGGGCGCGCTGGCGGCGCTGGGTGAACGCACGCCCATGGGACCGGCGCTCAAGCTGATCGCGGCGCTGCTGACGGTCGAGGCGATGCTGGAGATTTTGGGCGCGGTGCTCGCGTTTTCGTTTTAACAAGCAGTAGGGGGGAAACCCAATGCACACGGCGCGCTCTTTTCTAACGCTCATCAAGGGAGCCAAGCGCATTGAATGGATCGCGCTGGCGGCGGCGCTGGCGGTTTTGATCCTGCTGGGCGCAAATTACCTGACCAAGCGCGAGGAACCGACCGGCGCGACCGAGCAGGAGGCGCGCGTCGCGGCGGCGCTTAACAGCGTGAGCGGCGCGGGCAAGGTCAGGGTGCTGATCGGCGAAGGCGACGGCGGCGGGGTACTGGTCGTGGCCGAGGGCGCGGACGATGTGCGCGTGGCGCTGGAACTCGCGCGCGCGGTATCGACATTGCTCGGCGTGCCCAATGAGCGCATTGAAGTATTAAAAATGAATGGAGGCGCATAATAATGCCGGAAGAAAAAAAACCAATCGCCGCGCGCGTACCCAGGCTCAGCGCGGGCCTTTTCGCACTGGCCGCGCTGGCCGTCGCCTTTACGGTCGTCTTCCCGAATTTCTTCGCTCCCCAAGGCGCGCCGCCGCCCGCGTCCCAGGTTTTGACCGGGACCTACGCGCAGGCCGTTCAAGCGGACCCGCTCGAGCGGTTTCGCCTTGAGCGCGAGCAAGTGCGCAAGGTGGAGGTAGCGCAATTGAACGCTTTGATTGCCGACGATGGGGCGGACAAAGACTTGCGCGACGGGGCGCGCAGGCAACTGCTGAACCTGACGGCCCACATGGAACAGGAGGTAACGCTCGAGGGCGTCCTGACGGCGCGCGGGTTTGAGGGCGCGCTGGCGACCGTCCATTCGGACTCGGTCAACGTGCTGGTGAAGGCCGCGTCGCTCACCCGCGCCGAGTCGGCCGCCATCCTGGAGCTGACGCTGCGCGAGACCGGCCAAAAGGGCGAGAACATCAAAATCATCCCGGTTGAGTAAGGGGCTTGGCGCCAAGAGAATTCAATGTTGCGCCTGTTGCGCGCACGGTGGGTTTCTGGTATAATGTACTACACGGCAAGGAGGTGCAGACGCCCATGAACGAAAATCTGCCGACCAATGTTCAGCTTGATACCAACCAGAACGGGTCGGTGACCTTCGCGACCGACGTGGTCGCGACCATTGCGGCGCTGGCGGCCAATGAAGTCGAAGGGGTCGCGAGCATGACGGGCGGATCGGGCGGATCGCTTGCGGACATTTTGGGCAGGCGCGGCCAGGCTTCCAAAAACGTCACCAAGGGTGTCAAGGTAGATGTTCAGGACGGCAAGGTGAACGTACACGTGGGCATCATCATCGAGTACGGCAGCCCCGTGCCCGAAGTCGCCCAGAACATTCAGGAGAACGTCAAAAAGGCGGTCGAGACCATGAGCGGGCTGACCGTGGCGAATGTGGACGTGCATGTCGCCGGCATGAGCTTTGAGCGCGAGAACCGCGCCGCGGCCGAAATTGAAATGAAGCAGCGGATTCTGCTCTCCAAGCATGAGCCCAAGGGCGCGGCGGAAGAAGAACACGCGCCCGATGTAACGGGCGAATTCCAGGCGGAAGGGCCGCTTGATGAAGGCGGCGCTGATTTTGCGGCGTTGGAGGATGAAGAAGAACCCGGCGACGCTTGACCCTGAAAGGGGGCGGGTTTTTGAAAGGCAAGATTCATCTGCGTGACAGGGTCCTGCTCGCGCTCTATGCGCTGCTGGGCTTCGCGTTTACGCTGGCGGCGGCCATTGTACTGGCGGGCGGGTTCGAGGTAAGCGCGCTCGGCGGCAGTTACCATATCTCGCTCGGAGACGGATTCTGGCCCAAGCTCCTGCTCGCGGTGCTTTGCGCCGTCGGCCTCATTTGGTCGGGATACCTCATGGTGCTCGCCTTTTCGCGCGAACCGAAAAAGGACAAGGGCTCGGTTGCCGTTCAAAACAGCGAAAACGGCTCGGTGCGCATTTCGGTTGGGGCCATGGACACGCTCGTCAAGCGCGCCATCGGAGACGCCGAGGGCATCGTGGACATCAAGACTTCCATCATCAACCACGACGACTCGATCTCCGTGGGCATTGAAATGACGCTTGAAAGCGATGTGCACATCCCAAACGTCACCATGCTCATGCAGTCGTCGGTCAAGAATTTCATCGAGGAGTTTTCCGGCATTGCGGTGCGCGAAGTGACGGTCATGGTGACCAAGATCGTCGAGGTTACGCCCGCGCCGCCGCTGGCGATTGAGGAACGCGCCCCGCGGGCGCAAATTGCGCGGGAGGACGAGGGAGAGCCGCTTGATATCGAGGGAGCGGACGCTGCGTATCCGCCGCAAGAGGAGGTTCCCGAGTTCGAGCCTGAGGTAGAGGCGGAGGAAGGACCTGAGATGGGCGCCCAGGAACCGGAAGCCTTGGAACCGCAGCAAGCGCCGGAGGGCGGCTCAAGCCAGGGCGAAGGGCAAGCGGGAGACGATGGGTTTTCCGAAAAGGATATCTGGTGATTCGCCTGCGGGGGCTTCGCGGCCCTCGCAGATTTTTCGCATTTTTTATAGAGGCATCGGGGGAAGGGACATGAACAGAACCGAAGCGCGCGCCGCGGCCATGAAGCTCATCTACGAATGGGAGATGGGCGGCGACGGCGGCGAAGACACCTTGTCGGGCATCCTTGAAATTGCGCCCGGCGAAGAAGAATACGACTACATGCGCCGGATGGTGGATGGCGTGCTAGAGCGCGCGGAGGCGCTTGACGAAAAGATCGAGCGCTTCGCGCAGGGCTGGACGGTCAAGCGTCTGACCAAGGTGGACCTGGCGATTTTGCGCCTGGGCGCGCTCGAGCTGGAACTTGGCGAAGTGCCCGCGGGCGTGGCGGTCAACGAAGCGGTCGAACTTTCGCGCGTGTATTCGACCGACAAGGCGGGCTCGTTCATCAACGGCGTGCTGGGCAGCATGATGCGCGCGTCTTTAAAGTGAACGCGGTCCTTGGCATAGATACGAGTTGCTACCGCACCTCGCTGGCGCTTGCCGGTGGCGGTGCGATTCTTGCTGATGTGAATGCCTTGCTTGAGGTCGGCGGGGGCGGGCGCGGGCTTCGGCAGTCGGAGGCTCTTTTTCAGCACGTGACGCGCCTGGGCCCGATGATTGAAGCGCTGATGAACGAGGTCCCGGACGCGCAGATCCGGGCTGTCGCGGTGTCAACGCGCCCGCGCCCCATGGAAGGCTCATACATGCCGGTGTTTCTCGCGGGCGAAATGGCCGCGCGCGCCGTGGCGGCCAGCCTGCGCGCGGCGCTCATCGAGACCAGCCACCAGCAGGGGCACCTGCGCGCGGCGCTGATCGGGCGCGAAGAACCGCGCGGCGACTTTCTGGCGCTGCACCTGTCGGGGGGGACCACCGAAGTGCTGAAGGTGGGCGCGGGGCTTGAGATCGAGCTGCTTGGCGGCACGACGGACCTCAACGCCGGGCAATTGGTCGATCGCGTGGGCGTTAAAATGGGGCTTTCTTTCCCCGCCGGGCCCGAACTTGAGCGCCTGGCCGGGGGGTATGAAGCGCAGCACCTCTTCCCCACCGCCAACCGGGGCCTCAGCCTCAGCCTGTCGGGCGCGGAAGCGCAGGCGCTGAGGATGCTGGACGCGGGCGCGGAACATGGACAGGTGGCGGTTGAGGTCTTTTCGCTCATCGCGCGCTCGATCGCCAAACTGATCGACCGGGCATCGCGCGAAATGGGGCTTCACGAGGTTTTGCTCGGCGGCGGCGTCGCTTCATCTCAGCTGTTGCGTTCGCTTTTGCCCGCGCGGCTTGAGAGGCTCGGCGCAAACGTCCGCCTGATCTGGGGCGAGAAACGCTTTTCCGGCGACAACGCGGCGGGCGTCGCGCTGATCGGCGAAGAAAGACTACGAACGATGCGGGAGGAGACGGCATGAGCGCGATTTTGATGGACGGCAAGGCCCTCGCGGCCAAGGTATATGAGGAGCTGGGCGCGCGCGTGGAGGCGCTGAAGGCCGCAGGCGTTACGCCGGGCCTCGCGGTCATCCTGGCGGGCGACGATCCGGCCTCGGCGATCTACGTGCGCAACAAGGCGCGCGCGTGCGAGAAGGTGGGCATATCGTCGCGCGTGATCAGGCTACCCGGCGATATCTCTGAGGAGCAGTTGATCGAAGAGGTCGAAAAGGTCAATAGAGACCCTTCGGTGCACGCGCTGCTCGTGCAGTTGCCGCTTCCGGGGCACATCGATTCGGCGCTGGTGCTTTCGCGCGTCGCGCATGAGAAGGACGCGGACGGGTTCCACCTGATCAACGCCGGCGCGCTGATGACCGGGGAGAAAGGCACGATTGCCTGCACACCGCGCGGCGTGATTGAACTTTTGAAGGCGGCGGGCGTTTGCCTGCCGGGCGCGCGCGCCGTGGTGGTGGGCCGCAGCAACATCGTGGGCAAGCCGCTGGCCATGCTGCTGCTGCGTGAAAACGCCACGGTGACCGTTTGCCATTCGAAGACACGCGACCTTGGCGCGATTGCGCGCGAAGCCGATGTGCTGGTCGCGGCGATCGGGCGCGCCAATTTCATTACGCGGGACATGGTGAAGCCCGGCGCGGCGGTGGTCGATGTGGGCATGAACCATCTCCCGGACGGGAAACTCGCGGGAGACGTGGACTTCGACGGGGTCAAGGAAGTCGCGGGCTACATCACGCCGGTTCCGGGCGGCGTCGGGCCGATGACCATCGCCATGCTGATCAAGAACACCGTGGAAGCCGCCGAACGATGAAAAATGATTGGGTGCTGTCGGTTTCAGAACTCAACGAATACGTGCGCAAGAACCTTGCGGGCGATCCGCTCCTCTCGCGCCTCAGGGTGCGCGGCGAGATCACCGGCTTCAAGCGCCACTACAGCGGGCACTTGTATTTTTCGATCAAGGACGAAGGCGCGCGCGTTGCCTGCGTGATGTTTCGCCAGCACGCGCTGTCGCTGGGTTTTGAGATGGTCGATGGCGCGCGCGTGGTGGTATCGGGCGCGGCTTCGCTCTACGCCCAGACAGGCTCGTTTCAGGTGTATGCCGAGGCGATTGAAAAGGAGGGCGCGGGCGAGCTGTTCCTGCGCTTTGAGGCGCTCAAGAAAAAGCTCGGCGCCGAAGGGCTGTTCGACCCGGCGCGCAAGAAGAAGCTGCCGCTCTTGCCCAAGAAGGTGGGCATCGTGACATCGAGCTCGGGCGCGGCGCTGCGCGACATGGTGCGGGTGATCTTGCGCCGCTACCCCGGCATGGACATTTTGCTTTCTCCCGCCCAGGTGCAGGGCGAGGGCGCGGCGGAGGACATCGCGCGCTCGCTTGACCGCCTGAACCGTGCGGGCTCGGTTGACGTCATCCTGTGCGGGCGCGGCGGCGGCTCGATGGAGGATTTGTGGGCGTTTAACGAGGAGATTGTGGCGCGCGCCATCGCCCGTTCGAAGATACCGGTCATCTCGTGCGTTGGCCATGAGACCGATTTTACCATTGCCGATTTCGTTTCGGACGTACGCGCCGCGACGCCGTCGGTGGCGGCGGAGCTGGCGGTGCCGGTCAAGGAAGAACTCGGGCGCGACGTTAACAATCTGGCAAAGCGCGCCGCGCGCGCCACCCAGGCGCGCCTCGCGCTTTACCGCGCGAAGCTTGAGCGGCTCAGGGCGTCCCAGGCGCTGACCGATCCCAAACGCGCGATCATTGAACTGAGGAGAAGCGCGCTGACGCTTTCGGCTACCCGCCTTGACGCTTCGCTCAAGGCCCGCGCGGCGCGCTCGCGCGCTCACCTTGGTCAGCTTTCGCGCGCGCTTGACGCCCTGAACCCGGCATCCGTGCTTCAGCGCGGCTTTGCGCTGGTGTCGGATGAAGGCGGAATCGTGAAAAACGCGGCGCACTTGAAAGCGGGCAAGGGCTACACATTGACGCTCACCGGCGGGCGCGCGCGCGCGACCGTTTACGAAGTGGAATTGGAGGATCATCATGGCAGCCAAGAAACAGTTGAGCTTTGAGGAAGGCATGGAGGCGCTGGAATCCTTGGTCCAGCGCATGGAAAAGGGCGATTTGCCCCTTGAGGAGAGCTTTGGCGCCTACGAACAGGCGAAGGAGCTGGCAAAGCGGCTGACGCTCATGCTCGATCAGGGCGAAGCGCGCATGGCGGAGCTGACCGAAAAGGGCGAAGCGCCGCTTCAGGGGACGACATGACGCTCAAGGACTACGCCGCGCTGGTCGAGGACGCGCTGGCGCGCCGTTTGGAAGAATGCGAGGGGCCGCTCAGGCAATACACTGTTCCGGGAACGCTGAACCAAGCCATGCGCTACAGCCTGCTCGCGGGCGCAAAGCGCTTGCGCCCCGCAATGCTGCTCGCGGCGGTGGAGATGCTCGGCGGCGACTTGAATGAGGCGCTTGCGCCCGCGTGCGCGATTGAGATGATCCACACCTATTCGCTCATCCACGACGACCTGCCTGGCATGGACGACGACGTGCTCCGGCGCGGACGGCCCACGAGCCACGTGGTCTACGGCGAAGGCCAGGCGATTCTGGCGGGCGACGCGCTCTTAAACGGCGCCTATGAGTGGATGCTTGAAAACGCGCTCAAGTACCCCCAAAACCTGGCTTCTCACGTGATGGCGATCAACGAAATTGCGCAAAACGCGGGCGCGCGCGGCATGGTGGGCGGACAGTCGGTGGACCTTTCGTGCGAAAAAGGACAGGCGCCAAAGGATGAAGCGACACTTGACTACGTACATTTTGGCAAGACCGCCGCAATGTTCATCGGCGCGGTGCGCGCGGGCGCCTACCTTGCGGGCGCGGACTACAAAGCGCTTTCCTCCATCACGCGCTACGCCACGGCGTTCGGGCTGATGTTCCAGGCGGCGGACGATTTGCTCGATGTGGAAGGCGAGGCGGGCACGCTTGGCAAGAGCATCGGCAAGGACGCGCGGGAAGGCAAGCTCACGGCGGTATCGATTTACGGCATTGAAGGTACGAGGGCGCGCGCCCAAGCGCTGCTCGACGCGGGATTGGCGGCGCTTGAGGGGATTGGCGCAAACACGGAATTTTTCCGCGCGCTGATCCTTTCCATGCAGGGACGCCGGTCATAAGGAGTTGTTGAACACATGCGGTTACTGAACGAACTGGCCGCCAATCGCGTGCTGCTGGTGGCCGTTGTCAGCTGGTTTGTGGCGCAGGCGCTCAAGGTGGTCTTCACCTATATCATCGAGCGCCGATGGGATTTGGGGCGGTTTTTCGGTCTTGGCGGCATGCCAAGCTCGCATTCGTCGGTGGTGTGCGGCATCGCGGTGGCGGCGGGCATCGCGCGCGGTTTTTATTCGACCGAGTTCGCCATTGCCTTCGTGCTGGCGTGCGTGGTTATGACCGACGCGGCGGGCGTGAGGCGCGCGGCGGGCAAGCAGGCGGCGTTGCTCAACAAGATCGTGCAGGACATGATCGCCAATGGCTTTGGCTTTAAATTCGAATCGCTCAAGGAACTCCTGGGGCATTCGCCGTTTGAAGTGACGATCGGCGCGCTCCTGGGCGTAGCGATCGCCGTAATGATTATGTAGGGAAGAAATCATGCTAGAAAATATCCATGGCCCCAACGACGTCAAGGCGCTTGACGCCAAGGGGAGAAAAGCGCTCTCAGCGGACCTTAGGCGCGTCATCATCGATACGGTCGCGCGCAACGGCGGGCATCTGGCGAGCAACCTCGGAACGGTCGAACTGACGGTCGCGCTGCATACGGTCTTCGACGCGCCCGCCGACAAGCTGATCTTTGACGTGGGGCACCAATCCTACGCGCACAAGCTGTTAACCGGGCGCGGCGAAGCGTTTGACAGGCTGCGCCAGCGCGGCGGCGCGTCGGGGTTTCTTAGGCCCGATGAGAGTCCGTTTGACGTGTGCGCCACCGGACACGCGTCAAGCGGCATTTCAATCGCCCTGGGCCTTGCGCGCGCGCGCGACTTGATGGGCGGCAAGCATTCGGTTTGTGTGGTGGTGGGCGACGGCGCGCTGACCGGCGGCATGTGCTATGAGGCGCTCAACGACGCGGGCGAGTCGAAAACGCCGCTCATCGTAATCCTCAACGACAACGAGATGTCCATCTCCAAAAACGTCGGCGCGATGTCGGGGTACCTGACGGGCCTTCGCCAGTCCTCGCCCTACCGCACGCTCAAGCGGAGCCTGCGATCGGGCCTTGGCCGTTCGGGGCGCGTCGGCACGCCCATCCTGCACGCGCTCATGCGCATGCGCGATTCGTTGCGCTCGCTGCTCATCGACGGCCAGTTCTTTGAAGCGCTGGGCTTTGAGTACCAGGGTCCCATCGACGGCCACGACACCGAACGCCTGATCCGCGTGCTCAGGCGAGCGAAGGAAGCTCATGCGCCGGTGCTCATCCACGTGGTTACGCAAAAGGGGCACGGCTACGCCTATGCCGAAGCGCGCCCGGACGATTTCCACGGCGTCGCGCCGTTCTTCGTCGATACCGGACGCCTTTCGCAGGAGGGCGCGCCGGCCTACGGATCGGTCATGGCGAGCGAGCTTTGCCGGATGGCGGGGACCGACGCGCGCATATGCGCCGTGACCGCCGCTATGCCGGCGGGCACCGGCCTCACCGCGTTTGCGCAAAAATTTCCCGAGCGCTTTTTTGACGTGGGCATTGCCGAAGCCCACGCGGTTACCATGGCCGCTGGGCTCGCGCTGGCGGGTATGCGGCCCTACGTGTGCGTGTATTCGACATTCCTGCAGCGCGCCTACGATCAACTGATTGAGGATGTTTGCATGAATCACATCCCGGTCACGCTGCTCATCGATCGCGCCGGGCTCGTGGGCTCGGACGGCGCGACCCATCAGGGTGCGTTTGACATCGCCTACCTACGGCAGATGCCGAACATGGCCGTGGCCGCGCCGCGCGACGCGCGCGACCTCAGGCGCTTGATGGGCCTGAGCCTGACGCTTGACGGCCCGATCGCCATCCGCTACCCGCGCGACGCCTCGGACATGGGTCCGGGCATGCAGGAGAGGACGGAGATGAAACTCGGCGAATGGGAACTGCTGGCGGACGGGCAGGACGCGATCATCTTTGCCGTTGGGCGGATGGTTGAAACCGCGCTCGCCGCGTCCATTGAATTGCACGGCAAGGGTTTCAGCGTGGGCGTGGTGGACGCGCGGTTCATCAAGCCCATGGACGAGGCGCTGCTGCGCGAAGCAGCCGCTCGGGTTTCGCTCGCGGTGACGCTTGAGGAAGGCGTCATTTCGGGCGGGTTTGGCGCGGGCGTGCTTGAGGCGCTGGCCCGCTGGGGCATGAAAAAAGACGTGCTGACGCTGGGCATGCCGGACCGTTTCATCGAGCAAGGCTCAATCGGCGAACAGATGCACGACAGCGGCCTGACCATGGGGCAGGTTGCCGGGGCCATCGCCGCGCGCCTGGAGGAAGGAAATGCCTAAGCGCGTGGATGAGGCGCTTGTCGAGCGGGGCCTCGCCGATTCCATCGAGCACGCGCGTCTGCTGGTGATGGAGGGCAAGGTGTACCAGGGATCGGGCAAGGCGGCCAAGGGCTCCGATCCCGTCAAAAAGAACCTCTCGCTCACCGTCAGGGACCAAAAGGCCCGGTTCGTCAGTCGGGGCGGGCTGAAACTCGAAAAGGCGCTTCAAGTGTTTGGGATTGACCCGCGGGGCCAAATCTGCCTGGACGTGGGCGCGTCAACCGGCGGATTTACCGATTGTTTGCTCAAGGCGGGCGCCGAAAAAGTCTATGCGGTTGACGTGGGGTTTGGGCTGCTCGACTTTTCGCTCCGGCGCGACGGGCGCGTTTGCGCGATGGAAAAGACCAACGCGCGCTGCCTCACGCGCGAGATGTTTGATCCCTTGCCCTCGCTCGGCGCGACCGATGTTTCCTTTATATCGCTCAAGGCGGTGCTGCCCCCGGCGCTTCATGTGCTGGGCGGTCCCGACCGCGCCTTTGTCGCGCTCATCAAGCCCCAGTTTGAAGCCGCGCGCGCGGATGTGGGCGCGGGCGGCGTGGTGCGCGATCCCGCCGTTCATGAACAGGTAATTTCCGACATCATAGGCTTTGCAAAGACGCTCAACTGGCATGGCGCGGGGCTTGACTTTTCACCCATCACCGGAGCCGAAGGCAATATCGAGTTTTTGCTTCACCTCAAGCCTTTTGAAGGCGAAGAAACGCCGCTTGATATTTCGGGCGTGGTGGGCCGCGCCTGGGCCGCACACCATAAAAAAGCATAAAAACCGATCCAATACCGCTTGCATAACTATGCAGGCGTGGTATAATATACACTGTAAGGTGTGGTGAAACCGTTGGAACAAGTCAGGATAGGCATCTGGCCGAACGACTCGAAAAATGGCACGCTTGACGCCGCGCGGCGTCTGGTTCAGTTGATTGAAAGCGCGGGCGCCTGTCCGGTCACCGACGCGCGTTTTGCTTCGGCGCTCGACATGCCGCGCCTGGGCGGCAGCTTTGAAGGGTCGCGCTTTCTGTGCGTGCTGGGGGGCGACGGAACGCTGTTGGCGGCGCTGGAGATCGCGGTCAGGCACGGTTTGCCGCTGCTGGGCGTCAACATGGGCCGGGTTGGTTACCTGACCGAGCTTCAACCGGAAATGATGGAAGACGGCGTTTTGCGCGCGATCCGAGGCGAAGGTTTCCTTGACCGGCGGATGCTGCTCGAAGTTGAAAGTGGCGGCGAGCGCGTACTGGCGCTCAACGATGTCGCGTTCAACCGCTCGGAGACAGCTGTCGGCATTTTGCCCCTTGAGTTTTCGGCGGGCGGCGCCAAGATTGACCGCATCGCGGGGGATGGGCTGGTGGTGGCCAGCGCGACCGGGTCAACCGCCTATTCGCTTTCGGCGGGCGGGCCGGTGGTCGCGCCGGGTCTTGACTGCATATTGCTGACCCCCATCTGCTCGCACACGCTGCACGCGCGGCCGGTGGTCGTCTCGGCGGATCTGCCGGTGACGGTCAGGGTGCTCGACGACAGCACGCGCGCACACGTATTGGTGGACGGGTTTAAACACCTTGCGCTTGACGAGGACGAGCCGGTGGTGACCATTCGCAAGGCCGAAGCGAGCGTCTCGTTCCTGCGGTTTGAGGCGCGTAACTTTTTCGCGCTCATGCGCGAAAAGCTGACCAGTTGGCAACACTGATCAAGGAATATAAGCGCCTGCCTTAAAGGGCGGCGCGCGGCGGGAGGGCACGGTTATGAAGTCGGCGAGGCATGCCCTGATCCTTGAGATCATCGAAACCATGGACATAGAGACCCAGGAGGACCTGGCTGAACAGCTCAAGCGCCACAGCGTCAACGTGACGCAGGCCACCGTTTCGCGCGACATCAAGGAGCTCAGGCTCTTAAAGGTGCTCTCGCCGACCGGTGGCTACAAGTACGCCACCGCCGAGCGCGCCGAGCAGGGCGCGGGCGACCGGTTCAGCCGCATTTTTTCTGAATCGGTGCTTTCGGTCGCGGTAAGCGGGCAGATGATCGTCATCAAGACGCTCTCGGCCAGCGCCAACGCGGCGGCGGAAGCGGTCGATTCGCTCAAGTGGAACGAAGTCTTGGGCACGCTCGCGGGCGATAACACCATCTTTATCATCGCGCGCGAAGGCAGCGACGTCGCGCTCCTTGCGTCTAAATTCAAGGCCATGATGCGGGGATAACGCCTGGCGGCGCAGGTTGCCGGGACGATTGAAGCCTTGGGGCTTGGGCCCCGCGGACAGGGGAGTAACTGAAGTGCTGCTTGAAATTACCATATCGAATATCGCGCTGATCGCGTTCTTGCGCCTCGAACTCGGGGCGGGCTTTAATGTGCTGACCGGCGAGACCGGCGCGGGCAAGTCCATCGTGGTGGACGCGCTCTCGATGGCGCTTGGCGCGCGCGCGGACAAGGAGCTCATCCGGTCCGGCGCCGACAAGGCGCGCGCCGAAGCGCTTTTTGACGTATCGGGCAATGCGGAAGCGCTTTCGCTGCTCGGGGAAATGGGGCTTGAGGCGCAGGACGGGCTGGTCGCGGTTTCGCGCGAGATTTCTCTCTCCGGGCGCGGCGTGTGCCGCGTGGCCGGCAGCATTGTGCCGCTCGGTCAGCTTAAGGCCCTGACCGCGCTCCTGGTCGATATGCACGGCCAGCATGAGCACCAGCAGTTGAGCGACCCTGCGCGCCACCTGGATTACCTTGACGCTTACGGGGACGAGGCGCACCGCCTGTTGACCGAGCAGGTCAAGGCGCGCTACGAGGCCTATTCGGGCTTGCGCCGGGAAAAGGAAGCGCTCACCATGGACGCGTCCGAGCGCGAGCGCAGGCGCGACATGCTCGCCTTTCAGCTCGGCGAGATCGATGCCGTCAAGCCCAAGCAGGGCGAGGAAGAAAAGCTTCGGCAAAAAAGCGAGCTGATCAAGAATGCCGAGCACATCGCCCTTGGCGTCAGATGCGCGTATGAACTGACGTACAAAGGCACGGGCCGGGGTTTGAGCGCGCAGGACGCGCTCAAGCGCGCCGCCGAGTCGATGGAGGAAATCGCGCGCTTTGACGAGCGGTTTGAATCGATCAAGTCGCGCCTGTACGACCTGTTCTACGCAGCCGAGGACGTGGGGCTTGAGCTGCAGGATCTGGACGAATCGCTTGAGTTTGATCCCGCCGAAGCCGACCGCGTGATGGAGCGGTTGAGCGAGCTTAAGCGCATCACGCGCAAGTACGGCCCGGACGTGGCGGATGTGATCGCCTTTCGCGATAACGCCGCAAAGGCGCTTTTGGAACTTGAGGGCGGGGACGAGCGCCTTGCCCAGATTGACAAGGCGCTCAAGGCGCTGGAAGCCTCGCTTAAGGAAGCGTGCGAACGTTTAACCCAAAGCCGCAAGGCCGTCGTCAAGGCGTTTTCAGAGCGCGTGCTTCATGAACTCAAGGACCTGGGCATGGGCCGCGCGCGCTTTGAAGCGCGTCTTGAACCCCTCCCCGCTTATTCGCCGCGCGGTTCGGACACATGTGAATTCATGCTCTCGGCAAATCCAGGCGAGCCGGTCAAGCCGCTTTCCGCCGTGGCTTCGGGCGGCGAGCTTTCGCGCATTATGCTGGCCATGAAGGCGGTCGCGGCGGACAGCGCGGGCGTGGACGCCATGGTGTTTGACGAGATCGACACCGGCGTCAGCGGGCACATGGCGCAGGTGGTGGGCGAAAAGATGGCCGCCATCGCAAGAAAGCGCCAGGTGATTTGCGTGACGCACCTTCCGCAAATCGCGGCGCTGGCAAACCGGCAGTACCTGGCGATGAAGGAAAGCGCGGGCGAGAGCACGGTGAGCAGCGTTCAGCTCCTCTCGCGCGATGGGCGCATCGAGGAGCTTGCGCGCCTGGTCGGCGGCGCGGGCGATCTGGCCAGTTCCCGCGCGCACGCCGAGCACTTGCTTAACGCCGCGCAGGCGCTGATTTCGCGCATGCCCAATCAATAAAATGTGTACATGCGGCATACACTATCGTCATGAAGACGACAGCTTGGCGCCCTGGTTTTCTATTCAGAGCCGTCCGTTTTACCGGGCGGCTTTTTTATCCCGCGCTCTTAAGCGCGCCGGCGCCAAGCGAGCCTTGCGTGCTGATCTGCCGCCACGGGAACCTGTTGGGACCGGCTCTGACCATGCTGTGGATGGATGGGCCGGTCCGGCCGTGGGTGCTCGACGTTTTCTGCGACGCGGCGCCATGCGAGCGGCACTACCGCGGCTACACCCTCACCCGGCGCCTTGGCTGGCCCGGCATTTTGGCCGCGCCCTGCGCGTTCGTTCTGGCAAGGCTTGTCCCCCGCTTCATGCGCTCGATGGGCGCAATCCCGGTTTCCCGCCACTCGGCGCGTTCGCTTGTGACGCTGCGCCGGTCGGTTCTGGCGCTTCAAAGCGGACAATCGGTGATCCTCTACCCCGACATTGAATACGATCAGCGCGCGCGGGACGTGGGCGCGCTCTACGACGGGTACCTGCTCATGGCGCGCCTGTACCGGAAAAAAACCGGGCGCGCGCTGACGTTCGTGCCGGTTTCGGTGAAAGGGCGGCGCCTCCGTGTGGGCGAGGGCATCAAAATGGACGAAGGCGAGGACAGGCGCGCGGCATCCAAGCGCGTGGGGCAAACGCTGCATAACCTTGAGGATCAGCGAATATCCTTGAAACATGCCAAGGGGGTGTTTTGATGGTTCGCATCAAGGTGGTGGAGGGCTCGCGGCTGCTGCTCATCCTTGTGGTGACCCTGTTGGTGGCGGCGCTCATCGTCATCGGCGCGTCATTCATCAAGAGCGGCGCGAAGGAGGCCTCGACGGGGTTTGGCCAAACGCACATGGTTGAGCGCGAGGCGGCGGCGGTTTTCGCCGCCGCCTCTTCCGCGCCCCGCGAGGTGGTGTTCGGCGTGCCCCACGAAAACGAACACACCGATGCCAAGGCCGAGGGGTTTGACATTGAAATCCTGCCGCGCAGCGCGCCTTCGCCCGCCTTGATGGCGTCTCCCACGCCGTCCGCCGCCGCGCCCAGCCCCGCGCCCGTTATCAAACAGGACCTGCGCGTCCTGATCTACCATACCCACACCCATGAAGCCTACCAGCAGGACGACCGTGATCCGTACGCCGAAACCGAGCCTTGGCGCACGATGGACGCGGCGCATTCCATTGTCCGGGTGGGCGACGAGCTTGCGCAGTTGCTTATGGGGTTTGGCGTCAAGGTGGTTCATGACACGACCGACCACGAGCCGCCCAAGCTCGGCACCGCCTACGAGCGCTCGCTTGTGACGCTTGAAAAATATAAAGATGAAAAATTCGACCTGATGATCGATTTGCACCGCGACGCTTACGATGAGGCGATCATCGCCTCGCGCGCGGCATCGGTCGGCGGGAGCGAGGCCGCGCAGCTGATGGCCCTGATCGGCAACGGCGAAGGATTTAACGAAAAGCCGGACACGAGAAGCAACCTGGTCTTCGCGCGTTCTCTCACAGAGCGCGTGAACGCGCTTGCGCCGGGCCTCATGCGGCCGGTCCTCGTCAAAACCGGCCGCTACAACCAGCACGTCTCGACGCCCGCGATTTTGGTCGAAGTGGGCCACAACCGCAACACGCTCAGGGAGGCGCTGAACGCAATGCCGACGCTTGCGCGCGCGCTGGCCGAGCAGTTAAGCGAAAAACAATAAAATGAAACCATATAGGTGTCGCGCATTTGCCCGCGTTGTGGTATAATTTTAGCGGATAATACCAAATCAATTCCTTTGGGAATGGAGGAACGGCTATGACGGGCATGATGGATGCGCTGATGAAACAAAGCGCGGGCGTGGGGCTGACGCTCACGCGGGTTCCGATCCCGAAGCCGCGCCACAATGAGGTGCTGATCAAGATTCACAAGACCGCCATTTGCGGCACCGACCTGCACATTTACAACTGGGACAAGTGGAGCCAGCAGAACATCCACCCGCCGCTCGTGACGGGGCACGAATACGTGGGCGAGATCGCGGAAATCGGCGAGGAGGTCGAGGGGCTCAAGATCGGCCAGCGGGTCAGCGGCGAAGGGCATTTGGTCTGCGGGCACTGCCGCAATTGCCGGGGCGGGAACGCGCAGTGGTGTTCACATACGATTGGCGTGGGCGTCCAAAGAGACGGCGCGTTTGCCGAATACCTGTGTCTGCCCGCGAGCAACGTCGTGCCGCTGAGCGTCAACTTGCCCGAGGACGTGGTCGCCTTCTTTGACGCCTACGGCAACGCCACCCATACCGCGCTGCAATTTGACGTGGTGGGCGAGGACGTGCTGGTCACGGGCGCGGGACCCATCGGCATCATGGCGGGCGCGATCGCGAAAAAGAACGGCGCGCGCCAGGTCATCATCACCGACATCAACGAGTACCGGCTTGAGCTTGCGCGCAAGATGGGCCTCTTTGGCGTGAATGTCGCCAAAGACGACCTTTCCGATGTCATGCGCACAAACAACATGGTCGAGGGGTTCGATGTGGCCCTTGAGATGTCGGGCAGCGAGGCCGCGCTTCATCAGATCTTAAGCCATATGCGAAACGGCGGCAAGGTTGCCTTGCTCGGCATCTTCAAGGGCGCCGCCTCGATCGACTGGAACGACGTGGTGTTCAAGGGCCTGACGCTGCAAGGCGTCTATGGGCGCAAGATGTATGAAACGTGGTACAAGATGGTCGCGATGGTCGAAAGCGGGCTGGACCTGATGCCCATCGTCACCCACCGCTTTCACTACACCGAATTTGAAAAAGGGTTTGCCGCCATGAACAGCGGGAATTCCGGCAAAGTGGTGCTCGACTGGAGGAACGGAAAATGAAAGAGGCGCTTACATACTTTGAGGAGCAGCTTTCGCAGATTCGCGCGGCGGGCACCGCCAAGGACGAGCGCGTGATCACCACGGCGCAAAAGGCCCGAATCGATACGACGCGCGCAAAGGGCGTGCTCAACCTGTGCGCCAACAACTACCTGGGCCTTTCCGACAGCCCGGAGCTGATCAGGGCAGCCAAGGAAAGCTATGACAAGTGGGGCTTCGGCCTCTCAAGCGTGCGCTTCATTTGCGGCACGCAGGAGATTCACAAGCAGCTCGAAGGAAGAATCTCGCGCTTTCTCGCTATGGACGATACCATCCTCTATTCCAGCTGCTTTGACGCCAACGGCGGCCTGTTCGAAACGCTGCTGGGACCGGAAGACGCCATCATCTCCGATGAACTCAACCACGCCTCGATCATCGACGGCATCCGTCTGTCGAAGGCCAAGCGTTTCCGGTATAAGAACAACGACATGAGTGACCTCAAGGACAAGCTTGAGGAAGCCAAGGATTCGCGCATCGTGCTGATCGCGACCGACGGCGTGTTCTCGATGGATGGCTTTATCGCAAACCTCAAAGGCATCTGCGACTTGGCCGATCAATACGGCGCGCTGGTGATGGTGGACGACAGCCACGCGGTCGGCTTCATGGGCGCGCGCGGGCGCGGTACGCATGAGTTCCATGATGTGTGCGGCCGGGTGGATATCCTGACCGGCACCTTCGGAAAAGCCCTCGGCGGCGCGTCGGGCGGCTATACTTGCGCCCGAAAGCCCATTGTCGATCTGCTCCGCCAGCGCTCGCGGCCCTACCTCTTTTCCAACTCCGTCGCCCCGGCGATTTGCGCCGCGACCATCCAGGTGATCGACCTCTTGGAAGAAAGCACCGCCCTTCGCGACAAGCTTCACGAGAACACCGCCTACTTCCGCGGCGAACTCGGAAGGCTCGGCTTCACCGTCCCCGAGAGCACCCACCCGATCGTCCCGGTCATGCTCTATGACGCGCGCGTCGCGCGGGAGATGGCGGCAAGGATGCTTGAAAAAGGCGTGTACGTGGTGGCATTCAGCTATCCGGTCGTGCCGGACGGCAAGGCCAGGATCCGCACCCAGGTCAGCGCGGGGCACACGAAGGAGGACCTCGATTTCGCGGTCCAGTGCTTCCGCGAGGTCAAGCGGGAGATGGGCGTATAACGACCGAACGGAAGCAAACGTCGTTCTCGTCCCCTGCGGCCCCTCCACGAAAAAATCCGCTCCACAAGAGAGCGGATTTTTTTCGTAGAGGCCGTACCCCCCGACTTGAAATATCCGGCCCAAGGGCCAAGATTTCAAGTCGCGCGGGCGTTAGCCGGCCAGCGCCGCCGCGTTGATGACCGAAACGCCGGTATCGACATCTTCAAACGCGGTCTCGCCATTAAGCGCCGCGGCCGCGGTCTTCATGCCTTCGTAGCCCATTACGTAGGGGTTCTGCGCCATGGTGCACAGGATCGAGCCGCCCTCGACCAGCTTCAGGATCGCGTCGGACTTGTCAAAGCCCACGCCGACGATCGCGTTGTCGTTCTCGGCGATGGCGTTGCCCACGCCCACGGTGCCGCCTTCATTGGTGCCGAAGATGCCGACGCAGCCTTCGGTGATGAAGTTGTTGGCGATTTCCTGGGACTGGGTGGCGTTGCCGTTGCCGTACTGCACTTCAAGGATTTCAAACGCCGTGCCTTCGAAGGCCTTGCGGAAGCCGTCCTCGCGCTGCTGCGTGGAAACGGTGGCCGCGTTGACGTTCACGATGCCGATCTTGCCTTCGGTGATGCCCTTCTCGGTGAGCGCCTTGATCATTTCTTCGCCGGCGGTCTGGCCCGCGTTGGTGTTGTTGGTGGCCAGGGTCTGCAGCGCGCCGTCAAAGTCCGCCGGGGAGTCAACGTAGATGATCTTCACGCCTTCGGCGGCAATCTGCTCAAGGGTGGCAACCTGGGTCTGCGGGCCGTTGGAGGCCAGCAGGATGACTTCCGCGCCGTCCGCGAAGGCGTTGTTGATGCACTCGATCTGGGCGGCGTCGTCCTTGCCCTGGGTGGGCGCGTTCCACTTGTACGTAATCCCGCCGATTTCCGCGGCGGCGTCCTTGCAGCCCTGGTCAACCGCGACCCAGTGGGCGTCCGACAGGTCCATCGTGATCAGGTACACCAAGGAATCGGCGAACGCCGCGGTGCAGCTGAACACGAGCAACAGGGAAAGGGCGATGGCAAAAAGTTTCTTCATAAAACAGGTTCCTCCTCTTACTTTTATTTAAAGCGCGCAAGCGCTCTAAACCATGTCTACGATGCTTTCTTGAAGCTGAACCGCCCGCTTCTGCGCAAGACGTCGGTCAAAACCGATACCACGACGATCACGCCGATCACGATGTTGCGCAGCGCGACCGGTGCGCCCGCCAGTTGCAGGCCGTTGTTGAGCACGCCCCACACGCCCGCTCCGATCACGGTGCCCAGCAAGATGCCCTGCCCGCCCAGCGTCGATACGCCGCCGATGACCGAGGCCGCGACCGCGTACATCTCAAAGGAAATGCCCGCGTCCATGGTGCCGGTACCGGTGGTGGCGCACTGGATGAGGCCGACCACGCCCGCGCAAAAGGCGGAAACCAGGTACGCCTTGGTGGTGGTAAGCGCGATGTTGACGCCCGAGAGCTTGGCTGCCTCGATGTTGCTGCCCGCGGCGTAGAGGTGGCGGCCGGTGCGCGTCTGGCTTAGGATGAAGTTGAACACGATCCACAGGACAATGGCGATCCAGACGGTGTTGAATATGCCGATAAACTTGCCGTAGTAGAAGAGGTCGCGGAAGGTCTTGGCGCTGTCGCCGATGGAGTTGGTGTTCATGTTGTTGTTGACCAACTGCGCGATGCCGCGCGCCACCGTCATGGTGCCCAGCGTCGCGATGAAGGGCGGCAGCTTGCATCCGGCCACCAAAAAGCCGTTGATGACGCCGGTCAAGAGGCAGGCCGCCATTGTAATGATGCAGGCCAGCGCCAGCGGAACGCCGTTGCACATGAGCGTCGCCGACATCATGCAGCTCATGCCGAGCACCGAGCCGATCGAAAGATCGATGTTGCCGGTGATCAGCACGAACGATTGGCCGATGCCGACGATCAGGTACGGCGCGACCTGGCGCAGAAGCTGGCTGATGTTGCGTTCGCCCAGGAATTTATCGTTGATCAGGTAGAAGACCAGGCACAGGATGATCAGGCCGATGCCCACCGTAATGACCTGACCCATGCCGCGAACGGCGAAAATCCTCTTGAAGATGTTGTCCTTCTTTTTCATGCGGGACTTGCTCCTTTCGCGGCTTAAGCGCCCTGTTCTTCGCCGTTTATCTTGTTTTCGAACCGGGTCGCCAGCTCCAGCACCTTTTCCTGCGTGGCCTCTTTGATATCAAGCTCGCCGGTCACGCGCCCGTCGCACATCACGATGATCCGGTCGGCCATGCCCATGACTTCGGGCATCTCGGACGATACGAAGACCACGCCGATGCCGTTCTGCTTAAGCTGGTTCATCAGGTGGTAGATCTCCACCTTGGCGGCCACGTCGATGCCGCGCGTGGGCTCGTCAAACAGCACCAGATGCGCGTCGCGCACCAACCACTTGCCCACGACCACCTTGTGCTGGTTGCCGCCGGACAGGTTTTTGGCCACCATCTGCTGTGAGGACGCCTTGATCCGCAGCTCGTCAATCGCCTTTTGGGTCAGCCGCTGTTCTTCACGGCCGTTGATCCGGCCCAGCGGACCGCCCAGGCGGTCCAGGTTGGCCAGCCCCACGTTTTCGCGCAGGCTCAGGTTGACGCACAGCCCCTCTTTCTTGCGGTCCTCCGGCACGCAGGCGATGCCCGCCTCGATCGCGCCCTTGGGCGAGGTCGCGTTGACCGGCTTGCCGTTCAGCAGGATCTCTCCGCTTTCCACCGGGTCCACGCCGAATATGGCGCGCATCAGCTCGGTGCGCCCCGCGCCCATCAGCCCGGCGAATCCCAGGATTTCGCCCTTTCTGAGGGTAAAGCTGATGTCCCGCACCATGCGCCCCGCGTTCAGGTGCTTGACTTCCAGCACCGTTGCGCCCGGCTCGGCGTCCACGTGCGGGAATTTTTCGGTGATCTCGCGCCCCACCATGTAGGAGATGATCTCGGGCAGCGATGTGTCCTTGAACTCGCGGGTGATGACATATTTGCCGTCCCTGAGCACCGTCACCCGGTCCGCGATGGGCGCCAGTTCTTCCAGCCGGTGGGTGATGTATACGATGCCGCAGCCCTTGGCTTTCAGTTCATGGATGATGCGGTTCAGCTCGTCCACCTCGCGCGCGGTCAGCGCGGAAGTGGGCTCGTCCATGATCAGCACTTTGCAATTGGTGGACAGCGCCTTGGCGATTTCCACCATCTGCTGGCCGCCCACCGGCAGCTTACCCACGATCGTCTCCGGGCCGATGTCCAGCCTGAGCGCGCTCAGGTATTCCTGCGCTTTTCGGTTTTGTTCTTTCTGATTGATCCGGAAGCGGCCCTGCTCGCGCCCCAGAAACATGTTCTCGGCCACGGTCAGGTGTTGGCACATATTCAGCTCCTGGTGAATGATGGCGATGCCTAACTCCTGTGCCTTTTTGGGCGTCAGATGCTCCACGGCCTGGCCGTTCACAAAAAATGACCCTCCGTCGCGCGCGTGGATGCCGCTGAGCACCTTCATCAGCGTGGACTTGCCCGCGCCGTTCTCGCCGCACAGCGCGTGGACCTCGCCGCGTGCGACCCGTAGGTTCACCTCGCTCAGCGCCTTCACGCCGGGGACCGTCTTGCTGATGGACCGCATGTC
>JAVBND010000074.1:0-19528 GCA_031551775.1 Eubacteriales bacterium | reverse complement strand
GGAGGCGGCGTCGGTGCCGGGCGCGGAGGCGGCGTGGGCGTCGGACGCGGAGGCGGAGGTGGCGTCGGGCGCGGAGGCGGCGTCGGCGTCGGACGCGGAGGTGGAGTGGGCACAGGTGCCGGACGCGGAGGTGGCGTCGGTGCCGGACGCGGAGGCGGCGTTGGCGTCGGACGCGGAGGCGGCGTCGGCGTCGGGCGCGGAGGTGGAGTGGGCGCAGGCGCCGGAGATGGAGTCGGCGTGGGCGCAGGCGCCGGAGGTGGGGGCGGCGTTGGCGTAGGCGTAGGCGTTGGCGTTGGCGTGGGCGTAGGCGCGGGTGCCGGGGGCGGCGTCGGCTCGGGCTGTTGGGCTGTTTCGGGCGCGCAGAGCACTTGTCCCGCGGTCAGCTCATTCGGGTCCACGAAGGGGTTGCGGTCCATCAGTTCGCCCGCGGTGATCCCGAGCGAGCGGGCGATGGAGGCAATCGTGTCGCCGGGCCGGACGGTATAGGTCTCGCCCGAGGGGCAGGAGACGGCGCGCGGCACGCAGAGGGTCTCCCCCGGTTCCAAATTTTCAAAATCGGTGTTCGGGTTCGCCGCCCGTATGGCGGTTACGGTCGTGCGGTTCTGGGTCGCGATGCCCAGCAGCGAATCACCCGCCTGCCAAGTATGTGCCTCTGACCCGGCGGGGCAAGAGCCTCTTTCAAAGGTTTCCAATTCACATCCCTCCTTCAAACAAATATATGCGCCGAAAATTCCGCGAATTTTGGCATATTGTTTCTGGGCGTGACATATATTCTGTCACACGGAGGGATCAATATGTTGAATACAAGGGAGCGGACAAGCACGTTACAAGTGCGCTCGGGCGTGGTGCTCAGGCGGGCGGGGGAACTTTTGCTCATGGCGGCCCTGGCGAGGGCGTCGATCGTGGGCGAGCTGTCGCCGTTTGCGGTAAGTCTCTTCGCGGCAAGTCTCTTCGCGGGCGCGTCGCCCGTCTGCCTCGTGGCCGGGTGCGTGCTGGGAAGCCCATGGGAGGCGCTGGGCATCCGCGCGATCGCGCCCGTGGCCGGTTGCCTGATTGTGCTCGGCGGATACCTGATCCTTCGGATTACCTCGCTTGGCGATAAGCTGCTTTCATCCTACGGCAAGCGCACCTTCAAAAATGAGGACGCGGTGATCGCCTCTCTCGCGGCGCTTGGCGCGCTGCTGCCGACGATGGCGCTCTCGATCGGATCCCCCCAGCAGATGCTGCTTTCGGCGCTGAACGCGCTTGTGGCGCTGGCGGTCGCACCGGTGCTCACGGGCGCGGTGTCGCTGACATGGAAGCGCACGTGCCTCTTGCCGGACGAGCAGCTTTCCCTAGCGATCCTCGCCATGATCTTCCTTCTGGGCGTCACCCGCTCGCCGCTTCAGGGATTGGCCGCGCCCATCGCGGCGCTGATCACGCTGCTCGGCGCGGCGTCCGGCGCGGGCGGAGGCGCGGCGGTTGGCATCATGACCGGCGCGGCGCTCTCGTTTTCAAGCGCCAACCCGATGATCGGGGCGTCGCTTGGGCTCATGGGCCTGATCGCGGGCGCGACGCGCTCTTTGGGCAAGGGCTGGAGTGCGCTGGGCTTCTTGCTGACCAACGCGGCGACGCTGGCGTTTGGCACCGGAACCGAACTTGGCACGCTGAGCCTTGCCGCCGCCGTCCCGGTCGCGGTGATCTTCATGCTGATGCCGGAGGCGGTGTTTGACAAGATAAGATGCTGGATGGCGCGCGGCGGCGGCGGCGCGCAGCCGGACGAGCTGGCGCTGAGGCTTCGGCAATCCTCCGAAAAACGCCTGCGCGCGCTGGCCACGGTGTTTGACGACATGGGCGCGGGCTATGGCGATGTGGTGAAAGGCCCGGACGAAACCGCCCTGATCGGCCAGATGCGCCGCGCCCTGTGCGCCGGTTGCCTCGATTACGCCAAGTGCTGGAACGGCCAGGACGCGCGCGCCGGGCGCATGCTGCTCTCCCTCCTATCCGGCGCTTTTAAGGGCGAGGCGATTGGTGAGGCGGGCGAGTTGCCGCCGGAATACGGGCGGTTGTGCAGGCGCGCGCCGCAAATTCCCAAAAGGCTCGGCGCGCTGCTCACCGGATTTGAGATGCGGCGCAGGCAGGCGCTTGAGAGGCAAAACGCGGGCACGATGCTCTCGCGCCATTTCAGGAAGGCCAGCGAACTGCTTTACGGCATGGCGGGCGATTTGACGCGCCCGCTCACCATTGACGCGGCGCTCAGCCGTATCGCGCTCGCGGCACTTGAGAAGGCGGGGATCGAGGCGACGGGCGTATTGGCGCTTGACATGGGCGCGCTTGAAGTGACCGCGACCATTGAAGAAGGGCTGTGGGACGGCGCGAGCGCGTCTCGCGCGGCGGCGGCGCTCAGCCAGGCGATGGGCCTGCCGATGCGCTCGGCGCTCTTGCCCGACGGGCGAATGCTTGAAAAGGAGATGCGCTTTGTGCAAGCGCCGCGCCTGTCCGCGACGGTCGGCTACGCGTGCCGTTCGCGGGACGGCGGCGCGCCCTCGGGCGACAGCCACCTGGCGGCGGGTCTGACCGGCGCGCGCGTGCTGCTCGCGCTGTCGGACGGCATGGGCTCGGGCCCGCGCGCCCAGGAGGAAAGCGCCAAGACCATCCGGCTGATCCGCCGCTTCATGCTGGCCGAAGTTGACCGGGACCTCATGCTCGATGCGGTCAACCAGCTGCTCATGATGCGCGGGGAGGAGGACATGTACGCGACAGCGGACCTCGCCGTGCTTGACATGCAGGAAGGCCGCGCGGAATTCATGAAGCTGGGCGCCTGCGCATCCTACGTGATCCGCAAGGGCCAATTGATGCGGGTTGAAGGCGGACAACTGCCGCTGGGCATCCTCGATTCGGTCACGCCCGGCGCATCGGAAACGGGGCTTCGCGCGGGCGATGTGCTGGTGATGTTCACCGACGGCGTCGCCGATACCGCGAGTGAGGAGCAAAGCGCGTGGATCGAAGGGGTGCTGCTCGAACACCGCCGTGAGGCGCCCGGTCAGCTGTGCGCAAGCGTCATCGAAAAAGCAAGCGCCAGAGGAACCAAGGACGACATGACCGTGCTCGCGGCGAAGATCGCGCGGGCGTAGAAAACAGGGTGCTGCGCGGCTGCGAAGGGCGTAACCATAGAACAGCGGGGCCCGCCTCATCGCCATATGGCCTCATTATATCAAACGAGTCCGCGAATCGCAAACAATAGATACGGACATATCGAAAGGAGAGGATCGAATTGAAGAGGATGTTGGTTTTGGCGCTGGCCGTTTGCCTGACGCTGACGCTTTTTGCGTGCCCGGCAGGCGCGGCGGCGGCGGACGGTGTCTATGAGGGCACGGGACAAGGGCGGGGCGGCGATGTCGTCATGTCGGTCACCATGAAGGACGGAAAGATCGTCTCGGTCGAGGCGGTCAGCCACAATGAGACGGCGGGCATATCCGACGCGGCCTTTGCGAAGATTCCCGCCGCGATCGTTGCGCATCAGAGCGTTGCCATCGACGCGGTGACCGGCGCGACCCTGACCTCCAACGCGGTTCTCGAAGCGGTCGGCGCTGCGATCACGGCGGCGGGCGGCGATTTGGCGGAGTACAGCAAGGCGGGCGAAAAAGCCGAGGCGGGCGAGAAACAGAGCGTCACGGCCGACGTCGTCGTCATCGGCGCGGGCGGCGCGGGGCTGGCCGCCGCCATTACGGCCGCCGAAGCGGGCGCGAGCGTCGCGGTGATCGAAAAGACAGCCGCGGCGGGCGGCAACACCATCGTCAGCGGCGGCTACCTCAACGCCTGCGATCAGGCGCGCGCGGCGGGCATGGACTTTGCGCCCGTCGAGCAATACTACGCCTTAACCGAGGCCCCGCCCAAGTCCGAACGCCATGCCTACTGGCAGGAAACGCTCAAGCAGGAGCTCGACGAATACCTGGCCGGACCCAAGGAGCACTTGTTTGACTCAATCGCCATGCACGTGCTTCAAACCTACGACGGCGGCGACTACATCGGCGACCTTTCGCTGATCGAGTCGGTATGCGTAAAAGCGCCGGACGCCGTCACATGGCTTGAGGGCATGGGCATGGAATACGACGGCGGGCTGTACACGGTGACCGGCGGCCTGTGGGCGCGCGGCCACAAGGCGGTCAAGCCCAGCGGCACCGGCTATTTTGAGGTTTTCCTGAACTACATTGAAGAAAAACAACTGCCCATCGACATCTATTATGAAACAAAGGCCGAGCACCTGGTGAGGGAAAACGGCAAGGTAACCGGCGCCTTGGCGGTCTCGGTTAAAGACGCGACGCCTTACGAATTCATTGCCGCGAAGAACGTGGTCCTGGCGACCGGCGGGTTCGGCGCGAACGTTGAGATGCGAGAGCGCTACAACACCAAGTGGGCCTCGCTCGACGAGAGCGTCAACACCTCGGAAGTCGCGGCCAGCACCGGCGACGGCATCACCATGGCGCTTGAAATCGGCGCGCAGCTCGTGGGCATGGAATGGATTCAGTTGCACCCGCTGCTCACGCCGACCGGCAAGAAAGCTTCCGCCGTGTGCGCGGATACCGAGCATTACATGCAGGTGAACCTTGAGGGCAAGCGCTACGTGGCCGAGGACGCGCGGCGCGACGAACTGTCGGCCGCCGGACTTGAGCAGACAAACGGCGAGATGTGGCAAATTTCCGACATCAACGGCGTGTACGCGGGCATTGACGCCTATGTGGAACAAGGCTATTGCTACCGCGGCGACACGCTCGAGGAACTGGCGGAGAAGATCGGCGTGCCGGCGGAAAACCTCGTGGCGGCCGTTGGGCAGTACAACCGGGCGGTCGAGACCGGCGTGGACGAAGCCTTTGGCCGCACGCTCCTCAAGTACAAGATCGATACCGCGCCCTTCTACGCGGGCCTTTGCAAGCCCGGCGTACACCACACCATGGGCGGCGTCAAGATCGACACCGAATGCCGCGTGTACGACGGGGCCGAGGCGGTCATCGGCGGCCTGTTCGCGGCGGGCGAAGTGACGGGCGGCGTCCACGGCTCCAACCGCGTCGGCGGCAACGCCATCGCGGACATCATGGTCAACGGCCGCATCGCCGGCGCGAACGCGGCAAAGTAGGCAACCACTGATTCGTTCGATTGCGGCCCGCCATGTGAAACGCGTTCACGGGGCGGGCCTTTTTCTGCCACACAAAGCGGGACATGATCGCGCCTCTTTTCTCATATGCTTATCCCGGAGGCGATTGACGTGAAAGCTAATCATCGCGCCCTGAGCGCCTTCCCGGCGCTTGAATGGGTTGAAGAGGCGTCCGGAACGCAGCCCCGGCTGCTGCTCGCCGGGGGAAAACGCGCCATGATCGAAAACCTTACGTCCATCATCGAGTTCTCGGAAGAAAAAATCCGCCTGATGACGCGTTCGGGGCCGCTGACGCTGATCGGAAGCGGCCTCTTGCTCACCCAAGTGCGCCCGGACGCGCTGACTGTGCGCGGGCATATCCGACTCATTGAGCTGCCAGCCGGAGGCGATGAGCGTGAATGAGCATGTTACGCTGCGCTTTCGCGGCTTGATGCTTGAAAAGTTTATATCGCGCGCGCTCGACAGCGGCGTCACCTTTGAAGCCGTCAAGCGCCTCGGCAGGCGCGAGGCGCGCCTCCTAACCGACGCGGAGGGCGCAAGGCGCCTCATGAAGATGGCCGAACGCTTCGCGCTCGATGTATCGATCACCCAACGGGGCGGCCCCGGCGCGCTGTACAAAAAAGCGGTGAACCGCTTGACGCTGCCGCTTTGCGTCCTCGTGTGCGCGGCGCTGTCGCTCATGTTCTTGAGCAGGCTGTGGGTGATCGAGATCAACCTCATCGACGGGACAAGCGACAAAGCGCCCATTGTCCGGGCGCTTGAGACGCTGGGCATCGTGCCCGGCACGCGCATGGACGATATCGAAGTCAAGGGACTTTCGCTTGCGCTCATGGCCGAAGCGGGCGATTTTGCCTACATCGGCGCGCGCAAGCAGGGCGTGCGGCTGCTCATCGAGGCCACGCGCGAGCTGCCCGCGCCGGGCGTGTACAACCCCAAGGCCGCGCGCGATTTGATCGCGTCGCGCGATGCGCTCTTGGTGTCCCTTGACGTCATGGCGGGGACCGCCGCGGTCCAGCCCGGCCAAGTGGTCCGGCAGGGGCAGGTGCTGGTCAGGGGCGAGGAGCGCGACGGGCGCGAGACCACGCGCGGCGTGTGCGCGCTGGGCGCGGCGACGGGGCGCGTGTGGGTGACGGGCGAGGCCGAGGGGAGCATGACGGAGGAAATCCTCACCGACACCGGCCGGGTACGCACGAGAAGCGAAGTGCGCTTTATGGACCATTCGCTTGAGCTGACGGGCGCGGAGGCGTTTGAACTTGAGCGCGTTGAGGTCGAGCGGCTTGCGATCGGCGGCCTGGTATTGCCGCTTCACATCGTGCGCACCGCCCATATTGAACAAAGAAGGGACACCCGGCGCGCAAGCGAGGACGAGGTCAAGGCCAAAATAACGCAAATTGCGCTTGAAGAAGCGCTTTCCAAGGTCCCTGAAGGCGTTTCGCCGGTTGACAAATGGATAGATTATAGTATGATAGAAGGGGAAAATATCCGCGCGCGCGCGGTGGTTGAACTCAAGCTCAACATCGCCGTGGCGCGCGGCGCGGCGGGCGAATCCGCTTCGCCCATATCCACATACTGATTATAAACGGAGGAACCCGCTTGGAAACAACCGTGTACAAGACGACCCTCAGGATCGATTCGCCGGACGCGTTCATCAACCTCTTTGGCCTGCGCGATGAAAACGTGGACCTCATCAAACGCGAACTTGGCGTTGAGCTGTTTACCCACGGCGACGAGATTACCATCACGGGAGAGGAAGAAAAGGCGGAACTCACCAAGACGGTGCTCGCGCGCCTTCAGCAAATCGTCGCGCGCGGCGAGGCGGTGGACCGTTCGCGCATCCGCTATGCCATCGAGCTTGCCAGCGAAGGCAATGCCGACCGGATAGACGAGATCATGCAGGGCGTGATCGCCATCACCTATCGGGGCCGCCAGGTCAAGTGCAAGACGCTTGGGCAAAAGCAATACGTGGACGCCATGAAGAAAAACAGCTGCGTGTTTGCGGTCGGGCCCGCAGGCACCGGCAAGACCTATCTCGCCATCGCCATGGCGGTGGTGGCGCTTAAGAATAAGGACGTTGAAAAGATCATCCTCACGCGCCCGGCCGTCGAGGCGGGTGAGAAGCTGGGGTTCTTGCCGGGCGACCTGCAGCAGAAGGTCGATCCCTACCTGCGCCCGCTCTACGACGCGCTCCATGAACTGATGGGCGTTGAAGGCTATCAGCGCATGCTCGAGCGCGGCGCGATCGAGGTCGCCCCGCTTGCGTACATGCGCGGGCGCACGCTCAGCGACGCCTTCATCATTCTGGACGAGGCGCAAAATACCACCAGCGAGCAAATGAAGATGTTTTTGACGCGCATGGGTCAAAACTCGCGCATGGTCATCACGGGCGACGTGACGCAGATCGACTTGCCGGACGGCAAAAAAAGCGGCCTGGTCGAAGCGGTCGAAGTCCTGAAGGGCGTTGAGGGCATCGGCATGGCCACGCTCACCCACCGCGACGTGGTGCGCCATGAGTTGGTTCAGGCCATCGTGCGCGCCTATGAAAAACACTACAAGCCCCGGGAAATCCGGCGCTAGAGGGGATTTTCATGAACCTCATCAAGAAATTAAGCCCTGCGCTGACCACGATTGTGATCGTGGCGGCTACATTTGTCATGGTGTTCGCCATGCTGGCGGCGACCATCGCGCCCGAGCGGTACGACATCCGCGCGGGCGAAGTTTCGTCGATCACCATCACCGCGACCAAGGACGTCGAAGACGTGCTGACCACGCGCCGGGCGGCCGAAACCGCCGCGCGCGCCGTGCAGCCTTCTTATGTCTCGGACGCGCAGGTGCAGCCTGCGGTGCTTTCGGCGCTGCAGGAGGCTTTCTCGGGGCTTCTTGAATACCGCGCGAGGACGGCGAGCGCCGAAAGCGGCGCGGTCACCGAAGGGCAAAAGCTTGAGGCGCGCAGCGCCTTTGGCCCGATCGCGGCAAGCGACGACGTGCTCCAAGCGATGGCCGCGATCGACGCCGATTCGCTCTCCCTGCTCTACGAGCGCACCTTTGCGCTCGTGCGCGAGACGCTTTCGGGCAAGCTCCCCGAAGGCCAGGAAGAAGAAGCCATTTCGAAGATCAAACGCGACCTCACCATGGAAGGGTTTGACGGGGGCGCGGCCGAAATCGCCGAAACGCTCGTCCGGCACACGCTAAAGCCCAACATGCTCCTTGACGACGTGACCACCGAACTCAACCGCAAGAAGGCGATGGAGGAAGTGGAGCCCATCGTCTACAAGAAGGGGCAAAACATCGTGCGCTCGGGCGAAGTGGTGACCGAAAGTCAAATACAGATGCTCGACGACCTGGGCATGCTCAAGGACAAGCGCGTGGACATGACGCTGTACCTGGGGCTGGGCGCGCTGCTCGTGCTGCTGCTCATCACCGTGACCTTCTATGTCTACGGCTTCTCGCGCGCGCTTAAGCGCGACACGCGCACGATCACCTTGCTTTCGTTGATCGTGGTGCTGACGGTCGCCGTATCCATGCTGGTTCGCCCGGTCAGCCCCTACCTCATGCCGGTCGCCATGGGCGCGATACTGACGACGCTGCTCATAGGTCCAACGCTTGCCATCGTCATCAACCTCTCCTTAAGCGTCGTGACCGGGCTGTTGGCGTCGATGGATTCGGGCGCGTTCACATCGGCCATGTTCACCATCATGCTCTCCTCCATCATCTCCGGCTCGCTTTGCGTGCCGCTGATCAAGTACAAGCCCCAGCGCCTGACCATTTTGCTCGCGGGCGTGCTGGTCGCCTCCAGCAACATGCTGACCACCCTCGCCATGGGCCTGATCACCAGCGCCAACCAGACCGGCATCCTTTCAAACGTCCTGTGGGCGGGCATCAGCGGCGTTTTGAGCGCGGCGCTGGGCCTCTTGTTCCAACTGGCGCTCGAGTGGCTGTTCAACCTCGTGACGCCCAGCAAGCTCATGGAGCTTTCAAGCCCCACCCAGCCCCTGCTTCGCCGGCTCCTGCTCGAAGCGCCGGGAACCTACCACCATTCAATCCTGGTCGCCAACCTCGCCGAAGCCGCCGCCAACCAAGTCGGCGCGGACGGGCTGCTCGCGCGCGTGGGCGCGTACTATCACGATGTGGGCAAGCTCAAGCGCCCGCTGTATTTTAAGGAAAACCAGATGGCCGACAACCCGCACGACCGCACCGACCCGCGCGTCTCCACCGTTATTTTGACCGCGCACCCGCGCGACGGCGTCGAGATGGGGCAAAAGGCGCGCCTGCCCCACGCGGTGCTTGAAATCATCGGCCAGCACCATGGCGACACGCCGGTCCTGTTCTTCTATGACAAGGCGGTCAAGCAGGGCGGCGACGTGGACCTCAACGGATTCCGCTACGATTGTCCGCGCCCCACCTCCCGCGAAGCCGGCATCGTCATGCTGGCCGATACCGTCGAAGCCGCGGCGCGCGCCCTGCCCGATCCTACGCCCGAGAAACTCAGGGAACTGATCCGCCGCCTGGTCCGCTCCAAGATGGAGGATGGCCAGCTCGACGAATGCCCGCTGACGCTCAGCGACATCGCAAAATCCTGCGAGGCCTTTGCCACCGTGCTGGTCGGCGTCTACCACGAGCGCGTGGAGTACCCCAACATCACCCTGCCCGAACGCAAGAGCGAAATCAAGGGCGAGGAAAAGGGTGAAACGGGCGAAGACGCGCCGGAAACCAGGGCCCGGGCCGATGTGGCGGCACAAGAGGGAGCCACCCATGTTGATTGAGCTGTCGGTTGAAACCGGCGGCGCGCCGGAGGGGCTTCGCGAACTCTTGTCGCGCGTGGCGGCGGCCTGCTGCGAGGTGGAGGGCATCGCCCCGTCGGAAGCAGCCGGACGCCTGGTTGACGATGAGGCGATCCGCCGGGTCAACCGGGCATTTCGCAAGATCGACCGCGCGACCGACGTGCTGAGTTTTCCCTCCGTTGAATACCCGCAGGGCAAGCGCGCCAAGGACATGCCAAGGCGCCTCGCCCGCGAGAAAAACCCGGCGACAGGCCTTGTCCACCTGGGCGATTTCGTCATTTCGCTTGAGCGCGCGCGGGCGCAGGCCGAGGAATACGGGCACAGCCTTGAGCGGGAACTCGGGTACCTGACCGCGCACTCGATGTTTCATTTAATGGGCTACGACCACGAGGACGAGCGCGAGCGCGCGCAGATGCGCATGCTGGAAGAAGCGGCGATGGACAAGGTGCGCCTAAGGCGCGAAGGAGAGAAAACCATGACCGACCGGGAGCTGTTTGACAGGGCGTGCCAGAGCCTCAAAAACGCCTATGTGCCCTATTCGAATTACCGGGTGGGCGCGTGCCTGTTGGCGTCGGACGGGCGCGCGTTTGACGGGTGCAACATTGAAAACGCGTCCTACGGCGCGACCATTTGCGCCGAGCGGTCGGCGGTCGCGCTCGCCGTAACCCAGGGGGCGAAGCGCTTCACCGCCATCGCGGTCGCGGGCGAAAAGGACGATGCCTGGCCCTGCGGCGTGTGCAGGCAGGTGCTGAGTGAGTTTTCGCTGGATATGCGCGTGATCTGCGGAAACGCCGCGCGCGGAGAATATACCGTCATGAAACTGAGCGAACTGCTGCCCCATTCGTTTGGGCCAAACAACCTCAAATCATAAGCGTTTATACAGGAGGAATCCTCTTTGAGTACTTTTCATTCGGGCTTCGTGGCCATACTTGGCCGGCCCAACGTCGGCAAATCCAGCATCATGAACGCGTTCGTGGGCGAGAAGGTGGCCATTGTTTCAAACCGTCCCCAGACGACGCGCAACAAAATCCTGGGCGTCCTCACCAAGGATGACTGGCAGATTGTTTTTGTCGATACGCCGGGCCTGCACAAACCCCGGACCAAGCTCGGCGAATACATGATGAAGACAGCGACGAGCGCGCGCGAAGGCGTGGACGCGGTCCTGGTGGTGGTCGATGCGCAGCACATCGGCGAGGGCGACCGCGCGATTCTCAAGGACGTAGGACAGATGCGCGTAAAAAAGTTTCTCGCCGTCAACAAGGTAGACCTGGTTACGCCCGAGGTGCTCATGCCGCAACTGAGTACCCTTCAGGACATCGGCTTTGACGGGATCATTCCGGTGTCGGCCACGCGCGGCGAGGGCCTGGACGTGCTCTTAGAAAAGCTTTCGGCCGCCATGCCCGAGGGGCCCAAGTACTTCCCCGACGACATGATCACCGACCAGCCCGAACGCGTCATCTGCGCCGAGATCATCCGGGAGAAGGCGCTGAACAACCTGCGCGAAGAAATTCCGCACGGCGTGGGCGTTGAAATGCTCGCAATTGAGAAGGTATCCGACGCGCTGACCGAGATCAACGCCAACATATACTGTGAACGATCCTCGCACAAGTCGATCATCATCGGAAAGCAAGGCTCAATGCTTAGGCTGATCGGGAGCGAGGCGAGGGGCGACATTGAAGCGCTGCTGGGCACCCGCGTCATGCTCAAGCTGTGGGTCAAGGTACGCGAGGATTGGCGCAACCGACAGGGCGATCTTCGAACGCTTGGATACGAGGATTAAAAATGCTGGTCACGAAGGCATTGGTCTTAAGCCGCAGCGATTGGCGCGACTACGACCGGATGGTGACGCTGCTGACGCCCGAGTACGGGCGCATCGACGCGGTGGCGCGCGGGTGCCGCAAGCCCAAGTCGCCTCTTTTGAACGCGGCGGAGCGCTTCTCGGCAGGCGAGTACACGCTGGCCGAATCCAAAGGCCGCTTTACCATCACCGGGGCTGAGGTCAATGAAAGTTTTTATCCCTTAAGGCAGGATTTTGACAGGCTCACCGCGGGCGCTTACCTATTGCACCTGCTCCTTCAAGCCGCGATGCCCGGCCAGCCGCAAGAAGCGCTGTTCCTGACCTCGCTCAAGGCGCTGGCGTACTTGAGCTACGGCGAACTCCCGATCCATCTGGTCGTCGCCGCCTTTGAACTGCATTACCTGAACCTGACCGGCCAGTCCCCGCGCATGGACAGCTGCCTTGTGTGCGGGCGCGAATTTCTGGAGGAAGATGCGCGTTTTGACGTGCGCGCGGGCGGCGCGGTGTGCCTGAGCTGCCCTTCGGTCGGGGGCCGTCTTACCCATGGCGCGCGGCGCATCCTGCTGCGCGTGCCCGCCACGCGCTTTGAAGTCATCGGCAAGCTGGCAAACCACCCGAATCTCGACGAAGCCGCCGCCCACGCGCGCCGCTTCATGATGGAGCGCTTGGACAAGCCGCCCCGCGTTTGGCCGCCGACGCAAGATGTTTCTAAAAATTAACAAATGGTAAACCGTTTTTTCACCATGTAATCAATGTCGTAACAAGATAATCGCATGCGTTCGATAGGAAAATGCATTTGCAATTTATGTAATCATCTTGTATAATCAGTATGTATAAAAAGATTGTCAACTCAATAGTATGGGGTGATTTTTTGATGAAACGCAAGTTCCGCGCCGGCGCTGCGGTTTTTCTGCTGTTTATATGGACGGCAGGACTTCTTTCCGGTTGCGCACAGGACCCGAGGAAGCTTGACAAGTCAAGCCCCGTAACGCTCACGCTGTGGCACTACTACAACGGCGCGCAGAAGCAAATTTTCGATGAACTGGTCACGGAATTCAACGAGGGCGTCGGCGCCGAGCAGGGCGTGGTCGTTGAGGCGTTCAGCCAAGGCACGGTCAACGAGCTCTCCGCCAAGGTCATCGACGCCATCGATCAAAAGGTCGGCTCGGGCAAGATTCCCGACATCTTTGCCGCCTATGCCGATACCGCGTACGAAATTTACAAGCGCGGCAAGGCCGCTGACATCGGACAATACTTCACCAAGGAGGACCTGGCCGCGTTCGTGCCCGAATACCTTTCCGAGGGTGAATTTGAAACCGGGCGGCTGATGATCATACCGGTGGCCAAATCCACTGAAATCTTTATGCTCAACAAGACCGACTGGGACGCGTTCGCCAGCGCGACCGGGGCGAGCGAGGCCTCCTTCGCGACCTGGGAAGGTCTGGCGGAAGTCGCGAAGGCATACTACGAATACACCGACGGCTTGACCGAGACGCCGGGCGACGGCAAAAGCTTCTTTGGCCGCGATGTCATGGCCAACTACATGATCGTGGGGAGTCTGCAACTGGGTGTGGAGCTTTTTGAGGTCAAAGAAGGCAAGATCGCGTTGAACATCGACAAGGACGCGACGCGCCGTCTGTGGGACAACTACTACGTGCCCTACGTAAACGGCTACTACGCCTCGATCGGCCGCTTCCGCTCGGACGACGCCAAGACCGGCGACATCATCGCCTTGGTCGGCGCGACGACCGGCGTTCCGTACTTCCCGCGCGAAGTTACAAGCCAAGACGCCACCACCTACCCCATCGAATCGGCCGTCTATCCCGTGCCCAACTTTGAGGGCACACAGCCTTGCGCGGCACAGCAGGGCGCGGGCATGGTGGTGACCAAGACCACCGAAAAACAGGAATACGCGTCTTCGCTGTTCCTCAAGTGGTTCACCGCGCCCAAGCAAAACCTGCGCTTCTCGATCAGATCCGGGTACATGCCGGTCAGGTCCGAAGCCAACACCACCGAAGCGCTCGATCAATTCCTCGCCTCCTCCAGCAGCGATATCACCCCGCTGATGAAGGATGCGCTCTACATCGGCGCGGACACGGTTCAAAACTCGCGCATGTATACCTCTAAGGCATTTGAAAACGGCAGCAACGCGCGAAACGTGCTGGCCGATGCGCTCCAGAACAAGGCGAGTCAGGACGCGGCGGAAGTCAAGGCGCTCATCGAAAGCGGCATGTCCCACGCCCAAGCGGTCCAAGGGTACGTGACGGACGCGAACTTTGACGGCTGGTTTGAATCATTTTCCGCCGAATTAAACGCAGCGGTCGCGGGGTAATGCAGTGCGTCCATTACATAAGATGAAAAAGGGCCACGCTTGAATGAGGTGCGATTGATGCTTCGCAATTCACCTGAGACCCGGAAAAAACCCATAACAGCCCGCAGGACGATTCTTGCGCGGTTGCTCGTGCCTGTTTTTACAGTCATGCTTCTTCAATCGCTTTTGTACGTCGTCCTGCTCTGGGAGGGGGGCGTGATTCGGTATGCCGATCAAAACGCCTACGATATCCTCGCCGAGCGCACGGCTGGGCGGCGGCAGTACCTGCAAAATGAAATGCTCTCAAAATGGTCGAGCGTACATGAGACCGAACACCAAGTGCTCTTGGAAATTGAAGAGGCGCTCGGCGAATGGGGCGAGGATATCAGCGCCATTTCGAACAACGCCGAATTAAACACGCGCCTGATCGACCGCCTGGCGGGCGACCTTGTGTACATGCTGCGCAAAAACATGGTGACCGGCGCCTTCTTGGTGCTGGACGGACCGGGCATTCAAAACGACACGTCAGGCGCCACGCGCGCGGGCTACTACGTGCGCGACTTGGACCCGACCAATTATTCCACCAAAAATGCCGACATCATGGTGGAGCGCGGCATGCCCGCCATCTCAAAGCACATGGGTCTGGCGTTTGACGCGTGCTGGCGGCCGACGTTTACATTCGATAACGCCAAGGATCCAAACGCCCGCTTTTTCTTTAAACCCTTGAACGCCGCGCGCGCGTACGGCGGGACTGAGAGTCAGCTGTTCGGCTACTGGTCGGGCGCGTTCCAGCTTGAGGAAAAGGACATCCGCGTCATAAGCTATTCGATTCCGCTGATCTACAAGGACGGCACGGTCATCGGGGTTCTGGGCATAGACATCACCGAGACATACCTTGGCTCCCTGCTCAATTACCAGGAAGTGCTGCCCGACCGGGCGGGCGCGTACATGCTGGGCATCACGCGGGACGACGTCGTCTTTGAGCGCGTGACGTCAAACGGCCCATTGTACCGCGCAATCGGCACGCCTCAAACGCTGATCATGGGCGAAGCGGTCAACGCAGACACGCGGCGTGTTAAGCTGAAAAGCGAGGAAAGCGTTCAGGGATGCGTTCAAAACCTTGAGCTGTACAGCCTCAACACGCCCTTTTACGAAGACCGGTGGGCGCTGGTCGCGCTGGTTGAGCCATCGGCCCTGTTGATATTTTCGGGCGAAATCATGCGCATTGCGCTCATCATTACGCTCGCCGCGCTCGTCATTGGCCTGATCAGCGCGGCCGTTGCCAGCCGCCGGGTCACGAAGCCAATTTCCTCGGTCGTTGAGGACCTCAAGCATTCAGACCCCCACAAACCGCTCGCGCTTGAGAAGCTGGGCATCAAAGAAATCGACGACCTGACCGATTCCATTGAAACGCTCAGCGTCTCGGTCGCGGAATCGTCGAGCAAAATTTCCAAGATCCTCTCCATGACCCAGGCGTCCATCGGGGTCTTCGAATACGTCGAGGGCGAGGACGAGGTATTTGTCTCAAGCAACCTGTTCGGGGTTCTGGGCATGCCGCAGGCCATGCAGGGCGAGAGCAGTTTCATACAGCGCGCGCAGTTTGACAGCCTGCTTCAAAAATTAAGCGATAAACTCGATCATGAAGAAGAGGGCCTTTACCGCATCGAAGGTGAAGAGGCGGGTCCGCGCTGGGTGCAGCTCACGCGCCTTGTCAGCGGCGCCCGTACGCTTGGCGCGGTGTCCGACGTCACAAGCGATGTTTTGGACAAGCGGCAGATCGAGTACGAGCGCGACTACGATGTTTTGACCGACCTTTACAACCGCCGCGCGTTTCAGCAAAAGCTGTCAACGCTGTTCAAGTCCGGCATCCACCTGGGCTACGCGGCGCTCATCATGTGGGATCTTGACAACCTGAAGTACATCAACGATACCTACGGCCACGAGTACGGAGACCGCTACATCATCGCGCTGGCCGATTGCCTGGCCTGGTACCAGATGCGCTACAACGCCATCTCGGCCAGGCGCTCGGGCGACGAATTCTACACCTTCATCTACGGCTTCGATTCCCTTGAGGAAGGGAGAACGGCGATTGAAGAAGGCTGGAGCAACCTCAAAGGGCAAAAATACTACCTGCCCGGCGACCTCGACTACCGCATCCGCGTGTCCGCGGGCGTGGCCTGGTATCCCAAGGACGCCAACAACTGGCAGGACCTCTCGCGTTACGCCGATTACGCCATGTACTCCGTCAAGCACACGGTCAAGGGCAGCATGCAGGAATTCGACATGGGCGGTTACAAGAGCGATTCCTCGATGATCTATGGGACCGAGGCGCTCAACAAGCTGATCGACTATTCCCTGGTCGAATACGCGCTGCAACCCATCATCGTGGCCCAAACCGGCGCGCTCTACGGCTATGAAATGCTGATGCGGCCCAAGGTCAGCGAATTCAAGACCCCGCAAGACGTGCTGCGCATTGCGCGCGTGCAGGCCAAGCTCGGCCACATCGAGCGCATCAGTTGGTTTAACGCCATGGGAACCTTTGTCGATCACGTAAAACGGGGCGAAGTTGAAGAAGGCACGCGCGTGTTCATCAATTCCATCGGCAACCAAATTCTCTCTGAGGACGATTTTGCCCGGTTCGAGAAAAAATTCGCGCCGTATCTCAATCGAGTGGTGCTGGAGTTCATCGAGAGCGAACGCGGCATTTCCGCCTATGTGAACAGGAAGGTTCAGATGATTGCGTCATGGGGCGGCGAGATCGCGCTCGACGATTACGGCACGGCCTACAACAGCGAGGCCTCGCTCATCGCGATCACGCCGGATCTTGTAAAGCTTGACATGTCGATCGTGCGCGGCATCGACCGCGATGAAAACCGCCAGGACATGCTCAGGAGCCTGATCACCTACGTGGACGCGCGCGGCATCAAGGTCATCGCCGAAGGCATTGAGACCGAAGAGGAGCTGCGCATGGTGGTCGCGCAAGGCGTCACCTACCTGCAAGGCAACTACATCTGCCCCGCATCCTTCGACATCCAGCCGATCAATCAAAAGATCGGCGGGATCCTGAAGGAAATGAGAGAAGCGAAATAGTACCCCGCCCGTCCAAATTGCTGAAAATCCCGCAGGATTTTCAGCAATTTGGCCTCGTAACCCCACGCATCGGAAAGATTTGGCCAAAGGCCGAAGATTTCCAATGCCAGCCCGTGATCGTCCGGCATCAGATTGCGTCCCAAACGCCGATGCTGCTCTGCTGCATGCCAAGCAGCGGGATCGTTGCCGGCAGCGCGGTCAGATTTGTACCGAACAGCGAGAACCGGTCGGGTTTCGTGTTTGGCCGTACCAGCGCGTTGCCGATGCCGGTCGGAGCCGCGAGAAATGAAGGGCTCATCGCGCCGTTGACCAGAAACGCCACAAAAACGTGCTGCGCTCCCTCGGGGTTTCCGATGACGACGAAACTGTCAAGGCTGGTCAGCTTCTGCCCCGTCGTCGTCCAATCGAGCTCAGGATTTGCGGCCGAACCGACCAGCGCGCCCGCGTTGTTGTATATTCCAATCCCACACGCGCCCGCCGTCAGGCCGCTGCCCGCTACCGTGATCGCATAGGAAACATCGAATACCAGCACGGTGCACTGCAAGATCATGCGCGTCACATACAGTTGCCCCAGCGGCAGCGGCGTGCCGGCTGAAAGGCCGATTGGATCAAATGTCCACGCGTTGTAGGCATCGGCGTTGGGCAAACTTCCCGTATTCAAACCAAGCACTTCCACGAGCGCGTATTCGCCCTCTTCGTTCACGCGCACGAACCTGCACGTATCGTTGAACGGCTCGGGTACAGGCAAGAGGTTAGGGCCCGCCGGGCCTTGCGGCCCGGCCGGACCGGTGAGACCTTGCGGCCCGGCCGGACCGGTGGGACCTTGCGGCCCCGCGGGGCCTGTCGGACCTTGCGGCCCTGTGAGGCCAACCGGCCCTTGAGGGCCTGCCGGCCCCGTCGGGCCCGCTGGTCCTTGCGGTCCGCTGGCACCGGGTTCACCTTGGACGCCTTGGGGCCCCTGAGGCCCTTCGGGTCCGGCAGGCCCGCGCGGACCCGCCGGGCCGGGGATCGAGCAGCAACACCGTTGCTGGCATGGAATTTTACAGTTATAGCTCATATTCAACCCTCAAGCCTCGAAATTTGGGAGACATCCATGATATATCCGTCCTGTACGCTTCCGCCCTTGATCCACGCGCAAAAGGCTTGGTAACGCTCTTACATTCCTCGCTCTCTCCGGGGTCACATTTGTGCGATAAGCGAATTGTTCACCGCCACCTCAAACGGCCCCGCGCCCACCGGCACCGTTGCGATGACCGTGTTGGTCTCCCCGTCGATGACGCTGACGCTGCTGCCGCCGGAGTTCGCCACATAAATGCGGTTGGTGATCTCGTTCACCGCGATGCCGCGCGGCGCGGCGCCTACGGGAATGCTGGCGATCAGCGCCCCCAAACCGGTGAATACCATCACAAGGTTTGCGCTGACACTGGACACATATACCCGGTTGGTGACGCTGTTCACCTCCACGCCAAAGGGGTTGGCGAAGGGGGTGGGGACGGTGCTCAATGCTGTGTTGTTGTTCCCGTTGATGATGGTCATGTTTGATGATCTGAAATTGGGCACGTAAACCAGGCCGGTGCTTGGGTTTGCGGCCACCAAGCTCGGGTCGATGCCCGTCGGCACGGTGGTGATTACGGTGTTGGTAATTCCGTCAATGACGCTGACGTTGTTCGCGGTGGGGCCATTGGCGACATAGACGCGGTTGAGTACCGGGTTCGCGGCCACGCCGCCCGGAGCTTCCAAAACCGGCACTGACGTCACCAGCGCGTTGGTGGTGCCGTCAATGGCATGCGCGGCCTCCGGTACCAGAGATACCACATAAGCTATATTGGTAGCCCGGTTCACGGCCACAAGCAGCGCAAAGAACAGCCCCGCTGGGACGGTTGTGATGATGGTATTGCTGGCGGCATCGATGATCGTGCTGGAGGCGCTGTTCAAATTGGCGGTATAGATTTTGTTGACGTTGGGGTTGTAATCAAGTCCCTGTGGGGAACTTCCGGCGGGCAAGGCGATGCTGGCGGCGAGCGCATTTGTCTCGCCGTCGATCACATCAACCCGGTTTGCGGTCTGACACGAGACATAAATGAGGTTGTTGCGCGCCGCGCCGGGACCGGCAGGACCCGCTGGTCCCTGGGGTCCTGCAGCGCCTGTCGGTCCTTGCGGCCCTTGCGGCCCTGTCGCGCCTTGAGGCCCGGTTGGTCCGGGTTCGCCCTGTACGCCTTGGGGGCCTTGCGGGCCCTGGGGGCCTTCGGGTCCCCTGGGTCCCTCGGGTCCCTCGGGCCCCTGAGGGCCCGCCGGACCGGCAGGCCCGCGCGGACCAGCCGGTCCGGGGATCGAGCAGCAACAGCGTTGCCGGTATGGTATCTTGCATTCATTGTTCATATTCAACCCTCAAGTCTTGCTATTTGGGAGGCTTTAACAAT
>JAVBND010000003.1:0-5874 GCA_031551775.1 Eubacteriales bacterium | reverse complement strand
GGGACTGACCCCGGATTGATCTTCTCTTTCGGGAGGGAACGGGGAGGGCCAAAGCCCTCCCGAACCAGCCACGCGCAAACGACCAATCCGGACCAATCCGGGGACTGACCCCGGATTGGTCTTCTCTTTGGGGAGGGAACGGGGAGGGCCAAAGCCCTCCCGCAACAACGCCCCCGGCGACCTGCGCGCCGGGGGTGAATGGGATTTTGACCAAGGGCGGGCTTTATCGCCCGCCCGACTCAAAATCCCCACCCGCCCGGATTCCGCCCGGAAAAGTCCGCAGACTTTTCAGGAATCCGGCCCCTTAGCCCATTTCGGGTCCCCGGCCAAAGGACGGGGACCCGAAATGACGCAGCCCCCTCAACGAAAAAATCCGCCCTCGAAAGGCGGAGTTTTTCACCCAACGGACGTCAGTCCGTCGTATACGGCATCAGCGCAATGGTGCGCGCGCGCTTGATGGCGGTGGAGAGCTGACGCTGGTGCTTGGCGCACGCGCCGCTCATCCGGCGGGGTACGATCTTGCCGCGCTCGTTTGTGAAGCGGCGAAGACGCAGTGTGTCTTTGTAATCGATGTGCTGGACCTTGTCTACGCAGAACGTGCAGACTTTCCGGCGCGGTTTGCGGCCGCGCGGACGCCTGGCGCCGCGATCGCCTCTATCCTCAGACATTTGTCTTTCCTCCTACTCAATGCTGTGTTCGCTTGTCCGATCTTCAGAACGGCAATTCGTCGTCATCGGCGTCGGCAAACCCGGCTCCTTCCGCCTTGGGCGAAAAACTTGCCGGTTCCGGCGGCGGCGGAACATCGCCAGCGTACTGGCTCCCCCCGCCCTGGCCCTGTGCGCCGATAAATTCCACTTCGTCCGCTACCACTTCGGTGACATACCGTTTCGTCCCGTCCTGCGCATCATAGGTACGGGTCTGAATGGTGCCCACCACACAGCACTTGCGGCCCTTGGTCAGGTAGCGGGCGCAAAGTTCCGCCTGCTGACGCCAGGTGATAACGGGAATAAAATCGGCCTCGCGCACGCCCTGTTGATTGGTAAAGCGCCGGTTGATCGCCAGCGTAAACGTCGTCATAGGGACCCCAGACGAAGTGGTCCTCGTCTCAGGGTCGCGGGTCAGATTTCCGATAAGAATTGCTTTGTTCATCTTCTATTCCCTGCCTTCGCTGGGTCGGTTGTTACGCCTCGGTGCTCTCGGCCGCCGCCGCTTCTTCGGCGGGCGCGGCTTCGGTTGCTTCAATCTCGGCGGCGGGCGCAGCCTCGGCGGCGGGCGCAGCCTCGACGGCGGGCGCGGCTTCGACGACGGGCGCGGCAGCCTGCGCGGGAACGAAGGGCTTGAGCGGCTCGCGCTTGGGCGGCAGTGCGCCTTCAAAGCGGATCACCAGATAACGCAGAATGGAATCGGCGTTTTGCAGGTTGCGCTCGAGTTCACGCGGCAGAGCGGACGGGGCGGTCACATACATCAGCACGTAGTAGCCCTCGGTCTTGTAGTTGATGGCGTAGGCCAAGTGGCGCTTGCCCCACTCATCGATGCGATCAACCTGGCCGCCGTTTTGCTCTACCAGCGCCGCAAAGCGGGCAATGGTGTCCTGGCGTACCTGCTCCTCAAGAGCGGTGTCGATCACATACATGACTTCGTATTGGTTCATGTATTCTTTCACCTCCTTATGGACTATCGGCCCTGAATTATCCTTCAGGGCAAGGATGCGCTAGAGCGTGTTTTTACACATGCCCTAACAATGTATTATAGGGCATGAGAATCAATTGAACAAGGGGCGCGGGAAAACTTAACTTTGGTCGGTCCGGTAACACTCGACGATCTCCGCGAAATAGAGCCGGTGCAGGTCTCCTTGCGGGTAGAACCTGAGATGGATGTTCTCATCGAGAGCATCACTTGTCATGTCCTCAATGTGCTTGACCACGCACTCAAAATGCACCGGGCATTCCGCCACGACCTTGACCCCTTCGGTCTGGCCCGGAACCGCGCTCAGGCCCTGACCCTCAAACTTGTCCACGTCCCGGCCGGATTTTGTACCGACGAACATAAGTTCGTCCGCCAAGTCGCCCGCGCGCGGAACGCTGACCGAGAAGCGGCCCGCCCGGTTGAGCATATCGAATGTATGGCGCGAATGACGCACCATCACCATCATCATGGGTTTGCCCCACGAAAAGCCGATCGCGCCCCAGCCGATGGTCATGGTGTTGGGGCGGGCCCCATTGACGGTCAGAAACACGCCGCCCTTGCTCATCTGCTCGGTTGTCTGCGCCATGGCTTCCCGGTAATTCACATGCAACATTTTCTTATCCTCCGCACATTTTTCCAGCGGTCATAAGTCTATGCGCACTCCGCTACTGGAATGCCTTGGCGATGATGTTGTTGACCGGGAAGTTGGTGGGGAAGAAGGCGGCCAGGCGCGAACTTGCGATCATTTGATTGACCACATCGATGTTGATGATCGACATGGCCAGCGGCACCACCGACAGCACCAGCATGACGATCACCGCGCCGCGCACAAGGCCGAACGCGCCGCCGAGCAGCCAGTCAAAGTGCTTGAGCAGCGGGAAGTGGAAGACGTTGTTTAAAAGGTTCACGATCAGCGTGATCAGGAGGTAGGCCACGACGAACAGCACCAAGAACGCGACCACGTTGATCGCCGCGCCCCAAACGGTTTGGTTGAGGTAGTCGGTGAAGGTGTTCAAACCCTTGACAGAGAAAATTTGCTTGTCTACATTCGACTGGAAGGCGCTGACGATGGCCTCGGGGAGTTTGATCGACTGGAGGTCACTGACCGCCTTGGCCAGCATGCCGTTTTGCGTCGCGCCCGCCACCGTCTGTTCGGCCAGGCCCACGGTCTTGAACATGGACGAAGCGTCCAGATAGTAGGTCAGCACGTTCATCAGGCTCGAGTTTGACTGAACCATGCGCGAAAGTTCCGGGTAAAGCGCCTGCGCGCCGAAGAACGCCGCGCCGAAGCCGAGCGTCGAGAGGCCGGACGCCAGAAATCCTTTGTACATGCCCGAGATCAGCGACAGCAAGAGAATCGCCACGATCACCAGGTCCACGATGTTGAAGCCAAACAAATCCAATTCAATTCCTCCTTTTGTTGAAAACCCCTGATCTGTGTCTTTTGAAGCTACGGCATGGGGATCAGGTAGATGCCGCCCGACGCCTGGACGATGGCTGTCTTGTTCGAGGTCATGCCCACGACAGCGTCTATGACGATGGGCAAGGTGTATATCTTGGGACTGTCTTCACCCAAATGAATGACCATGACGCTCTGGCCCGTAAACGCGTATACCGCGTCATCCTGCGCCAGCACCCGCATCGCCGGATAGGGCAGGCGCACCCACTGGTCTGTCTGGCCCCGGATCATGCGCAAGTCGCTGATCCCGTTTGAGCCGTCTGACTGGTCGGTCGGCACAAACGCCATAAGGGGATTCAAAGACCGCTCGTCCATGCCCATCAGGTACCAACCGTAGACCAAGATGCGGTTGGCGGCGATCTCCGTACCGTAGTAATCGAAGTCCTTGATGTGGGTGGTCCCCACGGCGCGAATCTTGCTCGACTCAAAAACCACTTCGTAGAGCACCTGCTGGGTGTCCCGGATCGTGCCCGCAAGCATCCTGCCCGGCCGGTAGGTGCTGATGGTGCAGGTGGGCACCGTGCCCTCGGAATTGAGCGACATCACCCACAGAAGCGTATCGTTGTTGAGGAATCCAAAGTCGAGCACGGTCTGGTTCTTGAGTTCGATCTTTTGAACTTCATGGCCGCTCACTTCCATGACCAGCATCTCGCTGTTGTGCTCCGCGCCCATCTGCGCCGCCGCGTATACCGTGCCCAGGCGCGCGTCGATGATCGTGCCGTTTACATCCCCCGAGAACAGCGTTTCGCCCCGGTCCGCGCCAAGGAGCGACAACGTGCTGCCCGACCATGCCGCCACGCCGCCGGATCCCACCGAAAACCCGGCGTTCACGCCCACCGCGTAGCTCCAGATTTGCCGCCCTTTGTCGTTTAGCGCATGCAGCGTCGCCCCGTCGTTGTACACCATGCCGCTTAAAAGCGGCTCGATGTGCTGCCCCGCGTAGGCCGGGGTCTGGGTAGCGGCGCGAAGCCTCGACGTGCGGGTGCCCACGATCCCGCTTGCCAGAAAATAGGCGCCCACACACAAAAGTGCCACCACGATCAACACGGCATACCATGGCGCGCGCGCGTTTTTTTTGTTCTGCACAAATGCCTCCAATATTCACTCGCCTGAAAACAGCAAGGCCCCGCGAAAGGCCCTTGTCAGTTTTCATTATTCCTATTATAATAGAAAGACGGTAAACACGCAAGTCCTATTGGATTCTATCGACCTGCTCCCAATGAAAGCGGCGATTGGAATAAAATGACGGGAGGGATGGCTGTGCTGATTCGGGCCGGAAGGTTGTTTGATGGAGATAGGATGATTCCGGGCATGGCCGTGCGCATCCATGAGGGGCGCGTCATGGAAATGTCGGATGCGCTGACCGCCCGCCCCGGCGAAGACGCGCTCGACATGCCCCGCGCGCTCATCGCGCCGGGCTTTGTGGACGTACACATCCACGGCATCGCGGGCTCGGACACCATGAACGGGGAGGCGCATGTTCGGCAGATGGCCAAGTCGGTCGCGAAACACGGCGTGACCGCGTTTTTGCCCACCACCATGGCGGCGTCCATGGAAGATACGCGCGCCGCGCTTGAGGGCGTGGCCGGTGCCATGAAAAGCGAAGAAGGCGCGCGCGTGCTGGGCTGCCATATGGAAGGGCCGTTTTTAAACGCGAAGCGCTGCGGCGCGCAACCGCCCCAGTTCATCGTCGATCCGTCGCTCGGTTTGTATCAAAAAATTACCAGCGGACTGGGCGACGTGGTAAAGCTCATCACCCTGGCCCCCGAGCAGGAAGGCGCGCTTTCGCTGATCGACAGCCTGCGCGGCAAGGTCGCGCTGTCCGCGGGACACACCGACGCGGCGTGCGAACTGATGCACGATGCAGCCGCGCGCGGCCTTTCGCAGATCACCCATATGTTCAACGGCATGAACGCGCTGAGTCACCGCGCGCCGGGCGTGCCCGGCGCGGCGCTGAGCGACGAACGCCTCTCTCTTCAATTGATCGCGGATCTTTTGCACTTGCACCCCGACGCGCTGGCGCTGTGCCACAAGGCGAAGGGCGCGGCGGGATGCATCCTGATTACCGACGCCATGGAAGCCACCGACATGCCGGACGGCGAATACGCGCTGGGCGCGAACCGGGTCTTTGTCAAAGACGGCGCGGCGCGCCTGGCCGAAGGGAACCTCGCGGGCAGCACGCTGACCATGGAGAGAGCCGTCAGGAACATGGTCGAGCGCGTGGGCGTCCCGCTCGAAGCGGCGCTTCAAATGGCTTCACTGAATCCCGCGCGGTCAATCGGATGCGAAGGCGGCCTGATCCGTCCCGGCGCGCGCGCTGACTTGGTCCTGATGAATGGCGGTTTTGATGTGCTGCTGACCCTGGTCGCCGGAAAAACCCAATACCGCGCCAATGGCTAAACAACGCGCCGATGTTTCACGTGAAACATCGGCGCGTCTTGGACTGGAAAATGTTTCACGTGAAACAATCGGGTTTCCGAGACCCCCAGCGGTTTGGAGGGTCAACGCCCTCCATGTTGGATCCTTTTTGCCAGCTTTGCCGGTGCAAATGGATTCAGCGAAAGGGCGAGCAAACGCGCCGACTGCCCGGAGCAACGCCCCCGGCGACCTGTGCGGCGGGGGTGAACAGGATTTTGACAAAGGAGGGGCTTTACCGCCCCTCCGACTCAAAATCCATACCCGTCCAAAGTCCGCCCGGAAATTCCCGCAGGAATTTCAGGAATTTGGCC
>JAVBND010000014.1:0-56819 GCA_031551775.1 Eubacteriales bacterium | reverse complement strand
ATTGTGTTTTAGCACTTCACAAACGGTTCGAGCAGGTTGTGCGGGATCAGCTTCCCCAGCACGCGGTAGAGCTTGAACAGCATGCGCTGCGTGTATACCGTCTTGCCCTGGTCGGCCTTGTGAACCGACGTCTCGGCCATTTTCTTTGGGTCTACGCGTGGGAGGCTTTTGAACAGCTGAGAATTGCCGGTGATGCCTGCCACGTCCAGGAACTCCGTATCCATCGGCCCCGGACACGCCGCCAGCACGTTAACGCCGCGCGGCCTGAGTTCGGCTTTCAGCGCCTTGGCCAGACTGAACACAAAGGCCTTGGTCGAGCAGTATACCGCCATGCGCGGCGTGGGTACGAAGGCCGCGATGGAGCACACCATGATCATGCTCGAACCCTTGCCCATGTAGGGCAGGCACAGGCTCGCGACGCCGGTCAGCGCCACACAGTTCAGCTTCACCATGCCCGCGCTGTCCGCCATCGGCATATCGATGAAGTTGCCCATCTTGCCGTAGCCCGCATTGTTGATCACATATTTCACGTCCGCCTTTGCGGCTTTGAGCTCCGCGCCGAGCGTTGCAAGATCCTCGTCCCGCGTGAGGTCGAGCGGCAGAACTTTGACGTTCTTGCCCGTAAGTTGGCTGGCAAGCACCCGCAGCCGGTCCGCGCGGCGCGCGATCAGCCAGTATTCCCCGATCTCGGGATGCTGTTTCATGAGCGCAAGCGCGTACTCGCGCCCAAGGCCCGACGACGCGCCGGTGATGATGGCGATGGACATAGTGCATATTCCTCCTGCGAATGTAATAAAAGATTGGGGAACCGGGTTACCCGTCAGTCCGCTTCGCGGTCAGCGCCCCTTCTCAAAGGAGGACTCAGCAAGGGTGAAGAGGGGTAGCCCCGTCCCGCGCGACTCATTTGTGGGGCATAAAGCCCTCGCCCAGCGCTTCGCGAACCTCGGTCGCGATCATGAAGGCGTTTGGGTCGATCTCCGCGACCAGGCGTCGCAATTGCGCGGTCTCCATTCTGTTTACCACGCACAGCAGAACCGTGCGGTCCACGCCCGAATACATGCCGCGCCCGGCAAGGCCGGTCACGCCGCGGTCAATTTCATGCAAAATGTGCTGGGCGATGCGGTCGGACTGGTTGGAGATGATGAAGTAAGCCTTGGCGAGGTTCGGGCCTTCAAGTACCGTGTCGAGCACGCGGTTCATGAGGAAGGCGGCGATCAGCGCAAGCATGGCGCTGTTGGCGCTGTAAATGAAGCCGCTTGATATGATGACCAGCGCGTCCACCGCAAAGGTGATCGCGCCGATGGTGAATACGGGGAAGCGGCGGTTGACGAGCGTGGCCAGCATTTCGCTGCCGCCGGTGGTGGCGTCGCCGCGCAGCACCAGGCCGAACCCAGCACCGGTCATGACGCCGCCGAACACCGCGCCGAGCATGGGATCGGCGGTAACCGAGAACTTGGGCAGGCAATCGATCAGGATGGACAGCGCGGTCAGCGCGAAGAGGGAACGCAGGCCAAAAGACAGCCCTAAGCGCCTCATCGAGAGCAAGAAAAGCGGGAGGTTCAGCGCGAGAGAAATCGCGCCGACCGGCCAACCGGTAAAGGCGTTGATCAACTGCCCTATGCCGGTAAAGCCGCCCGCCGCGATGGAATTGGGCACCAAAAACAAACGATATCCGAGCGCCCCGATGGCGACGCCCAATATGATTTGCGTCCATTGCACAAGGACGCGCACGCGGCCTTTGTTCGCCATATGTCCTCCGATGGTAAAAAACTCAACTTCTTTAGTATATCAAGTTTTGTCCCGTTTTACAAGCAAGGAAGGCAGCATTTCAATGCGGCACAAAACCCCGGCAGGTTTCCCTGTGGCCGCAATTTGTAAAATCGGCCGGCGGTGTGTACGCCGTCAGGCGCGTCACAAGCCGATTGAAATGCGAAGCGCCTGCGAAACGCGTTGCATGCATTCGGGGGACAACTGCCCCAGCCGTTCACCCAGTCGCCTCTTGTCAAGCGTTCTGACCTGCTCGGCCAGTACAACGCTGTCGCGCGCCAGGCCGTGGCCCTCGGCTTCGATGGGCACGTGGGTGGGCAGGCGCGCCTTGTGCAGTTGGCTGGTTATCGCGAGTACGATGACCGTGGGGCTGAAGCGATTGCCTACGTCGTTCTGGATCACCAGCACCGGCCGCGTGCCGCCCTGCTCGGAGCCCACAACGGGATCAAGGTTCGCCAGGTACAGTTCTCCGCGCAAGACCATTTTATCCACTCCCGACGAGTAGTCCGCTGCATAATATGCGCTTACCCGGATTTCGGCTACGCCGGAATCTGGGTAAGAACTGGAACAACCTGGGCGGGCACTTCGTCGATGAAATGGGGAAAAATGGAGGCGGATGTTGTTTTTTGCCGCTTGGTTGCATATGGAACCAAAATTCGATATAATAAAAGTTCAGGGAAAGTGAGGTGGCGGCTGTGGGCCAAGAGCTTTATACGATTGTGGCCATGGCCGCGCGGTATTGGTTTTGCGTCTTGATGGTGATCATCGCGTTTCGCGCTTGGCGCATTACCGTGGTTGATAACCGGCGGGCGGCGCTGCTTCGCGCATGGTCGCCCCAGACCGGGTGCATCGGCGAGTTTGTCATCAATCCCGGAAAGACCAAGAAGCAGGTCAGCGTGCCGGTCCCGCGCGAGGGCGTGCTGGGCTCGAGCAAGCGGGCGGATGTATATGTGCCGGGCAAGGATCTGGAAAGGTTTCACGCGACGCTTGAGCAGCGCGAGGGCGGCCTGCTGGTCGCGCCGCGCGGCAAGGCCAAGTTGACGCTCAACGGATCGATCGAGGGACCGCAGTTGTACATGCGCGACGGTGATACCTTGACGATTGGAAAGACCAAGCTGTTGCTGGTGGTATTTGACCCCGAGCCGGGCGCGCGCGAGCAGGATGCGTTCACCGACGACGCGCTTTGGGGCGATTCTTACGCGGACACGCGACGCAGGGCAAGCAAGGAGCGCGGGCTTACGCCTAAGAAGCGCAGGCCCGAAGACGATATAAAGGATTTTGAGGACGATCTATGGCCAGATCAGTAGACGCCCAGGCGCTCAGGGGGGCGCTGTACAGGTCCAATACCAAGTTGCTGCTCACCTCCGTGATGCTGTTTCAGTTTACGGCGATGCTTTTGTTGACCTTAAAAAAGGAAACGCCCGACCTTCAGGCGTTGATCATGGCGTTTGCGCTGCCCAGCGTCACGTGGGGCGTGACCAATCTGTTCGCAAAGCTGTGGCAGGTGGACCGGGCGCTGCTCATTCTGGCGCTGCTGCTTTGTTCGGTGGGTCTCATCACCTTGCAGGACATTGCGCGCGCCGCGATTACGCCACTCAATCAGGCGGTTTTTATGCTGATGGGGCTTGTCGCGATGGCGGTAGGGATTGTCGTGATTCGGCGCCTTCGCAATTGGGACAAGTGGCTCATTTGGCTGATGGCGGGCGCCGCGGCGCTTCTGCTGTTGCCGCTGGTTGCGGGCGAATGGAACAACGGTGCGAAGAACTGGGTCAAGATCCCGGGGCTCGGTCAATCGGTGCAACCGTCGGAATTTGTCAAGCCCATACTCGTGGTGATTTTGGCCGTGGGGCTGGGCGGTCGGCCGAGGTTCCTGAAGTGCCTGCCAACGCTGGCGCTCGCGGGCGGTCTGTGCGGCTTGCTGCTGCTCGAGCGCGACCTCGGCGCGCTGCTGATCTACTTTTTGACGACGGTGGCGGTCTATTACGCGGCAACCAGCAACATGCTGGTGACGGCGGTCGGCCTTGGCGTCGGCGCGGGCGGCGCGCTGATCGCATACAAGGCGTTTCCCTATGTACAAAAGCGGGTGGAGATGTTTCTGAACCCGTGGAGCGACCCGCGCGACGGCGGCTGGCAGATCATTCAGGCCCTGATCGCGATCGGCTCGGGGGGGCTCCTTGGGCTGGGACTCGGGCTTGGGTATCCGAGGAACATTCCGCTGTATCATTCGGACTTCATCTTCGCGGCGCTGTCGGAGGAATTCGGGCTGATCGTCGCTTTGTGCGTGCTGGTCATCTACGCGCTGATCGTGATGCGGGGCGTTTCGGTCGCGATGAACGCCCGGACCAGCTTCCACGCGCTGACAGCGATGGGCGTGGTGGCGCTCTTTGGCGTGCAGACATTTATCAACGTGGGCGGCAACATCAAGATGATCCCGCTGACCGGTGTCACGCTGCCCTTCATCAGCGCGGGCGGTTCGTCGATGGTCGGTATGATGGCGGCGTTTGGGCTGCTGCTGGGCATTTCGTCGATCAACGCGCACGATGAGCTGAATGACCTTCAGCGCATGACGTGGAGGGAGGCGGGCAGATGAGGAAGATGCGCGGCGCGATGCGCGTGGTCGCGGTGCTCATCGTGTGCGCGTTTGCGTCGCTGGGCGGCTTTCTGGGCTACACCGTCTATACACAAAGCTCGCGCTGGGTCACCACGCAGTACAACACGCGCCTGACCAGCGCCAAGAAAAACGTCGGCATGGGCGCGATTAGCGACCGGGACGGCGTGGTGCTGGCCCAAACCAATTCCGATGGGCAGCGCATGTACGCGTCCGACAAGGCCGTACGCCGCGCGCTTTCGCAGACCGTCGGCGACCAGATGAGCATGTCGGGCACGGGCGTTGAGACATTCCACGCCGGGACGCTGCTGGGGCTGAACGGCTCGATCATCGACCGTACGTGGCAGTATGTGACCGGGCAGAGCTACCAGGGCGACAACATCCGCCTGACCGTGAGCGCGGAGCTTACGACCTATATCGCGGAAGCTTTTCCGGGCAAGTACGAGGGTGCGGTGGTGGTGCTCAACTACAAGACCGGCGAAGTGCTCGCCATGGTGTCAAAGCCCGATTACGATCCGCAGCAGCTCTCGACCCGTCAGGCGAGCCCGGACGCGAGCGGCACGGCGTACCTCAACCGGTGCCTGCAGGGGCAGTACGCGCCCGGCTCGGTGTTCAAGGTTGTGACGCTCGCGTCGGCGCTTGACAACATCCCGGGCGTCAGCGAGATGCTCTTCACCTGCGACAGCCCCCATATGTTCGGCGAGACAAAGGTGACCTGCTACGCAAACGAAGTCCACGGGCAGATATCGCTTGAACAGGCGTTCGCGAAGAGCTGCAATGTGACATTTGCCGCGATTGCGCAGGCGCTGGGCGACAAGCGGCTCAGCGCAACCGCCGAAAAGATGGGCTTCAACGACAACTTCCACTTTCGGGACATGGTGCTCTACCAGTCTTCGATTCCAACCGATATCACCGACCCCGGCGAGTTGCTTTGGACAGGAGACGGGCAGGGGAAGCTCCTGGTGACACCCATGCACATGGCGATGATCGCGGGCGCGGTAGGCAACGGCGGCGTGATGATGGAACCAAAACTCGTAAGCAATGTGACGGGCGTCGGCGGGATTCCGAGGATTCGCTCCGTGGTTGGGCAATACGCGCGCGCCATGGGCGTGGAGACCGCCGCGACCGTCAAGCGCTACATGAAGAAGGCGGTCGAGTCGGGCACGGCGACCAAGGCCAAAATCAAGGGTTATAGCGTGTGCGGCAAGACCGGCACCGCCGAGGTGGCGGACGACAAGAGCGTGCCCAACAACGCCTGGTTCATAGGGTTTGTCGAGGACGAAAGCGCCCCCTACGCGGTGGCTGTGGTCATTGAAGAAGGCGGAACCGGCGGTTCGGTGGCCGCGCCGCTGGCCGCGAAGGCGTTAAAAAAAGCGATTTCGCTTATAAATTCATGAGGGCCGTAAAAAAGAACTTGTGCGAATGGGGATTATCGCGTAAAATAGGTAAGAATGGACCGGCTTTTCCGCCGGATCAATCGTGATGATGTAGGGGGTGTCCGTGTGGACGTCATGCAGGCTTTCTGGTTGGGTCTGGTGCAGGGATTGACTGAGTTCCTGCCGGTCAGCTCATCGGGACATATGGTGCTGTTGGGCAAAGTATTCAAAATTTCAAGCGATCTGATCACGGTGACGGTGATGCTGCACGCGGGAACGCTGCTCGCGGTCATCGCGGTGTATTGGCGCAGGATATGGAACATGATCTGCCATCCGATCAGGTCTGAACTGCCCATGCTGATCGCGGCCACCCTTCCGGCGGTCGTTGCGGCGCTTTTGTTCAAGGATTTCTTTGATAGCTCTTTTGACGGCGCGTACCTGGGCTTTTCGTTCCTGATCACGACGCTGATTCTGTGGCTGGCCGACCTCGTGGGCGGCCTTGCGCCCAAGTGCTCGCATGTGACCTGGGGCAACGCCATCGTGATGGGCGTCATGCAGGCCGTCGCGATTCTGCCGGGTATCTCGCGCTCGGGCGCGACCATCTCAGGCGGCGTGGCGACCGGGCTTTCGCGCAAGCGCGCGGCGGACTTCGCCTTCCTCATGTCGATCCCGGCGATTCTTGGCTCAATGGCGCTTGAGGGCTACAAGCTGTTCTTTGGCGGGACGGTTGAAGTGATTGCCGACTGGACGCCCATTCTCGTGGGCGCCGCCACCGCGCTGGTGGCGGGTTTCCTGGCGATCAAGCTGATGCTGGCGGTCGTTCGGCGCGTCAGGCTCACCTGGTTCGGCCTGTACACAGGCGTGCTGGGCGTGTTGATTTTGCTCGACCAGTACATCTTCCATTATATTTTCTAGGCGAGCACCCAAGCTTTGATAGACGAGGGGCTGTTGCGGACTTTTTCCCTTCCGCAACAGCCCCTCGTCCCGCTATTCGGGTGAATGTTCCCCCGCGTATTGCGCGGGATCGAAACGCTCGCCCGCGTGATCGGAGGCGCGGTAAATGCCGTGGTCAACCATGTTGACCAAGCGCTGGGCGACCACCTCGGGCGGCTCCTTCATGCCCGATTGCGCCCAATTGAACAGCGTGTGCACGTAGCCGATGGCGTAGAACTCGGCGATGGAATTCAGGGCGGGTTCGTCGATGGCGCGCTCGCCCAAGTGGCTTTTTATGACGCTCTTGAAGGCGTAGACCGAGAACTCGAGCCGGTGCCCCCAATGCGCGGCCGGGTCCCAGCCGGTGAAAATCTGCTGGTAAAACCGAGGCTCGCGGTACATATGCGACAAACTCCTGTAGATGTTGAGCCCCCACGTGTCGTGGGTTGGCACGACCAGCTTCCCCAGCACGTCGATCTCGTAAATCCAGTCCACCAGGTCTTGCTTGCCCTTAAAGTGGTTGTAGAAAGTGCGCCGGGTGATTGCGGCGCGCCGGGCGATGTCGCTGACTGAGATCAGGTCAAAATCCTTGTCCGCGATCAGCGCTTTGAGGGAAGCGGCGATCATCGCCTTGCTTCTATGGGTTTTGTCCATGTCAACCTCCCGGCCTGACTTCTGATCGAAAGAATGCCCGGCGTGCTTTTTATTATAGCACCGCCGGGCCAAGGAATCAATCTCGATTGATTGAATGTCAAAACCCCCTGGTTGCGGCGGCAAGCCGCAACCAGGGGGCTGCTTCTACGTCGCGCGGTTTACAAAAGCGCGATGCACTCGATCTCGACCAGACCGCCCAGCGGGAGCTTGGCTACCTGCACGCAGGAGCGCGCGGGGTACTCGCCGCCAAAATACCCCTCATAGATCTTGTTGACGGTCGCAAAGTCATTGAGATCGGTCACGAAGATCGTACACTTGACCGCCTTTTTGTAGTCCGAGCCCGCTTCCTTGAGAATCGCGCCCACGTTCTTCATGGCGGCGTGCGCCTGCGCCTCAATGCCCTCGGCCAGGCCGCCCTTTTCTTGGTCAATGCCCAGTTGCCCGGAGGTAAAGATCATGTCGCCTGCCTTGACGGCCTGAACATAGGGCCCGATCGCCTTGGGCGCCTTTTCGGTGTGGATGATGTCTTTTTTCATGGTTGTGCCTCCTGTTTCTTTTTGTCGCGGCCCGGCAAAATCTGGTTGAGCAAGAGCGCCATCAGCGTCGCCACCACGACCGGGGATTTGCCGAAGATGGTGGTGAATACGGCGGGGAACTGGCCGATTGAAGCGGAGGCCTGCCATATGCCGACGCCCAGCGCCACCGACAGTCCGACGATCTGCATGTTGCGGTAGTTCATTTCCTGCGAAGTGATCAGCTTGATGCCGGTCATGGCGATCATCGAGAACACGGTGACCGTCGCGCCGCCCAGCACGCACTGCGGGATGGTGGTGAGAATCGCGGAGAACTTGGGGAAGATGCCGGCAAGCAAGATGACCAGCGACGCGAGGGCGAACACAAAGCGGTTGACCACCTTGGTCGTCACCACGATGCCCACGTTCTGGCTGTAGGTGGCGCTGGGCAGCCCGCCGAAAAAGGCCGCGACCAGGTTGGTCGCGCCGTAGCACACGATGCCGCCCTGAAGTTCATCGTCGGTCGGCTCGCGGTCGAGCCCGCCGACGGTGGTGCCGGTGAAATCGCCGATGGCCTGGATGGAGTTGATGAAGAACAAAAGCCCGATCGCGATCGATGCGCCCAGGTCAAAGCGGATGCCGAAGGGAAGCGGCGCGGGCAGCGCGAAGGCGCCCGCCGTTAAGACGGATGAGAAGTTCACCATGCCAAAGCACAGAGCGACGATGTAGCCCGCGACCATGCCCAGGAGGATCGACGCCAGCTTGGCCAACCCCTTCGCCCAGTGGTTGAGCGACACGGTCACAGCCAGCGTGATCAGGGCCACCAGCCAGTTCTGCCACGAGCCGTACACCAGCGATTCGGACAGGTGCTTGATGCCCACGACCAGTTCGTAGCTGTTGGCCGCGCCGCCCGCCATGTAGTTGACTGCGGTCGGGTACAGCGAGAGGCCGATGGTGAAGATGACCGTTCCCGTGATGATGGGCGGGAAGTACTTGCGGATGGGCTTGATGAAGAAGCCGGTCAGCATCGCCACGATGCCGCCCACGACCATCGCGCCCGCGATGTAGGCAAGCCCGAAACCGTCTTCAATGCCCGAGATGCCCTGCAGGGAGGGGAGGTAGGCAAAGGAGATGCCCATGATGACCGGTAGCCCCGAGCCGAAGCGCAGACCCTGTTTGCCGCCGATGGGGTAGAGCTGAAGGATGGTCGAGATCGCGGCGATGACGAGCGAAGCCTGGATGAGCAGGATCTTCTGATCCGGGGCAAGCCCGAGCTGCGAGATGTTGCCGATGATCAGCGCGGGCGTAACGCAGCCGATGATCATCGCGACCACGTGCTGAAGCGCCATCGGCACCGCTTGCCCGAGCGGCGGGACTCCGTTGAGGTCAAACAGGGTTGCGCGCCTTGAGGACGGATTCTTCTGTGACATGGGTTCTCCTCCTACGTGTATCTTTAATATAATTCTGCGCTATTTCCGGTACGCCGTTTGTCCGATGGGGAGGCTGGGTCTGAAGACGCCGTCCACGCGCCAGGCCGCGTGCGCCGCCGCGGGCGCAGCCGGAATCGCGGCGATCTCGCCGACGCCCTTTGCGCCGTACGCCAAGCCGTCCGAGGCGCCCTTTTCAACGAGGATCACATCGATTGGCGGCGCGTCGGTCGCGCGCAAGAGGCCGATGGTTGCGTACTTGCTCTTGACATAGCCGCCCTCCATCACGAAATCTTCGGTCAGGCCGTAGCCCAGCGCCATCAGGACGCCGCCTTCGATTTGGCCTTCGCACGCCTTGGGATTGATCGCGCGCCCGACGTCGTGCGCCGCGACCACGCGCTCAACGCGCTTGCCCTCGTCCATGATGACCACTTGCGCGGCATAGCCGTAGGCCACGTGGCTGACCGGATTGGGCTTGTCGATGCCCATCTTGTCGGTCACGCCCGAGTATTCGCCGCAGAATTCCTCGCCTTCAAGGGAAAGGAGCGTCTTGCCTTGATCGAGCGCCGCCTTGAGCTTTTCGGCGGCCACGCGCGTCGCTTCCCCGGTGAATACCGTCTGGCGGCTGGCGGTGGTGGTGCCGGCGTTGGGCGTGACAAATGAATCGGGCCGCCCGACGAAGATCAGCTTGGGGTCAAGCCCGGTTGCCTCGCACACCATTTGCGTACAGACGGTCGCAAGCCCCTGGCCGATGCAGGCCGCCGATGTCAGCACATGGACCAGTCCGTCCTTGACGAGCAGCTTGCACCGGCCGATGTCGCTGAGGCCCACGCCCACGCCGCTGTTCTTCATTGCGCCCGCGATCCCCGCGTAGGGGGATGATTCATAGGCGTCCCTGACCGCCTCAAGGCACTCGGCGTACGCGCAGTCGGGATCCGCAATCTGGCCGTTGGGCAGCGCTTGGCCGGGGCGGATCGCGTTCTGGTAGCGGATCTGCCAGGGGCTGATGCCGACTTTCTCGGCCAGGAGGTTCAGGTTCTGCTCGGCCGCAAAGCAGCTTTGCGTGACGCCGAAGCCGCGGAACGCGCCGCCGGGCACGTTGTTGGTGTAGACGCATATGCCGGTGATGTCGATGTTTTCAAAGCTGTACGGCCCGCCCGCGTGGGTGCAGGCACGCTGCAGGACCGGCCCGCCGAGCGAGGCGTAGGCCCCGCAATCGGAGATGAGCAGCGCGCGCATTGCGATGAGGTTGCCCTGCTCGTCGCACGCGGTTGTGACATCCATCTCCATGGCGTGGCGCTTGGTGTGAACCTCAAGGCTTTCCTGCCTTGAAAACCTGACCTTGACGGGAAGGCCGGTGTGGAATGCCATCAGCGCCGCGTGGTGCTGAACGCTCATGTCCTCCTTGCCGCCGAACCCGCCGCCGACCAGCATCGAACGGGTGCGCACCTTTTCGCTCGGGAGCTTCAGCATCCGGCTGATCTCCTTTTGTTCGTCGTAAACCGATTGCGACGCGGTGTAGACAAGAATCCCGCCTTCGTCTTCGGGGTTCGTGAGGGCAATGGCGCACTCGGGTTCCATGAAGGCGTGATCGGTCATGGGGGTTGAATAGTGGCGGGTGACGACGTGCTTGGCGCGGGCAAGGGCTTGGTCCACGTCACCGCGCTTGAGTTCCTGCTTGAAGAGCACGTTGCCCTTTTCGTGCAAAAGCGGCGCGCCGTCCTTGAGCGCTTCAAGCGGATCGGTTATGGGCTTGAGTTCTTCGTACTCGACCTCAATCAGCTTAAGCGCTTCGTCAAGCGTCTCCTTGTGCCTGGTCGCCACCAGCGCCAACGCGTCGCCGATGTAGCGCGTGACGTCGCCCTCGGCGATCATCACGTCCCAGTCCTGCACGATGTGGCCGGTCTTGTTGAAGGGCACATCCTTCGCGGTCAAGACGCGAACCACGTCCGGATGCGCTTCGGCCTTTGCCGTATCGATCTTGAGGATGCGCGCGCGCGGGTAGACCGTCCGCAGCGCCTTGGCGTAGATCATGCCGTCAAGCTGCACATCGTCAACGTAGAGGCCCGTGCCCAGCACCTTTTCCTCGGTATCCACGCGCGCGAAATGCTCGCCCACGCGCCCGCTCTGACGGGTCTTGGGCACTTCCTTGCCTTCGCGGAAAAACTCGGCCGCCATCAGGACCGCGTCCTCGATCTTGACATAGCCGGTGCAGCGGCAGATGTTGCCCTTGAGCGCCAGCTTGACATCGCCTCTCGTGGGGTTGGGGTTCGCATCGAGCAGCGCCTTGGCGCTGATCACCATGCCGGGGATGCAGAAGCCGCACTGCACCGCGCCCGCTTCGCCGAAACAGTAGACATACACCTGCTTCTCGCGCTCGGTCAAACCCTCGACCGTAACGACCTCCTTGCCTTCCATCTTGCCGACCGTCGATATACAGCTCTTGACCTTCTTGCCATCGACCAAGATGGTGCAGGTGCCGCACGCGCCCGCGCCGCAGCCGTTCTTGACCGAGGTCAGGCGAAGATCGTCGCGCAGGAAATCGATCAGCTTCTTTTGATCCTTGTCGGTCGCATAGACGCGACCGTTGACTGTCAAAGTGGCCATACATTTCCTCCTTCAGGTGAAATCGCCCAGGCCCCGCTTTACGTACTTGCCAAGGCCCTTTTTCACTATGCGGCCATCATGGACCGCCGTCTCGCCGCTGAGCAGCACCGTGCGCGCTCGGCCATGGGTCCGGGTTCCCTCAAAGGGCGTGTAGTCCGCGTTCCCGCCCTGGGTGGCCGCGCAAATGACGCCCTCTTTTTCCTCCCAGATCACGATGTCGGCGTCGCTGCCGGGGGCGATGACGCCCTTCCCGGGATACATGCCGTAGATCTTCGCGGCGCGCTCGCTCAAGAGACTTGCCATCTGTTCTTTCGTGATCAAGCCTTCATGCACGAGGTTGTACATCAGCGCCGGACGGTGCTCGACGCCGGGCAGGCCGTTGGGAATTTTGCTGAAGTCGTGAAGCCCCATTTCCTTTTGCCCCTTGAAGTTGAAGGCGCAGTGATCGGTCGAAACCGTGTCGATCAGGCCGCTTCCAAGCGCGGCGCGCAGCGCTTGCCGGTCGCGTTCACTTCGCATTGGCGGCGAGCATGCGTACTTCGCGCCCTCAAAACCCGCGCTTTCGTATACGGCATCGGTCATGAACAGGTACTGCGGGCAGGTCTCGGCAAGCACGGTTTGCCCGCGTTCACGCGCCTTCTTGACCTCCTGAAGCCCAAGCTCGGTGCTCAAATGCACCACCATGACCGGGCAGTTCGCGAGGTCCGCGACATAGGCCAGGCGCGAAACCGCCTCGGCCTCGACCGGGGCGGGGCGGCTTGCCGGAATGGCGGCGGGCGACAGGCGCCCCCGCGCCCTTTCCTCAGCAATCAGCGCGTTCACCAAGTCGCCGTTTTCGCAGTGCACGCCCACCAGCAAATGAAGATGTGCCGCTTCCCGAAGGATGTCAAGCATCGCGGCGTCGTTCACGCGCAGCGCGTCGTAGGCCAGGTAGAGCTTGAACGAAGTCACGCCTTGCTCCGCCATGTGCTTGAGCGCTTCGCGCGTATTCTCGTTCCAGTCGGTAATCGCCATGTGAAAAGCATAGTTGCAATGGCTCTGCCCGTCCGCCTTCAAATGCCAGAGGTGAAGCGCCTCGTCAAGCGACATGCCTTTGTCCTGTGTGGCGAAGTCGATCACGCTCGTGGTGCCGCCCACCAGCGCCGCCGCCGTGCCGCTGTCAAAGTCGTCCGCGGTCACGGTGACGCCGGTGTCCATGTCAAAATGCGTGTGCGCATCGATGAAGCCGGGGAAGACGAGGCACCCTTCGGCGTCGATTACCTGATCGCCGGGGGCGGGCGCGATGCCCGCCGCAACATACGCGATTTTGCTTCCCTCGACCGCGACATCCAGCTTCTGCGTTCCGCTTGAGCCGACCACATAGCCGCCCTTGATAATCTTCATGAATGACCTCCTTTACAGGACGTACGCGTAGCAAGCGATGACCGTCTTCATGATTTGGACAAGCGCGGGATAGGTCTCCCTGTCCTCGCCCAATGCGCTTTCGTATACCTTGCCCGCAAAGCGGATCTTTACCTTGCCCGCGTCCGCGTCAAGCACCAGGAAGCCCTGGTTCTCGCTGTCCACGAAATCCGCTTCGCTTGAGAAGACCGTAAACTTGTCCTTGTAGGGACTCGATGCATAGGGGCAGAAAACGGCGCAGTTTCCGCACTCGTTGCACATTTTGTCAAGGTGCAGCACCTGCTGCTTCTTCATGCCAGGTACGGAAATGGCGATGTTGGCGCGGTTGGGGCACACGTCCACGCAATTCTCGCACACCTTTGAGCAGCCAAGGCAGCGTTCGTTTTCCCGGGCGGCATCGCCCGCGTGCCGGAGCAAGGCGCGGCGGGCCTTGAGACGCGCGTCGTCTGCCTCAAAGGGGAAGTCCCGCGGTTCGACGCCAAGGATACCCTTCGCCGCTTCGGTCGCGTCGGCGATGGCTTCGACCACGGTCGCGGGTCCCCGCTTGGCGTCGCCGATGACGATCGCGCCCGGGAACGCCTTGAGAGATTCTTCGTCGATCTTCTCGCCGATGGCCGCGATTACGGTGTCGGCGGGGATCTTTTTGAACGCGCCGGTCGGCTCGGGGCTCCTGCGCCCGTCCGCGCCCCGCGCGCCGAGCTTCATCACTTCCAAGGTCAATGCCCCGTTTTCAACGGATACCGGGGTGAGCAGCGGCGCGAAGACCACGCCGTCCTCCAGGGCGAGCTCAAGTTCTTCTTGATCCGCCGGCATTTCGCGCGTGGTGCGCCGGTAGACGAGCGTTACCTGCTCAACGCCCTTTGCGCGCTTGGCGGCGCGCGCGGCGTCCATGGCGGTGTTGCCGCCGCCCACGACCACCACGTTTTCGCCGAGAGACAGCGTCTCGGGCGCGTTCTTTTGCGCGTCCAGGAAAGAAAGCACATTCATGGCCTCGCCGGACTTGAGCGCGAGAGCGCCGCTCTTCCACGCGCCAATCGCCGCGATCACGTGGGTGAACCCCTCCGCCCTGAGCGCGTCTTCGCTTTTGACTTCGGTGTTCAGGCGTATTTCAACGCCGAGCTTGCCAAGCAGCGCCGCGTCCTTCTCAATCGCCGCATCCGAGATCCTGAACGCGGGGATCACATGGCGCACGATGCCGCCGAGAGCGCCTCTCTTTTCAAACAGCGTCACCTGCGCGCCCGCGCGGGCGAGCAGGAACGCCGCCGCCATGCCGCCCGGGCCGCCGCCCACGACCGCGACCTTTTCGCCGCGCGCCGCGCCCGGCGCAAGCTCAGACAGCGCTTCGCCGTAGGCTTTTTCCGCCGCGACCAGCTTGGCCGAACGAATCTGAACCGACTCCTCATAGAAACCCCGCGTACACTTGCTCTGGCAGCGGTGCGAGCAGATGGTGCCGGTGATGAAGGGCAGCGGGTTCTTCTCCATGATGACGTCAAGCGCCTCTTTGAACTTGCCCTCGCCGACCAGCTCCACATAGGTCGGGATGTCCTGATGGATGGGGCAGCCCTCGGAGCAGGGCGCGATGAAGCAATCAACGAGCGGTACGTCGCTTTCAAGTTTCCTTGTAGGCTCGATCTTGACGCTCTTTACGTGGTGAGGATCCGCTTTCGCGCCCTCGACCAGCTTGGAAAGCTTGTTCATATCGACGCCGTCAAACGCCTTGTAGGGCATCCTGGCGAGCTTTTGCGCCATGGGGTTAAGCCGGGCATACCCGCCGGGCTTTAAAAGCGTTGTGGCCAGCGTGATCGGCCAGATGCCGCTTTCAAAGATGCGGTCGATGTTGAAGAAGTCCGCGCCGCCCGAGAACGATACGCGAAGACGCCCGTCAAACGCCTTTTCAATCTTCTCGGCCAGGCTGATCGAGAGCGGGAACAGGCTCTTGCCGCTCATGTACATTTCCTCGCCCGGCAGCTCGCCCGCCGCGATTTTGACCGGAAAGGTGTTGGTCAGCTTGACGCCAAACTCGACATGGGTCTCGCCCGCCAGCCTGAGCAAGCGCTCGAACATGGGCACGGCGTCCTTGAACTGGAGGTCGTCGTTGAAATGGTGGTCATCAAACACGAGGTAGTCGTAGCCCATGTCGTCAAGTGTCTTGCGCGCGAACTGATAGCCGAGGAGCGTTGGGTTGCACTTGATGTAGGTGTTGAGTTTCTTGACCGAAATCAGGTAGGTGGCGATGCGCTCGATCTCGTCCGGCGGGCAGCCGTGCAGCGTTGAAATCGTGATGGACTTGCAAACGCGCGGGTCGATGGAATCGATGAACGCCTCGTCGAGGTGGGGAAGGGAGGAGAGGTTCGCCTTCGCCCACGCGGCGCATTCGGAAAAGATCCCGGTCCGCCGCGCGTCCTTCATGCCCTCAATGTAGCGGTCGATCTTCTCGGACTGAATGCCCTTGAGGTCGTATCCCACGCTCATGTTGAACACGAAGCCATCGCTCGCGCCCAGGCCAAATTCGCGGGCCAGCAGTTTGATGGCGAACCACGCCTTGATGTACTCGTCCATCGCCTGCGCTACGTACAGCTCGGTTGACCACTCGACGTTGTAGCATTCGTCCTCGGCCTTGATGCAGGGCTTTGAGACCGGCAGATCCTCGCCGTCGAGCGTCTGAACGGTCTTGAGTTCAAAGAAGCGCGCGCCGGCCGCGTAGGCGGCGATCAGGTTTTGCGCAAGCTGGGTGTGCGGGCCCGCCGCCGGGCCAAAGGGCACTTCGATTTTTTCGTTGAAGATCGGGACCGTCTTGCCGCAAGCGTGGCGGTAGATGTCGCTTACGCCGAAAACCGCGCCGTCTTCGCGGTATTCCTTCAGCACCCAGTTCATCAGCTCCGAGAACGGGATCGGCCGCATTAAATCACTCATGATGTCTCCTCCTATCGTCCCTCGTTGATGCGCGTCCACAGTTTCCCGGCCGTTTCACGGCAATGGGCCATGACTTCCTGCTTGTCAACGCCCACGAGAACCCTGTCGCGCATCTTGACTTCGCCCGCGATGATGGTGGTTACGACGCTCCTGCCGTTCATGCCGAACATCACGTGGGAATTGATGTTGCCCGCGTTCATGGGGGTCAGCGGCGTGTAATCCGACACGATCACATCCGCCGCCGCGCCGCGCTTCAGGACGCCGATTTCGCGCCCGAAGAACTTTGAGGCCATCTTCGCGTTGTTGCAAAACAGCATCTCGGGGATCTCGCCCCAGGCGACGGTGGGGTCGCACTTGTTGTGCTTGTGCAGGATGTTGGCCACCTTGTAGCTTTCGATCATGTCGTTGGTGTAGCCGTCGGTGCCAAGGCCGATCAAGATGCCCTTGTCAAACATCTCAAGCACCGGCGGGCAGCCGATGGCGTTGCCCATGTTGCTCTCAGGGTTGTGGGCGACCATGGTGTTCGTGGCGGCAATCAGGTCAATCTCGGCGGCGCTGACGTGCGTGCAGTGGCCGAGGATCGAATGCTCGCCGAGGATTCCGAAGTCATGAAGCCGGAACACCGGGCGCTTTCCGTGCTCCTTGAGGCTGAGCAGCACGTCGTCGATGCCCTCCGCCGCGTGGATGTGGTAGCCCGCGCCCTTGGGATTTTGCTCCACACAGTAGGTCAAAGATCTATCCGACAGCGTAAAGGGCGCGTGCATGCCCATCATGCCGTGGATCATCGAGCTTTTATCCCCCGCCGCGTACCGGATAAAGTCAACGTTTTCCTTGACCGCTTCTTTGAACTTGGCTTCGCCGTCGCGGTCGCTGATCTCGTAGCACAGGCAGGCGCGCACGCCGTACTTTTTCGCGCTGTCGGCGATGGCGAAGAGGCTGCCTTCGATCGCGCCGTAGCTGGCGTGGTGGTCGATGATCGAGGTGACGCCGTTTTCGATTGAGTCGATGAAGGTGGCGTCGGCGCTGGCCGCGGTATCGGGAAGGAGCAGGTGGCGGTCAATCGTCCACCACAGGCCGTCGAGAATTTCGAGGAAGTTGCGCGTCTTGCTGCCCTTGATCGAAAGCCCGCGCGCGAATGCCGAATAAATGTGGTTGTGCGCGTTGATGAGGCCCGGCATGATGACGCCGCCCTTGGCGTCGATGAAGGCGGCCGCAGGGTGCGCAGCCTTGAGCGCCTGTGTTTCGCCTACTTCAAGGATCGCCTCACCGTCCATCAATACCGCGCCATTTTCCATGAAGGGGTTCGCCTTGTCCCGGGTGACCAATCGTCCGCCGCCCAATAATAGCATGCTGTTTCCTCCTCATTATTCCTCGTCAAAGTCGGTTACCCTCAGCACAAAAAAACCCATTTGAACGTCCATGCGTCCAAATGAGCAAATTCCGTATACTTGACGAGACAATAGCTATCGCCGGTTATCCCGTCATCGGAATAGCCCGTGCGCTAAGCACTACCTTGCAGCTACTGTCATTTGGCCAGCATGCCCAGGGTTCGCTCCCGGGCAAAGTTCCTCCTTCGTCAATGCTGTGACAATTTTACTACAAATCGCGCGCTTGTGCAAGCCCGTTATGAATTTTGCTGAAAATACATTGTATTGCACATAATATCGAGAAGTAATTGTAGATTTTGCTTAAATGTCAAGCGGGTTTTCGGAGAGAACGCGTTTTAAGCGCTCCATTTGCTCGGGCGTGTCCACGTCCATCAGCTCGAAGGCGGCGCCCGCTTCGACGAGCGCAACCAACGCCCCGTGCCGCCGGATCACACTGCTTCCGCTCTCGCCCGGGGAAAGGGATTCAAGTTCGCCAAAGAGACATGCCGGGAACAGCACGGGATTGCCCGGCGCGCCCGCAAAAGCCGCGCGCAGGATCCGGGTGGGGTCTTGCGCGAATACCCGCAGCATTTTCTCGACGGTCGCCCTGCTCAGCGCAGGCTGGTCGGCCACGAGGAAGATGCAAGCGTCCATATCCCGCATTTGCGCAACGCCCAGGCGAATGGTGTCCGATAGGTTTGGCAGATCGTGCACGATGACATTGGCGTCCATTGCGCGCGCGCGGTCCGCGACATCTTCCGAGCGCGTGACCACCACTACGCGATCGACCGAAGGCGGAATCTGCGTAAGCGCCCACGAAATGACGCTGCGCCCGCAAAAGTCCGCCGTCAGCTTGTTCTTGCCAAAGCGCTCGGACGTCCCCGACGCCAGCACCACCGCGCCCACTTTCACAAAGCGCCGCCCCCTTTGACGTTATGCCTCCATTGTACACAAAAAGACGGGCGCTGCCAATGGCAACGCCCATTTTTTCAGCCGCGCGCTACCCGTTGTATCCCATAAATACCCTTGGCAGGAACAAGACCACGTCGGGAATGTAGGTGACGATCAGCAGCACGGCCAGCATGACCGCGATTGGCCACCATATTTCTTTGATGACCTCCTTGAGCGGCGTGCCCGATATGCCGCTCGTGATGAACAGCAGCATGCCAAACGGCGGCGTGCACAGGCCGATCATCATGTTGAGGATGACGACGAGGCCGAAGTGGACCAGGTCGATGCCCAGGCTTGACGCGATGGGGATCATCAGCGGCACGAAGACCACCTGGATGACCGAGGTATCGATGAACATGCCCAGGATCAGGATGGCAATGTTGACGATCAAAAGAAACACCATGGGGTTGCTGGTGGCGTTTAAGATCAGCCTGGCCACGTTGCTTGCGACCTGTTCGCGCGCCGCGATGTAGTTGATGCAGGAGGCCGCGCCGATCATGAGCGAGCAGGTGCCCACGCCCTTGACCGTATCGACGATGACGCTCCACAGCTGTTTCCACCCCATCATGCGGTAGCCGATCGCCGCGACGATCAGCGCGTAGAAGCCCGCGACCGCGCCGGCCTCGGTGGGCGTCATGACGCCTGTGTAGATGCCCGCGAGCAGCACCACGGGGGTGAGCAGCGCCGGTATCGCCGAAATGGTGTACTTGAGAAACTGCTGGGCGCCCATCCTGGTTCCGCGCGGGTAGTTGCGTTTGCCCGACATATAGGCCACGTACAGCATCAGCGCGGCGGTCAAGAGGAGTGCCGGGACCATGCCGCCCAAGAACAGCGCGCCTACGGAAGAGCCTGAAAACATGGCGTAGATGACCATGGGGATCGAAGGGGGGAAGGTCGGTCCGAGCACGGCGGACGCCGCGGTCATGGCGCAGGAAAACCCGTCGTCATACCCTTCCTGGCGCATGTGCTCAATCTCCATCTTGCCAAGGCCCGACGCGTCGGCAATGGCCGAGCCGGTCATGCCCGCGAACACCAGCGAGCCCAAGATGTTGACGTGGCCGAGGCCGCCCTTGAGGCCGCCGACGAGGCTTAACGCAAAGCCGTACACCTTGTCGGTCACCTTGCCGGTGTTCATGACGTTGGCGGCGAAGATAAACAGCGGCACGGCAATGATGGTGTAGTTGGTGTAGAAGGTCTTGAGCGTCTGCTGGCCGACCATCTTGATCGGTTCGCCCAGAACCAGGAAGTAAATGATTGAGGCGCACATGAGGCCGTGCGGGATGGGCATGCGCAGGATGAAGATCAGCACAAATACCACGAGGAAGCAAATCAGCGGCAAACTCACAGCGCTGCCTCCTTCTCGGCCATTTCCATGGCCTGTTCGTATTCGGTCAGCGATTCGTTGAGGTACGCCCGCGCTTCTTCATTGCTGGCGATGCCCGTGAAGATCCTGAATTCATGGACCATGTCGCGCAGCATGTAGAAAACCATGAAGATCAAAAACACGATGTAGGGTGCGTAAATCCAGTTGAGCCCTACCTTGAGCACGCTGGTCTTGCTCATCTTCATGAAGTCCACAAATTGTATGCTGGGGATGATCGAAACCGAGAAGCAAAAGGCGATCAGGGTGTTGCCGAGGAACGCGCAAAAGGCTTTGCCCTTAGTGCCCAGTTTGTCGTAGAAAAGCGTAAACATGACGTGAGAGCGGTCGCGCTGGGCAAAACACGCGCCCAGGATCACCAACCACAAATAGCACGAAACCGTCACCTCATACGCCCACGGCAAGGGCTGGCGCACCACGTAGCGGAAGAAAATCTGCAAGACAAAGATCATGAACATGATGATAAAGCTCAGGGCGGGGATGTAGATCTCAACCGTGTCTCTAAGGAAATGACCTGTTCGTTTGATCGGCGCCGGCAGTTTCATTTCGATCCCTCCTAAATCGTGAAGCAAATGTGTAGCGACTGTTTGCTTCCTGTTATACCCATGATTGTAGTACAGCTTTGTCGTACAGGCTATTCGAATGGCATAAAGAAAAAGCCCAATCGCATACAGAAATTGTTAAGAGATAAAGTTTGCGCGTTGAGTTTGTACAATCTTCATAATTGGAAGTGGCTCAATTTCGCGTCCGCCGTGGTATAATAGGTGCATTGAGCGATAAGGAGAAGAAGGCAATGCAGAAGATAGGACGGATCGCGCTTGAGGGCGCGATGAACGCGCGGGACTTGGGCGGCTTTCCGGGAGCGGACGGCCGGTCTATCCGCCCGAAGCGTTTGATCCGAAGCGGAGAACTGACGGGCCTGACCGAGCGGGATAAGGAAGTGCTGCAACAGGAATACCAACTCAAGCAGGTCATCGATTTTAGGACAGACGTCGAGCGCGCCGAACGGCCGGAAATTGAAATCAGCGGCGTTCACGAGGTCTTCAACCCCATCTTAAGCGGCGAAGCGTTGGGCATAACCTTTGAAACCGGTTCACCCGAAGCGCTGATCGAGGGGCTCATGAAGCTGAGCCGGGATCAGGGCATCGATGCCTACATGATCGACATTTACTGTCAGCTCGCGCTGAGCCCGTCCGCGCGGACCGGGTATAAGCGTTTCTTTGACCTGTTGCTCGAAACGCGCGAGGGTGCGACGTTGTGGCATTGCAGCGCGGGCAAGGACCGCGTGGGCGTGGGCACGGCGCTGCTGCTTAGCGCGCTGGGCGTGGAGCGCGAACTCATCATAGAGGACTATATGGCGACCGGCGAATTTACCCGGGCGGACATGGCCATGGCGCTTAGGCGATTGGGCGACGCGCCCGAGGAAATCCGTCAGGTGGTTACGCAAGCGTACGGCGTGAGCCCCAAGTACATCGAAGCGCTGTTTTTGGCCGCGGACACACGCTATGGCTCGATGAAGAACTACCTTGAGGAAGCCATGGGCATGGACAAGAGCCGTATCCAGGCGCTGCGCTCCCTATACTTGGCCTGATTCAGGCTTCCCAACAGAAGTTAATACGAAATTAATTTGACGCCCCTCCTGCTTGGATTTATAATGGTCAAAGAAAGACAAAGACCATCCAAGGGGGGCTTGTTTATATGAACACACAGAAATTCACGCAAAAATCCATGGAAGCCATCGGGAGCGCGCAAAACCTTGCGGTGACCTACGGCAACATGCAAGTGGACCAGGCGCACTTGCTTTATGCGCTTGCGGAACAGGAAGGCGGGTTGGCCGGCGAACTGCTCAAAAAGATGGACATCGATCTCGACCTGTTTATCGGGGCGTGCGAGCAGGCGATAGGCCGCATCCCCAAGGTGAGCGGCCCGGGCCGTGAGCAGGACAAGGTTTATGTATCCTCCGACCTTGACAAGACGCTGACGGAAGCGGAGAAGGCCGCTTCGCGCATGAAGGACGACTACATCTCGGTCGAGCACCTGCTGCTTTCGCTGATCGACACGGGCAACCAATCGGTCAAGGAAATCTGCGCGCGCTTCAACCTGACCAAGAATGGCCTTTTAAACGTCCTCCAACAGGTACGGGGAAGCGCGCGGGTAACCAGCGATCAACCCGAGGGCACGTATGACGTGCTCAAGAAGTACGGCCAGGACCTGGTTGAGCTGGCAAGAAAGCAAAAGCTTGATCCGGTGATCGGGCGCGACAATGAGATACGCAACGTCGTGCGCATCCTCTCGCGCAAGACCAAGAACAACCCATGCCTGATCGGCGAGCCGGGCGTGGGCAAGACCGCCATCGCGGAGGGGCTTGCGCTTCGGATTGTGCGCGGCGATGTGCCGGACAACCTCAAAGACCGCCAGCTTTTCTCCCTTGACATGGGTTCTTTGATCGCGGGCGCGAAGTTTCGGGGTGAGTTTGAGGAGCGGCTCAAGGCGGTTTTGACCGAGATCAAAAAATCGGAAGGGAAAATTATCCTGTTCATTGATGAGTTGCACCTGATCGTCGGCGCGGGCAAGACCGAGGGCGCGATGGATGCGGGCAACCTGCTTAAACCCATGCTCGCAAGGGGCGAGTTGCACTGCATCGGCGCGACCACGCTGGACGAATACCACAAGTACATCGAAAAGGACGCGGCGCTTGAACGGCGCTTTCAGCCGGTCATGGTGGACGAGCCGACGGTGGAGGACACCATATCGATCCTGCGCGGGCTTAAGGAGCGCTACGAGGTGTTCCACGGCGTCAAGATTCAGGACCAGGCGCTGATCGCGGCTGCGGTGCTTTCAAACCGCTATGTGTCCGAGCGATTCCTGCCCGATAAGGCCATCGACCTGGTCGATGAAGCCTGCGCCATGATCAAGACCGAGATGGACTCGATGCCCACCGAGATGGACGAGCTGTCGCGCAAGATCATGCAGCACGAAATCGAGGAAGCGGCGCTCAAAAAGGAAACCGATCCCATGAGCCGCGCGCACCTGACCGAGATTCAAAAGGCATTGGCCGATATGCGCGAGGAGTTTTCCGGCATGAAGGCGCGCTGGGAGCGGGAGAAGGACGCCATCGGAAAGGTTCAGCGCCTGCGCGAGGAAATGGAGAAGGTGAACGCCGAAATTGAGATGGCCGAGCGCCGGTACGACCTCAACCGCGCGGCGGAGCTCAAGTATGGCAGGCTCCCCGCTCTTCAAAAGGAGATCGAGGAAGAAGAGAAGATCGCCGATAAGGCGGCGGGCGAGCGGACGCTGCTTCGCGACAAGGTGACCGAAGAAGAAATCGCGCGCATCGTCGCGCGCTGGACCGGCATTCCGGTGTCGAGGTTGGTTGAGGGCGAGCGCGAGAAGCTGCTCAGGCTCCCTGAGATCCTGCACAAGCGCGTAATCGGCCAGGATGAAGCGGTCGTTTCCGTTTCGCAAGCCATTCTGCGTTCGCGCGCGGGTATTCAGGACCCGAACCGCCCCATCGGCTCGTTCCTGTTCCTGGGGCCGACGGGCGTGGGCAAGACGGAACTGGCCAAGGCGCTGGCCGAAGCGTTGTTTGACGATGAAAAGAACATGATCCGCATCGACATGTCCGAGTACATGGAGAAGTTCTCGGTATCGCGCTTGATCGGCGCGCCTCCGGGTTATGTGGGGTATGAGGAGGGCGGCCAGCTGACCGAAGCGGTCAGGCGGCATCCCTACGCCGTGGTGCTCTTTGACGAGGTCGAAAAAGCGCATCCGGACGTGTTCAATGTCTTGCTGCAGGTGCTTGACGACGGGCGCGTGACCGACTCGCAGGGGCGGACGGTGGACTTCAAGAACACCATCCTCATCATGACCAGCAACTTGGGTTCGACGACGATTCTTGACGGCATCGATCAAGCCGGAGAAGTCACGCGGGAAGCGCGCGAGGAAGTGGAAGGCATGCTCAAGCGCCATTTCCGGCCCGAGTTTCTGAACCGGCTTGACGAGATCGTGTTCTACAAGCCGCTCAGCAAGGGCGACGTGACCAAGATCGTAGACCTGCTGGTGGAAAACCTCAACCGGCGCCTGACGGGCAGGCAACTGACCGTGGAGCTGACGGACGCCGCCAAGCAATATGTGGTCGAAGAGGGCTATGATCCCGTCTACGGCGCGCGCCCCCTCAAGCGCTACCTGCAAAGGACGGTTGAGACCATGATCGCAAAGGAATTGATTGCGCACGGTGCAGCGGCGGGCAGCATAATCAGGGTCGATGCCGGAGCGGATGCACTGACTCTGGCGGTTTTGCCACAAAGTTAATCCACGATTAGTCTAAAATCGTCATTTTTTTAAGCGTGATCGTAATGGCGCCTTGCTTGACACGAAACACAATGTTCTGTTATCCTTTTTGGAAAGATCGTTTGTTTCACACAGACGATGAGTCAATCCGGGGGAATAGAAAGGCTGGTCCGTAGATGGCAATCGAGCGAAGACCACAGCGCGATGTTTCGCGCCGTAAAACCGCCATGCCTTATGTCACGAGTGAAATGAATGCGATCATGCAAAATGTGGGGCAAATCCTGGGGGACGAATCGGTTGTCGAAAGCATCCACTTCAGTTCCACGGCGCTGACCATGATCCGCCATGTCATGATGTCGGGCGGCATCATCGTCACAGATACCACGTTGGCATTGGCTGATATTGATGGCAACATGGCCGAGCGGCTGGGCATAACCACCGAGTGCTTCATTGATGAACCTCAAGTCGTCGTGACGGCTGAACAAAAACGCAAAACGCGCGCTGAGGTGGCGCTGGACTATGCGCTGAACCTGCCGGGGCTTAAGATGATCGCGGTGGGTTCCGCGCCCATGGCGCTGAGCCAATTGCTCAAGCGCGCCCAGGCCGACGCCCTTGGCGACGTGGTGGTGCTGGCCGCGCCGACGGGATTTGCGAGCGTTGTCCAGCTCAAGGAGCGCATTTGGGAAAGCGACCTGGCATCCATCGTGGTCAGGGGCAAGAAGGGTGGCGCGAGCGTCGTCGCCAGCGTCATCAACGCGCTCATGATGGAAGCGATCAAGCAGCAAAACCTGTAAAGCGTTGGGTTCGGACGGGAGCGTTGGAGGAAAAATGTACACGGAAGACGTGCTCTTAAACGTAGGCAAGCGCGCCAAGCGCGAAACCATCCTGTCCCTGGCGCTTCTTGCGGCGGGTTTCGCGGCGGCGCTCTGGGCGCTGATTCAACGCCAAAAGCTTGCCGGAGCGCTGGCGCTTGCGCTCCTGGTCATGGCGGCATACGGCGTTTACGCGCTGCGTGCCGCGCCTTGGCGCCGCTACCGCCGCTTTTTGCTGGATGTGGCCGCCGGCCGCTCCCATGAAAACACGCTCTGGTTCACCGCCGCCCAATGTGAGGCGCACATGACGGAGGACGGCGTGCTGGTTCGCGATGTCGTTTTTGGGCAAGACCCGTCGAAAAAAGACCCCAAGGCTTTGGCGGACCAGGTTTATTACTGGGATGCGGGCTACCCCTTTCCTGCCGTTGAACCGGGCAGGAAGGTCACGGTAAAATCCTTTGGGCGCTATATTCTAAGCATTCGGGAGGCGGGATAGCCATTTCCTGCCAAAATGCTAAAAAAGCCTTAATAAGTTAATCATCATGCCGTAGATATCGGCAACCTCCCCGTTTATAATACGTCTATATACGTAGATGTTTGTATGAGAAACGAGGAGATTTTTATGTACATCAAGTCGCGTTTCTGGCGGCATGTGACGGCCTTCTTGCTTGCGCTCACGCTCATCTCGGGCGCGGTGCTGGCCGCAGCCGAGCCAATCGCGCCCGCGCCGGTGGGAATCGGCGGAGGATACCCCGCGGACGAAGACGAGGCGGCGGAACTGGCCGAAGGCGAAGAGGACGATGTCGTGCTTGACCCTGACGAAGAAGAAGCCCTGGACGACATGACCGCGAGCATTCAGGACAACCGGGATGTGCTGGCCGCAGTCAACGGAATGACCAACATCCTCCTGATCGGCCTTGACCGCCGCCCGAACGAAAAGAGCGGGCGCTCCGATACCATGATCATCATGACGCTGGACGCCGATCACCAGTGCATCAAGATGACCTCCTTCATGCGCGACCTGTACGTGGAGATTCCCGGACGCAAGAACAACCGCCTGAACGCGGCCTATGTGTTTGGGGGGCCGGATCTTTTGATCCGGACGCTCAAGCAGAACTTTGGCGTGGACGTGGACCACTATGTCGCGGTGGACTTTTCGGCGCTGGCGAGCGTCATTGACCAATTGGGCGGGCTGACGCTGACGGTGGAGGAAAAATACGTGCCGCGCGTCAACGCCATCATCAAATGGGACAATCAGGTGCTCAAGCTGCCCAAGGACGACGGGCTGCTCACTGAGGCCGGAGAACAGGTGCTGACCGGCAAGCAGGCGCAAGCCTACGCGCGCTACCGCTACGGCGATCCCAAGGGCGACGCGGGCCGCACGGAGCGCCAGAGGGAAGTCATCCTCAAGTGCATGGAGAAGATCAAGAACATGTCGATGCTTGACCTTGCGCAGATGGCGATGAACAACATGGACAAGGTGGAGACCGACATGTCGATCATGGACATGCTCTCCCTTGCCCCCGCGGCGTTTCAACTGAAGGACAGCGAAGTCAGGCAGTTGCGCATTCCGATCGACAAGTCCTATTCCGCCAAGACCATCTCCGGCATGGCGGTCTACGTGCCCAACCGCGAGAAGAACCTCAAGGCGATGACTGAGTTTTTGTTGGAAAAATAACGCCGCTTCGCGGTCATCGAAAATCTTCGCTTCGCGAATCTTTTCGATGAGTGGGGGACGGCATTTCGGGGTCCCGACCATTGGTCGGGACCCCGAAATGGGTTGCGGGGGTAACGGGGCCGATTTCCTGAAATTCCTGCGGGAATTTCCGGGCGGAAATCGGACGGGAAAGGATTTTGAGTCGGGAGGGCGATAAAGCCCTCCCTTGGTCAAAATCCGATTCACCCCCGGCGCGCAGGTCGCCGGGGGCGTTGTTTACGGGAGGCTTCGGCCTCCCCGTTCCCTCCGGGGTTGGGTTTGGGCGGCTTTGGCCTCCCGGTTTCCTCCGGGGTTGGGGTTGGGAGGCTTCGGCCTCCCGGTGCCCTCCGGGGTTGGGGTTTTTTGGTTTGCAGTGCACGTCTAATCCCCGCGTCGTATGCATGCTGCGCGCCCGCCCGAAAAGAATTAACTTCTGATCCAGCAATATTCGCAGTATACAACTATTGACACAGGGCCTATAATATGATATAGTTCTAAAGCGCGCCCCGTAAGGGGCTTTGGTTTTGATTGAATTCAGCAGGAGGTGGCTGACCGTGGCATCCGATAAGCGCGTGAAGGTGACGCTTGCTTGCCAGGATTGCAAGCAGCGTAACTACAACACCATGAAGAACAAGAAGAACGACCCAGACCGCTTGGAAATGAGCAAGTATTGCCGTTTCTGCAAGAAGCACACTGCGCACAAGGAGACCAAGTAAGGGGTCCTTGTAACCGCCGTAGCCGATCGACCGGCGCGAAAGTGAGGAAGAAACACCTATGGCAAAGTCCGCCGAACAAGACAAGCAGCTGAACTTTTTCCAGAAGTTTGTTCGGTTCTTCAAGAACCTTGCAAAGCGCATTGGGCGCAGCTTCAAGGACATGTACGCGGAGCTGAAGAAGGTCACCTGGCCCACCAAGAAGGAAATGATCAACTACACGCTGGTCGTGCTGGCCTTCATGGCCATCATGGGCGTGGTAATCGGTCTCTTGGACGCCGGCGCCGCCTGGCTGGTCAGCGTGCTCATCAGCGCCTGATGGGGAGAAAATATGTCAGAGCAACTTGAGCCCCAGTGGTACGTGGTGCATACCTATTCCGGGTATGAAAACAAGGTCAAGGCGAACCTTGAAAAGTCCGTTGAAAACAACGGCATGCAGGATCGCATCTTTGAGGTGAAGATCCCTGTTGAAGAGGCCGTCGAGATCAAGAACAATAAGCGCAAGACCGTGCAGAGAAAGCTCTTGCCCGGCTACGTCATGGTGCGCATGATCATGACCAATGAAAGTTGGTACCTTGTGCGCAATACGCGTGGCGTGACCGGTTTTGTCGGCCCGGGCTCCAAGCCCACGCCGCTTTCTGAGACCGACTTTTTGAGCATCGGCGAGAACCGCACCGCCACCCGCATCGATATCGAAGTGGGCGACGAAGTGCGCATTCTCTCCGGGCTGTTTGAAAATTTTTCGGGCCGCGTGGTCGCCATCGATTCCATCAACAAGAAGGTCAAGGTGATGGTGCCGATGCTCAAGCGCGAAACCGCCGTAGACCTCGAATACGACGAAGTCGTGCGCGAGGTGCAGTAAGCAAGCAGCCCCGGCTGTTTGCAGCGAGCCGATTCTCTGCCCCAGGGCAGGTTTTGGAAGTGGGAGGAGTGCCCATTTTTTAGGGGCGTTCCGTTTCACCACATTTAAGGTAAGGAGGATACCCCCATGGCCAAGAAAGTTACCGCGCTTATCAAGCTGCAGGTGAACGCCGGCAAGGCGACGCCCGCGCCGCCGATCGGCCCCGCGCTGGGCCAGCACGGCGTGAACATCCCCGGCTTCTGCAAAGAGTTCAACGACCGTACCGCCAAGCAGATCGGCCTGATCATTCCGGTGGTCATCACCGTGTACCAGGACCGTTCGTTCACATTCATCACCAAGACCCCCCCGGCCGCCGTCCTGATCAAGAAGGCCTGCGGTCTGGAGCACGCCTCGGGCCGCCCCAACAAGGAGAAGGTCGCGTCCATCACCAAGGCTCAGATCAAGGAGATCGCCGAGCTGAAGATGCCCGACCTCAACGCGGCCAGCGTCGAAGCCGCCATGAGCATGGTCGCCGGTACCGCCCGTTCGATGGGCGTCACGGTGGTCGACTAAAAGGGAAGCGACATATGTGGGAGGACTAAGCGCCGTTTGTACCACAGGGAGGAATGGAAATGAAAAAAGGTAAGAAATATCAGGACAGCGCCAAGCTGATTGACCGCGCCAAGCAGTACGACCCCGAAGAGGCCGTATCCCTTGCCAAGCAGACCGCCAAGGCCAAGTTTGACGAGACCGTGGAAATCCACGTGCGCCTCGGCGTCGATCCCCGCCACGCAGACCAGCAGGTCCGCGGCACCGTCGTGCTCCCGCACGGCACCGGCCGGACCAAGAGCGTCCTCGTCATCTGCAAGGCCGACAAGGCCAAGGAAGCCGAAGACGCCGGCGCGGATTTCGTGGGCGCGGAAGACATGATCGCCAAGATCCAGGGCGGTTGGTTCGGCTTCGATGTGATGGTCGCCACCCCCGACATGATGGGCTTGGTCGGCCGCCTGGGCCGCGTGCTCGGCCCCAAGGGCCTCATGCCCAACCCCAAGACCGGCACCGTTACGGCGGACATCACCAAGGCCGTGAACGAAATCAAGGCCGGTAAGGTGGAGTACCGCGTGGACAAGACCGCGATCATCCACTGCCCCGTCGGCAAGGCCTCCTTCGACAACCAGAAGCTCGAGGAGAACCTGCGCACACTCATGGAAGCCATCATCAAGGCGAAGCCGGCGGCGGCCAAGGGTACCTACATCCGCTCCGCCGTCATGACAAGCACCATGGGCCCGGCGATCAAGCTCAATCCCCTCAAGTATTAATCGTTTTTTATGGGCGGCCTCCGGGCCGCTTTTTTGTTATCTTGAAGGAGGAATGCGCGTGCGAATCGATAAGCATATGCTGGCCTATTGCGGGCTGTACTGCGCCCAGTGTTCCTTTAAAACCGCGCATGACGAGGGGGACGAGAAGCACCTCGAGGCCATCCCCTACCCTTTCGCGCGCCGGGATTTGTCTGAGTACAACTGCGAATGCTGCAAGGGGCGCTGCATTTGCGGGCCGTGCGCGATCCGGCCCTGCGCGAGCGAGAAAGGCCTGGACTGTTGCGCTGATTGCGCAACGTTTCCATGCGAAACCATCCGCGCGTTTGAAAACGACGGGATGCCGCACCACGCGCAGGCCTTCGGAAACCTTAAAAGCATACGCGAGAAGGGTCTGCACGCGTGGTTTGAAGCGCTTGAACCCACACTTCGCTGCGCCTGCGGCGAGAAACAAACGTGGTACCATACCTGCCCGAAGCATTCGTAGAAGCCCTGTCATCGGCCGCAAACCGAGAAAACAGCGCTGCCCGCCGCCGGTCACGGCGTTTGGGGCAGCGCTGCGCTTTGCCTATACCGAGCGTGTCATCTCATTGCTTGGGCTACGCCGTCTGAGCGGGCGCGGCGGGGATTTCCGGGGCGCCTTCCTTCGCCTCTGTCGGCACGTCTGGGGCGTTTTCGGCCTCCGGCGCGGGGATGCCTTCCGCTTCCTCCGGGACGCGCGCAAAGACCGCCTTGCCGCTGTACAGGGCGTTCTCCCAGCCCTTTACTTCCGCAATGACGCCGCCGTTTGCGAGGTCCAGCCGCTTGGTCACATCCGATACGCCGGGCATCATCTCTTCGGTGATCTTGAGGGTAAATACGGCGTTCTTGCCGGGCTTAACCGCCTTGACCACATCGAAGGGTACCGAGAAGAAAGGCTTGGCCTCGTTCTTGTACCGAAGCTCAAACGTCAGCCCGCTCATGGATTCAAGCGCCTTCCCCGTGCGGTTGGCCGCGTAAACTTCCGCGTTCAGGATGCCCTCTTCGTACCGCAGGCGGCGCATGGAGATGGTCAGCTCGCCCTTGCGCGCGACGGCGCTCTTGCGGTAGAACTGGTTCTTGACCACCGTCACGGTGCATTTTTGCGTCTTGCCGTTGAGCTTAAAGCTGATCACCGTCCTGCCGGTCTTGTTGGCCGTCAGCATGCCGTCCGCGCCGATGGCGGCGACCTTCTTTTTGCCGCTGTTTAACTTTTCAAAGGCAGGCATTGTGTTTCCATCGGTCAGCTTGATCAGCGGATACTTGAATCCGACCGTCGCCCGGAACTTCTTCGGCATGGACACGTTGCCGACCACCTGCGGCGCTTTGTCGATCACCAGCACGCCGATCTGGATTTCGGGCATGGGCAGGTTTTCGGCGTTTCCTTCACTTACTACCCATAGGGTGTACGTGCCCAGCGGCAACTTCGCGATCTCTTCCGCCGGGAACAGGTACTTCAGCGTCGCTCCCTGCGCAGCCGCGCCGACTTGGACCGCCTTGCCCCGCGCTTGGGCCTGGGGCGGCGCCACGGGCAGATCCTTAAGCTCGATTGCGATCTCGCCCGCCTCGTTCCTGAGGAAGACGCGCGCCTTCAAGTTTGACCCCACCACGTTTTTTAGCTCAATCTCGCCCGCGACAGCTCCGCTGCCATCCATGCTTATGGGGGTGGCGGGCTGGACGTCGATCGGTTCGGGGCGAACCGGTGTTGGGATGGGGGTTCCGCCGCTGCCACCGGCCTGTGTGACCGTGACGATGCCGTAGTGCCGCCCGAACTCAGCGTTGTCATCATTTGCAGTGCCGCTCAACGACAATGAGTAGCTGCCCACGGGGAGCGTGTTCAGCTTGGCGTTCCACTGAGCCGCAGTCAGGTCAAAGGCGTGCGCTTCATTGCCGGTCATGTTGACAGAATCGAATTCAACGGCCTTCGCACCGGTCGCGTCGTCATACGCGCAGAAGGACACGGCGTACGGCTTCTCGGCGGAGACGACCGCGCCTAAGAGCGTGAACCCAATCGGCGCCGCTGACCCAATGGAGAACTGCCCCTGCTTGCCGCTCCACATGATGTCGCCGCTGGGGCTTGTTTTCGTGAGCTCAGGTATGCTTTTTGTGACCTCCAGCGTGAACTCACTGGCATACGTATCGCCGCCCACCACATAAAGAACGCCGATTGTGGTTGTGCCAGGCTTCAATGCGGTCACATCAATCAGGGCATTGGTGTTGACGACGGTCGCAACGGCCGGATTGGAACTGGTGCAGGTCGCCGTTCCGCCTTGAGGCACGGCATTAAAATCCAATTTTTGGTACAGACCGTATCGGTATATGTTGCTGCGCATCGGCACCGAGTCGCGGCCCTTGTCATCCACATTAATCGGCCCAGCCTCTCCCGGACGGGAGAAGTACATGACCTTGGCGCTCGCGCAAAGCATTCGCAGTTGGCCGATTTTCGTTTCGGTGATTGTCTTGTTGGTGCCGGTTGGAGACGCAAAAACATAGATGTCATATGTCGTTTCGTCTTGCATCGAAGCAAGACAATCCCAATGATCCTTGTCAAAGACAATGGCGTTTTGAAAATCCGCAAGATCCATTTCTTCGCGGATTGTCACCGCATATCCACTGGTATTTTTAAAATACACCTGCAACTTCGGGTTGTCTCCCCCTTCGGTCAAAAACGCCCCCGCCAAGCTGATCGGAAAACGGACCTCCTCGGTTGAACCCCTTGTATACGTCCGAAGCGCAGTGCCCGAGATCACCGGCTGGGCCTTTTCCACGGTGATGGTGAAGGTTTTTACGATGGGCGCACCGCCGTAGCTCAATGTCAAGGTGATCTGTTCGTCACCAACGGCCAGCGGCGTAACCTCGCCGTTATCCGCGTCAATGGCCGCTATGGCGCCTGTTCCGCTCGACCAAGACGCCGTATATCCCTCGAAATCGGCCGCGTTGTAGGTGTACGTCGGGCGCTCCAGCAACGTGATGGTGTCTGCGGACGGATCTGGCAGCTTGACGCCGTCTTTGTAGAGCTTGGGCACGACCTTTGAGTACAGGTTGGTGTTCAAACCGAGCATGGCCGCTTGCGTCGCGCAGGCCTCGTCCGAATACCATTTCGCGTCTTCGTCATTGAACAGAATGCCCGAGGGGATGTTGGTCAGCGTATAGTTGCCAAGCGCTCGGAGCCAACAGGTACTGTCGGCGCCGTTTTTGGCGTAGTGGAGCTGTGCTTGGTTCGCACCCGGGATCTGGCTGACTTTGTCGGGGCTGAAGATGGCTGCATTAAAAAAGAGCCTCGGCTCCACCGTTATCGTCATGCCGCCGGCTGCTTTGTTGATGAGGGTGGAGGTACCCATCATGCCGAGTTCACCATTCAAGGCCAGGGTATTGTTGTTGGTGATCCTTGCCGCCCCGTTCATCGCCGTCTTGCCCAAAGCAACGGTTCCGTTGTTCGTCACCGTACTGTTGTTGTCAAAGAGCGCGACAGTATCACTTGTGTTGCCGGTAGACCATGCGCCGTGGTTCGTGATGCTGGAACCGCTCTTCAGCGTCAGCGCTTGGTATTGGCCTGAGTCGTTCTTGATCTGTCCATTGTTGGCGAGGCTCGCGGTACCGTCGAGCGTCAACGCGGCGGTATCGCGGGTATACAAGGCGCATCCGCCGCTGATTTCCATGTTGCCATTCAGTGTGAGTGTCCGTGTGTTTTCAAGCAGCAATGTCGCGCCGTTGGTGAGCTTGATGGAGTCCCCGGCGGGGAGCGTACCGTCGCCGGAGGGCACGTATGCGTTGAATGTGACCAAGTCAACCGTCTTTTCTGTGTTCACAAAATCGACACCGTTGATCGAAACGGATGTGCCCAGCGGTTGACTGCCGTCCAGCACATATCCCTGCGCCATCGCCGTCCAGCCCAAGGCAAACAGCAGCGTCAGCAGCAATAGGGACAGTATAAAAGGTCGCGGATTCGCGAAGGTTGGCGCATAAAACCTTCTTTTCATATAGGGTATCCACCTTTCTTTGTTTGGATACCCACATTCTACCAAACCGGTTACGGCAAATGTACGGCGATGGATGACCGAAAGGGCGCTCCGGACGGTCGATGGGGGACGGCCCAAGGGGGAGCGGCGTTGATGCCCCTCATTGCGCCAGCGCCCCCGCCGTGAACTCCGCCCAGGAATAGTTGCTCATGTACTCGCCCGCGTATCGGTTGATCGCGCGCGCGTCTCCGTTGAGTAGCTCGTAATAATCGCAGGACAGCTTGCGCGTATCGACCGCGAGGTTGTTCCAGCTCTTGACAAACACGTTTTCAAGCCCCGCGCCCCGGAACGTCGCCAGCATGGAGGATATGACCTTGGTGATGTTGTTGCGCAGCGACTGGTTGTAACCCCGGTCCTCCCACAATACCGCCGCGATCTCGGACGTATTCACCGACGCGCCTTGGCGGTCAATCAGGAACGCGAACAATTCCTTGGCCTTTGAGCGTTCAAAATGAAGCGGCTGTCCATCCACGTACACCTCAAAATGGCCAAAACACTGAACGTAGAGCTTGGATGCGGTCTTGGGATCTATGGGATAGCGCAGGTTTTCAAGCTCCACCCGGACCGCGTCAACCGTGATCGGCTTCATCAAGTATCCGCTGGCGCGCAGATGAATGGCCTGCCCCATGTACTCTGAATAACCGGTCACAAAGATGATGTTGACCTTGGGCTCGATATCTTTAAACGCTTTGGCAAGCGCCAGCCCGTTGACGCCGGACATTTCAATGTCCAAAAACGCGATATCCACCCGTTTTTCGCGGGCGCAGGCAAGGGCCGCGTCGGCGTCGGTGAAACAAAACAGTTCGCTCTCGGGCACCGCCTTTTTCAGCACACGCTCCATGACCCTGAGCGCCGGTCGCTCGTCATCGACCACGACGATATTCATGGAAACAGTCCCTCCTGCGTTATTGTTTGATTATACCTCTTCAATTACGGCAAATGCACGGCAAGCCGGGAACGCTACCCGCGCCTTGGAATGGTCAGGCGAACGACGGTACCGATCCCCAATGTGCCCTCAATCTCAAGCGTGCCGCCGCACATGTTCTTGAGGCGCTTGCGCACGTTCTCAATGCCGATGTGGGTTCGGCCGTCGGGCTCCTCTCGGGCCGCATCCATACCGACGCCATCGTCTATAATTTCAATAAATACCGCGCCGTGCGCCTCATACGTTTTGACGGTGACGGTTCCGCCCTCTTTGCGCTTGGTCACGCCATGGCGAACGGCGTTCTCTACGATGGGCTGCAGCGTCATGGCGGGCAGGGCGAAGGCGGTCACCTTTAGTTCATACCGAATGTTCAGCCGCTCCTCAAACCGCTTTTTTTCAAGCGCGAGATAGTTCTCAACATGCTGTAGCTCCCGGGTAAACGGGATGAGCGCGGATTCGGTGATGGAATCCAAATTCCCGCGCAGATAGACCGCAAACTCGCCCACCGCCTCGGCCGCCAGATCCGGGTCGGTATAACAAATATCCTGTATGGTGACCAATACATTGTAAAGAAAGTGCGGTTTGATTTGCGACATCATGATCGCCACACGGCTTTGGTCGAGCTCCTTCTCCAACCGGTACATCTTCTCCAGCCGAAACAGCGTATCGTAAATATAGCTGATTGAAACGGCGATGACCATGCCCATCAGGGCGGTGGACATGCCGCTGAAACAGAATTGAATCACAAGGCCGACCACCGGCACCAATGGATAAAAGATCATCAGGCGCACATAGCGGCGCTCCTCGGGATTCATCTGTTGCCGCTTCAACGCGCGCACCGGCAGCATCACCGAAAGGAAGATAAAGATCAGAATAAAGAGATAGATCGACGCAAATCCATAACTCCTGAAATAATTCCCGGCCGCGTCCAGGGTAAAAAACCAATCGGTGAAGGGATTCAACAGGCTAAGCGCCGTATTGAGCGCGATGATCGCAACCGACAAGGGCCTGATCAGCGGCATGGCTTTTGCGGGGCTTCCCAACTTTTTGTTGACGTACATCAGCCACGTGAACGCGGGCAGCGGGTTGGTGAGAAAACCCAGCACATTGAACACATATGCCGTGGCAATCGAATCAAAAACAAGCCTTCCTTCCACGAACCATGTCACGCCTTCTATGACGACGCAAACCAGCACCGAGCAAAGATGCAGGTTGTACAAACGCCGTTCCTGCTGCTCGGAGGCGTATCTCGATTTGTTCGCGTGAAGCAGGATCAATATCAGCAATATGATGAACATGAGATCCAATTGTATATTGACGATTGCGGACATGCGCCACCCTCCCAAGACATCGTTGACCGTTGATTTACTATACCACCGCCCGCTTTATTGCGTCAATCTTAACTTGACTTCGGAGCATGCGAAAGATAGAATAAGCAGGTGCCATGAAGATGGCCGTGCCATAGACAGCGGGTGCAACGCATAAGGCTTTCGGGCCGCCCGCCGAGGCGCAACGAGTGAAAAGTTTTTTTCTATCGCCTTGCGCTGCTGTGCGCGGGGCGTTTATTTATGGACACCACCCGGGACGAGAAAAGAGGTGCTGGAACAATGTCCAAGAATTTCGAACTCAAAAAGACGGTTGTGCAGGAGATCAAGGGAAAGTTTGAACAAGCGCACTCCGCCATATTCCTCGATTACCGTGGACTCACGGTGGCTGAGGTGACCGACCTTCGCAATCAGGTCCGCGCGGCGGGCGTCGAATATGTGGTTCTTAAGAACACCATGATCGACCTGGCCGTGAAGGAACTGGGCATTACGGGGCTCGATGAGCACCTGAAAGGGCCCACCGCCGTGGCCTTTGGCATGACGGACGCCGTGGCGCCCGCCAAGGTGCTGACCGAGTTCATCAAGAAGGTCAAGAAGACCTCGATCAAGTGCGGCGTGGTCGAAGGGACCGTGATTGATGCCAAGGGCGTCCAGGCGCTGAGCGAACTGCCGCCGAAGGAAGTCCTCATTGCCAAGATGATGGGCAGCTTGAACGCGCCGATCACCAACTTCGTGGGCGTGCTGTCCGCGACGCTGCGCTCGCTCGTGTACGCCATCGACGCCGTACGCAAGCAGAAGGCCGGGGAATAACCATTATTTTGAACCAAACATTTTAAGGAGGATATCATCATGAATCGCGAAGAGATCATTTCCGCTATTGAGTCCATGACCGTTCTGGAGCTGGCTGAGCTCGTGAAGGCCCTTGAAGAGAAGTTCGGCGTTTCCGCCGCCGCCCCCGTCGCCGTGGCCGCCGGCCCCGCCGCCGCCGCCCCCGCCGAAGCCGTCGAAGAGAAGACCGAGTTCGACGTCATCCTGAAGGATGTCGGCAGCGAGAAGATCAAGGTCATCAAGGTTGTCCGCGAAGTCGTTTCGGGCCTGGGCCTGAAAGAAGCCAAGGACCTGGTTGACGGCGCCCCCAAGACCCTCAAGGAGAGCGTCAGCAAGGAAGAAGCCGAGAAGATCAAGGCCCAGTTCGCCGAAGTGGGCGCCACCGTCGAAATCAAGTAAGCACATCAACAAAAAACACGCTCGGGCTGCGGCCGGAGCGTGTTTTTTTGTCGCGAACCTGGGCCTATGCCAGAAGCTATCAAGCAGTGAAGCGGCTTACGCGCATGCTGATTTTTGTAAAATTTCCATTATTAATCCATGAAGGCAATTCTTCCCTTATCCAATACGCTATAATGTGTAGGATACGCGTGTACAAGCGACATATCGGCAAAAGGCGGTGTCAGTCCTTGAAGAAAAACCACGTGGGCGAGCCGGGCGTAAAGTATTTTACCACGCCCACGCCCGAGAGCCTCAACAACGCTCTGGCCAAAATTACGCGCAATCCGGACCTGATGGCGGGCAACCTCCAGGAGGCTGTGACCATCATCGCGCGCGAAGGCTGCCGGGCGCTGGATACGTCGAAAATTGGCGTCTGGACGCTGGACGAGGGCAACAACATGCTGCACTCCATCATCTCATACACCAAGGAAAGCGGTGTGCTTGAGGTGCAGGAGGACTTCACGCTCGAAACGCGGCCCTACTATATCAAGGCGCTCAAGACCGAGCGCCTGCTCGTGGTCAACGACTCGGCCACCGACAGCGTGCTGACAGGCCTTCTGGACGACTATGACGATACCGTCTGTTCACTGCTCGACGCGCCGGTTCGCATCGGCGGCCAGTTGGTGGGCGTCGTATGCATAGAGCAAAACTACGTCAACCGCGACTGGACGACCGAAGAACAGAATTTTTCAAGCTCCCTGGCCGATATGACGGCGCTCGCGATCGAAGCCACCGAGCGCAAGAAGACGCTCGACGCGCTCAACGTCACCAACCGGCGCACCGAAGCCTTGATGAGCAACCTCCCCGGCATGGTATACCAGTGCCTGAACGACCCGCCGAACTTCACATTTACCTTTGTCTCCGAAGGCTGCTACCAGCTCACCGGTTGGAGACCGGATGAACTCATGCACAACAACGCCACGCGTTTTTTTGACATGGTACACCCGGACGATGTGGAGCCGCTCGCCAAGCAAAACAACGAAACGCTGGTGGTGGGGCTTCCGCTGGACACATCGTTTCGCATCGTGATGCGCGACGGTACCGTGAAGTGGATCTGGGAGCGCAGCCGCGTGGTGGAGCGCAACCCCGACGGCACGCCGCACCTGCTTGAAGGGTTCTATACCGACATAACGGAACAGCGCCGCCTTGAGGCCGCGGACCTGGCCAACCGCGCCAAGAGCGAATTCCTGGCCAACATGAGCCACGAGATCCGCACCCCCATGAACGCGGTGCTGGGCATGACGGAACTAGCCATGCGCGAAAAACCGGCGGAGGCGGTCATGGCCTACCTTCGAAACATTCGCTCCGCTTCCAATTCGCTCATGTCCATCATCAATGACATTTTGGATTTCAGCAAAATTGAAGCGGGCGCCATGGAACTGAACGTGGACAAGTACTTCATGGCCAGCCTGATCAACGACATTACGGCCATGATCAACGTGCGCATCTCGGACAAACCCATCAGCTTCATTGTCGATGACGACCCGGCGCTGCCCTGCGAATTGATCGGGGACGTAACCAAGGTTAAGCAGGTCGCGATCAATCTTTTGACAAACGCGGTCAAGTTTACGCACGAGGGACACATCAAGTTTACCATCCGCGGCGTGCGCCATATGTCTTCCGATGGCTCAGAACGCCTGTCGCTCACCCTGACGGTGGAAGATACCGGCATTGGCATCAAGAAAGAAGACCTGCCCATGTTGTTTGAAAACTTTCAGCAACTGGACACCAAGAAAAACCGTTCGGTCGAAGGCACGGGCCTGGGCCTCGCCATCACGCGGCGGCTCTGCGAGCAGATGAGCGGCGACGTGAGCGTCCAGAGCACATACGGCGTGGGTTCGGTATTTTGCGCCTGCATGATCCAACAGATCGCAAACGACAAGCCGATGACTTGCTTGACCCAGGAAACAAGGCCCGTCGTGGGTGTCCTGACGGTGAATCCGAACAAGCAGGCGGCACTTGTGGGCATGGCGGCGCGCCTTGGCGCCGACGCGACCCCGATAGAGCCGGGCGGCTCGACCAGCGGGCTGACCCACATGCTTGTCGATCAAGAGCTGGCTGACCTCTTGACCTGGCCGGAAGACGGGAAGGTGACCCCTGTGATCCTCACGAGGAGCGACGCGGGCGAGAGCCACTTGCCCAAGGGGAGCCGGATTGTGAATACGCCCATGACGAGCGTGCTGCTCAGCGACATACTGGAAGATTGCGAACACAGGATCTATGATGAATCGGATGTCAACGATGATGATGGCAACTTCACCGTTCGGGACGTATCGGTTCTGGTGGTGGACGACAACGAGATCAACCTGCTCATCGCGGAGGCGATTCTTCAGGATTATCACTGCGAAGTCACCATGGCGAACTGCGGCGTAGAAGCGCTCTCGATCGTAGAAAAGGAATCCTTCGACATGATCTTCATGGATCACATGATGCCCGAGATGGACGGCGTCGAGGTCACGCAGCTCATTCGCGGGTTGCCCATGGAATGGACGCAATGCGTGCCGATCATCGCCCTGACCGCAAACGCCATCAGCGGCGTGAAGGACATGTTCATTAAGAGCGGCATGAACGACTTTTTGCCAAAGCCGCTCGAACTAAACGAACTGAGGCGCGTGCTCAAGGCATGGCTGCCGCCCGAGAAGATTGTGCCCAAGGACTGAACCGTTGCGCGAACACAAAAGAAATGAGGTCGCCAAGATGGGCGTCAACGAGATCATCATTTACATCCTGCTGGCGTTCATGCTTTTCGCGGCGGTTGATAAGCTCTTCTTGAGCAACCGCTTCGGCTATGGCGAAAAATTTGACGACGCGTTTTCCGCCATGGGCCCGCTGGCGCTTTCGATCGTCGGCATCATGTGCTTTGCGCCGGTTCTGGGAAGCGTCCTTACGCCGGTGTTTGCGCCCCTGTTCCGCCTTGTGGGCGCGGATCCCGCGATGGTTTCCGGAGCGCTTCTGGCAAGCGACATGGGCGGCTTCGCCTTGGCCGGCGCCATGACGAGCGACCCCCAGGTTCAGGCGCTCAGCGGCATCCTCCTGGGCTCAATGATGGGCGTGGCGGTAATCTTCGTCATTCCCTATACGGCTCAGGTGATCGGGAAGGAGGATGCGCCCTTTCTCTCGCGCGGCATCATGGCGGGCATCATCACGACGCCCATTGGCTGTCTTGCGGGCGGCCTGGTAGCGGGCCTTGATTTCATGATGGTGGTGAAAAACCTGATCCCCGCGGCGCTCCTCGCGCTGGTTCTGGCGGCGGCGCTTTGGCTGATCCCCGGCGTGATCATCAAGGCGTTTGGGTGGTTTTCAAAGATCATGACCCTGCTCATTGGCGTTACGCTCGTGTGCGCCATCGTTGAGGCGCTCTCGGGATTTAAAGTGATTCCCGGCATGGCGCCCATTGCCGACCAATTCGCCATCGTTGGCCTGATCGCGATCACGCTGGCGGGAGCGTATCCGTTCATTCATTTCCTCACAACCGCGCTTAAGAAGCCGCTGGGCAAGCTGGGCGACGCAATCGGCGTGAACGAGGTCGCCGTTGCGGGGATGCTTGCGTGCCTTGCCAGCAGCATCCCAATGTACCCCATGGTCAAGGACATGGACCCGCGCGGCAAGGTCATGGCCGTGGCGTTCTCCATCGGCGCGGGCTTTTGCCTGGGCGACATTTTGGGTTATACCTCCGCAAACGCGCCCGGCTTCATCTTTGCGATGATCGTGGGCAAGCTGCTGTCCGGGGTGCTCGCGGCGTGGCTCGGTTCGTTCATCATGCGCAAAGCGACAAAAACGGCGCGCAATGCCAAGGCTTAGAGCACCCAAACGGGGCTGTTGCAGAGGGAAAGAATTGCGACAGCCCCGTTTTTTATTTGGCTTTCCCGCCCTTCTTTTGTTATAATGTAGCAAGAAGCGATCAGGCGGAGGATGATGCAATGCGGCGCTTTGATGTGATGGCGGCAGGCTTGATGGTGCTCGATATCCTGGCCGCACCGGTCAATCATGATGTGTTCGACGTCGATACCGTATACCCGGAACACCTGTCCTTTTCAACCGGCGGTGACATGCTCAACGCCGCGATGAACCTTCGAAAGCTCGATGCGCGGGTCGCCATCGCGGGAACGCTCGGCGGCGACGACGCGGGCAAGATGCTGCTCAGCCAGATCGACCGATACGGGCTCGACCGCGAAAGCGTCCATGTGCTCGACGACGTCCCCACCCCGGTTACCATCGCGCTGTGCGAGCCGGGCGGCGAACGCCATTTCATCCACCGGCGCGGCGCAAACGACCATTTTGACGGCGCGCAATTGACTGCCGAGCGCTTGGCCCAAGCCCAGATTCTCTACATCGGCAGCGCGATGGGGCTTAAAATGCTTGAAGGCGAGGCGCTCAGGCGCTTGTTCGCGCGCGCGCACGCGGCGGGCACGGTGACGATAATGGACGCGGCGTCATCCCGCGACGGGCGGTGGCTCGAGAAGGTGGAAGCCGCGCTTCCCGAAACCGACGTGTTCTTTCCCAGCTTCATCGAGGCCAATAAAATCACCGGGCTCGGCGATCCCGAGGCGCAGGCCGCCTTCTTCGTCGAGCGCGGCGTCAAGCTGGCCGGGGTGAAGCTGGGCGCGGAGGGCTGCGTAATTGACGAGGGCGGGCGGATCATCCGCGTCAAGGCGATCCCGCACGAGAACCCCATCGACATGACCGGCGCGGGCGACGCCTTCATAGCCGGGTTCATGAAGGGACTTCTTCTGGGCTTTTCCGCCCTGCGCGCGGCGCAGCTCGGCTGCGCCATTGCGCACGAGTCCATCGGTTCAGTCGGCGCGACCACGCATCAAGCGACGCTGAACGGCGTGCTTAAAAAAGCCCAAACGCATTACGGCGCCGGCTGAACCCCTTCCCTCAAAAACCATGGTGCTGTTGCAATACCGAAATTGCAGCGGCCCCAAGATCATGGCAGAAGGAAGGAGCAAGAAAAGCCAGATTGGGTGCATCAGAGCAAAGAATAACGGGCTTCGGGGTAAACGAAATACACCCAGCAGTTTCGGCTGGCCATTTTGAGGCGAAGGCGCAGCAGCGCTACGTCGAGTGTTTTTGTAGGCGTACGTGGGCGAAAAAGCAGAAGCCAGACAGTGATCGAATTGATCAGCGCTGACCTAGGTAAGCGCTGACCTTGCCGCCTTCGCGGCGCAAGGTTTAAATGAGCGGCGCGTATTTTTCCATGGCGTCCATGAGCGCGCCGGCGTTCTTGAGCGGCACGCCCGGATACAGGCCGTAGATCATCATCAGCCCGCCTTGTCGGGTAGCGATGGTTTCCACCTCCCGGCGCACCAGGCGGTCGATGTCGGCGGGCGTCCCGTAAGGCGTGACGCTTTGCCGGTCGATATCAAGCTCCACGCAGGTCCTGCCCCGGTACTTTCCGGCGATCCAATCCACACCGTTGACCAGGTCTTGCAGATTGATCACGTTTACGCCGCCGTGCACGATATCGTCGGCGAGCAAGCGGATGTCGCCATCCGAGTGCATGTGCAAAAGAACCCCCGCATCGCGCACCGGTTGCATCAATTTCTGGTAGGCCGGCATGATGTAGCGCCGAAAGTTGTCAACGCTTAGCATCGGTCCTTGCTGCATGCCCAGGTCTTCAGGGATGCGGATCATGTCCACGCCCGCCTTGAGAAAGCGGCGGATCACGTAGAGGTTGAATTCGGTCAGGCGCTCGATCAGATCATCGAGCAGCGGCTCCTCGTCCATCATGTCGTACAAAAGGTTTTCGTAGCCGCGCAGATCGATCAATTGCAGGAAGGTGTGACCGTGCCGCAGGTCGCCGTAAACCATTTCGCCGCGGCTTTTCTGCTCGGCGCATTGTGCCTCAAATGCGTCCCAATCTAACGGGCCCAGACCATTGCTGAGCGCCGGGTCAGGCAGCTTGTAGTGCTTGTAGTCGTCCCAATTCGCCAACGGGTGTTTGGTCACGACACCCACGATGCCGTCCATGGAGGTCTCCCAGGTTGCGCCGAAATCATCGGTGTAGGGCGCGTCCTTGCGCGCGTTTGCGTCCAATTCCAGCACGAAGTTTTTGGGCCGCACGAACCCGGGAAAGAGGAACGGATGCGCCTCGATCAGGTCGAACAGCGCCTCGGGCGGATAGGCATTGTAACAGGCGGCATTGATATGAAAGGTCATGGGGATGTAATCCGGCTTTTCAAAGCGGATGACCCTGATGAGGTTGTCCTTGGAGCTTTGCGAAGTTGGAGCGTACATGATGATCCTCCTATTGCCCGCGGTACTCGCTGGGGGCGAAGCCGGTGTGTTTTTTAAAGACCTTTGAGAAATAGTTCTGGCTGTTGAACCCCACGTAGAACGTGATCTCCTTGATGCTCATGGCCTTGCCAGTCAAAAGCTCCTTTGCCAGCTCGATCCGAAGGTAGGTCAGGTAGTCGTTGAAAGTCTGTCCGGTCTGGCGTTTGACGAGGCGGGTGAGGTAGAACGGCGAGATATGCAACTGTTCGGACAGTTGGTTCAGGCTCAGGTTCTGGCGGAAGTTCTCATTCAGGTAATCAATGGCGGCGCTCGCGACGCGTTTGACGGGCTTGTCCGCGCCGGCGCCCTTTTGATCGATGATGCTCAGGAAGCATTGAACCATGCGCTCGCACAGCGCCATCAGATCTTCGTAGCGCTCAATATCTTCGCGCGGCAACCAATCAAGCGCGCTGCTAAAGCTGTCGCCCGCGCTTTGGGACACCGTCATCACATACAGCCGGTACACAAACTCGTAAATCTGCTCGCGCGGGCAGCCGCTCATGGTCAGGTTGGCGAACACGTCCTGGACTTCGTGCCGGATGCCTTCAGCGTCGGACAAATCGATCTGGGTCACAATGCGCTGTACGGCGCGCTTGACGTTTGGTTCAGGCATCGCTTCGGCGCTTTGCGCCCGCGCGCGCCTGGGTTCGCCGGACAACTGCCGAAGCGCCTGTTCGTAGGACTTTCTCAGCCCGTCCGCGACGCCCGATGGGCTGCCCACGCCGATCTGACAGCGCGCGCTGTGTTCGCCAAGCGCGTTTGACAGGCAGCTCACCACGCCTTCAACCTGTTCAAAGCTGAACGCGGCGCGGCTCAGCGCCACAAACACACACATTCCGTTCACCACATCTCCAATGCACGAAAGCCCGATCTGCTCCATCAGACCCTTGACCAGCTGGATCAACCGGCGCTGGGGGATGTCCGCCTTGACGATGAACACGAATCCCTCGTTGGCGGTGATCTCCATAAAATCAAAGATCTCCTTGAGCGGCTTTGCGGTGCGCATGGCCGCGATGGCAAAGATGCAGTCGCTCTCAAGCACCGGCCTTATGGAATCGATCTTCCTGCGCATCTGCTCGGAGAATTGGTCCATCGTGCGCTTTTTTTGGATGCTTGTAAGGCAAGAGTCCATCACGCCCATCAGCGCGCTGAGCTTGTAGGGCTTGAGCAGGTATTCGCATACGCCGAGCTTGAGCGCCGCTTGCGCGTACTCGAACGTGTTGTGCGCGGACAGGATCACGTATTCGGCTTTGTCCGAAACGCGCCGCATGGACCTGATCACCTCAAGCCCGCTCAAACCCGGCAGGTTGATGTCCATGAGCACAATGTCGGGCGGCCGCTTTTGAAACGCGGAGAATGCCTCACCGCCATTGTCCACAGCGGCTGTGATCTTTACGTCCGGGTAGTGCAGCTTGAGCATCAGCGTCAGCGCCTCGCGCTCAACGCGCTCATCCTCCACGATCATCAGCTCGTAGTTCATATCGCTTCCCCCGATTCCAGCGGGATATCGAGCGTCACCACCGTACCGCAGTCCGGTTCGCTCTCAATGGAGAAGAGCATCTCTGCGCCGAAGTACATCTTGAGCCGCCTGTACACATTTCGAAGGCCGATGTGCGTTCCTTCGTCAGACTCGCCGCCGCTCTCGAGTTCGCTGAGCAGCGCCTCCAGCTTTTCGGCGTCCATGCCGCGCCCGTTGTCCTCCGCGTGCAGGTGAATGTGCCCGAGCACGCTGTGCGCCTTGAGCACCACCCTCGCTCCGCCCATCACGTCCTTGATGCCGTGCATGATGGCGTTTTCCACCAGCGGCTCAAGCACCATGGCCGGTATGGGGAGGTTGGGCAGATCCGGCTCAATGTCCATGGTAAACTCAATGCGGTCGGCGAAACGGTGCTGCTGGATGAAGAAGTAATTTCGGATGCAATCGAGTTCCTCGTAGAGGGTCGAGATCTTGTTCGACTTGTCAAGCCCATACCGCAGCAAATCGGCCGTGGTTTCCATCAACAGGCAGGTCTCCTCGTCACCCCCCACGTAGGCGCGCTTGGCGATCATGTTGAGCGTGTTGAACAGGAAGTGGGGGTTGATTTGAGCCTGCAGCGATTTGAGCTCGGTTTCAAACAGCAAGTTCTTGATCGCGAGGTTCTCGTTTTGCTGTTCGAGCAGGTCGCGCTCAAGCTGCGCGTTTTGTTTGAGCCGGTCGATGTTGCTCTTAAGCTGCCCGGCCATCTCGGAAAACGCCTCAATCAACGTAACCATCTCGCTGGGCGCGCCCCGGATCTCGTGGATGCGGAAGTCGCCGCGCTTGATCAGGTTGATGTTTGAGACCAACTGCGTGAACGGCACCGAGATCGTGCGTATGAAGTACTTGGACGCAAAGCCGCCCAAGGCGATGAGCAGCGCGACCAGCGCCGAGCCCAGCCCCATCTGCATCAGCCACAACTGGCGGATGGCGTCAAGCTCGCGGCGCATATGGCCCACGAGGATGTCGTGGTAACGCCCGGCCGTAGCCTGAATGAGCCCACCCAGGTAGGATAGTTGCCGGTAGGTCTCATAGCGGTCGTCGAGGTCCGGGAAGTATTGCTCAAAGCGCTCGTCGAAGGTACGCACCATGTTGAGCAAGTAGCCCACGCGCTGTTCGGATTGCCCGCTAAGGCCCGCCTGAACGGCCAAAATATCTTCCTTGCAACGCAAGAGAAGCGCATCGTACTGCGCCAGGTCGCGCGGTTCGTCTGCATAGAACAGGCGCTGGGCCTCTGCGCTGAGGGCTTCGGCATCCTGATAAAACTCAGAGAGCGTGGCGATGCTGCCGAAGTAGGCGTCCGAGCGGTTGAGCAGGCGCACGGTGGTCGTCACGCACAAAAGAATGACGATGACCGCGACCCCGAGCAGCATCAGCGCATACGCGCTAAGGCGGCTCGTAATGCTGGCATTTGGGGCGGGTCTGATCATCGTCTCTCCCTCCGCTAAGAACGCAAACCTTGGAATCCTTTGCCTCGCATTCAGGATAGGCGGCCGGGCAGAAACCATGCCGGCCGCCACACATTCATTGATTGCGTTATTATACCCCGGTTACGCGGGCAAATCAACCTTCTGCTTGAGCAACTCATCATAGGTGTCGAGGTTTTCCACCGTGACCATGTAGGTACCCGCGTCGTTGTTCTTCTGGGCGGGTTCGCGGCCCTCGGTGACGTTCTGGTAGAGCCAGTAGGCCGCCTGATAGCCGTAGTTAAAGAAAGAGGATACCACGGTGCCCACGATCTTGCCGTCCCTGACCAGGTCGAGCGTCTCGTCGATGTTGTCAACGGCCAGCACGGTGATCTTGCCTTCAAGGCCCATCTCCTGAAGCGCCTTGACGCAGGCCGGACCCGCATCGCCGGCCACGTTGATCGCCAGGTTGACTTCGGGGTACGTGTTGAGCGTGTTCTGCCATTCGGTGACAGCCTTGGCCTTGTCGCCGCCCGAGGTGGTGATGTTCACAAGCTCAAATCCGCCGGGATGCTTCTCAAACACCTTGATGATGGCGTCGTTCTGATCGACGTAGATCTGTGCGTTCAGCGCGGCGCACTGTATGGAGGCGGTGATCTTCTCATCGGACGCAATGTACTTGAGCGCCTCTTCATAGAACAGCTCTGCCTGGCGGTCCAGGTCCTTGCCGAGGAAGGCCAGCTTGCCGTCCACATCAGCCAGGTCGCCGTCCACGAGGATCACGGGGATGCCCGCAGCGATGGCGTTGTTGATCGGCTCGGCCGGGCAGATCGACTGGGTGATGATGCCGTCGGCCTTCTGCGCCACGGCGGTATCCACCAACTGCGCCATCTCTTCGGCCGAGATGCCCTGCGGGCCGACCCAGTCGCCCACAACGCCCAACTCCTGGCAGGCTTGATCAAAGCCGTCCTTGGCGATCAGCCAAATCGGATGCGACAGCAGGGGCGAGACGTACACGAAGTGCAAGGCTTCCTTCTTCTCCGCCAGCGCGGGGACGGCCAGGGCGCCCGCGATCAGCAAAACCGCCAGGATCAGGGATAGGATCTTCTTCATGGTGATGTGCTCCTTTTTCGTTATTATCGTTACGGGTCGCTTGACCCATTACGCCCCGGACGCGGCGCGCATGATGCTCAATTCGCTCGCTTCGTCCTTCGTGAGCTCGGCCTGCACCACGCCCTTGCCCAACACGATAAACCGGTCGCATACCGCGATCAGTTCGGGCAGTTCGGAGGAGATCATGATGATGCCGATACCGGTTTTCGCCAATTCGCCGATCAAATGGTAAATCTCAGCCTTGGTGCCCACGTCGATGCCGCGCGTGGGCTCGTCCAGGATCAGCACCTTGAGCCTCGTCATCAGCCATTTGGCGATGATCACCTTTTGCTGGTTCCCGCCGCTTAAGCTGGTGATCAGCGTATTCATGGACGGCGCCTTTACGCGCAGCTTGTCAAAGTACGCCTGAGAGATGGCGTGTTCCCTGCGCGGATCGATGAAGAGATGGTTCTTGAGCGTGCGCAGGATGGCCAGCGTCATGTTTTGCTTGATGTCCATCGTCCATACGAAGCCGTTCTTCTTTCTGTCCTCGGACAGGAAGCCGATGCCCAAGCGGATGGCGTCCTCCGGGCTGTCAATTTTGACTTCCTTGCCCTCGAAGACAATCGCGCCGCGCGAGCGCGGCGTCAAGCCGAAGACCGCGCCGGCCAGCTCCGAACGCCCCGCGCCCACGAGCCCCGCCAACCCCAAAATTTCGCCCTTGTGAAGCGTCAGGCTGACGTCCTCAATGATGCTCTTGCCGTAGGCAAACGGGTGGGGCACGCAAAAATGCTCGGCCCGAAGCAGCTCGCCGCCGATGTGCTTCTCAACCGCCGGATACATCACGTCGAGCCGCCGCCCGATCATGTCCTCGATGATCCTTGTGGAATCGTAGCCTTGTCCCTTTACGTACTCCGACACCCACTTGCCGTCGCGCAGAATCACCATCCTGTCACAGAGCCTAAACACCTCATCGAGCTTGTGGGAGATGTAGATGCACGCGATGCCCTGCTTTTTAAGGCCGCGCAGGATGTCCATGAGCTGGGCGGTCTCCTTCTCGGTCAGCACGGAGGTCGGCTCGTCAAGGATCAGGATCTTGGGCTCGCGGTATAGCGCCCGCGCAATGGACACCAACTGCTGCATGGACGGGCTGAGGCAGCGAACCGTTGCGCCGATGTCGATGTCAACGCCCAGCTTGTCAAGCGCCTTCTTGGCCTCACGGTTGAGCCGCTTCCAGTCAATCAGGCCCCAGCGGCCCTTGGGGTAGCGGCCCAGCAGGATGTTCTCGGCCACCGTCAGATCGAGCTCAAGGTTGAGCTCCTGATAGATCATCACGATGCCCGCGTTTTCGGAGTCCGCCGGGCCCTTGAACGCGCACGGCGCGTCCCCGACAAAAATTTCACCCTCGTACTCACCCGTATGGTAGATGCCGCTCAGGATTTTCATCAGCGTGGATTTTCCCGCGCCGTTTTCCCCCAACAGCGCGAGAATTTCATCCTGGTATAGCGCCATCGAGACGTCCGACAGCGCCACGGTACCGGTAAAGCGCTTGGTGACGTGGGATATGGTCAAAACCGGTGCGTTCAATTGGGCACCCCCTTACTTTCGCGCCGCGCTGGTCTTGGCGCCGACGGACTGGCGCAGCATCCACTGGCGCTTGTACTGATCGAGCAATACCGAGGCCATCAGGATGATGCCGAACACCAAGTTTTGCCAATAGACCGAGATCTTCATGAGCGTCAGGCTGTTGGTGACGATCTCCATAAACAGCGCGCCGAGCGACGCGCCGAGGATCGTGCCCATACCGCCGAAGGTGGAGATACCGCCGATGATCGCGCCGCAGATCACCTTGAGCTCAAACCCCGTGCCGGTGGACGGCTCGCAGGAACCCAGGCGCGAGGCCATCAGGATGCCGGAGACCGCCGCCAGTGTGGCGGTGATCACGTACACGCAGATCTTGGTTTTGTTGATGTTGATGCCCGAGATCTTCGCGGCCTCCTGGTTTCCGCCGATGGCGTACACCGAACGGCCAAACACCGTCTTGCTCAGCACAATGTGGCCGACGACGGCGACCAGGATCGAGATCGGTACAATCACCGGCAGCGTGCCAAACAGCTTGGTCTGCTCGATCGCCACAAATGTCTTGGGCAGCGGGTAGATCGGCACGCCCTTCGTCAAAACCGAAACGACGCCGCGACCGACATATTGCATGCCAAGCGTCACGATCAGCGGCGGGATGCCGGTTTTGACGATGATGCCGCCGATGATGTAGCCAAACGCGACGCCGGTCAGTATGCCCGTCAGAATCGCCAGCGGCACCGGCCAACCCGCCGCGCAGCACATGCCGGTGATGATCGCGCCCAGCGCAAACACCGACCCTACCGACAAGTCGAGCCCGGCCGTGATCAGCACATAGGCCATGCCCACCACCACGATCAGCGTGAAGCCGGTCGAGCGCAAGATGTTGATGAGGTTGTTGGGCGAGAGGAACACCGGATTTACTGAGGCCACGATCGCCGAGTAGATCACGAGCATCAATACGATGCTGCTTTCCTGCTTTCGGAGAAACCATTGGCCGAAACGTCTCGCATTCGTCATATTGACCTCCGATGTGTATGAATATAAAACAATTGATTCAGCCACATTGTATCAATTTCTTGATCCAAAAGTAAACAAACAAATCCCGCATTGAACCGCCCGATTGTAGTAAATTTGTGAATTTGGCAAAACCGCCGCCGCGCAAAGCGCAAGATAGAAACAATCACAGCAAGATTTTACCCTTCAGTGCGCGAGGTCTTTGATGAATGTTTTGAGCGATATAGAATGCAACATGCGCGGCATTGTGCTATAATAGGAATACAAACCGCATTTTGACGGCCGTTCAAAGGAGCATCCCATGGAATCTGTGATTTGCGCGTTGCTGCTGGTCCTGGTCCTGCTGATGTACTTTTCAGGCCGCAAGAACCTGGTCAATCGGCGCGGCGCTTTTGCCGGGTTTTTGTTTTGGCTGGGGCTTGCCAAGGAGGCCATCGCTTACAACCTGATTCCGCTTCTTGAAAGAACGCTGGGTGTCGGGTTAAGCGCCGGCTTCATGCTGCCCTATTCTCTGATGACCTGGTCGCTGTACGCGCTGGCCGTGCCCGAATCCATCCTGTTCGCGCTGGCGCTTGGGGATTCGTTTCCCCCGCCGGGAAGGCGCTCCCTATTTTACCTGCCCGCCGCCGTCATATCCTGCGTGTACCTGCCCTGGGAGTATCCCGCCTATCAAGCCGGAAACACCGGATTCTGGATCACCTTCGCCGTATACAACATTTTGGGCTGCGGCGTGTTCGCGTTCATGATGATCCGGTCTGTGCGGCGCGAGGCCGACGCCACCGCGCGCATCCAGAAGCGCCTGGTGGTGGGCGCGTTGCTGCCGCCGGTGCTCTTTTGGGTGCTCTCGGTGTTTTTGACGCACCCGTTCAAGCTGACTTACCTGAACAAACTGTGGCAGCTAAACGCGCTGGTGCTGCTGGCAAGCGTGGTGTTTTTCCTCGTGGTGGCCTTCCATGGCGGAATGATGGGCCTTCGGCTCACCAGCGAACCCTACCGCTGGAATTCCGACATGGGGCTGATCCGCCGGGGCGCCTCCTATACCAAGCATATGATCAAGAACCAAACCGCCAAGATGGCCTGGTGCGTCGAGAACCTGCGCGCGCAATTGGGCCAAGCGCCGCCGGAAGAACTGGACATCCTGTCCCGCGCCATTGAGACGATCAAAAACTACACCGAAAAGGCCGAGCAATACGCCGACGTCATCGTGCTTGATGAGGCCACGCATTCGCTGGATGAGATGCTGCGCGACGCCTTCGCGCTGTGCGCGGGATCCGGCGGGGATGGCGCGTCTCTGCGGTGCATGCATACCGGCGGCATATGCCTTCGTTGTGACCCAACGCACATGACCGAGGTGTTTTTGAACCTGTTCAACAATGCGCTGGACGCGATGGAAACAGCCGCGCCCATCGAGGTGAACGCCACGCCCGGCCGCGGCCGCGGCGCGTTCACGCTCAGGATTTCAGATCACGGCCGCGGCATATCCCGCCGGGACGTCGCGCACATATTCGAGCCGTACTACACGACCAAAGTCTCATCGAACAACCTGGGATTGGGGCTTGCGTACTGCAAAAACGTCATCCAGCGCCATGGCGGCGCGCTGGAGTGCCGCAGCAAGCAAAGCGCGGGGACCACGATGATCATTCGCCTGCCCGCCAATCGGGTTGTGATATCACAGGCGGATGACCGGAAGGGGGCGACGCGCCATGCCTGAAGCATTTAGCGTCCTGTTGGTTGAGGACGACCCGGATTTTGTCTACCTGATTCGCCGATCCATCGACCAGTGCGCCGCGCTCCGCTTTCTGGATGCCGCGAGGCGCGGTGACGAAGGCATCGCTCTGGCGCTAAAACTCAAGCCCGACGTGGTGTTGATGGACCTGAACCTGTCCGGCGGCACGGACGGCGTGGCGGCAGCGCGCGCCATCCGGCTGGAAACCGACGCCCGCGTGCTGATGCTGACCTCCTGCGAGGATCCGGATACGATCATTCGCGCCAGCAAGCGCGCGTTTGCGTCCGGCTACATCTTCAAGTCGCAATGCCAATCCTTGGTCGATACCATCTGCCGCACCGCCGAGGGACCCACCCCACAGGCCCAATTCATCAAGGAATTGGTCCTGTCCGGGCTTTCCGCGGCAGAGCGCAGCGTCACCGAAATGCTGCTCAAGGGTGGCATCGCGCTCTCTTCCACAGAAAAAACCATCGCCAATCAAAAGACCAGTATTTTCCGGAAGCTGGCGCTGCACAGCACTGCGGAGCTTACGCATATTTTTAAGAACTGGTAATGAACACCGCCTTTCCTCCCCTTGAAAATGGCGCACCCGCGTATTGAAAGACCGGCATATTTGTGATAGACTGATGCCATGGAACGGATTTTTTTGTCAGGAGGAACTGTTCATGGAAAGCATGCCGCGCATTCCTGATGATGCGGATACGACAATGGCGCTGAAAATCATTGAGCAAAGCGAACATCCCGTCCTGCCGGCAACCGGGTTTATGCTCAAGTCGGTTCCGTCCCTTTTGAACACATACATGGGCAAGCACAACCTTTCAACCGATGTCTTATTTGAATCGGTCGGCCTGAACCGCGCCACGGGCTATCGCATTATGAACGGTCAGCGCAGGGCCAGCCGCGATGTGCTGATCAGTCTGGCGCTCGAGCTCGCGCTTGATTACGAGCAAACCCAGCAACTGCTCAAAGTCGGCCGATGGGCGCCATTGTCGCCGCGCGACGTGCGGGACGGCTTGATCCTGCACGGCGTTACGCACAAAAAAGGATTGGGCGATACGGACGTCATCTTGTCGGACGCGGGTCTTGAACCGCTGGTTAAGCCGATCCAGGTAAGCGCCGATTGATTCGATCACGGCGTGGCGGCTGTTTTTTCGCCCGGGTGGGCTTAAAAACACTTGATTCATCACGTTGCGCCATAAAAGATAGGCGGTTTTTCAATGAGCACCTTGAAGAAGCTATTGGGCATCGTACTCGCTGTCATTTTTATCTCTTTGGCGTCAGTGCCGATCGCTTCAGCGGCGCAGGCGCAAATTATTCAGATAGCGACAAACGGCGGTTCATGCTACGCCTTGTATTCCAACGGATCCCTGTATGCATGGGGCGGCAATGGCAACGGCCAATTGGGCCTAGGCACCAGAGAAACCCGTTATGCCCCTGTTCTGGTGGGCACGGGATTTACCGAGATCGCCGTAGCGAATGATCATGTGGTCGCATTAAAGGAAAGCGATCTTTATGCCTGGGGGTTCAACGCCTACGGAGCGGTTGGAGATGGAACCGGCGGCGGATACGACAAAACCGCCTATAGGGCATCGCCGGTGCACATTGGTTCGGGCTATAGCAAGGTAATGGCCTTTGGCAACTATTCTTTCGCGGTAAAAGGCGGGGCTTTATATGGCTGGGGCGCCAACGTTGACCAGCGGTTGATTGCGGGTGATGACTTTATCCTTAAGCCAACCAAAATTGCCGAAGGCATCACCGATGTTATCAGGAGCGGACTCGCAAGAGATTACCTCTATGTTCTGAAGAATAAAAACCTCTATCAGTTCAAGGCCGGGGCGTTGACCCTCTTTCAATCGAACATCACACAAGTGGTGAGCGATGAAGACGGCACCCACTGGTTGGCGTTGAATGGAGATATGCTGTACGCATGGGGCAGCAATATCTATGGTACGCTCGGAGACGGCACATCGGAAGGCCGGGCGAAGCCCTGCCAAATCGGATCAGGCTATAACGCAATCGCAGCAGGCTCTGTGCATTCTCTTGCGCTGAAAAGCGGCGCACTGTATGCTTGGGGCGCGAACAATTTCGGCCAGTTGGGCAGCGCGAGCACAAGCAATACGCCGGTGAAAATTGGTGACGGATACCGTCTGATCGCGGCTGGCGGCCTTGTGTCGTTGGGCGTAAAGGACAATACCCTTTATGCATGGGGCCTCAATACTGTTGGCCAATTGGGCATAGGCGCCAATTCACCCGGCTCCACCGCCACGCCGGTCAAAGTGCTGCTTCCGGACACTTCCGATCCAAGCAGAACTGAACTAAAGTTTGGAACCGCTGAAATCCAAATCGGAGTGGGCAATACAGCTTCCGCCACAGTTTCTCTCTATACCGCAAGCCAGCCAATCAATTTTGACGGATCGGTCACATGGACCAGCAGCAATCCCGGCGTTGCGCGCGTGGCAGATGCTTCGGATGGTATCATTTTCCACACGGCGACGCTTGAGGGCGTAAGTTCCGGCACATGCGCGCTGACGGCGCGGATGGATCAGCCATACCTGGGACAGGCGTACAGCGCCACGGTACAAGTAATCGTAGGCGCGGGCGCGGGCGAACCGGAAGTCACGAGCGTAAAGATAAACAAGACGCGCGCGGCCATCCAAGTGGGAAATACTGTGCAGCTCAAGGGAACGGCCTTGCCCGCCAAGGCGCGCGACAAGATTCTCATGTGGTCAAGTGAAAATGAAGGGGTGGCAACGGTTGATCCAAAGGGCAAGGTGACAGCGCTCGAGACGGGCGAGACCACCGTCACCGCGATGGCGAAAAGCGGCGTCAGCGCCGTGTGTACGGTAACGGTGACGCGTCCCAAGATAGCGCGCATCACAACCGCAAGCGCGGCCATAGACATATCCGAGCCGTTTGAGGTGCAGTACACATGCGCGCCTGCAAACGCGGACAAGTCGCGGGTGGGGTTCTTAAGCAGCAATGCGAAGGTGGCGACGGTAGACAGCAAGGGCTTGGTGACGCCGGTCGGGCGCGGCGTGACGCGGATCACTTTGACGAGCCTTGACAATCCAAAGGTCAAAACCTCCCGGACGCTGTATGTAGGCAGGAACAAGGCGCTGCTTATTGGGCTATCGGAATACAAAAAGGTTTCCGGGGGCAAAGATGCGGATCTTCCAAGCAAACAAGACCTGGCCGACGTAAAAGCGATGCTGGGAAGCGCAGCACTGGATGGGATCCCATTTACGTACACAACGCTTGAAAAGGCAAGCTGGCTGGACATGTCCAAAGCGGTACTGGAATTGGTCGGCGATACGACCGAATTTGACACCGTGCTCTTTTTCTTCGCAGGGCATGGCGCCAGGAACGACGACGCCCAGTATCATGGCGCGCTGGCGCCCAATCTAAATCCCGCAGATGGAGCGTATAGTTTGCCTATGTTAAAAACGCACCTGGATACCGCGCCCGGTAAAAAAATTGTCATTCTGACAAGCTGTTACAGCGGGCATTTCATCGATTACTTGGGACCGGAAGATTTGGCCGGCGGGTACTTGGTGCTGACGGCAACCAATGCCAACGAAAAGGGAAAGGCGTACAACGCCATACTGGACAAATACAATCCCTTTACAAAGTTTTTGACCGGCCAAGTGATCAAGGAATTCAAGAAGGGGCACAAAGAACTTACGCTTGGCGCGCTTTGGAGTTATGTGAGCCTCAAACTGCGCGAACGGGGCATACCGGAAACTCCGCAATGCTTCGGCCCGTCCGACGGCATCCTGTTTGAAAAGAAGGGTGGACAATAAACGCTGTTTCGCGCAGGGAGGAAAACCATGATCTACGGAAAAGTACACGGTGTGGACAAGCCCGTGTCCCGGATCGTGTTCGGGACCGCGACGAAGAAGATGTTTGACGCGTTCCGCTCGGTGTACGGCGAAGCGGACGATTTTGATCAGCGGCTCAAAGCCGCGTTTGGCTTGCTCGACACCATGTACGCCCTGGGCGTCAACTGCTTTGACGCGTCCGACCACTACGGTGAGGAACCGCTGGGCGAATGGCTTGAGGCGCGGGGGCTTCACGAAAAGGTCGTCGTCCTCACCAAGGGCGCGCACCACAACCGCTTCAGGCCCCGCGTCAACGACTTTGATATCCTGCACGACGCGCACAATTCACTCGCGAAGCTCAAGACACGGCGCATCGACATCTACATGCTCCACAGAGACGAACCGGAAAAGCCGGTCGGCCCCATCATGGAAGCGCTCAACCGCCTCTACGGCGAGGGCAAGATCTCGGTATTCGGCGCGTCAAACTGGACGGCGGAGCGCATGGAAGAAGCCAATGAATACGCCGCCAAGCGCGGCCTTGAGCCGTTCCGGGCGGGAAGCCCCTATTTCGGACTGGCCGAGCAGGTGGAAGACCCATGGGGCGGCGGGTACGTGTCGATTGCCGGGCCGGGCAACGCTCGCGCGCGCGCGTGGTACGAAAAAAACCGCGTGCCGGTTTTTGCCTATTCGACGCTTGCGCGCGGGTTCTTTTCCGGCCGCGTCTCAAGCGACCATCCTGAGCGGGCCGGCGCGGAAATGGACGAGGCGGGCGTCAAAGGCTACTGCCATCCCGTAAATTTTGAGCGGCTGCGCCGCGCGGAGCGGTTGTCGCAGGAAAAAAACGTGACCGTCGCGCAAATCGCGATGGCATGGATTTTCAGCCAGTCCGAGCTCGACGTCTACGCGCTGACCACCCCAAGCACGGGCGAGCGGATGCGGGAGAGCATCGGCGCGTTGTCGATCAGGCTGACGGCCAAAGAGGTCCAATGGTTGAATCTGGGCAACCACTGATCCATTCGGTCCCGGCGTAGCGGGTTGCGGGGATGCACAACATGAATAACGGTTCATCAAATCGATACCGGATTATTACTTGACAGACATTTCATGCCCCATTATAATTAGTTAGTATAATTAATTACTTTAGGAGGGCGCATGGATCCTTTCCAAGTGGAACTGAACCGGCTGCTGGTGGGAACCTACCGCTCAATCGTCAAGGTCGAAGAGGCCATGCTGCGCAACTTGAGCGACAATCAGCTGACCATCAGCGAG
>JAVBND010000021.1:0-69419 GCA_031551775.1 Eubacteriales bacterium | reverse complement strand
GGCCAGAACGATCAGGGTGAACAGGGCGCTGGTGATGATTTTCTTCATTGTGGCGGCCTCCTTCTTGCGGTTCGTTTGCTTGATCTTATGTATGTATTATAGCGCGCGGCGATTACTTGAAGAGTTACATATCCGTCCAATAGCAATTCATTTTGTAAACAAACGGCGTATTTCCGGGTTGTTTTCGGGTTTGGCTTCGCATGCCTGAGTTGCAATGTAACCGGATGCCGCGCAAACGGCTGCTTCGCCCCAGACAGTCCGGAGACAAAACGTAAAAATTTCGCGGGGTGGTTGACAGGATTCGATGTTGCTGGCGGGATTGCCGGAGGCTTGCAAGAATTCAGGCCTTTCTAGCCGCTCAAGCCGTCCTTTTTAAGCGTTTAAAAATTTCGGGAGGGGCCCTTTCCCCATAAAAACGAAGCTGCTGCAGTTTTTTTACTTCTGCAACAGCTCCTTTTGTCGGCGGGAAACGTCACCGGGACTGGCGCGCCTTGATGGCTTTCAGCTTCTTCATTACGCCGTTCCCGCCCCGGCCAAAGTAATCATGAAGTTTGGCATATTCCGCGTACAGCTTTTCATAAACCCGCTGGTTTTCGGCAATCGGCCTATAGACCGTGTCGAGCACGCCGCCCATCTCGCGCGCGGCGTCTTCGATTGAATCATACCCACCGACCGCCTTGCCCGCCGCCAGCGCGCCGAACATCGCCGAGCCCAGCGCGGGCGCTTGGGTTGAGCGCGCAATGCGGATCTCGCGCCCCGTCACGTCCGCGTACACCTGCATCACAAAGGCGTTCTTCTGCGCGATTCCTCCGCACGCGTACAGGTTCTTGATCCGGGCGCCGCTGTTGTCAAACGTGTCGAGGATCATCCGCGCGCCGTACGCCGTGCCTTCGATCAGCGCCCGGTATATTTCTTCCGGCTTGGTCGTCAGCGTCATCCCCAGCATCATGCCCGAGAGCGTGCCGTCTACCAGAACCGAGCGGTTGCCGTTCCACCAGTCGAGCGCCAGAAGTCCGCTCTCGCCCGCCTTGAGCAGTTGCGCTTTTCCGCTGAGCAGGACATGGAGGTCCACTTCCTTTTCCCGCGCTTCCCGCGCGTACGATTCGGGCACGCAATTGTCCACGAACCAGTTGAAATGGTCGCCCATCATCTGACTGCCCTCGTACCCCAGCAGTCCCGGAATCACGCCGTCCTCCACCACGCCGCAAATGCCGGGCACGCGTTTTTCTTCATCCGATACCATGATGTGGCAGGTCGATGTGCCCATGATCATCAACATGTCACCCGGTTGCGTGAGTCCGGCCGCCGGCAGCGATACATGGGCGTCTATGTTGCAAACGGCCACGGCGGTGCCGGGCTTAAGCCCGGTCAGCATGGCGGCTTCTTCGGTGATCTCGCCCGCCTTGGCTCCGATGGGGAAGATGTCCCGCGAGAGCTTTTCATCCACCACGTGCGCAAGCCGCTTGTCGAGCGCCCCAAAAAAATCGTCCGGCGGATATCCTTCCCGCTTGTGCCAAAGCGCTTTGTAACCGGCAAGGCTGGAACTGCGCGCTTGCTTTCCGGTCAGGCGCCAAACCACCCAATCCCCGGCTTCGATGAAGCAGTCGGCGCTGTCGTAGACTTCAGGCGCTTCCTTGAGCGTCTGCCAAATCTTGGGCAGCATCCATTCCGAGGAAGTCTTGCCGCCGTAGCGGGAAAGAAACGCCTCGCCGCGCGCCGCGGCCAGTTCGTTGATCACATCGGCCTCGATCTGGGCGGCATGGTGCTTCCACAGCTTGACATAGGCGTGCGGGTTGTGCTCAAATTCGCTCTTCAGACAAAGCGGCACGCCCGCCTTGTCGGTGGCGACCAGTGTGCAGGCGGTGAAATCAATGCCGATGCCAATCACGTCTTGTGCGTCGATGCCCGACGCGCGGATGGCCTCGGGGATGGTGTAGGCGAGGCAATCGAGGTAGTCCTCAGGATGCTCAAGCGCCCAGTCAGGCCTGAGGCGCGTGCCGTCCGGCAAGCGCTCGTCCATGACGGCGTGCGGATAGTTCATGACGCCGCTTCCGAGTTCACGGCCGGTTCCGATTTCGACGACCAGCGCGCGGGCGGAAAGCGTCCCGTAATCGACGCCAATGGCGTACTTGCTCATGATGTAGCCCCCTTGAATTGATAGCCTAATCGAAGTAAAAATACGACGCCGAGCGGGCGAATTCCTGCCCGGCGCCTCAATCGGACGGCGAGTGACAAAGGTGGACGCGGGAAAGTAAAAAATAAAAGTATCATTGCAATTCACAGGGCGCTGTGCTATAATACGCTTTGTGACGCGCGTATTTTGTGCGCGTTTATGCCCCGCTCAGAGAGAGGTGAGAACCATGAAGGAAAAGATTCATCCCAATTACGGCAAGTCAATCGTACGTTGCGTGTGCGGCGAGACCTTTGAGACCGGTTCGGTGAAGAAGGAAATGCGCGTTGACATCTGCTCAAAGTGCCATCCCTTCTACACGGGCAAGCAGAAGCTGGTTGATACCGGCGGACGCGTGGACCGCTTCAAGAAGCGTTACGGCATGTAATCTATCGGCGCGATACACGCCGGATTTTGCACGTCAAAACAGAAAATGCAGATCGGGCGCGCCCGGTCTGTTTTTCATACATGCCGACGGGGTATATAGTATCCGGCGGCTTAGAGTGAAAATTCGGAGGTTTTGGTATATGTCAAAATTCACCAAGGGTTTTAAGGACTGGTTCCTGGGCAATCCCCCGGAAAACGCGCCGATATCGGTCGGCGGCCAGGCGGTCATGGAAGGCGTGATGATGCAGGGACCCGAGCTCACCGCCATCGCGGTGCGCCAGGCGGATGGCAACATCGTCTACAAAACGCGCCCGACATCCAAGATCGGCAAAAAATACCCCTTTCTCAAGTGGCCCATCCTGCGCGGCATCGTCAGCTTCGTCCAGAGCATGTACTTTGGCATGAAGACGCTGACCGAGTCCGCCGAGATGGCGGGCGAAGCACCGGAAGAGCCTTCGAAGTTCGAGAAAAAAGTGGCGGCGCTCCTCAACATGAAGCCGGACGACGTGATGATGATGTTTGCGGTCATTCTGGCCATCGTGCTCGCGATTGGGCTGTTCTTCGCGATCCCGGTGGGCATTGAGTCGCTGACCAAGCGCTTCATTGAATCAAACGTCGTGGTCAAGATCATCGGCGGCGCGGTGCGCATCACGGTGTTCCTGCTCTATGTGTACCTGTGCTCCAGGCTCAGGGAAATCCGCCGCGTCTTTCAATACCACGGCGCGGAGCACAAGTCGATCTTCTGCTTTGAAGCGGGCGAAGAACTGACACCGGAAAACGCGCGCAAGTTCACGCGCCTGCATCCGCGCTGCGGCACCAGCTTCCTGGTGATCGTCATGGTCATCTCGATCATCGTGTTCCTGTTCCTTGGCAACAACTCGACCAATGTCTTTAAGCGCCTGGGCAGCAACCTCTTGCTACTTCCGCTGGTCGCGGGCATTTCCTATGAGGTGCTCAAGGGCCTTGCACGGGCCGAAAACACTTGGTTCGTGCGCGCGCTGAAATGGCCGGGCCTGATGGTTCAAAAGATCACCACCGCCGAGCCCGACGACGAGATGCTGGAAGTGGCCATCGTGTCGCTCAAAGCGGCGCTGGGGGACAAACACCCGCTGCCCGAGAAACAGCGCGAAGCGGCGGTCATCCAGGCCGAAGCGGAAGAAGCGGTTGTCGAGGAAGCGAGCGAAGAGGAGAAACGTGAGTTCACCGATGACGGCAAGACAGTGGCTAAGTAAGGCTGAAAGGCGCCTCAAAGGCCCTGACGCAAAAGTGGACGCTCGGTGGATGCTGGAGGACGCGCTGGGCGTTTCGGGCGCGCGTTTCAGGTTGCTCCTGGACGAGGCATTGACCGGCGCGCGCCTGGATCGGCTTGAGGGGTTCATGGCGCGGCGGATTGCGGGCGAACCGCTGTGCTATGTGCTCGGTCACGCGCCGTTTATGGGCCATGATTTCATGGTGGACCGGCGCGTGCTGATTCCGCGCCAGGACACGGAACTGCTCGTGGAAGAGGCGATCAAGCGCGCCCGGAACAAGAGGCCGGACGTGCTTGAATTATGCACGGGCAGCGGCTGTGTGGCGGTATCGATCAAGCTTTCTTGTCCAAGCGCGCGCGTGACGGCGACCGACCTGTCCCCTGACGCGCTCGCGGTCGCGCGGGGGAACGCCGAGCGGTTGGGTGCGGACGTAGAGTTCATGGCGGGCGATTTTCTCGAAGCTGTCAGCGGCCGCACGTTCGACGTAATCGCGGTCAATCCGCCCTATCTTACGGGAGAGGATATGGCGTCCCTTCAGCGGGAAGTGCGCTTTGAGCCCGAGATGGCGCTCTACGGCGGGGAAGACGGGCTTGGCTTTTACCGGCGCGCGGCGCGTGAGATCAGGGCGTTTTTGAAGCCCGGGGGATGGGCGCTGTTTGAAGTGGGCGCGGGTCAGGCGCGGGAAGTTGGGCGCTTGCTTGGCGGCAACACACAAATGATTCGGGACTTAAATCAGATTGAGCGCCTTGTGGCGCTTTTCATCGAGGGGTAGAAAATATGGACAACGAACAGGTACGGATTTTGCGCCAAATGGAAGCGCTGGTGGGACGCTACGAGGAACTGTCGATCCGCATCACACTGCCCGAGGTGATCTCGGATGGCGCGCTTTTTCAAAAACTCATGCGCGAGCACGCGGAGCTTACCGAAATGGCGGCGTTTGCCTTGAATTACCGCAAGCTGGCCGACGAAATCGAAGAGGCGCGCGCGATGCTCAATAGCCCCGACATGGCGGACATGGCAAAGGATGAGCTTGATGCGCTTGAGCCGCGGCTTAAGGAGAAAACCGACGAAGCGCGGCGCCTCCTGCTGCCCAAGGATCCCGACGATTTCAGAAACGCCATTCTTGAAGTGCGCGCGGGCGCGGGCGGCGACGAGGCGGGTCTGTTTGGCGCGGAACTCGTGCGCATGTACATCCATTACGCCGAATCGCGCGGGTGGAAGGCCGAGATCACCGACGGCGGGGAGACCGAGCTGGGCGGGGTCAAGGAATGCGTGGTCATGATTCAGGGCAAGGGCGTGTTCTCGCGGCTCAAGTACGAAAGCGGCGTGCACCGCGTGCAGCGCGTGCCGGTCACCGAGTCGAGCGGGCGCATCCACACCTCTACCTGCACCGTGGCGGTGTTGCCTGAGGCGGAGGACGTTGAGGTTTCGATTGCGCCAAACGACCTGCGCATTGATACCTACCGCGCGTCGGGCGCGGGCGGGCAGCACGTCAACCGGACCGACTCTGCCGTGCGCATTACGCATATTCCGACCGGGCTCGTCGTTACCAGCCAGGACCAGCGCAGCCAGATCCAAAACCGCGAGAAGGCCATGCGCGTGCTGCGCGCGCGGCTGTATGATTTGCAGCGCGAGGCGGCGGTGGGCGAATACGCGTCCGCGCGCAAATCGCAGGTGGGTACGGGCGACCGTTCCGAGCGCATACGCACCTACAACTTCCCGCAGGGCCGCGTGACCGATCACCGGATCGGGCTTACGCTGTACCGGCTGGGCGAGGTCATCAATGGCGATCTCGACGAGATCATCGACGCGCTGATCCTTTATGAACAAACCGAGCAGCTCAAGCTCCAGGAGATGGCATGATGACCAAGGTGGAGCGGGTCGCCGCCCGGTCGCTCAAGGAAGCGGGGGAGATGATCCGCGCGGGAGAAGTGGTGGCGTTTGCGACGGAGACGGTGTACGGGCTGGGCGCGAACGCGCTTTCCGGCGAAGCGGTCAGGAAAATCTTTCGGGCAAAGGGCCGCCCGGGCGACAATCCGCTGATCGTGCACGTCGCGTCGCTTGGCCAGGTCCCGCCGCTGATCAAGGGCGATATGCCGGACGCCGCGAAGAAGCTGGCCGAGGCTTTCTGGCCGGGGCCGCTCACCATGATCATGGACAAATCGCCGCTGGTGCCAAGCGAAGTCAGCGCGGGCCTTTCGACGGTGGGCATCCGCATGCCCTCGCTTGAGTCGGCGCGCGCGTTGATCGAGGAAGCGGGCGTACCCATCGCCGCGCCGAGCGCCAACCGTTCGGGACGGCCGAGTCCCACGACGGCTGTGCACGTGCTTGAGGATATGGACGGGCTGATCCCGCTGATTCTGGACGGAGGATCGTGCGAGGTGGGGCTTGAATCGACGGTGCTCGACGTGACCGCGTTCCCGCCGCGCGTGCTGAGGCCGGGCGGTGTGACGGCGGAGATGATCGCCGAAGTCGTGGGCGCGGTTGCGCTCGACGCCAGCATATTAAAGCCCCTTGCCCAGGGCGAGGAGGCACGCTCGCCGGGCATGAAGTACCGCCATTACGCGCCCAAGGCGCGGCTGACCATTGTGCGCGGCAAAGGCGCGCCGGAAGCGATTAAGCGTCTGTACGATGAGGCGGAGCGGGCAGGGGAGAGGGCGTGCGTGCTCTCACTTGACGGGCATAAATCCGTCTACGGCGCGCGGCGCGTGCGGGGCATGGGCGAGGACGCGCGCGCGATGGCAAAGGAGCTGTTCGCGGCATTGCGTGAACTTGACGGGGAAGGCGTAACGCGCGCGTTCAGTGAAGCGGTGGAGGCGCGCGGCGTGGGGCTTGCGGTCATGAACCGGCTGGGCCGCGCGGCGGCGTTTGACGTGATGGACGTTTCGGAGGACGGCGAATGAAGATCGTGATGGTATGCACCGGTAACACCTGCAGGAGTCCCATGGCAGAAGCGATGCTGCGAAACGCGCTGGCGGAAAACATGATCGAAGGCGTCGGCGTCTATTCGGCGGGCCTGTGCGCGCACGAAGGCGCGCCGATGACCGGCAGCGCGGCGTGCGAGCTTGAGCGGCGCGGCATCCCGTATTTCAGGACGCGCGCGGCGCGGCTTACGCAGGAGATGGCGGAGGGCGCGCTGGTGCTGACGATGACCGCGTGGCACTTAAAGGACGTAAAGCGGTTGTTTCCGGGCGCCGAGGCCATGACGCTGAGCGCGTACGCGGGGCTTACGGGCGACATAGACGATCCCTTTGGCGGCGGTGAGAACGCCTACAGGCGCGCGGCGGACCAGATCGAGCGCGCGGTTAACCTGATCGTCCCAAAGATCAAAGCGCAAAAGGCGGTGGCGGAATAATGGAGAAGTACAGGACCAAGGGCACGTGCTCAAGCGCGATTGAGTTTGAGGTGGAAGGCGGCGTGCTGAAATTCGTCCGCTTCATCGACGGCTGCAGCGGCAACACGCAGGGCGTGGCGCGGCTCGCGGTCGGACGCAAGGTGGACGAAGTGATCGAGCTCTTAAAGGACATCACCTGCAAAGGCGGCCCGTCCTGCCCCGCGCAGTTGGCGCAGGCGCTTTTACAATACCAAGCCCGCGCGTAATTCGCCGGAGGTTATGACAAGGGGCTGGGGCACGGCTATTGCGTACCCCAGCCCTTCGCGTAGCCGATGCCAATGAAAGATTGGATTGCCGAACACCCCCGGATTACGGCAGTGTTTCTGTGGCGGGCGCCGCCTCGGGCGCTCCCAAATCTTCGGCGCCCTTCGCCGTCTTGACCGCTGACACGCCTTTGTCCCGGGCGTTCAGCGGCTTGGCTTCGTTGCCGCAAAGATCGGTTCCCCGGATTACCGCCTGATAGCGTCCGCTTCCGATGTCAAACGCCTTGTCCTTGACGCCTTGGAGCATGTCGTCCGTGACCACCCATTGCTGGACCCGTGCGGTGTTTTTCTTGAGCTGCTTCTTGAACGAAAGCTTGCCGACAGGTTCGCTCAGGCGCAGCGTTTCGTCTTCGTAGAGCTCAAATACCCATTCGTTTGCGCCGTGGATCGGCTTGTCCGTTCGGTTGTAGACATACACCTCGGCGATCAGTTGCCCCTTCTTGTTGTATTCGAGCCGCTTGGTGCTGGTGAACACGCCTTCTTCCTTGCGGATGAGCGGCTTGCCGCGCGTGAAGCGGTTGGCGACCACCGTCAGCTTGCTTTTGCGCACCGTCCCGTCCGGCGCGGTCGCCGTGATCGTGGCCTTGCCCGCCTTCTTGCCCCTCACCACGCCGACTTCATCGACCGCCGCCACGCCCTTGTTGCCGCTCTTGAACGCAAACCCGCCAAGCTGACCGCCCGCCTCGGCAGGGTTCACCAGATGGTACGCCTGTCCGACAGACATGCGCAGGGTTTCGGGCATCGTCCACTCGCCGGGCTGCGCCGCGCCTTCTGCGATCCGCAATACCGCCAGATGCATCTCGCCGAGCCCCTTGAAAGGACCGCTCTTCGCCTTTACGCTCAGCAGGTAAGTGCCCGGTTCCAGCCGGTTCATCTCCTGCGCGCTGAAATGAAACAGCGTCACGCCTTTGCCCTTGTCGGCTTTTCCCTCCGCGCTGAGGATCAGCTTGCCCGGCACCGGATGAACGCCCTTGGCGAGCGCGAACGGGTTCACGCGCGATTTGGAGAGTTGCCCGGTCCACTTGCCCTTCGCATAATGGATGCCCGCGTCAAAACCCGCGTTGTTCGGCGCTTCCACCGCGCCGTCGCCGCCGGCGGCGACGCCTTCGCCCTTAAAGCCCACGGGCAGGTCGGATGCGCCGCCCATGACGATCCACCCTGTCCCCAGCTTGTTTGCGAGGTCCGCGTCCCGCATGCCGCTGGCGTCCGCGACGCTCAGCGTGCCCACCTTGGTTTCGGGAACCGCGAAGGCGGTCGGCGTTTCCGGGGCGAAAACCGATACGCCGAACACGCCCGCCTGCGCCGTGTCCACAGCCAGATAGAAATCAAGCAAGCCGTCGCCCTTTCTGGACGCGGTGTGTTCCGCGTTGCCCACCCGGATCGTGAATGGGGTTTCGATGAGCGGATCGCTGCCGGTGATTTTCACGGTGAACGCCTGTATCCCCGTGCCGCCCAGCGGCACGCGCACATCGACCGAGCCCTCGACCATCGGTCGGTACTTTTTGACGAGCGTACCGATGAACGTCTTCGCGAGCGGTGGGTTGAACGCGTCGCCTTCGCTTTCGATATGCAGCGCGTGGCGCCCGGACGGCAGCGAATCCAGTTGATCTTGACCCAGTTCGAACCGTACCGCGCCGCCCCGGAGCGTTGCGTTCGCGCGCAACAGATTGTCGCCGACGATCAACGTTACATTGAGCCCGTCAACCGCGCCGGTAAAGGGCACCTGGATCGCCGCCCTCCCGTCGGTCGGCGTGAACACGGCGCTTGGGTCAACCACGGGGCCGAATGCGGGCACAGGGTCGGGATCGGGAGCTGGGTCGGGCGTCGAGTCCGCGACCGTCAGGGTAAGCTCCGGATCCGATCCGCCGCTCATGAGGAACGTCAGCGTGTGGTCGCCGTTTGCGAGCGTTTTAAGCCATTCCCGCCTGAATGTAAACGCGCCCGTTGCCGCGTTTGCTTCGTATTGGCTGCCTTCGGTCAGATCCGACGCGTCAAGCTGAATGCCGCCCTGCGTGTATCCGCCGATGTCGAGCGCTACGGTGATGTCCAAGTAATCGCTGCTGGAAGGGTATTTGTCGAACCGCGCGGCTGCGGGCGTGACCGAGGCGTCGGCCAGATTGACCGTCACCAGCGTCGCGCCGGGCCATTGGGCCTTGGATGGCGTCGCCGCGCGCCCGGCGGCAAGGTCGATTGCGCCGCCGCCTTCAACCAGGCTGCCGTCCCCGGTTTGCGCGCACGCGAAGCTGCCCAGCGTCAGGATCGCGCGCCCGCCGCTTGCGCATATCGCGCTCCCGGTTCCGTAGTAATCGCCCGACAGGATGTTCACCGTACCGGACGAGAGGCTGAGCGCCCGGGGCGCTTGTGAAAGCTGACCTTCGGCGCGGACCGTGAAAAGCGAAAGCGTCGCGTTTCCCCCGGCGATTTCGATTGCGGTTGCGAAAGTGTTGACGATGCTGCCGTTCAGGATGCCGACATCGCCCGCCGTGATGCTGATCAGCGCGGCGGCGTTTCCCGCATTGCTCAGGCAGTGCCCGCCCAGGTCGAGGGTATAGCGCGCGTTTTTGCTCAGATTGACCGTCTCGTCAAGTGCGACGTCAGCAAGCATGGTGATCAAAGCGCCGGCCGCGACTTCGTCCACCGCCTCAGCCAGCGTCGCGTAGTACGTACCGCCCGTCTCGAAGCGCGCGGGTGTGACGGTGAAGCGGACGGTATAGGTCTTGGTGGCTTGACCGATTTCGGGTTGCACTTCCACGCTGGCCGTGCCGCAGCCGTCCGCAAGGGTGGCGTCCGCAAGGGTTGTCGTCGCGTTGGCGGAAGCCGTGGTGGGTTCAAGCTTGATCACCGTGCCGTCCTGGGTGCCGATGGGAAGCGTTACCGCGTACTCAAGCTGCGCCGGATCGAACCCATCGATCGGGCACAGTCCCTCTTCGCCGAGTTTGTAGGCAAGGCTTGCAAGGTCGGCGTTCAATTGGTCAGGGTGGGTGACCTCAACCGCCCTCGCGCCCGGCCAATCCTCCTTGGCGGGCATTGCGTCCGACCCGGTGGCGATGCCGATTGTGCCGCCATCTTCCACCAGAGCACTGACATAGGGACCGCTTGGAATGTCGGGATCGATTGAAAAGTTTCCTGACTCGATGGTTGCGGCTCCGCCAAAGGCAAAAATCGCTTGTTTTGGCCCGAGCAAGTCGCTTGAGCGGATCATGACCGTGCCGCTTCCGACCCCCAAGGCGTAGGTAAAGCTGGTGGACCCTGAGGCACGGACCGAGACGGCGTTCAGCGTCACATTTCCGCCGTCGCAATACATGCCCGCCCCCGTCGTGTTCGCGATCTGGCCGTTTTTGATGACGACCGTTCCTTTCGAAACGTACAAAATCGCGTCCAGGTTAACGTCCGCGCTGTTGGAGAGGCAAAAGCCGCCCAGATCCAGCGTGTAGGACTTGGGTACTTCGAGCTCGAACATCGCGTCCAGCGAGACGTTCTTCAGCATGGCAATCGTGCCGCCGTCCGCGACCGCGCCCAGCGCGTCCTGAAGCGACTGGAAGAAGACGCCGCCGCTTTCAAACAGCGCGGGAACCGAGGTGAAGGAGACCGTGTAGGTTTTCTGGTTCGTGCCATCCGATGAAGTGACGGTCACGCTGGCCTCGCCCGCACCGCTCTGGATCGTAGCGGCGCGGTTTTCTGTAATTACCGCGCTTGGCGCCGCCGTCGTGGGGAGGAGCGCGATGGTGATGTCCTCGACCGTATTGCGCGCAACCGATACGCTGTATTCGGTTTTTTCCGGATCGAACCCCGCAATCGGGATCGCCGGGCCGCCGGCCACCGAATACCGAAGATCGCTGCAGTTGGCGTTGCTTTCCTCGGGGAGGGCCGTAACGACCACCCGCGTCTTGCCGTACCACTCATCCTGCATCGGTTGTGCGCTGGAACCTGCGGCAAGGCTGATGGAGGAAGCTGTATGATCCACGATGCAACCGTCGCCGGCTCCATCCGATGAGGAAAAAGTCCCGCTTAGGATGACCACCGAGCCGCCGCGGACATACAGCGCATCGTCGCCTCCGTGGTATTCGCTTGCGTTTATGACGGTCGATCCGCTCATGCTGTAAACGGCTATGCCGGAGGCGTCTGTGTTTGTGACGGTCAGATCCCGGAGCGTCAGGGTCGCCCCGTCATTGTATATCGTATATCCTTTGTCGCTTGTCACGGCGCCGTTTTGAATGGTCACCGCGCCCGCGCTGACTTCAAGCGTTTGAGAAATTTCGGCGCCGCTGATGGTTTGTCCGTTCAGGTCGAGCGTATACGTCACGCCTTCCTTGGAAAGGTCGATGGGCGCGGCGGCAGTGATGCCTTTTTGCAAAGCGATGACCTGCCCGTCCTCAACCTCCGCCAGCGCCGCCGACAGGCTGGGGTACTCCTTTCCTCCGATTTGGGCGACCGCCTCGGCCGAAGCCGCGGCTGTGAAACATAGCGCGGACAACACGGTAACAAAAATCAGCGCGGTGGTAAAACGCTTCCACATAGGCACTTCCTCCTTTGGTATCCCGCGCGACCGGCGACATATACCGGTGCGGAACGATCGCTTCAGTGAACTTAACATGATATTACTTATTACATAACCATTAATGCATGTAACATCATTGTGACGGTATAATACTAACAGATATCATTTTTATAGTCAATATTTTATATGAGCAATTTTTTAGCGCACGCGGGCAAAAAGATAGCCGGACGAAATCCGATGAGGAAATCGTCCGGCGCTTCGGTGGGGGCGCTACGCGCGGCGGCCCGCTTCCGGTACCCTAGCCGCAGCAGGTCAGTCCCGTAAGATCGGTGAGCGCCTTCATTTGCTTGCCCGTGAGTTTGGCATCGGCGGCTTCCCTGAGAGATGCCATCTGCTGAAGGCTTGACACGCCCACGATGGGGTATACGTCGAAGGCTTCCGTGCCCGTCAGGAACGCAAGCGCCACCGCGCCCGCGCTCAGGCCCGCTTCCTGTCCGACGGCCTTCGCCGCGTCAAAGATTTTCCGGTTGTGCTCGGTCAGGTAGCGGTCGCGCGCCGCGCCGGATAGCCCATCCGCGCCGCCCGCCTCCATCTTCTGGAAGAACCCCTTCGCCTGGGAAGTGTACGGCATGACCGCCATGCGGCTTTCCTGATGCCAGGCGTAGAGCTTGTGGTCCATTTGCACCAGCGTCTTGTCCTCAACCTCGTCTTCGTGCGCAAGGCTCCACAGCGGCTGGTTGGCGCAAAAGCCGGTAAGCCCCTTGTCAAACGCCACGCTGCGCGCCTGCGAGAAGCGCTCCGCCGTCCAGTTGGACGCGCCGATCGCACGGATCAGCTTTTTTTCGATCAGCTCGTTGAGCGTGGTCAGGATGTCCTCGACCGGGCATCTCACGTCGTCGCGATGCAGCCAATACAGGTCGATCGAGTCGATGCCCAGCGCCTCAAGGCTAGCGCTCAGGTCGCTGACGATGCTCTGCTTGTCAAGCCGTCCCACCGATTTGTCGTTTACCGGCGGATGCGCGCCCTTGGTGGCGATGGTGATCTTGTCGCGGTTGCCGCGCGCGGCCATCCAGCGCCCGATCACCTTCTCCGCCGCGCCCATGCCCGCGGGCGAAAACGCGCCGTATACGCGCGCGGTATCGATGAAATTGCCGCCCATTTGGGCATAGGCATCCAGAATATCAAAGCTTTGCGCTTCGTCAAGCGTAGCGCCCATGTTCATCGTCCCCATCACAAGCGCGCTTACGTCCCGGTCGAGCGCGCCAAAATTGCGCATGATCATTCGTCGCCGGCCTCCCCTTAACGTTCTTATTCCGGTTTATTATACCATATCTTAACCGCGCGGCATAGCGCAATTTTTTATCCCGAATTGCGCCGCGTCCGCAGTTTGGGCGAAGCGTATCCCTTGATTTTCCGGGTATACTATGGTAGGATAAAATTACAGCCAAGGGGCATGGTACTCCACTCAAGGAAAGGCGGTCGGTGTGTATGATCTTTCGCGAGTGCGCGGGCGGCGTTGTGTTCTGGCAGGACAAGGTATTCCTGCTCAAAAGCGACAAGCAGGAATGGGTGCTGCCCAAGGGTGTCATTCGGGACAAACGGCTCAAGCAAGAGGTGGCGCTCGAGCGGGTGTTCAAAGAAGCCGGGATCCGTGCCGAAATCATCTCTACCGCGGGCGAAACCAGTTATGAGTTTTACTCCATGACGCGCCACCAGCCGGTGTGCAACCGGATTACATGGTACGTCATGCGCGCCCAAGCGGGAGATTACCGCATCGCCTTTGAACAGGGATTTGCCGACGGAGACTACTTCACGCTGGCCGAAGCGCTTGAGAAGGTGACCTACAGCCAGGACAAGGCGCTCGTCTCGGTCGCGCATGAGAAATACCGCGAGATCGAATCCGGCGAAGGTGTGTAAAATTGACAAGAGTGCCCTTCGTATGGTAAGATAGATCATCTATTCATGCGGGGGGCGTTTTCATGTCCGGACACAACAAATGGTCTACCATCAAGCACAAGAAAGAAAAGACCGACGCGCAGCGCGGCAAGATTTTCACCAAAATCGGGCGCGAAATCGTCATCGCGGTGCGCGAAGGCGGCAGCGCCGACCCGGCGGTGAACGGCAAGCTGCGCGACGTGATCGCCAAGGCCAAGGCGGCCAATATGCCAAACGACAACGTCATGCGCTCCATCAAGAAGGCCGCCGGCGAAGGCGAGGGCGTTAACTACAAAGAGATCGCCTACGAAGGCTACGCGCCGGGCGGCGTGGCGGTGATCGTCGAGATGGTAACCGACAACCTGAACCGGACCGCGAGCGAAGTGCGGCACATCTTCGACAAGTGCGGCGGATCGCTGGGCGCGACGGGATGCGTTGCGTGGATGTTTGAGCGCAAGGGCGTGATCGAGCTTGACAACCAGAAAAAGCTCGACGAAGACGAACTCATGATGCTGGCGCTCGACGCGGGCGCGGCGGATGTGGAAGTAGAGGAGGACACGGTGGTCATCTACACCGACCCCAACGATTTTTCCACCGTCCGAGAGAACCTCGAGAAAGCGGGCTGCCAGTTCCTCTCGGCCGAGCGCGCCATGGTGCCCACCAACACCGTGGATGTTGCCGATCCTGAGATGGCCGCCAAGATCGTCAAACTGATCGATTGGCTGGAGGATTACGACGACAGCCAGAACGTCTATCACAACGCGAACCTGCCTGAGGAAGAGGAAGAATAGTCATCAAAAACTCCGCCCAGAAGCGGAGTTTATCTTATTCACGGCGGGGAGCGTGCGGGCATGGCGGAACTTACGCTGGGTTTTTACACGCATTTTAAAGGCGGACGGTATGAAGTGCTGCATTTGGCCACGCACTCGGAGACGCGGGAGGCGATGGTGGTTTACCGCGCGCTGTACGGCGACGGGGGCGTCTACGTCCGTCCGCTGGATATGTGGCTAGAGACCGTCGAGCGGGGCGGCGTCACGTACCGGCGCTTCGTGCCCGAAGGCGAGCGAAACCAAGTATCCGAAGCCGCGCCGCCGGTTGACGGCGGGGCGCTGCTGGCATCGCTCATGAGCGTATTTGGCTACAGCGCATTTCGCGAAGGGCAGGGAGAATTGATTGCGGCGCTGATTCACGGACGGGACGCGGTGGGCGTCATGCCGACCGGATCGGGCAAATCGATCTGCTACCAACTGCCCGCCATCAACATGGACGGCACGGCGCTGGTCGTGTCCCCGCTCATTTCGCTGATGAAAGATCAGGTGACCGCGCTGACCGAGGCGGGGATCAGCGCGGCGTACCTGAACAGCTCGCTGACGGCCAAGCAATTTGACAGGGCGCTTGAGCGCGTGGCGCAGGGGCAGTACAAGGTGGTCTATGTCGCGCCGGAGCGACTGATGACAAGCCGGTTCCTTGAGGCGGCGCGGCGGATGAAAATCTCGCTGGTCGCGGTCGACGAGGCGCATTGCCTGTCGCATTGGGGGCAGGATTTCAGGCCCAGCTACCTGAGCATCCCGGATTTCATTGCCCAATTGCCGGTCAGGCCGCCGGTCGGCGCGTACACCGCCACGGCGACCCAGCGCGTGCGTGAGGACATCGTGCATTTGCTGAAATTGCACGCTCCACTGCTCGTCTCGACCGGGTTTGACCGGCCCAATTTGTTCTTTGAAGTACTGAAACCGGCAAAAAGAGACCAGGTTCTGCTTTCGCTCATGGAGCGCTACGAGGGCGAGAGCGGGATCATCTACTGCGCGACGCGCAAGAATGTGGAGAAGGTACACGAGTTGCTCAAGCACAGGGACATCCCTGCCGCGCGGTACCACGCGGGGCTGAGCGACGAGGAGCGGCGGCGCAGCCAGGAGGATTTTTCAACCGACAAAGCACAAGTGATCGTGGCGACCAACGCGTTTGGGATGGGGATCGACAAATCGAACGTGCGCTTTGTGATCCATTACAACATGCCCGCAGATATCGAAAGCTACTATCAGGAGGCCGGGCGCGCCGGACGCGACGGCGAACAAAGCGACTGTGTGTTGCTATATTCCAAGCAAGACATCATTACCCAGCGCTTTTTGATCGACCAATCGCGCGAGCAATCTGAACTGACGGGCGACGAGGCGCGCACAGTCTACCGGGCAAGTATCGCGCGGCTTTATCAGATGATCGACTACGCCGAATCGTCCACCTGCCTTCGGGCGCGCATTCTAAAATACTTTGGCGAAAAAGACGCAAAGGCGTGCGGACATTGTTCCTTCTGCGCGCCGCGCGGCGAGGCCGCCCCCGCACCGGATAAGACGCGCGCCGAGAAACAAAACAGGAAACGGTCTGCTTGCGCGTCAGGCGACCAGGATCAGGCGCTGTTTGAGCGGCTGCGCGCGCTTCGACTCCGGCTTGCGGTTCAGCAGAACATCCCGGCCTATCAAGTATTCAGCGACAAGACATTGCTCGCCATGTGCCGGATCCGCCCGAGGGACAAGCGCGAAATGCTGACCGTGCCGGGGGTGGGCGAGGCAAAGCTTGGCAAGTACGCCGGGGCGTTTTTGGCGGTTTTGAATGGGGGAGATGAAGAATGAGGGGGGGTGCGGTATGAAGCGTTTCGTGGCAATCGCATTGGTGTTGGCTTTGATGCTGGGGTTGGTGCCGCTTGCTAAGGCGGCAACAGGGAAATTGGAATACGCCTATAGCGTGCTTTCAGACGGGAGCGCGAAGCTTTGGAGTTTCGGAACCGTGCGGTACCACGACTCATTCCCCGCTACGGTCCGGATTCCCGCCGAAATTGACGGGCATCGCGTGAAGGTTTTGGGGATGGGGTTGCTTGCCTACAACATCGACCACGCAAAAACCGTGCGCACAATCATCGTACCGGAAGGCGTCGAGGTCATCGAGGGCGGGGCGTTCCCAAATCTGGTCGGCCTTCGCACGGTCAACCTGCCCAAGACTCTAAAGAGCGTGGGCAACAGGGCCTTTGTCAACTGCAAAAAATTAAGGAGTGTCACATTCAAAGGGCCGCTTGAGAAGATTGGCGACTATGCATTCCGCTACTGCGACAGCATGACAACGGTAACCTGCCTCGGGCCGGTCGGCGAGGTCGGGATCTCGGCATTTGAGGCGGCAAAGAAACTGGCCCGAGTGGAGTTCCGCCAAGGCGTCGGGGAAATCAAGAGATGTGCTTTTATGGGCTGCACGCATCTGACGAAGGTTGCGCTAAACGGGTGCGAAAAGGTGGGCCTGGCGGCATTTGACTCATGCGCGCGTCCTCAGCGTATCGACAAAGCACGTCTCAAACCATCAACAAACCCCGCTAGCAACGCCCTCGCGGGCATGTACCGCGTGAGTCTTGCTATGAGGTATAGGGCTTCGGCGAGAGCCTTATCGTATTTTTCGCGCTGCGTCTATGAGCGCAGTGCGTTCGTTGGCAAGTTCGCCTGCCATCACGCGCGTGAGCAGCGTGTTCAGCGCCCGGCCGATCAAAGCGCCCTGAAATCCCAGCGTTACAAGGTCCTTTCCGTTTATCGCAAGATCACCCACGCGGTAGCACGCGCCGCTTGTTGTGAGATGGTCTATGATCGCTTCCGCGGCGGCGGTATCGCGCCCTTCCGCGCGCCAGATTTGAAGCGCGTCGCGCGCGCCGCCCTCATCTCCCGCCGCGTTTAAAAGGGTGAGCGCTTGGCGCTCATCTTCGGGCATGGGCCGCTTCGCAAGTTCTGTGGCCGTTTGGGCGCGCTCGACGGTCTGATTGTCAAACCTTAGACGCCGGAGCGTTTGCGCGACGTCGCTTGAGCGCGTAAGCACGGCAAGGCGCAGCGCCGCGTCCGGCGGCAAGCGCGCCACAACCGCCGCGTCGTAGTCTTTCACGCCGGTCGCCTCCTCAATCACGCGGCGGTATTCCGCAAGAATGCGCCCGGCGCCCGGCGCGACCAGGAGTTTTTTGATTTCGCCCGCAATGCGCTGCGCCGATATGTACTTGAGCCGCGCCCGCATCGAAGTGAGCGCGCGGGCGGTTTCTCCTTCAATCGAAAAATCGAGCTGCGCCGCGAAGCGCAGCGCGCGCAGGATCCTGAGCGCGTCTTCGGCAAAGCGCGCCTTCGCGTCGCCGACGCACCGAATGAGGCGCGCCGCGAGGTCCGCCTGCCCGCCGAAATAGTCGATCACGCCTGCGCCCACCCGGGCGGCCATGGCGTTGATGGTGAAATCGCGCCGCGCAAGGTCATGCCTTAGGCTTAAAACGAAATTGACCGAGTCGGGCCGCCGGTGGTCGCTGTAGCGGCCGTCGGTGCGGAAGGTGGTCACCTCGACCTTCTGCTCCATGAAGATCACGGTGACGGTGCCGTGGCGAATGCCGGTTTCAATCACGCGCGCATCGGAAAAGACGCGCTTGACCGCGTCCGGGCGCGCGCTTGTGCACACGTCCCAGTCTTCCGGCGCGCGATTGAGCAGCGCGTCTCGCACGCATCCGCCTACGGCGTAGGCTTCAAAGCCGGCGCGCTCAAGGCGCCGAACGGCCATTGAAACACCGTCCGGCCAGTCCACTACTGATTCAGCCCCCAAATGCTCACAAGTTCAAGCGCCGCCGTGATCATCATGGATATGCCGATGAAGCGGATCAGCGACATGGCTGAGAAGAACGGGTTTACGATGATGAGCGCGCCCAGCGCCACCACGACCAGCGCAAACACCAGCGCCACGTGCCAGCGCGTAAGGCCACGCCGCTTCATCGATACCGCGTTTTCCAAATCGCCGATCCCAATCGCCGTCAGCACAAATCCGATGAGCGTCGGCACCAGTTCAAGCACGAGGTAGGGCGTGATGAGCGCGATGAGTCCGGCCGACGCCGCGATCAGGCCCCGGGCAAACAGGCCTTGGCCCGCGTCCACGCTCTGGCGGAAATACCGGAACACCTGATACGCTCCGTATAGGATCAGCGCCGCCGCGCCGAGCCTGAGCACGATTTGGGCCGACAGCCAAGGTGATATCGTGAGCACCAAGCCGCATACCAGCAGCAGTACCGCACGCGCAACCGCATCCTTAAACACACGGCTGTTTTTTAAATCTGAAAATTTGGACATGGCAACATCCCCGCTTTCACTCAATTTTTTCTATCATAGCATTATTATCCCAAAAAATCTACGGCGCGCCCATGAACAAATCGACTTTTTTGCGCAGGGAGTGTAACAAAGGCGAAGGATATGGTATAATGGTACTTGGCATTTTATTTTCTTGGGGGATACCATGGTACTCGTTTCCATACAAAACGTATCGAAGACCTTTGGCGGCGTCAACAAGGTGCTGGACGATGTGAGCCTCACCTTGCAGGAAGGCCAGAGGATGGGTCTTGTCGGCGTCAATGGCAGCGGCAAATCGACGCTCCTTAAAATCATCGCGGGCGAGCTTGCCCCGGACGAAGGTTCGGTCAGCGTCGCGCGCGGCAACCGCGTGGGGCTTTTGACCCAACAGGCGGATATCACGCAGGACGGCACGGTGCTTGAGGAGCTGGGCCGCGTGTTTGAGCCGCTTCAAAAAATGGAGGCGCGCCTGCGTGAGATTGAGCATGAAATGGCCGAGTGCGGCGCCCGGAGCGAAAAATTATCGGCGCTGACCGCCGAATACGCGCGCCTCACCGAGCGATACGAATCGCTCGGCGGTTACGAGTGGCCCAGCCGCATCCAAGGCGTACTGGCGGGGCTCGGCTTTGCGCGCGGGCGTGAAGACCAAAAAGCTTCGATGCTCTCGGGCGGGGAAAAGACGCGGCTGTGTCTTGCGCGGATATTGCTCATGGAACCTGAACTTTTGATGCTCGACGAGCCGACCAACCACCTTGACCTTGAAGCCACAGCGTGGCTTGAGGAGACGCTCAAGAAATACAGAGGGACCGTCATCATCATTTCCCACGACCGGTACTTCCTCAATCAGGTTTGCGATTCGATCGCGGAGATGCGCACGGCGCGCCTGACCCAGTACAGCGGCAATTATGAGGTCTTTGCCGCCAAGCGCGAAGAGAACCTGATCCGGCAAATGAAGGAATACAAGATGCAGCAGGCCGAGATTGCGCGCCACGAGGCGATCATCGCGCGCTACAAGAGCTTCAACCGCGAAAAATCCATCATTGCCGCGCGCAGTTGGGAGAAGAAACTCGCCCGCATCGAAGAAAACGCCGTGGATCGGCCGGTTGACGAGCACAAGGTGCGCTTCTCGTTTGACACGCGCAGAAGGTCCGGCGACGATGTGCTGATCGTCAAGGACCTTCAGCAGGGTTTTCCCGGCAAGCCCCTGTTTGCGCATTTTTCCATTCACCTGCGCCTGGGCGACCGTGCCGCGCTGATCGGCCCCAACGGCATCGGCAAGACGACGTTGCTTCGCACCATCACCCAGCAAATGAAACCCCAGGCGGGCACGATCATCTTCGGCACCGGCGTCGATGTCGGATACTACGACCAGCAGCAGGCAGGCCTGCACCCGGAAAAGACGGTCATGGGCGAGGTGTGGGATGATTTTCCCCGCATGCAGCCGGGCGACGTCAGGAGCGTGCTGGCGCTGTTCCTGCTGACGGGCGAGGACGTGTTCCAGCCCATCGGCACGCTCTCGGGCGGGGAGAAGGGGCGCGTGGCGCTGGCCAAGCTGATGCTTAAGAAGGACAACCTGCTCCTGCTAGACGAGCCGACCAACCACCTGGACATGGACTCGCGCGAAGTGCTTGAGCACGCGCTCGACGAATTCCCGGGCACCATCCTTGCCGTATCGCACGACCGCTACTTCATCAACCGCGTGTGCGACCGCGTGATTGAGATGGCTGAGGACGGCGCGACCGAGTACCTTGGCAACTTTGACGACTATGTGGAAAAGAAGCGGCGCATGGCGGCAGGCGAAGCGCCGGATCCCCTCGGCGGGCGCACGCGCACCGAGGTTGAAAAGGAGAAGCGCAAGGAGCGGCTTCGGCAGGAATCCCAAAAGGCGCTTCAAAGGCAAGTGGCGGCGCTTGAAGAGGAGATTGCCCGGGCGGAGGACGGGATTCGGAAATTGGAGGAACGATTGAGCGATCCCGCGACCTACCAAGACCGAGTCCTGGCTGAGGAAACCGCGCGCAAGCACAGGGCGCTTCAGGAGGAATTGCCCAAACTCTATGAACGATGGGAAGAAGCCGCTGAGGTCGCGGCGGAGAGCTGACGCTGTGCGCCTTAGGCGATACCAGGCGCGGGTTCTTCTTGACGCAAGGCGCGAATGATGTTATGATTATTTAAGTAAAATAATTAAGATACAAGGGGATAGATGCGAATGAATTGGACAACAATATGGACTGATATCTCAAGTGCATTTGGTCAATCCACCGACTCGGTCACCGCGGCCATGAACAGCGGCGCCATGGCATTGGTGCTGATTTCTTTAGCGGTATTCGTGCTTTTGCTCATCATTGTGGGCGTGCTGTGCGGGGCGCTTGCCCGCAGCAAAGGCTATTCTTTCTTTGGCAATTTCGTGCTGGGTTTCTTCTTCGGCGTGGCCGCGCTGATCTATGAAGCGGGCCGGCCGATCTCCTACGAGCGCGAATGCGTGATGCAGGACCGTTTGGCGCTGCAAACGGCCAAGGAACTGTACAAACTCCAGCGCGCGCGTGAAAAAGCGGCGGTAAAACCAACGGGAGAACACTAATCGCGGGAGGGTAAGGACATGAGCGAGCAAAACAACGAAAACAAGGGCATGAACCTGGGTGACGAACTGGGCAAGGTCTTCAAGATGGGCGTGGGCGCCGTAGCCGGCGCGGTGGAGAAGGGCGTCAGTTTTGTGCAGGATCTGACCACCGAAGGCACCGAGGCCAACAAGCGCGCGGCGGAACTGGGCGATCAGTTGACCAAGAAGGGCAACGAAGCGCTTGACAAGACGGTGCAGTTTGGCGAGCAACTCAAAGGCAAGGTATCCGACCTCATGAGCAGTGCGCCGCGTGATTTGGACGGTTGGCTGAGCCTGGTCGAGGCGCTGCCCGACGAGCATCTCAACGCCATCAAGGCCAAGATCGAGGACTTGCTGAACGCGCGCGGCCAGGCGGCCGCGAACGGGCAGCCGGCGGGCGAGAACCAGCCGGGCGACGACGGGCAGGGCTGACAATTCCACATAGAAGAGGGGCTGTTGCAAAGTGCGCAACAGCCCTTTTAACAACATACGGTTCCTTGCCGCATCCCTTTTGATCCCGCTATTTCCCCATCAGCATGGCCACGCCGTAAATGGCCGCGAGGTGCGCCGGGTAGAACAGGTAGAATGCCCACTTGGGCAGTTTCCAGCCGGTATTGGTGGGGATATAAAGAAGGGGAATTGCAAAGAGCGCGTACATTTGCAGCGCGAACCGAAAACCGAACAACGATTCGCTGCTGCCCGTGGTCAGGCCCCACCACGCCATGAATCCGGATACCCAGAGGAGCGAAGTCGTAGGCCGTTCGATGAAGAGGTAGAAGATCACCATCAGCGCTACGCCCTTCCAGCCGTAGTTGAGGTAATTGCCGAACCTCCACACGAACAGCGTCAGCGCGCCGGTGACCACGTATTTTTCGTCCTTAATGCTCCAGATGAAGAGGATGCCAACCAGAAGCGTGAATAGGATGTTCGCGCTTTTCAGGCTCTCGCCGTACCACTTGATGGCGTTCAGCGGGTTCATCAGCCCCGCCGCTTCCAGCGTTCGCATTGCGGGCGAAATGTGCCTGAGCGCCACAACGTAGATGGGCTGGGAGATGACCGCCAAGGCGAGCACGCGCAGTGCGTACTTGGCGATGTTTCGGGTATAGACGCAACCCGCCGCGATGCAATAGGCATAGATCGGAAACGCGACGCGCCCGATGATCCTCATAAAGCCGAGGTTCGGATACAGCCGCGCGCCCACATGGTCGATCACCATGGAGACCATGGCGACAATCTTCAAGAAGCCGGTGTCCGTATTGAGTCTTATTCCGCCTTTTGTATTCGCCATGCGCATCCCTCCCCGAAGTAGATCCTGATCATTATCCCATGCGCGGGCCCGGCTGTCAAGGTGGGCTTGCTGACCGCGCGCGGTTTTGATATAATGACCCGGAACGAAAAACGACAGGGAGAACGCGCATGCTGGAAGGAGAGAAAACCACGCTCACCGCGCTGCTTGAAGCGCGCGAGGCGCGCTCGCACAATCAAAAGCGGCTCATCGGGGCACATCGGCTCCCGCTGATCTCCTTTACGCTGAACATCGCGGGACCGGTCAAATCCGGCCCGCTGATCGACAGCGCCTTTGATGAGGGCCTTGGACGCATCAAGTCGCGTTTTGAACCGAATATAGCCGAAATTGAAGAGCGCCGCGGCGCGACCGGCTCCGAAGCGCTCATCGCGCTGAAGGGCGAAGCGCTTGACATCAAACGCACCGCGCTGGGCATCGAACAGGCCGATGCCTTGGGTCGGCTTTTTGACATTGACGTACTGACTGCCCAGGGACATCACATTTCCCGCGCCGATGCCGGATTGCCCGAGCGGCGCTGCTTGATTTGCGCAGGTCCCGCGCATGCCTGCGCCCGTTCGCGAAGACACGCCTTGGACGAGGTCGAAGCGCAAACACAGCGCATTTTGGAAGATTATTTTTCCGCCCGATGCGCCGACCGCGCGGCGGGACTGGCGACGCGCGCCCTTATGACCGAAGCATGCGTCGCGCCCAAGCCCGGCTTGGTAGACCGCTTGGGCAACGGCGCGCACCGGGACATGGACATCTTTACCTTTATCGACAGCGCCTCTTCCTTGACCCCCTTTTTCCGCGCGGCGGCGCTTAAGGGCTGGAGCGACATAGACCTTGCCCCCGATGAACTCTTTGAAGAGCTGCGCGAGATTGGCCTTCGCGCGCAAGAGGCGATGTATCGCGCGACAAACGGCATCAACGCGCACAAGGGCGCTATTTATGCCCTCTCACTTGTGTGCGCCGCACTCGGCAGGCTGGACCGCACGGCCCGACCCGCCACACCCCTTGCCGTCGCCGCCCTATGCGGCGACATGGCGCGCCCCAGCGCCGAGCGCGCCTTTGCGTGCATAACCCCCGAAAACAGCCAAACAACCGGCGAAGCGCTCTACGCCGCATACGGCCTGCGCGGCGCGCGCGGTGAAGCCGCGGACGGCTTTCCCGCGGTCATCCATCACGCCCTGCCCGCGCTTCAATCCGCGCTATTTGCCGGGCTGACGCTAAACGACAGCGCGCTGATCGCGCTTGCCCACCTGATCATTCACGCGCAAGACACCGTCCTGATCGCGCGCGCGGGCCTTGGCCAATACGCCTCCATCACGAAAGAAATAGCCGCCCAACTTCGCGCCTCGCCCCATCCTGACGCCGCCTACTTCAAAGCGTTGGACGAGTCCTTCACCAAACGCAACCTCAGTCCCGGCGGCAGCGCGGACCTGCTATCCGTCACGCTGATGTTCAACTGGCTAAGCCGGTAATCGTCGGATGTGTTCTGCGCCGACGATACGCAAACGATGCGCCGCCGGTCATGTGCGCCCGTTGCATGGGCGAAGTGTCCGTTATGGGGCCTCTGCCACCCCAAAGGGGCGCAAGGGGCCGGTGCAGCGATCCCCGCGAACGCGCGCATCAGCCCCGGCAACCATGTCTACCGTACGGTTGAGGAGAAATCATTTGTTTTCGCGGCGAACCAACCGCCATTCATCACTTCACATTGGTAATGGTAAAGATGCTGCCCGCAAGAGCCGTGAACTCTACGCCGCGTGAATCGTGGTTTATGAGCTTGACGATTGGCGTGGTCACACAGGCGCAATCTTCAAATGAACAGGTGCGATACACTTGATAATTCAGCGTGTCAAGTCCGCTCTTCTTTCTCCCCAACCCCAGATCCAGATCGAGCGCCACTGCGCTTTCGCGGCTGTTCATGCCCACCACGGTTAGTTCGCCATTCTCTCCCGCAAACGCAAGTACCGCAATGGACTCGTCGCTTGAGTGCGCGTCAATGCGCGTGAACCCCGGACGCACGAACCGGAAGATGTGCTTGAGCGCATAGTAACGCTTCTTTGGCGTGAAGACATTGCGAGCGTTCATGAGCAATCCAAAGCAGGTCCAGCTGTAGTCATGGTCATGATAGTTATCGTAAGCATCCCAGCTCATCGCGCCATGCATGCCGTCCGACAGCAGCCTCATCAGGCGCTCCATGTTCACCCACGCGGTTCGCTCCTCATGCTCAATGGATTGGTGATGGTCGCCGAACTCGCTCATCCAAGCGTGAATCGACGCATGACGCGGATCTGAGAGCAGTTGCATCAGGTCATCCGCATGATAGTCGGAATAGGCGTGCATGGCCATTATGGCGATGCGGCTGTGAAGCGCTTCACTTGCGAGCAACGCCTTGGCGTAGCTGATGTTGTAAAATGCCTGTTCCGCCACCACCAACCGCACGCCGGACATGCCGTAGCGGTCGAGTGCTTCTATCAATGCCTCGCACGCGCGTACGTATTCCTCCGGCGTGAGCAGCGGCCCCTCGGGCGGGCCAAGGTCGGTCTCGTTGAGCGGTCCGAACAGCGTAAAGCGTACGCCCTCGCTCTTCAGCCAGGCAATGTAGTTGACAGCCATGTCGGCAAAACCCGCATAATCGATCAACGTCTTGTCATCCTTGCCCCGCATCCAGGGAGGTACGATGCCACTGATTGTGATATACGGCTCAATGCCGCGCCGGTTCATATAGAGCGCCATGCCCAGCGCGTTTTGGAAATCCGCCGTCCGGTATATTCGGTCGTAGTTGCGCTGGTTCAGCGCGGCCTCACGCCCGAGTTCCCCGGTGGGGTCCACCCAGTCCGCACGCCCATAGCCGTCCAAGCGAAACAGCGTCGCGCCCAAGTCGTCGATCAGCAGATCCACGACAGGCGCAAGCAGACCGCCGTCCCAGTATTTCGAATTGATGTTTACGCCGAATCCGTCGATCTTCTGGTGCTTGGCCGCGCGGTCCACCTTGATCTTGGCTGCGGTTCGGGCTGTTGTCATGGTCAATACCTCCCTCTTCAAATGGCACGGAATGATGGGCAAACGGTTATGGGCACAAGGGTTCGATCCGAAGCAGCTTGCACAGGTCAACCAGTTGCTGCTTCCAATCACCATACACCATGATGATGTGCTGGCCGGGCACAGCGTCCAGGTAGGTCTCTACCGGCATCTCAAGTTTGAGAAGCACACTGGGGAAATCGGGCGTGGGCTCATTCCATCCCAGTTCCGTCCACTTGGGCGGGCGCATGGCCTCGCCGCGCGAGATGAACATCTTGAACCGGTTGTCCTCACGGTACAATCTCGCGTAGGTGACCGTGCCGGGCTTGACCCGGGATACATTGGAGATGCCCACGTTGGTCAGACCCAGGTTTGCCGAGCGGATCTCGGTGGGACCCTCGACAAAATCGTCGGGAATAAAGCCGCATACGCCCACCAGCACAGCGTCGTCAAACACCTCATAGTTCTCCATAAACGCCGAGGTCTGGCCGGTCAGTTTGGAAAGCACGACACTGGTTATCAGCCCATAGGCATCGCACTCGCAAATCACGCTCAGATCCTTGTTTGCCAGCAGCGATTGGGCCAGGCACGGATTAAAGCCCATGTAACCGGTCACGCCGTTTACGCATTTGATCGAGATCGCGCTAAGCCCGCGCTGCCCCGCTCGGTCGCGCATCACCCAATATAGCCGCGCGCATTTGTCAAGCGTCTCGTCGAGAATCTCGTTTTGGCATTTCTTATCGCGGCGGATCTCGGCTTTGATGCGTTCGGATTCTTCGGCTGGACACTCATCCATCATTCGGGCGACCTCATAGCCAAAGTAATCCTCAATGTCTATGCCCAGCTCGTCAAATACTACTTGCCTGTCGTAGCTACAGGAGTACAACCCCATATCCGCATAGCCAATCAACCCAATTCGCGAGTCACGGATGCGCCGCGCCGCGCCGGCCAGCGCCAGGTAGGCCTCGACCTCCTTGAGTCGCATAGGCTCGTTGGGCTTTTCGCAGATCACGCGGTGCGGATAGCCCATCGCCTTCATAAGCGGCGCGAACGCTGTGATCCCTGCGGCCGCGGCGGGCGAATACAGCGTGCCATTGCCGCCGGTCTTTGCGCCGTTGCCCCAAATGAGCACCGGAACGCCGCGATAGTCCCGGAGAACCTGCATCACATACGGCGTGATGTGCCAGGACACAAAGTTGGCAATCACCACGTCGAACGCCTTGCCTTTCAGGTTCTCCCTGGCACGCGCACCGTCCTGTTCGGACATGATCGTGTCCTCGTGCACCACGAGCACGTCCATCGCGCGCACCGCGCGCCGCACATCGTCGATCACCCGGCCCAGCACATCCTGCGGGTACATCTCCTCGCCCAAGCTCAGGATGACCACTCGGGTCCTCTCATCCATTTGCATGTCTCATCCTCCTGCCATACGATATATCTGATAAGCGGCCCGTGGTTTTGCGCCGACTGGTTCAACGGCGCAATCACAGGCTATGCGGCCGCTACATCACGATTGGTAGAACGCGCCCAACGACCGGCAGGCACTGAGGTAACGCGCGTATTGCCGGTCGTAAAGCGCGCGGTATGCGCCATTTGGAACAAAGCGGGCGCGAAACCTGAGGCTATCGCCAATTTTCTTACATGCATGCCGGTCACCCAGTGCCAACAGCGCCAACGCGGCCGCGCCCAGCGAGGCGCTCTCCGGCATGCTGAGCACGTCTATGGGCAGGTCAAGGATGTCTGCCTTAATCTGGCACCAGATGTCGCTGTTGCTGCCGCCACCCATCGAAACCACACGGTTGGGCATGATGCCCAGCCTGCTGAGCAACTGTATATTCTCACGCAACATGAATCCCACGCCCTCCAGGATCGAACGCACGAAGTGGGCGCGCGTGCATCCCAACCCGACGCCTACGAAAGCGCCCTTGAAGAGCGGCTCACCATCGGGTACCAACTTACCCGCGAAATGCGGCAGCAGCAGCATTCCGTCAACGCCGGGCGGCGCAGCGGATGCCAGGGCACACAATTCGTCATAGGAGGATACGCCGCGGGCGGCGCAGTCGCCCAAGAAGCCCGGGAAAAATTCGTCGCGGAACCACTTGAGCACAATCGCGGCTGTGGGGTTGTAGGGCAGGTATACAAAGCCATCGTCAAAATGCGCATAGATGCTGGGCCGGGCCGGACTGTCAAAGCGTGGCGCGGTCACGCTCGCGCCCACCGTCAGGCAGGTACCGGTGGTTTCGGTCACCACGCCTTGCCCCGTGTTGCCCGCGCCAATCATGCCGCAGATCTGATCCATAGCCGTGGTGACAACAGGTACGCCAGGTAGAAGGCCAAGTGCGCGCGCTGCTTCGTCCATGAGCCCGCCGACGATTTGCCCGGACGGCGCAACCTGCGGCAACTTCTCCGCGTCAATGCCCGCGGCCTTGAGGATTTCCGTTGCGTAGGCGCGTCGGCGAATGTCAAAGTAGCCGGTGGACGAGAGCAGAGAATGCTCGCTCACCAACACGCCGGTCAGCCTGTAGATCAGATAATCCTCGAGCAGCAGGAACGCATGTGTGCGCTCGTATACGTCGCCCAACTCTTCACGGATCCACATCAACTTGGCGATGGGTGTCGCGCCACTCAATTCAGGAAGACCGGCAGTCTGATAAAACAAGTCGCCCGGCAGCCGCGCGTTCAGCGCTTCGGCCTGTTTGCCTGCGCGCGCATCCAGCCAGACCATGGCATTTGTCAACGCGGAGCCGTCCCTTCCGATTGGGATCAGGGTTTCCCCCTGCGTCGTTACGCACAAAGCCCCGATTGCGCTGAACCCAACGCCCTGCCGCATCACACTTTGCGCGCCCTCAATCAGCGCGCGCCAATAAACATCGGGATTGAGTTCCACGATGTCCGGCGCCGGGACGAGCAATTGGTACTCGCTGCTGTGCTGGGCGACAAGCGACAGATCCTCGCCAAACAGACAGCTTTTCACAGCCGTGGTTCCTACGTCAAAACTCAAAATGTACACCGTATACACCTCTTATTCATATCCGCATATGCGTACAAGTTATCTCTACATGCAAAAGCGCCGGAGTGTGAGCGCATCAGCGGTCGGTTCTGGCCGCACAGGAGGACCGAATGGTCAGGCTGGGTGAGAAAAGGCGCTCATATGGGGGCCTTCTGCGTTCGTCAATGAACTCAATCAGCACGCGCGCCGCCTCCTCGCCCAACAACTGCTTTGGGTGAGAGATGGTGGTCAATGCCGGTTCGGTGGTCGGTGCGAGCACCGAGTCGTCAAATCCCATCAGCGATACGTCGTCCGGAACGCATATCCCATGTTCCTTCAACAACCGCAGAAAATTCACGGCCATATCGTCGTTGTAGCAAAAGATCGCCGTAAACAAGCCGGCTTGAAGGTCGCGCAGTACAGGCTCGAATCCACCGCGCTGGTAGATGTATTCCAAGGGCTTGGGTTGACGCTCTCGCTGATAGACTTCTAGAAACCCTTCACGGCGCAACAGCGAATCCTGAAACCCCTCCATGTATACCAGCGCCGCGCGAACGTGCCCGAGGCTGAGCAGATGGGTTGCCGCGATGCGTCCGCCCTCAATCTCGTCCAGCTGCAGCGAGGAAGCGCCCTTGATGGGGTATGCGCTGTCGATCATCACCAGCGGCATGTGCGCCTCATTCGCGCGCCGGAAGTTGTCAACCAATTCGTCCGGCATATCAAAGGTGTGATGGCTGGGCTGAAAGATGACGCCGCTGCTCTCGTTGTGGAGCGTGCGGTTGAGCAGCGCCGAGATCTCATGGGAGGAGTTCTTGGTGTCCGAGACCCGCATGTTGTAGTTTGATTCATCGAGCACCCGCGCGATGCTCTTAAGGTAATACGGGACGAAGTACTGGTCGCCCATGTCCAGCAGCACATCGATGGTCTTCCGTTCGGGCTGAGCGGGCATGTAGCAACAGAATGTGCCCTTGCCATGCAGCTTTTTCAGATAGCCAAGATTGACGAGTTGAGAAAGCGCCGAGCGAACCGTTAACCGACCGATGCCATAGCGCTCCATCATCTCGGCTTCGCTCTCAAGCTTTTCGCCGTATTCGATGTAGCCCTGCTCAATCTGCTCTCGCAGGAGTTGGGCCAATTGATGGTACAGCGGCAACGGGTTATCGTGAAGCAACATAAAATTGTCTCCAACTCTCATAAATTCCAGGTTGACAAATGCGCGTTTTGCTGATAAGATGCAATTGTTCGTTAGGCACTTGCTTATCCTGATGACGTAACACAATCACAGTATAACTGATTTGCGGCACGATTGCAAGCATATTTTATCAGGAGATGGAAAGCGTTGACTTCGCCGGGCGGAAGGACGGATCAGAAAATAGATTGTCTATGTGTTAACTCATCCGCACATGCGAACAAATGGCTTAACCTATGGGTTCACAGGCTTGGGAAGACTGGTTCACAAGCGTGTAAGGTTACAACAACGCGACAAAGGAAAAGGAGGAAAGGACATGTCACGCATCAGGAGGATTCTGGTTATCGCATTGGCAGTAGCGCTCATTATGGTGAGCGCCGGTTCACTCACGGCGCTGGCTCAGGAGGAGCGTACGCTCACCATCTGGCAGTACGCGCTGGTCTCGCCGGAGGAGATGGAGACCCCCGAGGATCAGTGGACAATTTCGCGCATCTGCCGTGAATTCGAGGCGGCCAATCCGGGTGTCAAGATTGAGATGGTCCTTGAGCGCGACCAAAACCTATTGCAGAACAAGCTCAAGGCCGCTACACTGGCCAAGAACGCGCCCGACATCGCGAACATCTTTTCCGGCTACTTGGTGACCACGCTCAGCGACGTGCTTATGGACATCAAGGATCTGATTCCCGAAGAGGATCGCGAGATGATCATCGGTTGGGAAGCGCTGGCGCACGACCTTGATGTGAACAATGCGATCTATGGCTATCCGGCAGCCGGCGCTGAACTGGGCCTGCTGATCTACAACAAGGACTTGGTGGCTCAGGCGGGTGTGGATCTCGAGGGCGAAGGCAGGCCCAAGAACGCGCAGGAGTTTATGGATGCGATGCGCAAGATTCAAGCAGCGGGCATTCAGCCCATTGTGGCCCGCGATGGAGGCTGGAACGGCGCGTTCATGTTTTCCTTTGGCAATTGGTGGACGCAGCAATCCGGCCCCGAGCGCGTGACCAGCAACAGCCTTGGCCTCACAAAGTTTGCCGACGATGAGGGCTACCTCAGTTCGATCGCCTTGATGGCCGACATGTACAAAGAAGGCATCCTAAACAAGGACTATATGAGCATCCCCGACGCGGAAATGGTGTTCTTCATGGGGGACGCCGCGATGCTGGTTGCGGCAAACCGTATGGTCTCAACCGCCATCACCCAAATGGGCGAGGACAAAGTGGGCATCTTCATAGCGCCCAACTTTGTCGATGACGTGCCTTACCAGAACGCCACCATTGGCGGCGTGGGTCAGGCGCTGTGCGTAACATCCAGTTGCAAGGACCCGCAACTCGCGGTGGATTTCCTGTCCTTTTTCTCCAGCAAGAAAAACGCGATCGACATGTGCGTGATGCAATCCAAACTGCCCCAGCGCACCGATATCACCGCGGAGGATATCGGTTGGGCCGGGAGGCCGGTGTACGAGAAGATGCTGGCCGTCACCGCAGAGAACCTGTTTCCCTGGAACGACAACTCGATGCAGTCCGACGTGATGAACGACTACTACAAACAAACGGGCCTGGCGGTGATCGGCACGATAACGCCGCTTGAAAGCGCGCTGGCGCTGGATGCTACCGCTGCGCAGGCTGCAGCCGCCAAATAACCGTATTTCGCGAGTCCATGCTCCGGGGACGGCAATCCGCTGCTGGTGGATTGCCGCCCCCGAATGGGAGGGGTGATGAAATGGTTGCGAAGCCAAGGACGGCGCCCAATCTGACCCGAAGTGAAAACCGCCAGGGTTGGCTGTCAGTGCTGCCGGTGCTGATCCTCCTGATCGCCATAAGAGGCTATCCGATGGTGACGGGCATTATCAAGAGTTTTACCAATTGGGACGGGTTGTTCCGAAGCGATTTTATCGGACTTCGGAACTATCAGACGATTTTGGGCGGCAGCCAGTTCTGGACGCTGCTCGTCAACAACCTGGTGCTGTTGAGCTATCTGCCGTTGCAGTTGTTTCTGGGGTTGATTGTGGCGGTGCTGCTGTATGAGGAGATGCCCGGCTGGAAGTTCTTCCGCTCGTGCTACTACCTGCCGCAGGTTATCTCTACGCTCACGATCGGATATCTGTTCGTGGTGTTTTTTAGTTACAATGGCCCGCTGAACCAAATCATGCGCTCGATGGGCTTGGGCGCGCTGGCGCTCGACTGGCTTGGTTCACGTTGGAGCGGCCTGGCGGTGATCGTAATCTGCATGGTGTGGGTCAACATCGGATGGCAAGGGATGCTGTTCCTGGGCGGCATGTCTCAGATTCCCACGTCGGTGTATGAGGCCGCTAAGCTCGATGGCGCCGGATACTGGACGCGTCTTTTTAAAATCACGTTGCCGCTCTTGGTGCGCACGGTGGAATATTCGTGCGTCGTGTCGGTGCTGTGGTGCTTTACGGGCCTGTTCAACATGGTGTTTTCGATCACCAAGGGCGGGCCGGGCTATGAGACCACCACGGTCGATTACATGATCTATGCCAAGGCATTCATGGGCGGCAGCGAATTCGGCTACGCATGCGCGATCGCGGTTGTGTTGATGGCAATCGTGGGCCTGGTGACGTTGGTTCAGATGCGCGTAGCGAACAAATCCGATGATTGGAGCGGTTGATTGACATGAAACGAAACCATTTTGCGGACCGCAAATCCGCCTTTGTGATGGCACTTGTCTTTTCCGCGATGTGCGTGATGACGATCACGTTTTTTTATCCGCTCTTCTTCATGTTGATCAACGCGCTAAAAACCAAGGAGGCGTATTACCGAAACCAGTTTAGCCTGCCCGCTTCATTCAACCTGAACCAGTTTCGCATGGTCATCTCAAATTTCAACATCTTTCAATACTTCAGAAGCACGTTGATCGTTACGATTGCTTCGACTGTGCTGCTGGTGCTGTTTGCGGTGTTTGCCAGCTACGCATTTGCCAAGCTCAGGTTTCGCGGCAAAAACATCGTATATCTGGCCATTATCTCAACAATATTTTTGCCCAGCCAGGTCTCCATGATCCCAGCCTTTGTGATGTTCTCAAAATTTGGACTCATCGACAACTACTGGTCCGTGATCCTGTCGTACCTGGCCGGCGGGGTTCCGGCCGCAATCCTGCTCGCGCGAGGGGCGATGATGGGCATTCCGGACGAGCTGGTGGAATCCAGCCGCATAGACGGCGCGGGCTATTTTATGACGGTGCGGCATGTAATTGTGCCACTGAGCATGTCGGCGGTAGCGACCATTGTGATCTTTAATTTTATCGGGTTTTGGAACAATCTGCTCACGCCCATGCTGTACCTGTCGTCGAGCAACCGTCAAATGGTCATGGTGGCGCTTGTATCGCTGGTGCAGCGCAACGCATCTCAGCCCACCACGCAACTCGCGGGGCTGATCCTATCGGTCCTGCCCGCAGTCATCGTCTATCTGTTCCTTCAAAAGTACATGATCAAGGGTTTGTTGGTTGGTTCGATCAAGTAATTTCACGCCGGACAGCGTTGCTTCCCCTTGAAGTACGATGAGTATTCTTGCGGGAAAGCGCCTTGTCTGGCGCAAAAATCCCGCAAAATCCACCCACGCTAACTCGGGTAAACACCATCTGCCTTATCCGACCGTCAAATCGATGGGGAAACGGTTCGCGTAAGCCTTCTCAATCGCGCCGACGATGTTGCCGTGGCTGTCGTTCAGGCTGATGGTTGCCGAGGATACGACGTCGGCCAGCATGGCCTTTTCTTCTTCGTTCAATCCCGCGTACTTGGCCTGATCGGCCTCGTTTATGCTGTCGGCCTTGAGCGGGCGGCCGTTGACGTCCGAGCAGTAGGATGCGTACCACGCCTTGATCTCCTCGACCGTCTTGCCGGTGAAGAGCTTCTCGTAGCGATCGATTTCGCTTGCCCAGCTGGCGGTGGTCAGGCGGTAGTCTTCGCCGCGCTCGCGCTTGGTGGTCCAGCCGGAGATTTCACCGAGGAAGCTTTCGTCGGTCGGCTCAAGCGTCCCGTCCACCTTCTCATCGTGGTTCTCGTCGTTGTTGTAACCGCCGTGCCCCGGATAGCCGGTGAAGTGCGGCATGGACGCGCCGTCGTAGTTGGGGGTCGCGGTCTCGGTCTCGTCGATGGTGAGCGCGGCGACGCGGCCTTCCTCATCAAACAGGGCGGTCACATGCACTTCGTTGATCGAGTACACCTGGGTGTCGGTGTCGTCCTTGCCCGGTCCGACGCGGCCCGAGGGCAGCACCGCTTGGCCCATGGACGTGGCGCGCAGTTGAGCGAGCGGGCGGCGGTTCGCGTAAGCCTTTTCAATCGCGCCCACGATGTCGCCGTGGCTGTCGTTCAGGCTGATGGTCGCAGAGGAGACCACATCGGCCAGCATTTGCTTCGCGGCATCGTTCAGCGCCGCGTACTTGGCCTGATCGGCCTCATTTGCGCTGTCGGCCTTGAGCGGGCGGCCGTTGATGTCCGAGCAGTAGGACAGGTACCACGCCTTGATCTCGTCCACGGTTTTTCCTTGAAAGAGCTGTTCGTAGGCGTTCATCTCGCTAGACCAGGAGCCGGTCGCCATGCGGTAGCCGTCGCCGCGCTCGCGCTTGGTGGTCCAGCTTGCAATTTCACTCAAGAAGGTTTCTTCGCTAGGCTCGATCACGGAGTCGATTTTCTCGTCGTGATCGGCGTCGTTGTTGTACGCCGTCTGGCCTGGGAAGCCCGAGAAATGGGGCATGGAATCGCCGTCGTAGTTGGGGGTTGCCACTTCCACCTGGTCGATGTAGGCGCGCAGCACGCGGCCTTCGCCGTCAAAGATTGCACTTGCCATGACCTGGTTGATGGAATAAACCTGGGCGTCGGTGTCGTCCTTGCCGGGTCCGATGCGGCCGGAGGACACAACGCCAAAGCCCAACGACGCTTCGGCTTTGAGGAGCGCCTGAACCTCTTCTGCGGCCTTGGCTTCGGCCTCATAGGGGAATGCTTCGGGGTCGAGCGCGTTCTTGACCGCGCGCACAATTGCGGCTGAAGTAACCGTCGCGCCGCTCACGCCATCGACGTCGGCGCTGCCCGCTTGCACGATCGCTGCGGGCAATTCCGCAATCGCGCGCGAACCGATCCCGTTGGTCTCGGATTCGCCAATGGCGGCGACCGCCGTGATCGCGCCGCCTTCGACCGTCACGTTGACCTTGACCTCGCCGCCAAATCCCCTGGCCGCGCCGGTCCTAACCTCGGCTGACGCCCAGGCGCACAGCGCCGATAGCGCCACGCACAAGGCCACAGATAACAGCTTCTTCATGAGTAAACCTGCCTCCTTCAAAATGTATCGATTGGGTTTTACCATGAGGCATAGAATAGGTTCGATTTATGGCGAAATGATGTACTTTTTATCATTCGAAGAAATTTTCACAAGAGTCGTGCGAATGTGCTGTTATATGGGAAATGGATGTGATATGATCCATGCGATATCTAAGGCGAGGTGATGCGCGTGAAGCCCATCTTGATCGTTGACGACAACGAATCGATTTTGACCATCCTGTCCGACTATGCGCGCAAGGAGGGTTACTCGCCGCTCATCGCGCGCACAGGGGAAGAGGCGCTTGAACTTTTCGTCAGGCATCAGCCGTGCCTGGTGCTGCTCGACGTCATGCTGCCGGGAATCGACGGCGTGGAGGTGCTCAAGCGTTTGCGCGCCGTGTCAAGCGCTCCAATCTTGATGATCACAGCCAGAAACGAAGACCGAGACCGCGTGGCGGGGCTGGACCTGGGCGCGGATGATTATATCGTGAAGCCTTTTTCCCCCAATGAGGTTATGGCGCGCATCCGCGCGGCGCTTCGGCGCGTACCACAGGCCGGGTCGGAGGAGACGCTGTCGATTGCGCAGCTCGTGATCAGCCTGCCCCAGCAAACGGCTATGCTTGCCGGTAAGCGGGTGATCCTGACGCGCAAGGAGCTCGAACTGCTGTGGACGCTCGCGTCAAAGCCGGGCCGCGTGTTTACGCGCGACAACCTCCTGACCATGGTATGGGGGTATGAGCACATCGGGAGCGACCGCGCGGTCGATACCCACATCAAGCGCCTGCGGGCCAAGATAGACGAACATCCGCATCCCTTGTTTGAAATCAAGACCGTATGGGGCGTCGGTTACGCCTTTGAGGTGCTGAAAGCATGAAGAAGCACATGATTCTTAAGCTTCTCGCGGTGACCAGCCTGCTCCTGATCGTCTATGCGCTTCTGATCACGGCGATTTACCACGCCATGACCAAGGAAGCCAACCTCGCGCACCATCAAACCGTGGTCAGGAACGACGCCGCCAATATAGCCGAACACTACGGAAAAACCCGCCCCTTTGATCAGGCGGACGGCAACCGCGAATACCTGTACGCGCTTGAGGACGTAACCCACGGCAAGCTTGGCCTCATAGATCGGGACGGCGCGTTCCACTGTCTGGACGCGTCGGGGAACTTGTGCGAGAAGGCGCTCGGCGACCTGAAGCCCCGTGTCGCCCAAGCGGTGGAGCGCGCGCTCGGCGGCGCGGAGGATGTGTTCAGGCTTGAGGAAGACGGCAAGCTCTACATTTATGCCGCCGTACCCATGGAAGCGGCGGGCGGCGCGCTGATGCTCAAGACCGATTCCACGATGATTGGCGACGCCGAGGTGACCAGCATTCAAACCATGCTGGTCTCAGGCGTTCTGGGCTTGCTGGTCGCGGGCGGCCTTGCCATCTTTATGATGAACCTGCTCACGCGCCCGCTCAGGCGGCTTCAAACGGTGGCGCGGCTTTTGTCCGGCGGGGATTACGCGGCGCGTTCTGAGCTTGCGCGCGGGGATGAGCTGGGCGATTTGGCCCGGACGCTTGACGGGATGGCCGAAGGCATGCAAAAGGCGGAGGTGCAGCGCGAGGTATTGCGCAAGGAGCAGGAAGCCTTCCTGTCGGAGGTCTCCCATGAACTCAAGACGCCGGTGACGGTCATTTGCGCGTCCATTGAAGCCGCAAAGGACGGTGTGGTCGATACCGATGAAAAAAAGGCCAGCTACCTTGCGCAGATTGAGCGCGAAGCGGGCGGCCTGAAGGCCTTGGTGCTGGACTTGCTCGAATGGTCCAGGCTCAAGAGCGCTTCGTTTTCCTTTGACAAAAAGGCGATGAGCCTGACCGAACTTATGTCGGACGTGGCGATGAGCGCAACCAGGTTGGCCGGCGGCCAAGGCGTTGGGTTTTATTCGCAGGAGCCGGACAGGGACTACCGCGTAACGGGCGATTACGGGCGGCTTCGGCAAATGCTGATGAACGTGATTGACAACGCGGTCAAGTATTCCGCGCCCGGTCAAGCGGTTGAGATGAAGATGGAACCGGCCGCGCCCATCGTCACCATACGCGACCATGGGCGCGGCATGAGGGCGGAAGACATTCCGCACATCTTCGAGCGCTACAACCGCCTGGGCCGCACGGGCGACGCGGGCAGCACCGGCCTCGGCCTTTCAATCGTCAAGCAAGTCGCGCTCAGGCACGGGGTCGAAGTCGCGGTTCAAAGTTCGCCAGGGGAAGGCACGGCGTTTTTGTTTGACTTTACCGGGGCGCTCGAGGGCTAGGGCTTGTTGACACTATGCCCTAATTCTCGTTATCCTGCCCGCGCGGACGCATGGCGGGGTTTTCGAGCACGTGACCGCATTGGTCAAAGCGCGAACCGTGGCAAGGGCAATCCCAACTGTGCTCGGCCCCGTTCCAGGAAAGCGCGCAGCCCAAGTGCGTGCAGCGCCTGGGAATGGGGTTTATAAGACCCAGAGCCGAATGCGCGGCGTTGAGAAAAAGCTGCTTGCCCATCATGCCGCGCTCGGGGTTGAACACATTCAGCCAATCGGGCGCCTTGCCGCTCACCAGGCCATAAAGCCCGATCGCGGCGGCCATGGAGCCGGTCATGCCCCACTTGTTAAAGCCGGTCGCGACGAAGAGGTTCAGCGCGCCGCGCGCGTAGCGGCCAATGTAGGCAACGGCGTCAAGCGACATGGTGTCCTGCGCCGCCCAGCGGTAACGCTCGGTCCCGAACGGGTAGTTGGCTTCCGCAAACGCGTCAAGCTCCGCCCAGCCGCCGCCGGCGCGCCCCGTCCGGTGGTCGCCGCCGCCGATCAGCAAAAGATCCCCGTAATTTCGAAAGGACAGTCCGTTTTCCGCCTCGTCCACGTACATGCCGCCGACATCGGCCGCGCCTTCGAGCGCCACCACATAGGAGCGGTGCTGGTACATCTTGAGGGGATATTGGCCGATGCGGTTGAGGATCGGGAAATGCGTCGCCACAATGATGGCTTGCGCCCTGATCGAGCCGCGCCTTGTCAGGGCGAGATCGCCGCGCAAGGTATGTACAAAGCTGTGCTCGTATATGTTCAGCCCAATGGACATGCCCGACAGGAACTTGAGCGGGTGAAACTGCGCCTGGTTCTCAAAGCAAACCGCGCCCTTGACTTTAAGCGGCAGCGGGACTTCGGGCACGAAGGAGGCCTTGGCTCCTGCCGCGCGCGCGGCGCGCACCTCGCGCTCGAGCGCTTCGCGGTTTTTAAGCCCGTATACAAATGAGCGCTTGTCCTCAAAGTCGCAGGCGATGCCTTGCGCCATTTTGCGGAATCGCTCAAGCGCTTCGCTCATCGCCGCGTGGTATTGCTCCGCGCTTTCACGCCCCCGCATTTTGGTGAGCCTGTCATACATCAGGCCGTGCTGCGCGGTCAATTTGGCGGTGGTGTTTCCGGTCGTGCCGCGCCCTATGAGACCGCCTTCAAGAACGATGACATCTACCCCCGCGTCCGCCAAAAGGCGCGCGCACAAAAGACCGGCCATACCGCCGCCGATGATCAGCACATCGGTTTTTTTGTCGCCTTCAAGCGATGGAAAATGTCCCATGGCAGCCGTGTCAATCCAAAGAGACCGCATACGTCACCTCAAAAACAATCGTCAAGAAACTATTGTGGGCAAAGGCTGGCCATACTAGTCATGAGGTGAGTCATTTGGCGCTAAAGCGGCGGCGTTTTTTCAAGGGATGGTATTTTAAACACCGGACCGGTGAAGCGGTATTCGCCGCGATTCCGGGCTATGCGATCGACGAAAGAGGAAACAAGGAAGCGTTCATTCAGACGATTTCAAACGGACACGCGCGGTATTTTTCCTTTCCGCATGACCGCTTGTGGGTGCGCGAGGACGCGCTCATGATCAGGATCGGGGACAACCGGTTCTCCCGCGAAGGGATGTCGCTTGCGCTGGACGGCGTCAGGGCGGAATTTCGGTACGGGCCCATCACGCCGCTCGCGGGCGGCGACATCATGGGTCCCTTTCGCCACGTGCCGTTTATGGAGTGCTTTCACGGCGTCGTCAGCCTGCGCCACGCTGTAGACGGTTATGCTCAGCTGGAAGGGGAAAAGATCCTGTTTGACGGGGGCAGCGGGTACATCGAGATGGACTGGGGACGTTCGTTCCCGCGCAGGTGGGTGTGGATGGAATGCCACGATTTTGAGGAACGAGCAGACGCGTCCCTCATGCTGGCGGTGGCCGAAATTCCGTTCCTGGGCGCAAGGTTCACCGGGATCATCGGCGTGGTCACACTGGGCGGCGAGCAGCGCCGAATCGCAACCTATCGCTTGGCGAGGATTGCCGGTGAGCGCGAGAGCCCGGGCCGGTACCAGGTAGAAGTGAAGCAGGGGAAGCTCGCCCTCACGGCGGATGTGAACTACCGCGAAGGCTGCGAACTACGCGCGCCCATGATGGGAAAGATGAGCCGCCTGATCACCGAAGCGCCATGCTGTGAACTGGACGTGGTCCTGCGCGAAAGCGGGAGAAGCGTGCTCATGGCGCATGGCCGGTGCTGCGGGTTTGAACGCGTTAACTAAATTTTGCTTCAATATTAAAATATTGAAAAAACATGCCCGGCGCTTGACCTGTGTATACCATGTTGCGGTATAATAAAGGAGGGTCATCGGCCCTATCGCGTGGAAGGGAAGTGTCTGAATTGCGCAAAACCAACCTGTTTTTGTTGCTGGCCCTGGTGCTCTCGCTCATTCTGAGCGTTGCGGCGCTGGCGCAGGAGGTCACCGGTACCGCCAAGGGATTTGGCGGCGATGTCAGTGTGACGCTGACGATTGAGGGTGGCGTGATTGCCCAAGCAAGCGCAGTGGGCGATCAGGAAACCGACGGCATTGGCAAAGTCGCCATAGAAAAGATGCCGCTGGCGATGGTCAATACCAACTCGATCGACGTGGACGGCGTGGCGGGCGCGACGCTGACCACAAACGCTGTGCGCGAAGCGGCCGCTTCCGCGCTTGAGCAGGCGGGGCTGAAAGCGGAAGATTTGGTCAAGGTAGAAGCGCCTGCCGAAGAAGCGGCGGGACCTGCCTTTGAAAATCCCGATGTCATCATTGTGGGCGCGGGTTCGACCGGCATCAACGCGGCGATTGCCGCCGCCGAACAGGGCGCAAAGGTCTACCTGATTGAAAAGAACGACGCGCTGGGCGGCTCCATTCGCTTTGCGGGCGGCACCACCTCGGCGGCGGGCGCTCAGATGCAGATCGACGCGGGCGTCACCGATTCGCCGGAGAACTTCGCCGAGGACATCGTGCGCATGGGCGGCGGCACCAACGTTCCCGAACTGACCCGCAAGCACACCGAAAACGCCGCCGCCGCAGTCGATTGGCTGGACAGCCTGGGCGCTGATTTCGGCGACCGCGAACCCAAGATGTCGGCTTCCTATGACGCCTTCAACGTGGCGCGCGAATACCGTGTCACCGGAAACGGCAAGGCGATCATCGAGAAGATCATCCCGGTGCTCGAGGCGCAGGTCGAAAAGGGCAACGTGAGCGTACTTTTGAACACGCAGGTGAAGGACATCATCGTAGAGGACGCGGCGGTCAAGGGCGTTGTGCTGGAGGATGGAACCGAGTACCGCGCGCCGGCCACCATACTGACCACCGGCGGCTACGGCCACAACGAGGAACTTTTGCACAAGTACAACTATGAAAACGTGCTGACCATGGCGCCCTCCTTCGTGACGGGCGACGGCTATGCGTTCGCCGAAAAAGCCGGCGCGCAGTTCAGCAACATGGACTACCTGCCTGCCTATCCCGGCGCGGTGCCGGTGGGCGGCTTTGATGTGACCGCCACGGCCGTCGTGATGGAGTACCCGGGCGTGATCTGGGTGAACGCAAACGGCGAGCGCGTGGTCAATGAGTTTGGCGCCCTTGACAGCGAGCGCAAGGCGGCTTACGCCGGCGCGCCGCACAACCTGATCTACATGATCCTGACCGAGGAAATGCGAGCGGGCGAGGCTTCGATCATTTCAAAGGACGAGGGCTGGGCGAAGTTTGACGAGCTGCTCGCGGCGGAAAATTGCGTGGTCAAGGCGGATACCGTTGAGGCTCTGGCGGACAAGATCGGCGTTCCCGCCGATGCGCTCAAGCAAACGGTCGAAACCTACAACGGCTACGCCCAGGCGGGTGAGGATCAGGCGTTTGGCCGCCCCGCCGAGTCGATGGTCGAACTCAAGGGCCCGTTCTACGCCCTGAAAACATGCCCCTACGTCATGCTGACCAAGGGCGGCCCGCTGATGAATGAAAACGCGCAGGTGCTGAGCCAGGCGGGCGAACCCATCCCGGGCCTGTATGAAGGCGGCGAGTTGGCGGGCGGCGCGAACATCGGCGGCAGCGCGAACATCGGCGGCCTGGCCAACACCAGCACCATCGTCTGGGGCAAGATCGCGGGCGAGAGCGCGGCAAATTACGCGCTGGGCGCGAAATAGACCGCAAGCTTGATAAGCTGAAGCCGCGGCGCTGACAAAGCAGCGCCGCGGCTCCTTGGTTTTGGCGGTTTACTCGTAGTACCACGCCGTGCGGTCGTCGTCTTTAACCGCAACGTAGTCCTCGCGGCCATCGGCGAGCTTTTCTTCTATGGCGCTGACGAGATCGCCGACATCCCCGAAGAAGGCGGCATCCTCGTCCGGTATGGTGACGCGAAACGCGTGCTCGCACTTCATCACAAGCTTGGCCAGCGCCGTGGCATCGACCCCGTTTGAGCGGGACAGGTGCGTGCCGGGCGCGATTTCCTCTTCGCCCGCGCCGGTAATTTCCGCCATCATTCGGCGCACATTCGCAAAGATCATGGCTGCACCTCCTTTGGAAGCGGCAGAAAGGGACTGGGCGCGCCTTCATAAAACACGCTCAGATCGTGCAGCGCGCGCGTCGATGCGACATAGAGCAATTGCTTGTCCTCCGGCTGGGCGTAGTGCGCATCATCCGCGTCCAGCACCAGCACCGCGTCAAACTCAAGCCCCTTTGACAACGCGAGCGGTATGACGAACGCGCCCCGCGCGGCTTCATAGCCCTCGATCAGGCGCAGGTCGGGGATGGCGAAGAGCCGCGCGTGCCAATCGCGCGCGTCATGCTCCGTCTTGGTGATGAGCGCGATGGAGCCGCAGCCCGTCTGCCTAAGGCGCTCAACCGTCCGCGCGATTTCACGCTCAAGCTCCGCGCGGCTTTTTGCGCCGGTCACGCGCGGCGCTTCGCCCGTGCGGTTGAAGCTCTCGATGCGGACGTCGGGGCCCAGGAAGCGGCAAGCGAAGCGCAGGATCTCCCGCGTGCAGCGGAAGCTCTTGTCGAGCGTCACCAGCGCCGATCGCGGCCTGGGCAACGCGCGGCGAATGCTTTCGTAATGCGACATATCCGCTTCGCGGTCGATGGCTTGATGGACATCACCCAGCACCGTCAGCCGCGCGCGCGGAAAGATGAGGTTCATAAGCGCGAACTGCAATTCACTTACGTCCTGGGCTTCGTCGATTACGAGCTGGCGGATGTCCGGGTACATGGAGCCCGCACCCATCAGCCGAATGTCGAGGTATGCGATGGCGGAAGCGTCTTCAAGCGTCAGGCGGTCTTTGTCCAGCGCGGCGCGGGTATCCTCAAGCATGCCGTCAAGCCCGTCCGGCAGATTGAGCCCCCGCGCCAAACGGCCAAACGCGCCCGCGTCCGACATGAGGAGGCGGTAGAGCGCGCGGGCGTCAAGGCACGTAAAGCGCCGGATGCGCCGCGCCAGCGCGCGGCACTCTAAAATCGAGCAGGCGCGCGCAAACGCGTCCACCTCGAGCACATGCCAAGGCAGCGTGCGCGCCCAGTCGCGAAGGGCGTCAAGGCGCTCGGCGCGCCTTTCATGGACCGCCGTCCACAGCGCTTTTTCCATGCGCACGAGCTCGACGCCCAGCGGGAGCTTCCCGCCCCTTCTCGACGCGCGCGCGCGCAAGCCCTCGCGCGTTGCGATCACGCGCCCGGCGTAGTAGACATCTTCAAACGCAATCACGCGCCGGGGCAGCGCTTCGATGAAGCGGTCCAGGATTTTGAGAAAATCGCGGGAGCCCTTGAATGCGCAAGCCGCGCGCAGAAGGCCGCGGCGTTCGCGATCGGCCAGGCACAGCGCCTCAAAGCGGTCGATGCGCGTTTCGACCCGGCCGCCCAGCCGCGCTTCGAGCAAGCGCTCAAGCGTCACGGAATCGACGCTTTTTTCGCCCAGTTCCGGCAGCACGTTTTCAATATAGCGCTCAAAGAGCGCGTTGGGGGAGAGGATCAGGATGTTTTTCTCCGACAGGCGCGAGGCGAGCCCCTCAAACATCAGGTACGCCACGCGGTGCAGCGCGATCGAGGTCTTGCCGCTGCCCGCCGCGCCCTGCACCATGAGCAAATCGTGTTCCATGTCGCGGATGGCGCTGTCCTGCTCGCGCTGTATGGTTTCGACGATGGCTTTCATCTGCGGGGAAGCGTTGCGGCTTAAAAGGCTGCGCAGGAACTCGTCCTGGACCTCGACATCGGCATCGAAGCAGTATTTGAGCGCGCCGCGCACGATCTCGTACTGGCGCTTGAGCAGCACTTCACAGCCGACCGTCCCGGCGGGCGCGTCATAGCGCGCGCTGCCTACGCCGTAGCGGTAAAAAACGCTGGCGACGGGCGCGCGCCAGTCGGTGACCAGGATTTCGCCCGACGCCCCGCTTCTCAGCGCCGCGCGGCCGATGTAGGTTTTCTCGGTGTCGCCCTCTTCGTACTTGAGGTCGATGCGCGCGAAATAGGGCGCGTCCGCCATGCGCCGAAGCGCTTCAATGTGCTTTAAGCCCATTTCGCTGAGCCGCTGATCGACGAAGAGCGGTTGCGCCAATTGATTGAGGTTGGCCAGTTCCTCGAACCCTTGGGCGGAGTTGAGGTTTCTGAACATTTGCTCGGTTTGCTCATTGAGTTCCTGCCGCGCCAGTACCAGTTCATCGTAGCGCGCTTCGCCCGATTGCAGCGCCTTGAGCAGTTGTTCTCGGACAACGGCGAGTACCCCGTCAAGATGCGCTTGCTCGCGCGCGAACTCAGGTCCTGTGTTCAAAGGCAACACCTCGTTTCCGTATGATGAGCCGGGTTGCTATAGGGTAACACAACGGGCCGGGAATGAACAGTCTTGAAATTTCGCGGCGTTTATGGTATAGTATAGTCGTAGGCAGGGGAAGTACAGCGGCGCGGCCGCTTTTTTATTTGGAAATAACGAAAACCTGCCGCCGCGCCCACTTTCGGACGCGGCGGCAGGTTTGTCAGTGGATTGGCATTACAGCGCGCTTGCCGCGATCAGGGCGCTTGCCGCTTCAAAGGTCGGCATGGCCGCCTGCGCGCCGGATGCGGTGGTGGACAGCGCGCCAACGGCGTTGGCCAGAAGCATCGCGTCCTCTATGGAATAGCCCTTGGCAAGCCCCACGGCGAGCCCCGCGTTGAACGAGTCGCCCGCGGCGGTGGTGTCTACGACAGCCACCTTGAAGCCGGGGAAGAGGCGGTGGCCGTCCTTGGTGACGAGCAACGCGCCCTGGCCGCCGCGCTTGTTGATGACCGCTTTGGCGCCCTTCCCGATGAGGACCATCGCGGCCTTGGCGGCCTCTTGGATGGTGTCAACCGGCAGGCCGGTCAGCAGGTTGAGCTCGGTTTCGTTGGGCGTCACGTAATCGCAAAGCGCAAAAAGCGCATCGGGGATGGGGACAAGAGGCACCGGCGCGGGATCGAGTACCACAATGGAGCCCGCCTGCTTGGCCAAGGCCATGGCGTGGTTCACCACTTCGAGCGGGTTTTCCATCTGAAACAGGCACACGTCCCGCTTCAGGTAATCGGCCTTGGCGCCAACCATGTCGCACGTCATGGCGTAGTTCGCGCCCAGCGCCACCACGATGCGGTTCTCGCCCTTGTGGTCCACCTCGATCATCGCGACGCCGGTTGGCGCGTCGGGCGTAGCCGTCACGCCGTCGGTGTCAACGCCCTCTTTCTTGAGGACGTTTATGTACATCTGCCCGTTGGAGTCCTCGCCCACGCAGCCGATCATCGAAACCTCCGCGCCCAGCCGCGCGCACGCGACCGTCTGGTTGCCGCCCTTGCCGCCGGTGAAGATTTCGAGCTTCTCGGCAATGAGGCTCTCGCCCGGCGCGTGAAAACGCGCAACCGTCATGGTCATATCGACGTTCATGCTTCCGAGTACGCAAATGCGGTTCATCGTATTCCTCCTCGTCTACCACTCGCCCGTGAACACGGTCACGGCGGGGCCGGTCATGTAGATGTGCCTGTCGCCGCGCCATTCGATAAAAAGCTGACCGCCCTTGAGGGTGATGTATGCCGCTTTGTCTGTAAGCCCCAGCGACGCGCACGCCGCGAGAACCGCGCACGCGCCCGTGCCGCAGGCCAGCGTCTCGCCGGAACCGCGCTCCCACACGCGCATCTCAATTCCGTCCCTCGCCGTTACGCGCGCGAACTCGACGTTGGCGCGGTCGGGGAAGATGGGGTTGCGCTCGATGGCCGCGCCCGCTTCAAAGAAGAGCGCGTCTTGGGGCAGGGCGTCCACCACCGCTACCGCGTGGGGATTGCCCATTGAAACGCGCACAAGCGCCCAGTCACGCCCGGCGGCGCCGACCGTCACCGCCCCCACCAAAACCGGCTCGCCCATGTCAACCGTCGCGCCGACGCACGCGCCGCCCTCAATTTGCAGCGATAGGTGCTTGAGCCCTGCGGGCGTGTCGATCACGAGCTGATCTTTTTTCGCGCGACCCGAGTCGTAGAGGTACTTGCCCACGCAACGGATGCCGTTTCCGCACATCATGGCTTCGCTTCCGTCGGCGTTGAACACGCGCATGGAAGCGTCCGCTATACCGGAGGGGCCGATCAAAATCAGGCCGTCGGCGCCGATGCCGTAGTGCGCCCGCGAGACCTCGACCGCGAGATGCTCGGGCGGCTTGGGCAAGGTCTCGGCAAAACAGTCCACGTAAACGTAGTCATTGCCGATGCCCTGCATTTTTGTAAAACGCACGTTTGTCCCCCCTCGCTTCGCTTCGCGGTCACGGATAGAGCGGGAAGTTCTCGCACAGCGCGAGCACTTCCTGCCGGACGGTTTGCGTCGCGTTCTCCCCGTCTCTGATGATGCGCGCGATGAACGACGCGATCTTCTTCATTTCATCTTCCTTCATGCCGCGCGTGGTGACCGCAGGTGTGCCGAGGCGCACGCCGCTTGTAATGAAGGGCGAGAGCGTCTCAAAGGGGATGGTGTTTTTGTTCACCGTGATGTTGGCAAGGCCCAGGAGCGCCTCAAGTTCCTTGCCGGTCACACCGGTGCCGGTCAGGTTGACCAGCATCAGGTGGTTGTCGGTGCCGCCGGAAACCAAGCGGATGCCTTCAGCCATGAGGCCCGTCGCGAGCGCCTGGGCGTTGAGCACGATCTGGCGCTGGTAAGCTTTGAATTCCGGCGCCGCCGCTTCCTTGAAGCACACGGCCTTGGCGGCGATGATGTGCTCGAGCGGGCCGCCCTGCGTGCCGGGGAAGACCGCCTTGTCGATGGCCTTCGCGTACTCGCCGCGGCACAGGATCATGCCGCCGCGCGGGCCGCGCAGGGTCTTGTGGGTGGTGGTGGTGACCACGTCGGCATAGGGCACCGGGCTTTGGTGTTCGCCCGCCGCGACGAGTCCGGCAATGTGGGCCATATCCACCATGAAGAGGGCGCCCGATTGGTCGGCGATTTCACGGAATTTTTTAAAATCGATCGCCCTCGGGTAAGCGCTCGCGCCCGCGACGATCAGCTTGGGCTTTTTTTCCATGGCGAGGTCATAAAGCGCTTCGTAGTCGATGGTTTCGTCCGACTCGCGCACGCCGTAGGGTAGGATGTGAAAGTACTTGCCCGACATGTTCACGGGGCTTCCGTGGGTCAGGTGGCCGCCGTGATTAAGGTTCATGCCAAGGATGGTGTCGCCGGGATTGAGGAGCGCGAAATAGACCGCGAGGTTGGCCTGCGCGCCTGCGTGGGGTTGGACGTTGGCGTGCTCGGCGCCAAAGAGCGCCTTCGCCCGCTCGCGCGCCAAATCTTCCACCACATCCACATAACCGCAACCGCCGTAATACCGCTTGCCCGGATACCCTTCCGCGTACTTGTTGGTCAGGTGCGAACCCATGGCCTGCATGACCGCTTCGGTTACAAAGTTTTCCGAGGCGATCAATTCGATATGCTCTTTTTGGCGTTTGAGCTCAAGTTCCATGGCTTCATAGACTTCGGGGTCGGCTTTGCGTACGGCTTCGTATTGCAGCATTTGAGAAAATCCTCCTTGGCCGAATTTCAGTGTTTTTGAAAGTATAGCGCGCGAAAAACGCTTTATCAAGCTGATGCGGGTTATTTTTCCTTGGCCGGCTCTTTACACCGCGTCACCGGCCCAGTCCTTGCACACGTCAACCCACTCGCCGCCCGTAAGTTCGCTGAGTTCGCCGGGCGTCAGGCGCACGGCGCTGTTGGCGCTGCCCGCGGCGGGGTAGACCGCATCGAAGCGCTTGATCGATTCGTCGAGGTAGATTTTCGCGCCTTCCTTGACCACGAACGGACACACGCCGCCGACCGCGTGGCCGGTCAGCTCGACCGCCTCGTCGCTTTTGAGCATCGACGCCTTGATGCCGAAACGGTTCTTGAACTTGACGTTGTCAATGCGCGCGTCGCCCGCGCAGGCAACCAGCAGGCAGCCGGTCGCGTCCGGACTTTTGAATGAGAGGGTTTTGATGATCTTTTGGGGCGCGCAGCCGACCGCTTGAGCGGCCAATTCCACCGTGGCGCTCGACGTGTCAAAGACCAGCACGCGCTCGGCCATGCCGCGCGCTGAGAAAAAACGGGAGACACTTTCAAGGGACATGGGTATTCCTCCTTTGGCAGCGGGTTTTCGGCATTATATCACATGAAAAGAGATCGGGCAACGCGAAAGAGTGCTTGACGGGGTAAAAAATGAACGGTATACTGACCAAAATTGGTAAAGGAGAAAGGCAGAACCATGCCCGGAAAAGACGAAAGAAAGCAGATGATGGACGCCTACAGGCAAAGGAAGGTCGTGGGCGGGGTATTCGCCATTGTCAACAAGGGGAACGGCAAGCGCCTGCTTGAATCGACGCGCGACATGAAGGGCAGCATAAACAAATTCGAATTCATGGTCAAGACCGGCATATCGCCGGAACTTCGGCTTGCGGCCGATTTCAAAGCTTTCGGCGCTGACAGCTTCGCCTTTGAGGTGCTGGAGGAACTTGAAAAAGGCGAAACGCAGACTTTGGCCGAGTTTCATGAGGACGTTAAGACACTGCTTGAGCTGTGGCGTCAAAAGTTTGACCCCGCTGCGCTCTACTTGTAACGCGCGCGCTCATATGGTATACTCTGCCTGAACACACGACGGGGAGGGTTATTCTTGGCGAAACTATACTTCCGATACGGCGCGATGGGGTCGAGCAAGACCGCCAACGCGATCATGGTGCGCTACAATTATCTCGAGCGGGGCCAGCGCGCGCTCATGCTCAAGTCCCGCGTTGAGGGGCGCGACGGAGACCATCAGGTGAAATCCCGCCTGGGCTTAAGCGCGCCATGCGAATATATGGAAGACATCGATCGGATCGATGTGACGGGGTACGACTGCCTGATCGTGGACGACGCGCAGTTCTTAAGCCGCGAACAGGTGAAAAAACTGACCGATATTGTGGATGAAAAAAATGTGCCGGTTATCTGCTACGGCCTGCGCGCCGATTTCAAGGGCGACTTGTTCCCGGGCAGCGAAGCGCTCTTGGCATGGGCGGACGCGATCGAAGAGGTCAAGACCGTGTGCTGGTGCGGGCGCAAGGCCACCTATAACACGCGTATTGTGGACGGGTGTGTGGTCAAGGAAGGCGAACAGGTGGTGCTGGGCGGCAATGAAAGCTACGTGAGCCTGTGCCGAAAGCACTGGAAGGAAGGCAACCTTGGCGCGCGGGAGATCCGGAAGATCGACGCGGACAAGAAGCGTTTCCTCAAGCTCTTGATGCTCGCCGATCCCGATGAGGCGATGCTCGACAAGTACCTTGAAGAAGGCGAGATGTACGTGCTGTTTGAGGGCGGGCAGCCTGTCGCCGAAGCTGTCGTGGTGAATCTGCCGGACGGGACGTGCGAGCTGAAGAACCTCGCGACCGATGAAGGCAGGCAGGGGCGGGGCATTGGCAGCGACCTGGTGCGGCATCTGAAGGAGCTGTACAAGGGTTCTGGCACGATGTACGTGGGTACAGGAAACAGCCGGGTGTCCTTTTACGAGCGGCTTGGGTTTTGCTACGACCATACCCTGCAGGGCTTCTTTACCGACAATTATCCTGAGCCCCTTTACGACGAGGGAGAGTTGCTCAGGGACATGCTGGTGCTTTCGGCGAAGCTGTAAGGGTTTGAACCTTTCCTCAGGCGCTTTCGTCTTAAGCGTATGGTTTCCAATTATGAAGGAGGAGGGCTTGGCATGAAGCGTCTTCTTGTGATTGCGGCGGCGCTCAGTCTGAGCCTTGTGTGGATATCGGGCGCGACGGCGATAAGCGCCGAGCAAGGCGCGCCCGCGCCGGTCGTGCTTGAGCTCAGGGATGGGGCGCTGCTGGTGGGGCCGGATGGGCAGGCGCTGACCGACCGGGGCGCGTATGAGTCGATTGAACGCGTGACGGGGAGCGGGGCAAAGGCGGTGTTCGCGGCGTACAAAAAGGGCGCGGGCGCACCTACCTGCGCGCTGCTCGGGCCGGAAGGCGCGCCGCTGAACGATGTCTTGTACGAGGCGGCCTATGGCGAAGGCGGCGTCATTTACGTCATTCGGGACGGCCTGACCGGCGCGCTTGATACCGAACTTCGAGAGCTTGTGCCCTGCGCCTATACGCAGCTCGTCAAGAGCGGGGAAAACACCTTTCTTGCGCTCAACACCGATCCCTACGACGAGCGCGCCGACGGTGTGTACTTGGTCGAAAACGGCGGTGCGGAGCGCGCGACCGGCATTCGCGTGAGCTTTGGCCTGGCGGTCTTTGCCGACGGCATGATGCCGGTGGTGGGCGACAACGGGCGCATGGGATACCTCAATGAGCGCGGCGAATGGGCGATCACGGCGCAGTATGATTACGCGGGCGAGTTCAAGGGCGGCGTTGCCGAAGCGGTCCTGACCACAGGCGCGGGGCTGATCGACAAAAAGGGCAACTGGCTGATTACGCCCAAGTACGAGGGCATTGAGATCGGCGGCGGAGAAGGGCGGCTGATCCTGGCGCAGGAAGACAGCACTCAGATCCTGCTGCTCAACCCCGACGACTATTCGGTCATGAAGCGCTTTACGGGCGAGGAGATCTACGTGTCGGCATATTTCGACCAGGACCTTGCGGTCTTGTACCTGGACGATTGCACCCAACTGATCGACGGCGACGGCGATGTGGTGATGGAAGCGGGGCTCGACGCGGGGTTTGACGTGTATAGCGTCATGGGAGAGAGGCTGATCGTCCGGCGCGGCGCGTGGGGCGAAAAGTGTTTGTACCTGTGCGCGCGCGACGGCGGTGAAATCGCGGGGCCGTACCGGGAGCTTATGTGTCTGGGCGACGCGGGCGGGCGCGTGCTGTTTTTGGCTTCGGACTACGATGTGCGCGAAGAAGTCGATGTGGAAGCCGCGTTCACCAACGCCTTTGAAATTGAAGGAACGCGCGTGACGTCAGTGATCGATCAGGACGCAAACGTGGTGTTCGGCGCTCGGGCGTACCGGGAAGTGACGCTGGACGCTTCGGGCCTTCTTACATACACAAGCGAAGATCAGAGCGGGGTGCTGGACCTGACCGGCCGCGAAATCGCCGCCTTTGACCTGATAGGCGCGACTGTTAAGTAAATTTCTGTGTCTCATCAACGCAAGCGGTTGTATTCTTTGCTCCATTGTGGTATAATGCCCATCGAATGGTATATCGGGGTGATATGCCTGTCGGGGGCACGCGAGAGTGGGTTTGCCCACTCTTTGCTTTTGCGTCCGTCAATTGCGAGAATGAGGTGTTTGCTTGCCAAAACCTACGGGTGTGGGACTGGCTGAAAAGATTGCGCTGAAGGCCGCTGAGCAGATGGGATATACGCTGGTGGACGTCGAGCTGGTTAAAGAAGCAACCGGCCGCTTTTTGCGTTTTTACATCGACAAGGACGGTGGCGTTTCGCTGAGCGACTGCGAATCGTTCCACCGCGAGGTGCAAAAGCAGGTCGAAGCCATCGACTATGACTACATGGAGGTTTCCTCCCCCGGCATAGACCGTCCGCTCAAGAAGCAGAATGACTTTGACAAGGCCGAGGGCGAGAAGGTGGAGCTTCGGCTCTACCGGCCAATAAACGGCGTAAAGGCCTTTACCGGCGTGCTGGAGGGACTGAAGGACGGCGTCGTCACGATCGAGTGCCTGAGCGGCGAAGTGATGTCGTTTAAGCGTGAATCGGTCGCGCTGGTCAAAAAAGTATTTGATTTTGACGAGAGCATGCTTGAAGTGCTCGATGAGGAGGAACAGGGCTCATGAACGCGAACATCGACTCGGGCGAAGTGATTGCGGCGCTTGAAGCGCTGGCCAAGGAAAAGCGCATCAACAAAGAAGTGCTGTACGGCGCGATCGAGTCGGCGCTGATTTCCGCCTATAAAAAGAACTTCGGCAAGACCGCCAACGTCCGCGCCACCATCGACCGCTCAAGCGGGCAGGTGGAGATTCTGGCGCGCAAGACGGTGGTTGAGGATGTGGAAGATCCGCAGATTGAAATCAGCCTGGAAGAGGCGCGCGCCATTCACCCGCGCTACGAGATCGGGGACCTTGCCGAGATCAGCGCCACGCCCCGCGACTTTGGCCGCATTGCGGCGCAGACCGCCAAGCAGGTGGTCGTGCAGCACATCCGCGAAGCGGAGCGCGGCGTGATCTACGAGGAATACATCGAGAAGGAAAACGAGATCCTGACCGCCATCGTGCAGCGGGTTGAAAACCGGCAGGTGCTGGTTGAACTGGGCAGGACCGAAGGCGTGCTCGAACCCAATCAGCAGATGCCCGGCGAGGAATACGCGCCCGGCGATCGGATCAAGGTATACGTGCTCGAGGTCTCAAAGCTCGCGCGCGGCCCGCAGGTGCTGGTCTCGCGCACGCATCCGGGCTTGGTCAAGCGCCTCTTCGAGATCGAGGTGCCGGAAATTCGAAACGGCATCGTGCAGATCAAGTCCATTGCGCGCGAAGCGGGTTTCCGCACCAAGATGGCCGTTCATTCTACCGACAGCATGATCGACCCGGTCGGCTCTTGCGTCGGCCCGCGCGGCATGCGCGTGGAGAACGTGGTATCCGAGCTCAAGACCGAAAAGATTGACATCATCAAATGGTCGAGCGACCCGGCGGAATACATCGCCAACGCCCTCAACCCCGCGCGCGTGATCAGCGTGTTCGTGGCGGAAAAGGACAAGGCCGCCCGCATCATCGTGCCGGACAACCAGCTTTCCCTCGCCATCGGCAAGGAAGGGCAAAACGCGCGACTGGCCGCCAAGCTCACCGGCTGGAAGATCGACATCAAGAGCCAGAGCCAGGCCGAGGAGCATATGATGATGCCGGAGGAAGAAGCCGAGGAGCGCGAACTTCATTAAAATCGGCGTTTGGACGCGCGGCTGCGCGGATTCAAGTTGGATTCTCAGCCGGTTCAGGGAGCCGGATTGCGGGAAAACAGGTTCTGGGGGGGAGAAAGTTGATCAAGCAGCGCAAGATACCTATGCGCATGTGCGTGGGCTGCCACGAAATGAAGCCCAAGAAAGAACTCATGCGCGTGGTCAAGTCTCCCGAGGGTGAGATCAGCCTGGATCCCGTCGGCAAGAAGCCGGGGCGCGGCGCTTACTGTTGCGTGCGGGCGGATTGCCTCAAAAAGGCGCGCAAAACAAAGGCGCTTGCCCGTGCGCTCGAAACCGAGATCGGCGAAAATGTGTACGACGAGCTTGCCAGTCGCCTGGAGGCGCTATGCGAAAAATCGCCGGAATGATTGGCTTGTGCATGCGTGCGGGGCGGTTGGTGACGGGCCTTGACAGCGCCGATCAGGCGGCGCGGCGCGGGAGCGCGAAACTCCTGTTGATCGACCAAGGCGCGTCAAACAACGCCAAAAAGGTGATTTCAGACGCAAGCCTTTACACGTCGGTGCCTTATCGGGCGTTGCCCGAAGGACTGCTTTCGCAAGCGGCCGGAAAAGACGGGCGCATGGCGGCGGCGGTTATGGATCAGGGATTTGCGGACAAATTGACCGATTTGATAGACACACATATGGATTAATTGCGGGGGTGCATGTAGGGAATGACCAAAGTCAGGGTGCAAGACGCCACAAGGGAACTGAACGAAGGCGCGGGGAAGCTGCTGGGCGCGGTATCCGAGTCCAGGAAGCAAGCCTTTGATGCGCTGCGTTCGCTCAAAAGGCTGTCGGATGATATGAACCGGCAAGTGCGGGAACAAAAAGAGCAGGCGGAGCGGGAAGCGCTTTCAAAGCAATACGAAGCGGCCGCCCAGTTTATGACCTCTTATTCGACCGAGCAGGTGCCTCAGGCGGTCGAAGCTCCAGCTCCTCAGCCCTCCGCCCCCAAGCCTTCCCCTGTCGCGGATATTCCGCCGGTTGTCCCGACTCAGCCAGCGCCCAAAGCGCCTCCGGCGGTTGAAAAAGCAGCGTCGGCGGATTCGCAGGAGGCTCCGGTTTTGGAGCAGCAAAACGCGCCGCAAATGGGCGCGCAGCGTCCGCAAGGCGTGCAAACGCAGCAAGGTCGCCCCATGCAGCAGGGCGGCGGGCAGGGCCCATATGGCCGTCCGGTTCAGGGCGGTGGGCAAGGCCCGTACGGCCGTCCCGCGCAGGGCGCAAATGGGCAGGGTCCGTACGGCCGCCCCGTGCAGGGCGGCGGGCAGGGCCCGTATGGCCGTCCGGTTCAAGGCGGTGGGCAAGGCGGCCCGTATGGCCGTCCGGTGCAGGGCGCGCCGCAGCAGGGTCCGTATGGCCGTCCGGTTCAGGGCGCAAATGGGCAGGGCCCGTATGGCCGTCCGGCGCAGGGCGGCGGACAGGGCCCGTATGGCCGTCCCCCGATGGGCGGCGGACAGGCTCCGTATGGCCGCCCCCCGATGGGCGGCGGGCAGGGTGGTTTTGGCAATCGTCCCCCGCAAGGCGGCGGCTTCGGCCCTCGTCCCGCGCCGGGCGGACAGGGCGGATTTGGACAGGGCGGCCGTCCCCCGATGGGCGGTGGCGCACCGCGTCCGGGCGGCGGAGGACCCGCGCGCGGCGGCTTTGGCGCTCGCAAGGGCCCCGAATTGACGCCCACGGTCGAGAAAGAGCGCGTGTCCAACTACGACCCCAACAAAAAGCAATATCAGCGTCAAAACGATCCCGAGCGCAATAAGAGCAAGGCGATCAAGGGGCGCGGCGGGTATACGGTCGATGACGATAGCTGGCGCAACAGGCGCAAAAAGAAGGGTGCGCAGGCCACGTATAGGCCCGATCCCATCAAGATCGAGAAGGCGTACATGACCGCCGAGACGATTACAGTGAAGGATTTGACCGAGCGCATCGGCAAGCCGGCCGGCGAGATCATCAAAAAGCTCTTGCTGCTGGGCGTCATGGCGACGATCAACAACGAGCTCGACTTTGACACGGCGCAGCTCGTGTGCCAGGAGTTTGGCATTGAGCTTGAAATGAAGCTTGCGCAAACGGCGGAAGATGTGCTTCAGGACGAAGATTTTACCGATACCGACGACAACCTCGAGCCGCGCGCGCCTGCGGTGACCATCATGGGCCACGTCGATCACGGCAAGACGAGCCTCCTCGACTACATCCGTTCCTCCCGCGTGACCCAGGCGGAGGCGGGCGGCATCACCCAGCACATCGGCGCGTACACGGTCGATGTCAAGGGGGAGAGGATCACCTTCCTCGATACCCCGGGCCATGAGGCGTTTACCGCCATGCGCGCCCGAGGCGCGCAGGCGACCGACATCGCCGTGCTGGTCGTGGCGGCGGACGACGGCGTCATGCCGCAGACCGTTGAAGCCATCAACCACGCCAAGGCGGCCAAGGTGCCGATCATTGTGGCGATCAACAAGGTGGATAAGCCTGCGGCCAACGTGGAGAAGATTCGCCAGGAATTGACCGAGTACGGCTTGGTTGCCGAGGACTGGGGCGGCGACACGATCATGGTGCCGGTATCCGCGCTGACCGGCGAAGGCATCGACCAACTGCTCGAGATGATCCTGCTGGTGGCGGAAATGAACAACTTCCGCGCCAACCCCAACCGCAAGGCGCGCGGCATCATCATCGAGGCGCGCTTGGACAAGAGCCGCGGCCCGGTGGCGACCATCCTGATCAAGAACGGCACGCTGAACGTGGGCGACATGATTGTCGCAGGTACCGCCTACGGCCGCGTGCGCGCGATGATGAACGACCGCGGCGAGCGCGTGAAGACGGCAGGTCCGTCCGACCCCGTTGAGGTCGTGGGTTTTGGCGATGTGCCGGATGCGGGCGATCTGATGAGTGCGGTGGACGACGACAAGCTCAGCCGCCAGGTGGCCGAGGAGCGCAAGGACAAACTGCGCGCCGCGCTCATCAAGAGCAAGCAGCAGACCACGCTCGACGACCTGTTCGGTCAAATTCAGGCCGGCCAGATCAAGGACCTCAACCTGATCGTCAAGGCGGACGTGCAGGGTTCGGTGGAGGCGGTCAAACAATCGCTTGAGAAGCTCTCCAACGAAGAAGTGCGCGTGCGCTGCATTCACGGCGGCGTCGGCGCGATCAACGAATCCGACATTATGCTGGCTTCGGTGTCAAGCGCCATCATCATTGGCTTCAACGTGCGCATGGACAACTCGGTGCGCGACATTGCCGAGCGCGAGAAGGTGGATATCCGCCTCTACCGCGTCATCTATTCGGCCATCGAGGAGATTCAGGCGGCCATGAAGGGCCTCTTGGCGCCCAAGTTCAAGGAAAACATTCTGGGCCGCGCCCAGGTTCGCGCGACCTTCCGCGTGACGGGCGTCGGCATGATCGCCGGATCCTATGTCACCGACGGCAAGATCGTGAGAAACGCCCAGGCGCGCCTCCTGCGCGACAACATCGTGGTGCACGAGTCGAAGGTGGAATCGCTCAAGCGCTTCAAGGACGACGCCAAGGAAGTTGCGACCGGCTATGAGTGCGGCATCGGGCTTGAGAACTATAACGACGTCAAGGAAGGCGACGTCATTGAGTGTTTCCAGATGGAGGAGATCGAGCGCTGACGCGCCTGGCGGCGGACTTGAAATCTCCGCCTCCCGAGGGCGGATATTTCAAGTCGGGGGTGACGGAGCCGATTTCCTGAAAAGCCTGCGGGCTTTTCCGGGCGGAACTCGGACGGGAGAGGATTTTGAGTCGGGAGGGCGGTAAAGCCCTCCCTTGGTCAAAATCCGATTCACCCCCGGCGCGCAGGTCGCCGGGGGCGTTGTTTACGGGAGGCTTTGGCCTCCCCGTTCCCTCCTGGGGAGGGGGACCGATCAGGGGTTAGTCCCCGGATTGGCGTGGCGGGCTTTGGCCTCCCCGTTCCCTCCTGGGGAGGGGGACCGATCAGGGGTCAGTCCCCGGATTGGCGCTGCCCGCGAAGAGGCTGAGGCGCGGTTTGTATTTTTGCCCGTGCGCTGTGGAATGATAGGGTTTAATACCGGGCGGCGGATATCCGCCGCTTTGATTGGTTAAGGAGAAGGATATGGCTACATTTGACCGGATTGACCGGATCAGCGAAGAGGTGCGAAAGGAATTGAGCCGCATAATTCGCGATGAACTGAACGATCCCAGGATTGGGGGGACTTGGTCCGTTGTGCGCGCGGAAGTGACGCGCGATTTGCGCTATTGCAGGGTCAAGATCAGCATACTTGAAGAGGAAAAGCGCGAAGCCATGATGAAGGCGCTGAAGTCCGCCGCCGGGTTTATTCGAAGGGAGCTCGGCAAGGGCGTCGATTTGCGTTATACGCCCGAACTCATCTTTGAACTGGATACCAACATCGAATACGCCGACCGCATTGGCCGGATACTCAAGGAGAGCGCGCATGGCGAAGGTGATCAGTGATCTGACCAATTGGGTAAAGGAAAATGACGACATCGCGATCATCCCGCACGTTTCGCCCGATGGCGACGCGCTGGGATCGACGATAGCGCTTTTCATGGCGTTTCAAAAACTCGGCAAGCGCGCGCGTGTTGTTTGCGCGGATCCCGTGCCGAAGATGTTTGCCTTTTTGCCGGGCGTGCAAGAGGTGAGGGCGCCCGGGGCTCTGGACTTTGAGCCGAAGGGGTTGTTGTTTGTCGATGTGGCGGCGCTTGACCGCGCGGGGGACAAGGGCGCGCTGTCGGGCAAGATAGGCAATTGGGCGTTGCTCGACCACCATGAGACCAATCCGGGCTTTGCTGACGTTTCACTCGTCGATGGCAGTGCGCCCGCTTCGGGCATCATGGTTGTGCGGCTTCTCAATGAACTCGGCGTTTCAATTGACCGCGACATGGCGACGCTTCTTTACGCCGCAATATCGACCGATACCGGAAATTTCAGCTACACCAATACGACGAGCGAAGCATATCAGGCGGCGGCGCGCTTGCTTGAGGCCGGTTTTGACCTCGAAGACGTCAATTACCGGCTGTTCAGGCTCCGGTCGGTCGCGCGCACACGGCTTCTGGGCGCGGCGCTTTCCCGCCTTGAGCTTTACGAGGATGGGTCTATCGCCATGACGCGGCTTGATCAGGAGATATTTGACGCGTGCGGCGCCGATTATAGTGAGACCGAGGGCGTCGTCAATTTTTTGATCGAGATGGAAGGCGTCAAGGTCGCCATGACCTGCGAAGCTCGAGAGGGTGGGGCATCCACAAAATTCTCCTTGCGCTCAAGGGACGGGTTTGATGTCGCGGCCATCGCCCACTCTTTTAACGGCGGCGGGCATATCAATGCCGCAGGCATGAACCTGAACCTGCCCATCGACCAGGCGGCCGAGCGGGCGCTTGACGCCGTCCGGCGCGCGCTGCGCTGATATGGACGGCTTTATTAACCTCCTCAAACCACCAGGCATGACCTCTTCGGACGCCGTGGTTTTTGTAAGACGCCTGCTTGCGCGCGGCGTCAAGGTGGGCCACGGCGGGACGCTCGACCCCGACGCGGCGGGCGTGCTTCCGGTGATGGTGGGGCGCGGGGCGCGCTTGTTTGACTATTTCATCGACAAGGAAAAAGAATACATCGCCCTGGTTACGCTTGGCGTCACCACCGACACCCAGGACGCGACGGGACGCGTGCTTGAAGTGCGGCCGGTGACGGTCGGTGAAGCGGAGGTTCGCGCCGCGCTTAAGCATTTGACCGGCGATATTTTGCAGGTTCCGCCGGCGTATTCGGCCATCAAGCGCGGCGGAAAACCCATGTACGAGCTGGCGCGCAAGGGCCTTGCGCCCGAACTTGAACCGCGCGCGGCGCGCGTCGAATCGCTTGACATTATCGGACAGGAACAGTATAATCAATACAAAATTAATGTGGTTTGCAGGAAAGGCGTCTATGTTCGCACGCTCATGCACGATCTGGGCGAAATGCTGGGTTCAGGCGGACATATGTCCTTTTTGTTGCGCACGCGCTCGGGCGTGTTTGACATCGCGCGCGCGGTGACGCTTGAGACGCTTGCCGAGACGGGGGTAGCCCCTCACTTGCTCGAGCTTGACGCGCCGCTTGAGCACTTGCCCGCAGTCGTGCTTGACGCCCGATACCGTCACGCCGTGACAAACGGAAACCCTGTGCCGGAAAATACTGGCTTGAACCGGGGCGAGATTGTGCGCGTCTACTTGGAAGACGCGTTTGCGGGTATCGGCGAGGCCGCAGGCAACGGGACGATTCGCTTCCGGGCCATGATGCTTGCGAAGTGATCGCGGGGAAAACATACTGAAGAGCAATGAAGGAGGAGATCCAATTGTTTAAGCGCTCGCTTACGCTGTTGGCGCTCCTCCTTTTGCTCTTTTTTTTGGCGCCTTTGGCTTTCGCGAGTGAAGTGATGGTTTCAACGCTGGCAACCGAGTACGGCGCGTGGGGCGAGTGGCAGGAAGAGGCGATCGCGCCCCAAAAGGAAACCGAGATTGAATCCGCCGTGCGTACCGTCGCCACCGGCAAGGCGGTCTGGCGCTACACGCGCTTTGAGTATTTCAACGAGGAACTTGGCCAGTTGTACGCCGCGCCGGTCGAACAGAGCGGCGATTATGTGCGGGAGGGCAGCGGGCAGTGGAAGACGCTTGAGGTAGACGCCGCGCTTGAGGCGGTCGGCGAGGATGGCGGGTACACCGTATACGCGGGCGGCTGGTTCAATCAGTCGGAGGCGTATGTCGCGGACGGGCGCACGGCGCTCATGTACCGCGCGCGCGCGATTCGCCGCGTGACCTGTGAGGTCTCATCAACCGAGCTGCTGCTTTTTCCGCAAAAGACCCGGCAGTTGTCGGTCAAGCTGTTTGACGGTTCCTCAGGCTACCGCTGGGAGAGCAGCAATCCCTCGGTTGCTTCGGTTGATTCGGCCGGTTACGTGACGGGGCACTCGGTGGGTGTGTCGCGCGTAAAAGTGGTGAGCGCCAAGGGCCGCGTGGTGACCATTGATGTATTTGTGTGTGAAAAGCAGGCCACCATACCCGAGGGCCTTTATTCGCTGCGCCTGCTCAAGAGCGACCGGGCACTGACGGTCGGCAGTTCCCTGACCAGCAAGAGCGACAATCTGATCTCGGCCAAGTTTACCGGCGAGCGCAAGCAGCGCTTTCTTGTGAGCGCGGCCGGCGAGCAAACCTTCATGATGCACCCGCTTGAAAACCGCAGGTGGTACGTGGACATTAGGCGCGGGACCAAGGGTTTGCAGGTGAACGCCAACGTTCAGACCCACAAGACGCGCGACCGCACCAGCCAATATCTGCGCGCAATCTACGTGCCCGACGGCAGTTACATCATCTACCCCAAGGCTGATCCGGGGCTCGTCATAGGCGCCGAGCCATTGAGCGCGGGCAACAATGTGCGCGCGGAAGCGGTGCTTGAGGAACTTGAGCAGCTTGACCGCTGGGTGCTGGTCAAGGCCGACGAAGGCATTGACCCGGTCGCGCCCTTTGCCCGGCCCATGGCGCGCGACGGCATGAGCTACGTCCTGCGCGAGTTCAGCCAGAGCGAGCATCCCGGCATAACCTTTGGCAGCAACGGGCGGCGCGTGTATGTGCTCTCTTCCGCCCGCGGCACCGTGCTTGAAGTGAACGATGGTTGCGTCCATGATGAGCCCAAGATGAAAAACGCCGCGGGCGACCTGATCGACCCGTGCGCGCTTGACAAAAACAGCATGGGCAATTATATTCTGATCGACCATGGCGGCGGCGTCATTGCGCTTTATGCGCATCTGAGCGACGTGTATGTCAAAAAGGGCGATACGGTCAGGCAGGGCAGCATGATCGCGCGTTCGGGCGCAACCGGCTCGACCGACGCGGTGGGTCTGTACTTCGAGTTAAGCTATCACGGCAAGGTGATTGATCCCAGAAGCTATGTCAAGCTTCCGGATATCAATAAGCCCATAAAATAGGCGGCATTTGTCATGAACGGAGCGTACTGTCTTTAAAAATTCACACAAAACTGGAAATTGCGCGTTTACAATGGGCGGCGCATGTGATACAATACCTTTCGCGGCATGCAATATGCCGACGAATTCGGACCCGCTGGCTCGGTCTGCCGATCCTCCAACGGCTCGCCTGGCTTGCGGTAATACGAAACATGGAGGAAAGCATTATGCAGAGCAAACAGGAAATCATTGCCGAATATGGCCGACACGAAGGCGATACCGGTTCGCCCGAAGTTCAGATCGCGCTTTTGACATCGCGCATCAACCACTTGAACGAGCACCTCAAGATCAACAAGAAGGACCATCACTCCCGTCGCGGTCTGCTCCTGATGGTCGGTCAGCGCCGCGGCCTGCTCGATTACCTCAAGAGCACCGACATTGAGAGCTATCGTAGCCTGATCGCCAAGCTGGGTCTGCGCAAGTAATGACTGTGGCAAAAGGCCCCGAGAGATGAACCGGTCGCCGTCGCTTGGGAATTCCCAGGCGGCGGCGTTTGCGTGCGGCGTTTTGTGCGCATGATATAGTGGTAGCAATGAAAAGAAGATAGATAAATGCCCACGAAGGAGGGAACACCATGAATCGCTACGAAACAGAGCTCGGCGGACGTACGCTGGTGCTCGAATTCGGCAAGTACTGCGAACAGGCTTCCGGTTCTTGCTTTGTCCGCTATGGGGAGACCTGCGTGATGGTCAACGCGACCGTTTCCGCATCGCAGCGCCCCGGCATCGACTTTTTCCCGCTTGGCGTAGACTTTGAGGAAAAGCTCTACTCGGTTGGCCGCATCCCCGGCGGTTGGATCCGCCGCGAAGGCCGTCCGTCCGAGAAAGCCATCTTGACCAGCCGCCTGATTGACCGCCCGCTGCGCCCCTTGTTCCCCAAGGGAATGCGCAACGATGTCACCGTGGTCGCCACCGTCATGTCGGTTGACCAGGACAACAGCCCCGATATCCCCGCCATGATCGGCTCCTCCGCCGCGCTTTGTGTCTCGCAGATCCCGTTCGCGGGCCCGACCGGCGCGGTCAACATCGGCTATATCGACGGCAAGTACGTCGTCAACCCGACAATGACCGAAAAGGAAGCCTCTACGCTCGACCTGACTGTCGCGGGCACCAAGGAAGCCGTGCTGATGGTCGAAGCCGGCGCGAATGAAATCAGCGAAGAGGTCATGCTGGGCGGCATCCTGTTCGCCCATGAAGAGATCAAGAAGCTGGTCGAGTTCCAAGAGAAAATCGTCAGCGAAATCGGCAAGGCCAAGCAGGAATTCCCGCTGACGCTGCCGGGCGAAGACGTCAAGAGTGCCGTGCGCGAATTCGCGATCGAGAAGGTCAGGCATTGCTTTGAAACCTTCGACCGCCAGGAGCGCCAGGTGCGCGAGGACGCGGTAAAGAAAGAGACGTTGGAGCATTTCGCGGAAACGTTCGCGGGCCGCGAAAGCGAGATCGGCGACGCGCTGTACGCGCTCAACAAGGAAATCATGCGCCGCCGCATCATCGATGAAGGCGTGCGCCCCGACGGCCGCGGCCTGACCGAGGTGCGCCCGATCTGGTGCGAGACCAGCATCCTGCCGCGTCCGCACGGTTCGGCGGTGTTCACGCGCGGCCAGACCCAGGTGATGACGGTGACCACGCTGGCTCCGGTGAGCGAGCAACAGATCCTCGATTCCATCAGTCCCGAGGAGACCAAGCGCTACATGCATCAGTACAACTTCCCCGGCTATTCGACCGGCGAAGCCAAGCCCATGCGCAGCCCCGGCCGCCGCGAAATCGGCCACGGCGCGCTGGCCGAGCGCGCGCTTGAGCCCATGATCCCCTCAACCGAGGAATTCCCCTACTGCCTGCGCCTCGTGAGCGAAGTGCTCTCCTCGAACGGCTCGACCTCCCAGGCTTCCGTCTGCGGCTCGACCCTTTCGCTGATGGACGCGGGCGTGCCGATCAAGCGCCCGGTCGCGGGCGTTGCGATGGGCCTGATCAAGGACCAGGACAACACCGGCAAGGTTGCGGTCTTGACCGACATCCAGGGCCTGGAAGATTTCCTGGGCGACATGGACTTCAAGGTCGCGGGAACGGCGCTGGGCATCACGGCGATTCAGATGGACATCAAGATCAAGGGCATCGACGAGCCGGTCTTGCGCCAGGCGCTTGCGCAGGCGTTCGACGGACGCATGCACATCCTTGGGAAGATGCTTGAAGCGCTGCCCGCGCCGCGCCCGAGCCTCTCGAAGTACGCGCCCAAGATCATTACCTTCAAGATCAATCCCGAGAAGATCGGCGAAGTGGTCGGCCCGCGCGGCAAGACCATCAACAAGATCATCGAGCAGACCGGCGTCAAGATCGACATTGAGGACGACGGCAGCGTGTACATCGCCACCGCAGACGAAGAAGCCGCGCAAAAGGCGAAGCGGATCGTCGAAGGCATCGCCAAGGAACTGCAGGTGGGCGACACGTTCACCGGCACGGTTGTGCGCATCATGCCCTTTGGCGCGTTCGTCGAGTACGCGCCGGGCAAGGACGGCATGATCCACATCTCAAAACTTGAAAACGGGCGCGTGGAGAAGGTCGAAGATGTGGTCTCGATCGGGGATCAGCTTGAGTGCCGCGTGGCCGAGGTTGACGGGCAGGGCCGAATCAACCTGGTCAGAAGCGACATTACCTACGACAACGAGGCCATGCCGGTGCGCAGGCCCCCGCGTCCCATGGGTGACCGCGGTGGTCGCGGCGGCGGGTTTCGTAGATAGACAAAATCATTGATTACGCGCGAGGAATTGGGGGATTGCCCCGGTTCCTCGCGCCTTTTGGAGAGAAAGATATGTTTGATCAAATCACATTGCCCAACGGTCTTCGCATCATCGGTGAGCGCGTGCCCTATTTTCGCTCGGTATCGGTCGGGCTTTGGCTGGGCGTAGGTTCTCAGTACGAAACGCTCGACCAGGGCGGCGTCAGCCATTTCATCGAGCACATGCTCTTTAAGGGCAGCGAAAAGCGCACCGCGCGCCAGATCGCCGAAGTCATGGACGCCGTCGGCGGACAGCTCAACGCGTTTACCGCAAAGGAATGCACTTGCTTTTACGCCAAGGTGGTGGACGAGCACTTGCCGCTCGCGATGGACGTCTTGAGTGACTTGGTGCTCCACTCGACGTTTGACGAAACCGAGCTTCAAAAGGAAAAAGGCGTCGTGCTCGAGGAAATCAACATGGCAGAGGACTCGCCCGAGGATGTTGTGAGCGAGCTGATCATGCTGGCGCGCTACGGCGACCAGCCGCTTTCGCGGCCGATTCTCGGTGAGGTGGAGACGGTTTCCGGCTTTACCCGGGGCGCCGTGCTTGATTATTACCACAAGACATACCGCCCCGACAATTGTGTGCTGGCCGTTGCGGGCAACTACAATTGGGACGCGCTGCTCGAGCTTGCGAACAAGTGCCTGGGCGACTGGGTCAACCCCGAAGGCGAGATGCCCAAGTATGTTTCGCTTCCGCCCAAGCCCACCATTCTCAGGCGCGAGAAGGAAATCGAACAATTGCACCTATGCTTGGGTTATCCGGGCGCGACACAGGGCAGCGACCTGCTCTACCCGATCTCGGTGGTCAATTCGGTATTCGGCGGCGCGATGAGTTCGCGCCTGTTCCAGACCATTCGCGAAGAAAAGGGCATGGCCTATTCGGTCTATTCCTATCCTTCTTCCTACCGCGACACCGGAATCCTGGTGGTCTACGCGGGCGCCAGCATGCAAAACGGACCGGAAGTGATTTCGCTCATCCGCGAGGAAGCGGACCGCATGGCGCGCGAGGGCATGACGAACGCGGAATTTACCCAGGCGCGCGATCAGCTCAAGGGCAACTATGTGCTCGGCCTTGAGTCTACGTCCAGCCGCATGAACGCCATGGGTCGGCGCTTGCTGCTCTTGGGCGATACGCAGGACGAAGAAGCCGTCATCAAGAAGATCGACGGCATCACCTACGAGCAAGTGGCGGGCGCCGCGCGCGACCTGCTTTCCGCCGATTGCGCCATGGCATTGGTCGGGCGGGGCGTGGACGCGCTGGAGGTATAGCGATGGATCAGTTACAAGAGATATTTTATCTGCAACAATCATTCAACGACGAGCTGATAAAGCGGCGGGGCCTGACCGGCATCAGCGACGAGCAATGGATCCAAATGCAGACGCTGGCCATGATATCGGAATTGGCGGAGCTGATCGACGAGGTCAACTTTAAGTGGTGGAAAAATCCGAAGCCCGTCAACCCCGAAAACGTCAAGGAAGAACTCGTTGACATCCTGCACTTTTTTGTCAGCATGTGCCTGCGCGCAGGGCTCGATTCAAATGAGCTCTACGAACGGTACATCGCCAAGAACAAGGAAAACTTCGACCGCCAGCACGGACTGTCTGCGAAGAAGGGTTATGAAGTCGCAGACGCGTAACGCGATCCTTTGACAATGGAGGGATACTTATGATGCGCGATTCGGAGAAGACCATCGGAAACCTGCTTGGCAAGCAGAGCATCTTTTACCTTGCGTCGGTGAGCGCGGATGGCTTTCCCGCCACCCGCGCCATGCTCGCGCCGAGAAAGCGCGAGGGGCTGCGCGTTTTGTACTTTTCGACCAATACCTCCTCCCGCCATGTCGCCGAGTTTCTTGTAAGTCCCAAGGCGTCGGTGTACGTTTGTGACAAGCGCTTCTTTAGGGGCGCGACGCTCTATGGCAACATTGAAGTCCTTACGGACGATGAACACAAGAAGATGATCTGGCGCATGGGCGATACCATGTACTACCCCGGTGGCGTGACCGACCCCGATTATTGCGTGCTGCGCTTTACCGCGCTTCGCGGGCGGTACTACGCCAATTTCAAGTCGGAGGATTTTGAGATACCGGAGATATAGAGTAGGAGGCCGTAATTGGAGCTACGCTTTATTGTGCCGTTGGCGCTCATCGCCGCGATTGCGCTGTCATGCGTTGTTCGCTTTTTCAAGCGAAGGAAACTGCGCTTAAAGCTCGAAGCACGCTGGCTGTCTGACGCGCCGGAGCTTGACCGCGAGATCCTTGACGATATTGCCGCCTATCACCGCGCGCGCCGCGAAGCCGCGCCGGGCGCTTTGTGGGTTGACGACGCCACCTGGAACGACCTTGACATGGATCAACTGTTCTCGCGCCTTAACCGCACGGTCAGCGTCGCGGGCGGTGAGGTGCTCTACGACATGCTCCGCGATACGGGCGTCGCGAACGAAACGCTTAAAGAGCGGGACGCGCGCGCCGAGGCTTTCCGGCGCGACAAAGCGCTCAGGCTTGACGTCTCCGAGGCGCTTTTCCGCGTGCTCAAGGCGCCCTTTCACGGCGCGGCGCGCTACCTCTTTTACGCCAAATATGAAACACCGTCAAACTATGGCGTGTATTATGCCTTGTCAATGCTGATGCTTCTCGCCATCGTGGGCATCATTTTCATAAAACCCTTGCTTTTCGCGGCGATGGCAATGTACACCGTCAATACCATTGTTTACATGATTACCGAACGCAGGTGGAAGCGGGAAAAATCCGCCGTGCGCCAGATCGCTTCGACCATCAACGCGGCGCGCGCGTTTGTCAAGAAGGATCATCCCGCGCTGGCGAAGGAGAAGCTGCGCCTCGAAGCGTGGCTTAAAGAGCTTCGCCACGTCCGCTTGTGGCTTTCGCTGTTCGGCATGGACCGGCAAGGCGACATGGACTTTATTACCGAGTTTCTCAAAACCGCGTTCCTGCTCGACATGGTCAGCCTGTCCGCCATCACGCGCGGCATTCCCCGCCACGAAGAAGCGCTCAGGGAAATCTATCAATTGGTGGGTGAGATTGACGCCGCGCTCGCCGTTGCGCAAATGCGCGAGCTTGCGTCGGTTCATTGCGCGCCCGCGTTTCATGACGCGCTGACGGTTGAAGCCAAAGACCTTGCGCACCCGCTGGTTGAAAACCCGGTGCGAAACGACCTGGCTTGGCACAGCCACGCGCTGATCACCGGTTCGAACGCCTCGGGCAAGTCCACCTTCATCAAGGCGGTCGCCCTCAACGCGATCCTGGCGCAAACCCTCAACACGTGCTACGCCGCATCCTTTGCCATGCCGCGCGCGCGGGTGATGAGCTCGATGGCGATTCGCGACAGCGTCATCAACGGGGAGAGTTACTTCATTGCCGAGATCAAGAGCCTCAAGCGCCTGATCGGCTCGATTGCCGAAGACGCGCCGTTGCTGGCGTTTGTCGATGAAATCCTGCGCGGCACCAACACGGTCGAACGCGTCGCGGCGTCAAGCGCCGTGCTCATGAGCCTTTTGGGCAGAAATGTGCTCGCCATGGCGGCGACGCACGACATCGAGCTTACGCGCATGCTCAAGGATGCCTACGACAACTGGCATTTCTATGAAGAAGTGACCGAAGGCGGGATATCCTTTCCCTACAAACTCAGCAAGGGCCCGTCCGCTACCCGCAACGCCATCGCGCTGCTTGAGCAAATGGGGTTTGAGAAGCAAGTCGTCAATCGCGCCCGCGCGTCGGTTGCGGCTTTTGAGCGGGACGGAAAGTGGCCGAACCTCGAAGCATAATTCTTTTGGTGTGAATATATCTCCCCGACCGACACGGCCGGGGGTTTTCTGTTTTACCGGCCTCACCCCTTCCCGGATATTGGCATAGGATGCCGCGTATGACAGGGTAGGGGGTGCTGCAATGGAATTGATTGCAATAGGCGGCGATTTACGCTATGCATACATGATACGCAAGGCGCTGGGCGCAGGCTGGAAAGCGGGCGCGATCGGCCTTGAACGGGCGGGGCTAGAAGGCGTGCCCAAATGCGATTGGAGGGACATTGAGGAAGCTGAAGCGATTGTCATGCCCAATCCGTTTGGAAAGGGACCGCTTCTGCCGTTTGCACAGGAGGCGTTTACATTAGAAACGCTGACGGAGCACCTTCGCGCCGGTACAGCGCTGATACTTTTTGGGCCGGGAGAAATTCCGGAGGCGATTCGCGCGCGCCATAGGATTGTTCTGCTCTCGCGCGATGAAGCGCTCACGCTCGATCTGGCGCGCCAGACCGCCGACGGGGCAATCAGCGCCGCGGGCCTTGCGCTCGTGCGCGAATGGCATTCATGCCCGGTGCTCATCGTGGGCTACGGTCGCATTGCCCGATCCCTGCATCTTATACTCAACGGATACGGCGCGCATGTCACGGTTGCGGCGCGCAGGGAAGAGGCGCGCGTCAAAGCGCGTCAGGCGGGCGCGAACGCTGTCGATCTGCTCGAGATGAGGGCGCTACTGCCGGTTCAGCAAGTGATTTTCTCAACGCCGCCAGAACGGGTGTTGGGTGCTTGCGAACTTTCACTGGTAAAAAAGAATGCGCTTGTCGTCGATCTGTCGAGTCCGCCCTATGGGGTGGACCTAGAAGACGCCCTTTCGCGGGGCCTCATCGCCTGGCGTGAACCGGCGCTGCCCGGGCGGTATTGCCCGCAAAGCGCCGGCGTGGCGATGTTTAACGCCGTTATCAGAGCCATGAAAGGAGACGAATGATATGACCAGTATTCTTTCCGGAGCGCGCATTGCCATTGCTTTAACCGGTTCGTTTTGTACGCTTCAAAAGGTGTTTGACGCGCTGCCCGCGTTGACTGCGGCGGGCGCGGAACTGACCCCCATTCTGTCGAATGCCGTCGCGACGATGGACACGCGTTTTTTTACCGCCAACATGGTGCGCGAGACCATTGAGAGTTTGTGCGGACGAAAATCGCTCATCACCATTCCCGAAGTCGAACCCATCGGGCCCAGGAAGATGTTCGACCTTGTGATCGTCGCGCCGTGCACCGGCAATACATGCGCGAAGCTGGCCACCGGGATAGCCGATACATCGGTGACCATGGCGTGCAAGTCGCAGTTGCGCAACCAGCGGCCTGTATTGCTTGGCTTGTCCTCAAACGACGCCCTGGCTGTGGGCGCGCGCAACATCGGTACGCTCATGAGCCGCCGCCATATCTTCTTTGTACCTTACGGCCAGGATGATCCGGCGGGCAAGCCCGCGTCGCTCGTGCTGGACGCCTCACGTCTCAAAGAATCGGCAGAAGCCGCGCTTGAAGGACGGCAGTTGCAACCATTGTTGATGGTTGGTGAGAACCACTTTTCTTAACACAGAAAAGCGCGGATTTCGCGAAATTGGGTGTTGACATCGGGATAGCGGGCATGATATTATATACAAGCGCTCAAGAAACGGGGCGCGAAACGATCCTTGAAAACGGCACAGCGAAAGCAAGAGAGAGAAAAAGAAGTCAGATTCCGAAGAGTTAAAAGCGCATGGAAGCGAGAGCTAAAATGCGAGAAGGATTAAACACAAGAGTTTGATCCTGGCTCAGGACGAACGCTGGCGGCGTGCTTAACACATGCAAGTCGAGCGGGGATGTTTTGGCACTGATTACCAAGAGACGGGGACCGAGGTTGAGCGAAAGCG